>LSIB01000001.1 GCA_001556025.1 Rhizobiales bacterium CCH3-A5
GCGCCTTGGCGCTGCCTGCGACGGCGTCATCCGTGATCCGGACGACGTCCTTGTTAAGCTCTGTGTAAGCGATGGCCTGCGCCGTGCCGACGCCCCCGTCTGCGGAAAATGTCGAACAGCCCCCGAGAAGCGCGGCAACGCCGGCCAAGAACGCGAAGCGCCGAATCGGAGATGTAAAGGCTCGCTGAACGGAGTACGAAGCGGAAGTCGTCGCGATCACTGCTGAGGCCCTACTCTACGGTTCAGCTCGCGCCAATTCTTCGGCTCGGTCGGGCGCATCGAGACGAGGCCAGCGGTGACGCCCTGATAGCCAACTGCGGGAACGCGTGCGCCTGGATCTGCGGGCCGCGCCAGATGGACGGGAACGGGAGCGACTGAGCACGCGCCTAGCGCGAGCGCCAAGAGAGCGGAGAGAGAAAGTTTTACGGCCATCGCGATTCGTTCGACCCCAGAGCCTTCGATGCAGTTTGGTAGCAACGGCGGGAGGGTTGTGTCCGTTACAAATTGTATCAAAGCCGATCGCGCCCAGCCCGCGATACAGCGCTATATTGTCGTTCATCCGGCCTGCCGTTCGGTATGAAATGCCAACCTAAGCCGTTCGAAAGATGCTCGTGACAAACATTCAGACCACCCCCTTAGCTGATGACCATGGCCATGTGCTCGTTGTCGATGACGACCCACAGATTCGCCTGCTTGTGGCCCGCTTCCTGCAGCGCCACGGCTACAAGGTGACGGGTGCGCCTGACGGACGCGCCATGCTGGAAGTGTTGAGGCAGGCGGACATCGATCTCATCATTCTCGACCTGATGCTGCCGGGACGGTCCGGCTTCGATTTGTGCGGCGATGTGCGCGCGACGTCACAGGTGCCGATCGTCATGCTGACGGCTCGCAGCGAGGAAAGCGACCGCATCATTGGACTGGAAGCCGGCGCCGATGACTATGTCACCAAGCCGTTCAGCCCGCGGGAGCTTCTGGCGCGAGTCAGAGCGGTGCTGAGACGTTCGCGCTCAATGCGCAGAACTGGCGACGGCCGCGCCAGCGAGTGCGTCGTCTTCGACGGGTGGCGGATGGATTTGCGCCGGCGCGAACTGACCTCGCCATCGGGTACGCTGGTCGATCTATCCACCGGCGAGTTCGACCTGATGGTCGCCTTTATCGAGCACGCCAATCGGGTATTGTCGCGCGAGGCCTTGATGCAGTTCGCCAAGACCAGAAACAGCGATCCCTTCGACCGCGCGATCGATGTTCAGATCAGCCGCCTGCGGCGCAAGCTGGAGGCGGACGTCAATGGCGGCCAACTGATCAAGACGATCCGCGGCGCCGGTTACATGTTCACGCCTGCTGTTCAGGTGCTGGAGGGACAGCCGGCATGAGTCGCATGCTCCATAGGGGTTTTCGCGACACCGTGGCGGGGCGGGCCATCCTGATCTTGGTCGCGGCGCTGCTCGCCTTCCATCTCGTCGGCTACTGGGCCTACCGTGTCGGCGTCGAGAGCCTGGCAACGGCGCAGCGCGACCGGGGACTGGCCGAGCGGATCGTCTCGATCAAGCGTGCCATCGCCGGCATCCCCCACGAGCCGGAACGAGACCGCGCCGCTCATGACCTGTCGAGCGCGAGCCTTGAGGTGCACTGGAGCAAGGTCAGCCTGGTCCTTGGCACCGCCCCCACCACCGATCGCACGGCCGCGATGGAAGCCAAGCTCAAGGAGCTCGTGCCGGATCTGGCCTCGGAATCCTTTCGTCTCGGCTTCGCCGATGACGGCGCGCTCGGCTCCGGCGAGGCCGACGCCTACCGGCACATGATGCTGGTTTCCGTGCGGCTCGACGACGGCTCCTGGGTGAACTTCTCCTCGACGACGCTGGGTGCGGCCCAGCATGCCGACTGGAGCGTGCTGGCGGTGACGATCTGCTTTGGCGTCGCCATCGTCGTCGTCGCCGTCCTGTTGCTGCGCTGGGCGACGCGGCCGCTTCGCGATCTCGCGGTGGCCGCCGAGCGCTTCAGCCTGGACCAGACGCCGCAGCCGCTGGACGAGACCGGCCCGGCCGAAGTCCGCCGCGCCGCGCGCGCCTTCAACACGATGCGCGAGCGCATCCAGCGCCTCGTCTCCGAGCGCATGCAGGCGCTGGCGGCCGTCTCGCATGATCTGCGTACGCCGATCACGCGGCTGCGCCTGCGCTCCGAACTGATGGAGGACGAGGCGACGCGCGACCTCGTCGACGCCGACCTCGCCGAGATGGAGGGCATGATCGATTCGACGCTGGAGTTCCTGCGCGGCGGCGTCTCTAGCGAGGCGATCAGGCCGATCGACATCGTCTCGGTGATCGAGACCATCGTCGACGACCATGCCGATCAGGGGCGGGCGGTCAGCCTGAGCGGAACCGGGCATGGCCGTGTGCTCGGCCGGCTGCTTGCGCTCAAGCGCGCCTTCTGGAACGTCGTTGGAAACGCGGTGAAGTACGGCAGCCATGTCACCGTTATGGTTGACGAGACGCCAGCAGGGTTCGCGATCACCGTCGAAGACGATGGTCCCGGCATACCCGACGGCGATATGGAACGCGTCTTCCAACCCTTCGTCCGCCTCGAGGAATCGCGCGGACGCGAGACCGGCGGCTCCGGCCTCGGCCTGACCATTGCGCGCGCCGTCGTCCTCGCACATGGCGGCGAGATCGCGCTAGCCAACCGTCCAGAAGGCGGTCTTCGGGTGACTATCACCCTGCCTCGTCTCGCCCAGCCAGAGCAGCAACTGGCGCAGGTCATCGCCGACGATCCGGTTTTGCCGCATGGGCCGACCGTGCCTACGGCATCCCACCCTGCCTCGACATAGAAATTCTTGTTGATCTGGAGATTATGATGAAGCCTACGTCGGTCTTTCTTCTCGCCTTCCTGCTGCCGGCTCTCCCGGCGAGCGCCCAGGAGATCAAGGTCCATCTCAGCCCAACCTGCGGCTGCTGCAAAGCGTGGGTCCGACATCTCGAGCAGGCCGGCTTCACGCCGCGCGTCATGGAAAGCAGTGATATGGCTGCTATCAAGCGCGCTACGGGTGTCCCGGAGAAAGTCCAGTCCTGCCACACCGCCGTCATCGAGGGTTACTTCGTCGAAGGTCATGTACCGGCCTCAGACATCCGCAAGTTGTTGAAAGACAGGCCGGCAGCTCTTGGCCTTGCCGTTCCCGACATGCCTGTTGGATCGCCCGGAATGGAGGTCCCAGGCGTCACGCCGGATAAATTCGAGACCTTGCTCGTTGGCGCTGGGGGGCAAACTATCGTTTACGGCAAGCATTAGCAGCCAATCGATTGCTTACCTGGAAAGATTTGGATGTCTGCGATCTGGCGAATTGCGCGAGGGCTCGCTTTTATTTGGAAATGGTGAGATTTTTTGTTGAGCAGGCACTTTTTGTCTTAGTTGCCTGCGCTCAATCGCCTGCCCACCCGCTAACTCCCTGGCGATCCGCTCTTTCGCATAGCTCAAAATTGATTGACGCAATGCAGGATTGCGAACGGCCTTGGCGAGGGCGCGCTCGATCGCAACAAGCTGCGACCGAGCCGCTTTGACGGCTTCGTCGCCTGCCATCTGTCTTGCATCACCCGTTCGGAATTCCTCCGAGCGAGCCTGCCATCGAGCGCGCTGCAGGTCTCGTGGGGTGCCACTTTTTAGGGCAGCACCATCTATCGTCACGGTTGGGCGCTTTGTCGAAGGATCCTGAGCATTCTCGGGGATTGCCGTCGCTGGTCCTTTCGCAGTGTTCCAGCTTCGTGACGCACCAGCCTCCGGGAGTTCGCCTCGGGTCTTCAACCTTTCGTCACGACTTTCCGGAGGCATGACCGTTACATCGATTGGCCGCCTCGTCGCGACACCATCGATGGTCATCGTTTCGGATGCCGCAGCTTCGTGGGTCTGTGGTTTTCGAACTGTCCGTTTCAAACCCGTCTCCGGCTTTGCTCGAAACGCGAGCGCAGCTCGATCGACTGGATCGGGGTCATGGCCGCGAACCGCAAGCCCGCGCACCGACGCCTCAAGCCATGCAGTCCGCCGGAACTCCTGCGATCCGCGAACCTCGACTTCCGTCCAGCCTCGATGCTGCGCGACCGAGACCATATCCCGAACGACGCCAGCGTCTTCGAGCCGCGTCGTCATCCGTTCGGTCGAAACCTTGAATGCGAGATACTCGCCCCGCGGATCGGCATAGACCTTAGCCTCGTTGCTCGCGCCTGTGTCCGTAACATAGTATTTGCGCCGGAGCCGGTCAGGCATTCCGCTTTCAGATCGGCCTTCGTTCGCACCGCCAAGATTGAATTCAGCCTGGCCGGACCGCCTTTCGCCCTCCGGCGCTTTCGAAGCACCGCGCGATGACGAGCTGCCAGCGCCCGCATCCCTCTCTCGGCCGCGTTCAATCGTGAACTCGCTCTGATCCTGACGCTCACCTTGCACGGCGCATCTCCTTCACTGATCCGCCGGCTTCCTTTGCCGGGATGATTGCAGCATCGATAACCTGCGAGCACCAGTCTTTCAGTTCGTCCTCGGACAGGCCTTCCAGATCGACAGGCACGTCCCCGAAATCAAACGTGGCGTCGTCCGGGATAAGCGAAGGATCGGCGATCTCCTCATCCGTCATCGGGCGGGTTCGAAACGTCGCCTGCAGCTCGGCGACGGCGGATTTGAGCTCGATGATCTCGCTCGCCAGCAGCATGTTCGACGGGCCGCGATTGGGCGCGATGACCGGCGGTGTCTTTAGGCGCGTGGCGAAAGCCTTGTCGTCGAAGTAGATGATCTTGTCGCAGATGATTGGCGGCACGCTGGCCGCCAGGATGAACGCCTTGGATGACGGGATCAGCTTAAGCTCCTGCGGCAACATCAGCGCGCGGCGCTGGTCCGACATGGATTCGCTGCGCTTTCCCGCCGATAGCCCCCAAGGGCGTGAGCGGCTCTTCGCCTGGACCGTGTCATAGCCGATCCGCTCCGACAGTTCGTTGGCGACGTCCTGCTCTTTCGGCGCGAACACAACTTCGATCGCATGGTTGGTCATAATCGTCTTGGCGAGATCGGGGCCATAGATCGCCCGAAGCTGCGCCGGGCTCTGGATGATGGTCAGCAGGCGGATGCCGTAGCCGGCAACGAAGGCTACGGATTTGGCAAGCACGCCGACATGGCCGAGCGCCGGGAACTCGTCGAGCAGCAGCAGGACGCGGCGATTGAGTTTCGGGTTCTGCTCCGGCAGGTCGCGGCTGTTCAGATCGATGACCTGCTGGAAAAACAGATTGAGCAGCGGCGCCATGCGGTCGAGATTGTCCGGCGTCACGCCGAGAAAGATCGACATCGGCTGGGACCGAAGCTCGCGCAGATCAAAGTCGTTCGCGGAAGTTGCGGCGTCGATGCGCGGATTGAGCCAGAGGCCGAGCCGCGCCGTCGTGGTTTTTCGGACCGAGTTCATCGTGTTCTCGGAGGCCGACAGAAAGTCGTTCAGCGCTCCGATGCAATGTGAGGACAGCGGCGCCGTGCTTTTTGCGCGCTCCTTCATCGCGGCCAGAAAATGCGCCTTCAGATCGCTTGAGGCGGAAAGCTGCCGCAGGATTTCGCCGATGGTCAGCGGCAGGCCCGGTGTCTCGGCGACATAGCCGCCGATCGCGACAAACGCCGAGCGCGCGGTCTCGAACCAGAACGGGTCGGCCCGGTTCTCGGCCGGGAACAGCATCACTGCGATGCGCTGGAGATCATCATAGAGATCGACGGGATCGCGGCGGACATAAGCGAGCGGATTGTAACGTGCCGTTCGGCCCTGCTCGTCGAGCGGATCGAACAGGAACACGGCCTGCCCGCTCGCCTCCCGAAACCCGGCCGTGCGATCAAAGTTCTCCTTCTTGACGTCGAGCGCGACCACGGAATCGGGCCAGTTCAGCAGGTTCGGGATGACATAGCCGACACCTTTGCCCGACCGGGTCGGCGCATAGACCATGACGTGCTCGGGCCCGCCGAAGCACAGGAATTTGCCGTCCTTCCGGCCGAGAAGGATTCCCTGCTTTTCCCGCAGGCCCGCTTTGCGGACATCACGCTCGGTCGCGAAGCGCGCCTCGCCATGCAGCGGACGCGGTTTGGTCCGCAGAATAAAGCCCATCAACCCGAAGGCTGCTATCGTGCCGGCCAGCGTGCCAAAGGTGATCCAGCGGTCGAGGCGCTCGTTTGTGCCGTAATGCGGCCAGGCGATCGCAAGCTCGTTCCAGTGGAAGCCGCCATCATGGGTGCGCAGACCCAGCAGCAGGACGTTCGAGCCGACGAACAGGAAGACGGCGATGCCGGTCAGTATGAGTCCGAACCGGAGCGCCGACTTACGCGCTGGAGAGGCGCTTTCGAGCAGGGTCATAGTCGATCTCCGTGATGCGGAAGTGGCCGTGCTCGCGTTTCATCTGGACGACGATATCGACGGTCTGGCGCAGCAGGTTGCGGATGTCGTCACGGGCGAGATCCCTGCCCTCGGCGCTTTCTTTCACCAGCAGCGTCAATTGCTCGAAGGCGAGGCGCGCGGAATCGGCATGGACCGTAGTGATCGAGCCGGGATGCCCGGAATTCACATTGCGCAGGTAGAAAAAGGCGGTGCCATCGCGCAGCTCCTGCAGCAGGATGCGGTCGGGCCGCATGCGAAGGCAGGATTCCAGCAGTTCGCGCGGTCCGACCTTGGCGAGCCCCTGCCCATCCTTGGCATAGAGCAGCCGAACGTGATTGGGCTGCGGCACCACAAGCTCGGCGGTGTCCTCGATGGTGACAAGGCGTTCGGACGCCGGGATCTGGGCGATCAAGCCTTTTGACAGCGTCGTCTTGCCGGAGCCGGTCGCGCCCGAGATGATGATGTTGCGGCGGCTGCGAACGGCGAGCGCCAGGAATTCACGCCACTGCCCTGCGTCTCGCAGGCGAACCAGCTCGGTCTCGTCATCCGAGAGATCATCGCTGGTCACACGAATGTCGGAGAACAGGTCGCGCTCCTCGAAATCCTCCAGCGTCATGGTGACGGTCGAGGGTTTTCGGATGGTCAGGCTCACCGTGCCTGCCGGCACAGCAGGCGGCACGACGATCTGGCAGCGCTCCTCGCCTGGCAGCGTCGTCGAGACGATCGGGTGATCGGACGCGATATCCTGCCGGGTGTAGCCGGCGGCTGCCGTCGCCAGATGCATCAGATGCGCGTAGCTCAGATCGTGTAGCTCATGCCGATGCCAACCGCCCGGACCCTCCGTAAACACCTCGCCCGGGCGGTTGACGACGATCTCGGTGAGGTCAGCCTGCGACAGGAAGCGCGCGAGCGGCGTTAGATAGCGTTCGAGCACGATGCGGCTGGCGCGCCGTTCGGAAGCGGTCGGAGCGGTCGGCGTGGTCGGTGCGACGACAACGACGCAATCGGCTTCGACAGGCACAGGCGCGAGTGCGGTCATGGCTTGGTGACCCGAGAGCCGGATGCCACACCGGCATCGATGCCGGGCACCGTGCGATCCAAAATCCGCGCGCGGGTTTCAATCCGCTTCAGATCGTAGACCGAGGAGAAATCCAGATCGCGGGCGACAAAAATGTTCACGCGCTCGCCCTGATTCTTGTTCAGTGTCGGGGGAATGTCGATCGAGCGCTCGACGGCGATGCCCGCGGCCGTGTTGGCCGCGCCCGACGTGTTGCGAATCTCGATATCCGCATCCTCGAGCTGCTGGCGGCCGATCGCAGCGGCGTCGCTGACGATCGAGAGCAGCAGAGCTGCACCGAACCTCTCCCAGAAATGGGTGTCGATCTCACCGTCGAAGCCGGCGCGGCCGAGTGCATCGGTCGCGGGCGAGGCCAGCGCGACGATGACGCCGGTTGGGGTTTTTGCCCGCGTCCAGAGCACGAACATGCGCTTGGAGCCTTTTCGGACCTGGCCGCGATATTCGCCGACAATCTGCGTGCCTTTCTCCATCAGCACGACATGGCCTGAATCCGACAGCACATCACGCAGCACGACACACGAGACGAAACCCGGCACATCCGACGACATCGCCGTCTCGAGCACGCACGGGATCGCAGTCCCTTGCGTCACCAGGAGATTGCGGTTTGGCAGGCGCGAGGCGCGGACGCCCTCGATTGCCGTGGCCTTGAGCTTGTCGGCCAACTCGTTGCGTGGCTCGGCCGAACCAGCGATCAGGGGTGAACCCGGGAGGGATGCCCCCTGCCCTGCTCCTTCTCCCGACGACCCGCGCCCTGGCCGATTGAAGGCGAGCACCGGCGCACGCCGCGCGCTCTCCATCAATTTGTCGGTCTGCGGCGGTGTGGCGGCAGGCGCGAGCTGAGGCGGCAGGACCGGCAGGGCCGCCTGCTGGACAGGAGCCGGCGCCGGCGGCTCGCGCGCCGGCTCAAAAGTCGTCGTCTGGCGGATTATGGGCTTCGCTCCGCCCTGCTCGACGGGCTTTTCGGCTTTCCAGGTGCTCCAGATCACAAGGACCGAAAAGGCGATCAGCGCGGCCGCGCCGATGCCCCGCCTGGCCAATGCCCGGCCGCTGCCTTCGACCGGTCCCGAAACCGGCGTGATGCCGCGTTCGCCCTCGACGCCTGATGACGAAGTCTGATCAGTCATGACATGCTCCTCAGCGACGGCGAACCGGGGCTGGCTGCTTCGGGGTGCGGGCGACGCTGGGGCTCGTCGTGCCGGTGCCGGGGTTCACGCCAACGGCGTCAAAGGCTTCGTTGAAGATGCAGAGCACCTCGCTGCCGCGACGCAGCCGGAATTCGCGCGCGGTGGCATGCACCACGACGACCTCGCCGCGGATGTCCTTGGGCACGAGGCTTTCCGCGCCGTCCGAGCCGACCATGTAGATTGCCGGCACCTCGCGATTGCCTGCGAAGCGGAAGCTCGTGACCTTGCCGTCGTCGAAGACGCCGTCGGGTTCGAGGTCGGCCGGGCCTTGCGCCGAGAAGCGCCAATTGCGCGCGCCGTATTGCTGGTGGAGATCAAAGGTCTGGTCGATGATCGCGCCTTCGCGCTGCTGGCCTCGCGCCTCGTGCTCGGCGCGACGCCGATCGGCTTCGTCGGCCGGATAGGAGTACTTCACGACAAAATAGCTCTCCTTCAGCGAGGCTTCCGCGATCGAAAGCTCGAACTGGTAGGAGCGCTTGCGTCCGTCGCGACGCGTGGTGACGACCTGCAGATTGGTCGGCGGATGTTTTTCGCGAGGTTTCAAGAACAGGATCGAGCCGGCCGGCGCGACCTCCCAGGCGATTGAGTCGCCGATCGCGACATGGGCGATTTCCTCATCCTCGGCGAAGATTACTTGGGTCGAGGCCCGGATGACACCGTTGACCTTGACGACATTGGCTGGGTCATAGGCGACGAAGCGCACGCGCTCATCGCGCGCGCCGGCCGTCGGGAGCTGCAGGGCCAGCGATGGCACGCCGAGGCCAAGCGCAAGCACCAAGCCGCCTGCGACCGCGATCGAGCAGCGGTTCATGGCGCGACCTCCGGATCGGCGCGGTACTCCGAGACGAGGAAGCCAAGCGGGTTGATCAGGCGATCGGTCGAGGAGACCGGCGCGTTGACATAGGCGAAGGTCAGCGTCGCGATCCAATGGGTCACCTTGATCTCCTCACCCTTACGGCTTTCCTTGAGGAAGCGGACGGAGGCGAGGTTGTCGGCCAGGAGCGAGATCGCCTTGATACGGACTTCTGCGACGCCGAAGCGCCCATGCAGCACCTGCGGACTTTCCGGGTTCGAGCCGCGATAGACGGCGGCAAAGCGCGCCTGCTCGGCCTGCGAGGACAGGAGCGCCACCGTCTGGAAATTGCTGGCGGCCTCGGCATGGCTGTAGCCTTCGCGCGAGCGGACGTAGCGACCGAGGAAATACTTGGTCACCGCCTCGTCGTAGCTGCGCGGCGATGTCCCGAGCGCCGAGACCGTCTCGACGATGCCTGTCGCGTTGTCGACGCGGATGACGAAGGGCTCGACAGTCTTGAGGGGAGCGAGCGCCGCGACAGCGCCGACGGCGGCCGTCGCGAGAACGCAGGCTGCGGTCGCGACGAACCAGGCCAGCCGCTTCGAGCGCTGCGCCGTCAGCAGCAAATCCTGCTCCCAGCGGCGCGCATTGTCGAAATAGTCCTTGAGATCGTCGGGCCTAACCATGGCGGGACGCCTCCCCGCAAGGCAGGAACGATCGCGCGATATTGAAGGACGACCAGGTCGCGCTTGGCTGTTTGCCGCCGTTGGCGGAGGCGGTCGGCTTCGCTTGGCCAAGCCGTTTGACCGGCGGTGCATCAGGCTGCGGTGCGACGGGTGGGTTTGTCTCCCAGTCCCACAGCGACTTGTTGAGCGGGCGCTTGGCCGAGCCGTCACAGGACGGCGCGCCCTTGTTCCAGCCGGCGCAGCCCGTTGCCGCCAGAGCCAGCATCACGCTCAAAATCACGCGACAGTTCATCGAAGCAAATCCTTCTCGGCATCCTTGCGCGGATGCGGTTGTTCCTGGTGTGGAGGGAACGTTCAGACGCGTCGGATCTCGCCGCCCTGTCGTCGCTCGCGAATCCTTGCCGCGGTGCGGCTGGCGGCGGCCCGGGTGCCAGCGTACGCACCGACGGCGGCCGAGGCTGCGTTGGCGGTGATGGCGCTGGTGACGACGCGTGCTGCGAGCGATGCGCCACCACCGGCAAGGCCGCCAGCGATGGCGGGGAGCTGGAGGGCGATATAGGCGGCAAGACCGAGTACCGCGCTGATCGCGACGGCACCGACGATGATGGCGCCGCCGGACGCAGCATCAGCACCATATTTCTCGACGAACCCCTGAACCGAAGTGAGCATCAAGCCGACAAGGGCGATAACGAGCACATGTAGGATCAGGAAGTTAGCAACCTGTCGTGTCCAAGCCTCAGCAAAGGGCCGCGTCGCGTCGAACAGCGCCAGAGCGATGAAGATCGGCCCGAGCGCGATGACGATCGCCAAGCCAACCTTCGCGTAGAGCAGGATCGCGAACTGCAGAAAGCCTGAAACGGCCGTGAAGACGAGAAGGATCGCGGCTATCAAAGCTGGCGCAATGTCTGTGAGGCCTGCTCGATCGTAGATCTTTTGGGCGACCTCGATTCCCTTGTTCAACAGCTTGTCGAAGGGCGCACCCGAGTTGGCATCAAGGGCCGAACCCGCAAGAGCGTTTCCAATCTCCTTCGGCAGCGACGTAAAGAAGAGGTTGGTGACGTATTGCTGGAACGAACTCGCATTCGACGCGAGGAGCACGATCAGGACGAGCCTCATCGCTCGCCAAGCAAACTCCTGGATCGGCTCGGCGATCGCGCCGCGCATGACCGCAAAACCGTACAGCACGACATAGAGGAGGACAGCGACCCGTAGCGGTCCATCGACGAAGGTCGCGAGGTTCGAGACAGACGTCGACACGAAAGTCGTGATCGGCTGCTCGAACTCCTTCAGGAACTCGTCGAAGACGTTGATCGCCATCTCAATTGCTCGCGCGCTTCAGGGCAGCTTCTCGACCCCAGATCATCACTTTGCGATTGGCTTCCTCCGCATTGCGGCAGGTGGCATCGGACTGGAGGTCGCCAGGATTGGCTCGGCAGCGCGCCAGCGCAGCTTCATGGTCAGCAGCGTTCGCGAGGAAGAAGGGCACGTCTTGGATCGACGACGGCTGCTTCGCGCGCTCCGCTTGCTCGTCGCCACAACCGGAGAGCGCGATCGTCAAGAGGACTGCAATCAGAGGCTTGCTCATTGAAGAGCGGCCTTCATTTCGTCGACCAACTGGCGGCGCCGTTCCTCTGCGCGCTGGCCGTCCATGTCGCCGCGCGCCTGCTGGACCATGGCGAGGCCCTGCATGCGCAAGACCTCGTTCTGCAGGAGCGCTTGCTCGGCCTGGATCCGGGCGGAGAGGTCGAGCACGTCCTTGGCGTCCTTGGACGCGGTGATCTTCCGACGAAGCTCCTCCAGACCATCGATGCGTTTGGAGGCCGTATCGTAGACGCTCTGGCCAATCGAATGCTTGGCGCCGGCCTGGCGGGCGATGCGGTCGAGTTCGGTGCGATAGAAGGAGTTCGCGTCGCCGCCCTGGTAGGCGCGATTCTGATCGAGATAGCGATCGACGACGCTGGCGAGCGAACCACCGCCGCCGGAGACGAGCTTCTCGATCTCGCCGAACTCCTTCGGCAGATGCTTCCGGAATTCATCACTGCCCAGGAGCGAGGCGACGTCGTTGACGTCGGTCAGCTTGTTGAAGGATTCGTAAAGCTGCTTCGCCTGCGTGAGCTGCGCCTGCATCGTCTTGATCTGCTCGGTCAGCTTGCCGATCTGCTCGACATGTTTGGCGATCGCGCCGGCGTCGAACACCGGTACGCCCTGCTGGGCGAAGCCATGTGCGGGCAGTCCAGCCAATGCTGCTGCAATCAGGAGGCGAGACACTCTCATCGTTCGATCCTTCTCTCGGCATGGAAGCGGGGCAGGAATGCTGCGGGATCGTCGCCAACCTCCGCACGGAGGTGGTCGAGCAGCTCGACGGTTTCGGTGCGGCCCGACAGCACGGCGAGCGCCTCATCCATCCCGCCAAGGTCGAGTTCCGCGACGACGGACTTCCCATTCTGCTTGACCAAAAAGCGCCGGCTCTCGGCCGAAAGCTCCTCCTTGATCAGCCGGAACTCGGTCTCTGTGAGATGGAAGCCATCGACATAGTCGGAGCGCGTGCCGCGCGGGTTCGGCATGAAGATTTGCGTCGGGCACTGCTCGACGATGGTGTGGGCGATCGGGGACGCGAGCGCATCGCGCGGCGACTGCGTGCCAAAAACCATGACGCCGTTCTGTTTGCGGATGGTCTTAAGCTTGTCGTTTGCCAGCGCGCGAAAGGCGTCGTCGCCGAGCGCCTTCCAGAACTCGTCGATGTCGATGATAATGCGGCGCCCATCGATGAGCTGCTCGACGCGATGGAACAGCACCATCATCAGCGGCGTGCGCACGATCGGATGATCGAGCACGTCGGTCATGTCGAAGCCGATGAAGTCGGCGTCGAGCGCGATGGCGTCCTCTTCGGCATCGAGTACCCAGCCGAGAGGTCCGCCATTGCACCAGCGTTCCAGCCTTGCGCCGATGCCCTCGCGATCCTGCTGCCCGAGAAATGCGCGTAGTGCCGACAGCGAGCGCTCCTGGCGCGGAAGCGCCCGCATCGCCTCGAGAGCGGCATCGATGCGCTCCTCATCGACGACGGACAGCGCCCTGCCCTCGATCGTGACGAGCTTGCGGACGAGCTCGCCGAGGAAGGCGAGATTGGTCGGTGTCAAGTCGAGTGCCTTCAGCGGCGCGCAGCCGGTGGAGACGCCATTCTTCAGCGTGAGATAGGTGCCGCCGGAGGCGCGCACGAAGATTTCGGCACCACGGTCCTTGTCGAACATGACGCGCTGGCAGCCGAACTTTTCCGCCTGAGCGAGCAAAAAATTCTGAAGCACTGTCTTGCCGGACCCCGATGGGCCGCAAATGAAGGTGTTGCCGAGATCGCCGGCATGGAAGGAGAAATGGTACGGCGAGCCCG
>LSIB01000010.1 GCA_001556025.1 Rhizobiales bacterium CCH3-A5
CGCAGCGCGTGACGCTGCACGGCAAGGATGCGGTCGTGATCGTCTCGGCCGAATCCTATGACCGTGGGCGGGAGCGCCACACCGGGCGTCGCCTGGTCGAAGCGCTGGCCGCGTCACCCTTGGCCAACATCATGCTGGAGCGGCCCTTCGTCACCGGCCCGGTTCGGGACGTCGAGGTGTGAACGGCTTTCTCCTGGACACCAATGTCCTGTCCGAACTTCGCAAGCCGCGCTCCGATCCATCGGTCGCAGCGTTCGTGTCGGCGCAGCCGGAAGAGGTGTTGTTCGTCTCGGACGTCACCTTCGCCGAGATCCGCTTTGGCATCGAGCAGGCGCCCGATGCCGAACGCCGGGCTGTCGTTTCGGATTGGCTTGCGCATACGCTTCGGCCGCTGTTCGCAGGCCGGGTGCTGCCCCTTACCGAAGACGTCATCCTGCGCTGGCGTATGATGCTGGAGGCCGGTCGACGGCGCGGGCACAACTTCGGGCAGCTCGATCTGTTCATCGCGGCCACGGCGGCCGTGGCCAACCTGATCATCGTCAGTCGCGACGAGACGCATTTCGTGGCCGCCGGCGTGCCGATTCTCGATCCCTGGACCGGACAATACATCGCTGGATCAGGTCAGGAGAAACCAGCCGGCGACTTGACGGTACCCGATCTTTTGGCGCGGCTCGTGACGATAGGTCGGCGATGAGACCTTTGTCGAAAGCCCGTTATCGGCGGCCTGACCGCCGGCCAATGCAGGTTCTCAGGGCCATCACAGCCAAAGTGGCAAGCTGCCGCATTGTCGTCTCCCAATTGATGTTCTAATGTGTCAACATTAGTCTGGAGGAGTTCGCCATGTCGATCACGACGGTTTCGAGCCGGGCGTTCCAGCAGAACGCAAGCGAGGCCCAGAAGGCGGCGCGGACGGGGCCGGTCGTCATCACGAACCGGGGCCGTCCCACTCAGGTGCTGCTGAGCTACGAGGCCTATCAGCGGCTAGCAGGCGCGCGGCGCAGTATCGTCGAGGCGCTGGCCATGCCGGGGCTGGCGGATATCGACGTGGAGATCCCGGCGATGCGGAATCTGCCGCGACCGGCCGACTTCTCCTGATGTTTCTGCTCGACACCAATGTGATTTCCGAGCTGCGCAAGGCGGGCGACGGCAAGGCCGATTCTCGGGTCGTGGCCTGGTTATCGGCGGTCGATGCCGCGACCTTCTATGTCTCGGCTGTCACGCTGATGGAGCTGGAGCTCGGAATTCTGTTGATCGAGCGCCGCGACGTTGCCCAGGGGGCGCGGCTGCGCACTTGGATGGACGGCAACGTTTTGCCTGAATTCGCGGAGCGCACCGTTATGATCGACCGGGCCGTGGCGCTCGCCTGCGCGCGGCTTCACGCGCCCGATCCGCGGCCTGAGCGCGACGCCTTCATTGGCGCCTGCGCGATCGTGCATGGTATGACGCTTGTCACGCGCAACGTGGCGGATTTTGCTCCGATGGGGCTGACCGTCATCAATCCCTGGAACCATGAACGGTAAACCCGCATGCCTGAGCAGAATGAAGAGCTGATCGCGCTGACGGCGTCGATCGTGTCGGCTTATGTGATGTGCAACAACGTGCCGACGACCGATTTGCCGCGCCTGATTGCGACCACCCATGTGGCGCTCGCGGGCTTGGCTGGCCCTCCTGCGCCCGTCGCAGCCGAGCCGCTGGTCCCCGCCGTGCCGATCCGGCGATCGGTGACGCCCGATGCGATCATCTGCCTGGAGGACGGCAGGGCATTCAAGACGCTGAAACGCCATCTGAGTTCGACCTATGGCCTGACGCCCGAGCAATATCGTGCGAAGTGGAATCTGCCTGCCGATTATCCGATGGTGGCGCCGAACTACGCTGAGGCGCGCTCGGCGATGGCGAAGTCGATCGGTTTGGGCCGCAAGACCGGGACTTCAGGCCGTCGTGCAAAGACGAAAGCCTGAGACGACCTTTCGCATTGCTTTATGCTGCCTTCGAGAACCAATTTAGGCAGTGGTTCAATTGGTTTATCAAAGAATTGCCTCACGATATCAGATTGATATCGGCTTGTCTGGGATCCAGCTGGAGCCGCAACAGATGACGAAGGTTCCGCACCCCACCGATCAGCATGTCGGCGCGCGGGTACGTTTTCGGCGCATCTCTGCGGGGATCAGCCAGCAGCGCCTCGGCGAAGCTCTGGGGGTGACGTTTCAGCAGATCCAGAAATACGAGAAAGGGGCCAACCGTATCTGCGCGAGCCGGCTTCAGCAGATCGCGAATCTGTTTGGCGTCCCTGTCGCGGACTTCTTCGACGGCGCGCCCGCGATCGCTCCGCAGCGTCTGGTCGATCCGGCCAACGATATGACGGCGGAGATGACGGTGTTTCTGGCCACCCCCGAGGGAGCGCGCCTATCCCGCGCGTTCAGCAAAATCGGCCACGGGTTCGTCCGTCGGAGCATCATTGACTTGGTCGAAGCGGTGGGACGCGACGATCGGGCATGAATGCAATGGCATCGTATGATTTGGCCCCGGTTTCACGGCGCTCTATCTCATAGCGGATGGGAGATTGCGTTGATGGAACTGAAGACATTCGTTGTCGAACTTGAGATCACGCGCGTGGTCACGGTAGTGATCGAGGCCGATGACGCGCTGGCGGCCCGTGAGAAAGCCAGCAATCTGGAATGCAAGCATGAGGTCGAGGGCGAGATCACGCATTGGGTCGTCAAGACCGTGACGCTTCAGGCGGCTGATCGATGAAAATCCTGCCGCACACGGGGGGCGTGCGGCAGGATCGCCGGAAGCTCGCGCGCGCGACATGCACGATCTGCCGGCAAACCAGACCTATCGCGCCGGCCTTGGTCCGTCACGTCGGTTGCGGCTTTGGGTCTCAACGCTTGGGCGTACTGTTCATGCCGAAGGATTTGGCGCGGCAGGTGTTGAGCGCGGCCTGCATCGACGTTTCGCAGGACGAGGCCGCCGTGATCAGAGCGTAAGTTGTCGCTGAGAATGTCCGGACGGCTTCGGCATAGCAGAGGCAGGTTGCGGCCCTGAGTGCTGGTAGCGTCGAGGCTTCGCGTTCCATGCACGGGCGGACCGCCTCGTTGAAGTCCGGGATGTTGGCGTTGATCCAGATGCCTGCCCCCGCAAAGCCGGAGCCCACTACGACGGCAAACACGGCGAGGGACCGTTTTCAGCATGCGCTGCCTTACGTGCGATCGCAAAAAGCGCATGTGTCGCCTTGCTAGGGGGGCACCTCAAGGTTTGTTCGCTAAACCGCGTTAAGTTGGACGGATCGGGAACGCGGCGATCTGGATTTGCGGCCGAGCAGCTTTTCTCCATCTGGCCTGAGGTCTCCCGTGGGCGCGACGTGGCGGTAGAGCGTCTGGCGAGTGACGCCGAGCTCGGCGCAGAGCTCAGCGATTTTCGTCTCTGGTTTTCCCATGGCCGCCTGCGCCAGCCGCAGTTTCGCCGACGTCATCTTGAACGGTCTGCCGCCGTTGCGTCCGCGGGCTCGCGCGGCGGCGAGGCCGGCATTGGTGCGCTCGACGATCAGCTCCCGCTCGAACTCCGCCAGCGCCGCGAAGAAGTTGAACATCAGCCGGCCGTTAGCCGTGGTCGTGTCGATCGCGGCGCCCTGGCCGGTGAGCACCTTCAGCCCGACACCGCGTCCATTGAGAGCCTGCACGACATCGACGAGGTGCTTGAGGTTGCGGCCCAGCCGATCGAGCTTCCAGACCATCAGCGTGTCGCCGTCGCGTAGCGATCGCAGGCAGGCCTCCAGTCCCGGCCGGTCGTCGCGCTTGCCCGACGCACGATCGGTGTAGAGCTGGTCGACGGCGACGCCGGCGGCCACGAGCGCGTCCGATTGCAGATCGACGACCTGACTGCCGTCCGTCTTGCTCACCCGCATATAGCCGATCAACACGCGCATTTTCCTGATCTGGCGCCATCACGCAAACGGCCGATTATCCGAGCGCTGCTCCGATGGCTTGCTGATCAGAGAATCGTGTCACTAATCCCGTCATTCTGTCAAAGGTCTGCAAACGCATTGAGCTGTTGATTATGAGACAATGCAAGTCGATCGGACTCGGCGAGGTTCGCGGGGTGGGTAAGGGTCGGCTCGAAAGCCATGCACTTCATCGTGCAATCGGTCGATATGATCGGACGCGTCCCTTGAATCATCACACTCAGCGTGATACCTAGAAAGGGTAAGTGGAGGCGGTGTCGTGAGGGTTTTCAGGAGCGCCTGGTTCATGAAGTTTGCTCGCAAGGAGAAGATTGGCGACCAAGCGCTTTGTGACGCCGTCGCGCGAGCCGAGAAGGGATTGGTCGACGCAGACCTTGGCGGCGGTCTGTTGAAGCAGCGTGTGGCGCGGCCCGGCGCCGGGAAATCCGGCGGGTATCGGACGTTGATCTTCTTTCGCGCAGGAACCCGCGCGGTTTTTGCGTACGGCTTCGCCAAGAGCGACAAGGCGAACCTCGATGGCGATGAAGAGGCGGTGTTCACGAAGGCGGCGAAGCTGGTGCTGGCGTTTTCAGACGAGCAGATCGGCGCAGAGATCGAGAACGGGCGTCTGACGGAGGTGAACTGCGATGGTCAAGACCTATAAAAGCGAGGCGATGGCGGCCGTGCATGGGATGATAGAAGGTTTCCATCAAAGCGGCGCGATCGACAAGCAGACCATGCGGGAGTTCAACGAGGCCTGCCTGACGGCGGCCAGCCCGCTTGCGCCGGCAGAGATTCGCGCGATCCGCGAGCGCGAGCAGCTTTCCCAGCCCGTATTCGCCCGCTACCTCAATGTCAGCAAGAACCTGATCTCCGATTGGGAGCGCGGCGTGAAAAAGCCGGGAGGACCGGCGTTGCGGCTCCTGACCGTGGTGCAGCGAAAGGGGCTGCAGGCGATCGCCTGACGGGCCAAGACAACGTCAGGTTCGCTTGGTCGTCGCGAGATGAGCCGTTGCAGTCCATGATGATAGGCGTTTTCGTGGCTTCGCCGCGCCGGCCCGTAGGCGAACGCGCTTTGCCGTAGCGCCGTAGAGAGCCGGAGGGCCGCGTGCAGGAGCTTTCGGCGCGTCGCGCCGGACCGCTTTCTTCAACCCTTCCAGCGCCGACAGGATCGCGAGTCAGGCACGTTAGAACAGCCCGGCAAACTCGTGATCGGCGAAGTATCTCAGCTTCCCGGCGATGATCGGCCTCTGGCCGGCGATGAACAGCATCTGGGCTTCGGCTGGCATGTTGCGCACTTCGTCGGGGGTCATGAGGGGACGGGCGACGTGCTGCTGGCCGTAGGAGATCCCGGATTTTTCGGAATCGAGCGCGCGGCTCATGGTTTTGAAGACGACGGTTTCCTGGCCGGTGAGGTCGGAGACGAGGCGGGCGCTGTCATGGTCGTTGACGCCAAAGACCTGGAGGACGC
>LSIB01000100.1 GCA_001556025.1 Rhizobiales bacterium CCH3-A5
ATGGTTCTTATCCGCCGCATCGCGCGAGCGTCATGAGTTCCGGGACGGACTCTTAGGGTACGACCTGGAGGCTAGCTCGCTGTCGCTTTCGTCCTTTCCGCAATGACCGCTGTCGTCGCCGACCTTGCCGTGCGCAACGGACGCTCAGTTAACTAGCAACATCACGAAATCATAGCTCCATGGAGCCTTTATGAACCTATCCTACGCTGTCACAGCATATTTTGTTGGTATTACTCTCGCCCTTGCCCAACCTCAGGGCCAGACGGATCGTATCCAACCGCCGGGCGGCGGTGATGGAACTGATGACCGTCCTGCCAAGGGGATCCAGGACAACTCTTTCCTGATCGAAGAGGCCTACAATCAGGAGGCCGGGGTCGTTCAGGGTATCGCCACGCTGCGGAAGCAAGGCCGAGATCGCTATATCGCCTTCACAAACGAGTTCCCCCTTGGAAGCCAGATCCACCAATTCTCCTACGTGTTGCCGTACTCGGTCCTAAAAAGCGAAGGTCAAAGGGCTCGCGGAATTGGTGACGTGCTGCTAAACTATCGATATCAGGCATTGTTCGAGAGTGCGGTTACACTGGCTTTCGCGCCTCGTATCAGTCTCGTTTTGCCTACCGGGAATTTTAGGAAGGGCACTGGGAACGGCTCCTTCGGCGTTCAGGGCAACCTGCCTTTCAGCAAAGTTGTCAGCGATCGAGTGACACTCCACGCGAACGCCGGGGCGACTTCGCTATTCGACGTTTCGGGACGCAGTCCGACGAGCTTCAATCTTGGAGGAAGTGCTGTCTATGCGGTCACGCGCGACTTCAACGTGCTTCTTGAAACTGTGGGTGAGCGTATCGAAACCGTCAATGCGACCCGCGGGATCGACCGCGAATATGCGCTAACGATTTCCCCCGGTGCTCGCTACGCCTTCAACCTACCCGACGCACAGATCGTTCTAGGCCTCGGCGCACCGATTGCATTTTCCCGAGACAAACGACCGAGTTACGGCGCAATATTCTATCTGTCTGTGGAGCCTAAGATTTTTCAATAGGAGGAATTTCTTATCGCCTCGTGTCGTGGCGTATGTGATAATAGCCGCGATGGCGTTGAATAAAGGCTCAACAGGTTAGCTCGGCCATCAACCTGACAAACTCTGGAAGTAATGGACCCTGCCATGAATAAAATTCATCTCATGATTTTTCTTATGAGCATCTTTTTTATAGACATAGTTGTAGCGCAAAATGTCAAGATCACAGGCCTTGGCGCGTCAAATTGCGCTAAATATATAAACGATATAGATGGCAATGAAACATCTGAGAAAACTTACTTTGCGTGGGCACAAGGTTTTATGAACGGCGCGTTAGTCAGAGCCCCGGCAGGGGTCGACGATAATCTAGACTTGATTCCACGCAGTTTTGCGGTTGTGGACCAAATGTCATTTTTGAGAAACTGGTGCAGATCTAATCGTGATAGTGATTTTAGTGATGCCTCTTTCGCGCTCTTCAAAGAGTTGCGAGCGCAGATGCCGAAATAATGACAGCAATGAAAAATGCGTATCATTGGTCGAGCTACGGCAATTGCACCCCTGCATTGGGCCGTAGCAAGGGGCGGCGCTTGGCAAGAGGCGCCGCCCCGATCCTGGTTGATGAAGCCGCCCCCTAGGGCTCGGACCCATAAAGTGATTGGCTTCACCGGCCCTATGTGATTCACGGTT
>LSIB01000101.1 GCA_001556025.1 Rhizobiales bacterium CCH3-A5
CCGAGGTAAGATTCCTTGCTTTTGTCGTAGCGTGTTGCGACGCGCCGCCAGTTCTTGAGCTTGCTGAACAGTCGCTCGATCAGATTGCGCCACTTGTATTTCTCGGCATCGTGCGGCGCAGGGTTCTTGCGGTTGCGCTTGGCCGGTATGACGGCCTCGATCTCGGCTTTCGCCAACTCCTCGCGAATGGCGTCGGCATCATAGCCCTTGTCGGCCAGCAGCGCTTCGATCTTGTCGGCAACCATCCGCAGCAGCGGCGCGAAGCCCTTGACGTCGTGTGTCTCTCCGCCCGTCAGGACGAAGCCGAGCGGGCGGCCTTTGGCATCGCAGCGGGCATGGAGTTTGGTGGTGAAGCCGCCACGCGATCGACCAAGCGCCTCTGTTTGCTGAGTCCCCTTTTTATGCCGACTGCGCAGTGATGCGCCCGGACGACGGTTGAGTCGATCATGTCGGCGGAGGGGTCTCGCTCGACCATTTCCGCCAGGCTTTCCAGCATGGCGTCGAAGACACCGACCTCCAGCCAGCGCCGGTAGCGGCGGAAGACGCTGTTCCATTTGCCGTAATCGTCGGGGAGATGCCGCCACTGCGCGCCCGTCCGCGCCAACCACATCATGCCCTCAAAGTAGCGGCGGTTGTCCTGCGCCGGTCGGCAACCGCGCCCGTG
>LSIB01000102.1 GCA_001556025.1 Rhizobiales bacterium CCH3-A5
GATGGCCTCCTTCAGGGCTGCCGGCGATCCGTCCGCCGATGAATTGACCCTAGAGGGCGCCTGTTCCCGGCGCTGTTCCGCAGGGAACAGGCGCGGGGCGGCATCGCGTTTCCCGGCGGGGCTGTGCGGTCTCGCGCGTTGACCGACGCGCCGCGCCTTACGATGATGCGCGCCATGACGACCGACCAGGCCTCCCCGATCGAATTCGACCCCGCACGGCTGGACGCCTTCCTGCGCCAAGCCCTGCCCGGCCGGGCGAACGGCGCGATGAGCCTGGAGCGGATCGGCGGCGGGCAGTCGAACCCGACCTTCTTCGTCTCCTATCCGGACGCAGGCACGCGGCTCGTTCTGCGCAAGAAGCCGCCCGGCCCGCTTTTGCCTTCGGCCCATGCGGTCGATCGCGAATACCGCATCCTGAAGGCGCTGGCGGGCTCGACCGTCCCGGTGCCGCCTGTGTTGCTGCTGCACGAGCAGGACGATGTCGTGGGCACGCCGTTCTACCTCATGGAGCGGCTCGATGGCCGCGTCTTTCACGACACGGCCCTGCCCGGCGTCGCGTCCGAGGGGCGCCGGGCAATGTATCTGGCGATGGCCGAAACGCTGGCGGCGCTGCACGGCTTCGACTGGCAGGCCGCGGGGCTGGCCGATTTCGGCAAGCCCGGCAACTACTATGCCCGCCAGCTCAGGCGCTGGGGCGGGCAGTGGCGCGAGACGAAGACGCGCGACATTCCCGCGATCGACCGCGCCATCGACTGGCTGGACAGCCATCTCGACGAGAGCGCGGAGACCACGATCGTCCATGGCGATTTCCGGCTCGGCAACCTGATGTTTCATCCTGCGCAGCCGCGCATCGTCGCGGTTCTGGACTGGGAGCTCTCGACGCTGGGGCACCCGCTCTCGGACGTCGCCTTCTCCTGCCTGCCCTGGCATTCGACGCCTGAGATGTATTCCGGCATCGTCGGACTCGACCGCGAGGCGCTCGGCATTCCGACGCAAGCCGAATATCTCGACGCCTACTGCGCCGCAGCCGGCCGCAGCGAAGGGCCGGGGCGCTTCCACCTCGCCTTCTCGCTGTTCCGTTTCGCCGTCATCCTCGATGGCATTGCGGCGCGCGCCAGATCCGGCAATGCGGCGGCCGAGAACGCGGTTGCCGTCGGCGCGATGGCCGAGAGTTTCGCGCTCAGGGCGCAGGCCGTGATCGACGCACAAGACTGAACAGGACGAGGGACGCCATGGATTTCGCCTATTCCGACAAGGTCGAGGGCCTGCGGGCAAAACTGCAGGACTTCATGGACGCCCATGTCCAGCCGGCGGACGCCCAATGGAAACACGAGACGGAAGACGGGCGCTATCCGATGGCGCTGATCGACGGCCTGAAGGCGAAGGCCAAAGCGGCGGGGCTCTGGAACCTGTTCATCCCGGCGCTGAAGCCCGACGAGCCGGGCACGCGGCTGACCAATCTCGAATATGCGCCGCTGGCCGAGATCATGGGGCGGCTCTACTGGTCGTCCGAGGTGTTCAACTGCAACGCGCCCGACACCGGCAACATGGAAATCCTGCACATGTTCGCCACGCCCGAGCAGCGCGAGCGCTGGCTCGTTCCGCTGCTGCACGGCGAGATCCGCTCCTGCGTCGGCATCACCGAGCCCGGCGTGGCCTCCTCCGACCCGACCAATCTCCAGACCACGATCACGCGGGATGGCGACGACTACATCGTCCACGGGCGTAAATGGTGGACCACGGGGGCGCTGCATCCCAACGTCAAGTTCTGCATCGTGATGGGCCTGTCCGACCAGCGCGTCGACGCCGATCCGCACAAGCGCCATTCGATGATCCTGGTGCCGATGGATTCGCCCGGCCTGACTGTGATGCGCAACCTGCCGCTGCTGAACCACATCTCGCTGGAGGGGCATACCGAGACGGATTTCAACATGGTCCGCGTGCCGGCCTCCAACATGCTGGGCGAGGAAGGGGCCGGTTTCGCGCTGGCACAGGCGCGGCTGGGGCCGGGCCGCATCCATCATTGCATGCGCACGATCGGGCAATGCGAGGTCGCGCTGGAGCTGATGGTGGAACGGGCGCTGGAGAGAAAGGCCTTCGGGCGCAACATCGCCGAGTACTCCAACATCCAGGACTGGATCGCCGAGGGCCGCATGGAAATCGACCAGGCGCGGCTGCTCTGCCTGCGCGCCGCCTGGATGATGGACACCCACGGCAACAAGGCCGCGCGCACCGAAGTCTCGGCGATCAAGGTCGTCGCCGCCCGGCTGCAGACGAAGATCGCCGACCGTGCCATGCAGGTCTTCGGTGCGGGCGGGCTGACCAATGACACGCCGCTCGCCTTCATCTACTCCTGGGGCCGGGCGCTGCGCTTCATCGACGGGCCCGACGAGGTGCATCTGCGCACCGTCGCGCGCACCGAGATCAAGAAACGCCGCGAGAGCAACCGCTCGACCTTCGCCGAGCAGGGCGTGAAGCGGCCCTATCTCAAGCCGGCGGCGGAGTGAGGCTTCTCGCCTCCCGCTCCATGCTGCCGCGTAGCCCGCCCGGCACGCAGAGCTTCGGGAAAAGCCGGGCCATCTCGATCACGAGGAATTTCATCGGCACGTCGAAATACGCGCCATGGTCGGCGAGATAGGCCATGAAATCGCGGCCCTCCCCGTCATAGGGCTGCAGCAGCGCGTCGGTGCGGCCGTCGAAGGGCAAGGTCGCGACGCCGAGCTTTTCGCAGAGCGTCCGGTTGAAGGTCGGCGAGGCCTTGAGCCAGCGGCCATCCAGATGCACCAGCGTGTAGCCGTGCCAGGCAAAGACGTTGCTGCCGACCGCCTCCATCAGGCGTGGCGTGGCGAGATGGTTCTGGACGTCGGCGAGCCCGATCTGGGCCGGGATGCCGACCGCCCGGCAAAGCGCGGCGAACAGGGCCGCCTTGCCGACGCAGTAGCCCTCGCCAGCCGCCAGCACGTTGCTGGCCCGATAGGTTCGGGCTGAGGCGAAGTCGCGATAGGGATCGTAGCGCACGCCGTCGCGCGTCGCCTCATAGAGCAGGCTCGCCTGCTTGGCGGGCTCAGACACGCCGTCGGTGATCCGGCGTGCCTCCGCGATGATCGCCGGATGGTCGCTGTCGATGAATTCGGCGGGGCTGGTGAAGAGCGCGCGGTGGCTGTCCTGCATGGTCGGTTCCGGCCTGTCGTGACGCGGCAGCGTAACATGGCAGGACCCGACAGGGGGCGTGCGCAGGGGACGCAGGCCACCTGCGCATCCGCGCATGGCCAGCAGACAAGGCCTGTGGCTAGTGTCGGTCGCCCTATCCGTCAGACCGCAGGATCGCTCCGTCCCATGAGCCAGTTGTTCTCGCCCTTTTATCTTGGCGGCCTCGCTTTGCCCAACCGCATCGTGATCTCGCCGATGTGCCAGTATTCGGCGCAGGACGGCCTGACCACCGACTGGCACCTGATCCATCTCGGGCACATGGCGCTGTCGGGTGCCGGGCTGCTTTTCGTCGAGGCGACAGCGGTCGAGGCGGCCGGGCGGATCACGCCCCAATGCGTCGGGCTCTGGTCGGACGAGACCGAGGCTGCGCTCGCGCGCACCATCGCCGCCGTGCGCGGCCAATCGCCGATGGCGATCGGCATCCAGCTCGGCCATGCCGGGCGCAAGGCTTCCGCCGCACAGCCCTGGCATGGCGGCGGACAACTCGGGCTCGACGCCGGCGGCTGGGAGGCCGTGGCGCCATCGGCGATCGCGTTCGACGGGCACGCCCGCGCGCCGCGCGCGCTGAACGAGGACGAGATCGTGCGGCTGGTCGAGAGCTTTGCGGCCTCGGCCCGGCGCGCGGTGCGGATCGGGTTCGAGGCGATCGAGCTCCACGCCGCCCATGGCTACCTGCTGCACCAGTTCCTCTCGCCGCTCTCGAACCGGCGCGAGGATGCCTATGGCGGCTCATTGGAAAACCGGATGCGCTTTCCGCTCGCCGTCTACGACGCCGTTCGCGCCGTCGTGCCGGCGCATGTTCCGGTGGGTTTCCGCGTCTCGGGCAGCGACTGGGTCGAGGGCGGCTGGGATATCGACCAGACGATCGCCTTCGCGCAGGCGCTGAAGGCGCGCGGCTGCGACTTCATCGACGTCTCGGGCGGCGGCATCTCGGCGGCGCAGAAGATCCCGCTCGGGCCAAGCTATCAGGTGCCGATGGCCCGCGCGGTGAAGGCCGCGACCGGCCTCCCCACCATCGCCGTCGGCCTCATCACCGAGCCCGACCAGGCCGAGGCGATCATCGGCACGGGCGACGCAGACCTCGTCGCGCTGGCGCGCGGCATGCTCTACGATCCGCGCTGGCCCTGGCATGCGGCCGCCCAGCTCGGCGCAACGGTGAAGGCGCCCAGCCAGTATCTGCGCTCGCAGCCGCGCCAGTACCGCAACCTGCTGACCTGACACGGATTTGAGCCGCCCATGACCGCCTATTCCAGCCTGTCCGCCCATTACGGCCGCATCGCTGCGCTCGGGAACGCCATCGGCATCCTGCAATGGGACAATGATGCGATGATGCCGACGGGCGCGGCGGAAACGCGGGCCGAGAGCATGGCGCTGCTGCAGGTGATGCGGCACGACCTCGCCACCGCGCCGCAGATCGGCGACTGGCTCGGCGAGGCGGAGGCGCAGGGCGATCTCGGCGACTGGGAGCGCGCCAATCTGCGCGAGATCAGGCGGGTCTGGACGGTGGAGACGGCGCTGCCGGCCGATCTCGTCGAGGCGTCGAGCAAGGCCGTGTCGGCCTGCGAGATGCGCTGGCGGCAGGCGCGGGCGGAGGCCGATTTCGCGGGCCTCCTGCCGTCGCTCTCGGAGGTCTTGAACCTCCAGCGCCAGATCGGCGTCGCCAAGGGCGAAAAGCTTGGCCTGTCGCCTTACGACGCGCTGCTGAATGACTATGAACCCGGCGGGCGCTCGGCCCGGATCGACGTTCTGTTCGACGATCTCGCCGGCTTTCTCCCCGGCTTTACGCAGGAGGTGTTGGCGGCACAAGCGCGCCGGCCGGCGACGCCCGAACTGCCCGGCCCCTTCCCCGTCGAGAACCAGCGCGCACTGGGTCTCAGGATGATGGCGGCCCTGGGTTACGACTTTTCGCGCGGTCGGCTCGATGTTTCGACGCATCCCTTCTGCGGCGGGGCCGACAACGACGTCCGCATCACCACGCGCTATGACGAGGCCGATTTCGAGAAGGCACTGATGGGCGTGCTGCACGAGACCGGCCACGCGCTCTACGAACAGGGTCGGCCGCAGGCTTACATGAACCAGCCGGTCGGGCAGGCGCGCGGCATGAGCATGCACGAGAGCCAGTCGCTGCTGGTCGAGATGCAGGCCTGCCGGTCGCGTGAGTTTCTTGCCTTCGCCGCGCCGCTGATGCGCGAGGCTTTCGGCGGTTCGGGACCGGCCTGGGAGGCTGACGCCCTGCATCGCCGCTTCACCCATGTGGAGGCCGGCTTCATCCGCGTCGACGCCGACGAGGTGACCTACCCGTCCCATGTGATCCTGCGCTACCGGCTGGAGCAGGCGCTGATTGCGGACGCCATGCCGCTCTCGGCGCTGCCCGAGGCGTGGAACGAAGGCATGCGCACCCTGCTCGGCATCACGCCGCCGGACGACCGGCTTGGCTGCCTCCAGGACGTGCATTGGCCTAGCGGCGGCTGGGGCTATTTCCCGACCTATACGCTGGGCGCGATGACGGCGGCACAGCTCTTCGAGGCGGCCTGCAAGGCGGAACGCGACATCATGCCGGGCATCGCACGCGGCGATTTTGCGCCGCTGGTCGGCTGGCTGCGGACCAGCATCCACGCGCAGGGCTGCCTGCTGGAGACCGACGATCTGCTCACGAAAGCCACCGGGAAGCCGCTCGACGCCGGCGTGTTCAAGGCGCATCTGCGCCGGCGCTATGTCGAAGAAGCCTGAGGCGACCGGCCGAACCGCGCATTGGGGTCATGCCTCGCCGGCGCATTGACGGTCCCTGAGACGGCCCCGATAGTCGCGGCCCTTTGATCGCGACCCGACAAGCCATGCCTCGCCCGACGCCGTCTTCCGCCCTCGCCCGCCTGCGCGTGCTCGATCTCTCGCGCGTCCGGGCCGGGCCGACCTGCGCCCGCATCTTCGCCGATTTCGGCGCCGACGTGATCAAGATCGAGAGCCCGCCGGGCTTCGACCCCAACGAGAACATGAGCGGGCCACGCCACGGCTACGACATGCAGAACCTGCATCGCAACAAGCGCTCGCTGACGCTCAATCTGAAGACGCCGCAGGGCAAGGCGATCCTCACCACGCTGATCGGCACGGCCGACCTGCTGATCGAGAACTTCCGGCCGGATGTGAAGGACCGGCTCGGGCTGGATTTCGAGACGCTGCATGCGCTCAATCCGCGGCTGATCCTGGTTTCGATTTCGGGCTTCGGGCAGAGCGGCCCCTACCGGACGCGCGCCGGGTTCGACCAGATCGCCCAGGGCATGGGCGGGCTGATGTCGGTGACCGGGCTGCCCGGACAGGGGCCGGTGCGGGCCGGCATCGCGGTCGCGGACTCGGCCGCCGGGCTCTATGGCGCGGTCGGTGCGCTGGTCGCGCTGCAGGAGCGCGAGGTCTCGGGTCTCGGCCAATGGGTCCAGACCTCGCTGCTCGAGGCGCAGATCGCGATGATGGACTTTCAGGCGGCGCGCTATCTGGTCGAGGGCAAGGTTCCGCCGCAGGCCGGTAACGATCATCCCTATTCGACGCCGATGGGCGTCTACGCGGTGCGCGACGGGCACATCAATATCGGCGTCGGCGCGGAGGGGCATTGGCGCTCCTTCTGCGGCGCGATCGGCCGGCCGGAGCTTGCGGCCGACCCGCGCTACGACAACATGGAGAAGCGCCTCAAAGCGCGGCCCGAACTGCGCGAACTGATCGAGTCGATCCTCACAACGGAGGACGCGCAGCATTGGCTCGACGCCTTCGAGGCCGCCGCCGTGCCGGCCGGGCCGATCTACACTGTCGACGCGATGTTCGATGACCCGCAGGTCCAGCATCTCGGCATCGCGCAGCCCGTGTCGCATCCGGTCATCGGCGATTATCGGGTGGTCGGCGAGCCCGTCGGCCTGTCCCGCACCCCGGCCGGCATAGCGACCCCGACGCCGGACGCCGGCGACCATAACGACGAAATCCTGGCCGAACTCGGCTACGACGAGGCCGCGATCGCAGCCTTGCGCACGAGCGGCGCGATCTGAAGGAGCCTGACCGAATGGACGAAGAAATCCTCTACGAGGTCAAGGACGGCATCGGCACGATCACACTGAATCGCCCGCAGGCGCGCAATGCGCTGACTTTCGCCATGTATGAGCGGATCGCCGCAATCTGCAGCGACGTCCCCGGCCATGGCGCGCCCAAGGTCATCGTGATGACAGGGGCGGGCGAAAAAGCCTTCGCCGCCGGCACCGACATCTCGCAATTCCGCGCGTTCGAAAAGCCCGAGGACGCGCTCGCCTATGAGGCGAAGATCGACCGCATCCTGACCACGATCGAAAGCTGCCCGATCCCGACCATCGCGGCGATCTCGGGCGCGGTCACGGGCGGCGGGGCAAGCATCGCCTGCGCCTGCGACATGCGGATCGCGACCGCCTCGGCCCGCTTCGGCTTTCCCGTGGCGCGCACGCTCGGCAACTGCCTCTCCGCCAAGAGCTATGCGCGCCTCGTCGCCCTGCTCGGTCCCGCGCGCGTCAAGGACGTCGTCTTTACGGCCCGGCTCGTCGAAGCGCAGGAGGGCGAACGCGCCGGGCTCTACAACGAGGTCGTCGCCGATCACGCCGCGCTGCTGGCGCGCGCCTACGCTCTCGCCGCCACGATCGCCGGACACGCGCCGCTGACGCTGCGCGCCACCAAGGAGTCGCTGCGGCGGCTGGCGCAGGACGGCGCGCACGCCGAAACCGACGACCTCGTGGTGATGTGCTACACAAGCGCCGACTTCCGGGAGGGCATAGAAGCCTTCCTCGGCAAGCGGCCGCCGAACTGGACCGGGCGCTAGGCCGGCTTCACCGGCGGGGTGCCGTGGGTGTGGAAGCTCTCGATCGTCTTCAGCCCCCAGGCCTGGCCCTTCTTCCGCTCGGTCTCCGTCCAGGTCACGGTCTGCCAGTCGGGATCGAGGATCAGGCGCGCGCCGGCATTGGCGATCTCGATGCGGTTGCCGGCCGGCTCGTAGACATAGAGGAAGAAGGTCTGCTGGACCGCGTGCTTGTGCGGGCCGGTTTCGATATGGACGCCATTCTCCAGGAAGATGTCGGCCGCCTGCAGTACATGCTCGCGCTGGTCGGCGGCATAGGTCAGGTGGTGGAAGCGCCCGGCCGTCCCGGTGTAGTCGCGCGTATAGGCGATGTCGTAGCTCTTGTTGTTGACGGTGAACCAGCAGCCGCCGACCTCGCCCGAATCCAGCACGATCTGCTCGGTGACGCGGCTGCCGAGCGCTTTCGGCAGGAAATCCCGGATCGCCGCGACGTCGCGCGCCAGCAGGTTGACGTGATCGAGCCGGCGCACGGCGCAGCCCCGGCCATGGTTGCGCTGGGGCTGGTTCTTCAGCGCGGGCTTTTCATGCAGCGGTGCGACGTATTTGTTCGTGTCGAAATAGATTTCGAAGACATGGTCGTCCGGATCGCGGAAGCGAAAAGCACGGCCATGGCCGAGATCGCCCTCGACCCAGCCGATGCCGGCGCCCATCGCCTCGATCGCCGCCACCCGTCGTATCAGCGCCTGCTCGCTCGTCGCGCGATAGCCGATATGCCCGACGCCGGTGGTCTTCGACGCCGTCAGTTTCAGCGTGTGGAACTCATAATCATCCCAGGCGCGCAGATAGACGCTGTCGCCCTCGCGGCCGCTCTCGGTCAGCCCGTAGATGTTAACGAAGAAGTCGAGGCTGGCCTCTGGCTTGTCGGTGAAGAGCTCGACATGGGCGAGATGGGCGATGTCGTGGCAGGGTTCGGGCGTCATCTGCGCTCAGCCTTCCGGATCGTCGCGGTAGACGAGGCCGGCCTTCGCCAGCCCTTCGCGCATCTTGTAGAGATCGAGCCCGAGTTCGCCCGCCGCCAGCTTGCGGCGCTTGTCCTCTTCGTTCGCCTCGCGCTTGGCGCCGGCCTCGGCGACGCTCGCGGCCTCCAGACGCGGCACGACGACGACGCCGTCATCGTCGGCGACGATCACATCGCCGGGATGGACCAGCGCGCCGGCGCAGACGACCGGCACATTGACGCTGCCCAATGTGGCCTTGACCGTGCCCTTGGCCGAGATCGCCCGCGACCAGACCGGGAAACCCATCTGCGTCAGGTCGCGGATATCGCGCACGCCTGCGTCGATGACGAGGCCCAGGCCCCCGCGCGCCATCACCGAGGTCGCCAGCAGGTCGCCGAACATGCCGTCGCTGTTGTCGGCCGTGCAGGCGACGACGAGGATGTCGCCCTCCCTCATCTGCTCGATCGCGACATGGATCATCCAGTTGTCGCCCGGCTGTGCTAGCACGGTAACGGCGGTGCCGGCGATGCGCGCGCCGGCATAGATCGGCCGCAGATAGGGCTTCATCAGGCCGGATCGCCCCATCGCCTCATGGGCGGTCGAAACGCCGAAGCCGGCGAGCGCCGCAATGTCGCCCGCTGCTGCACGCTTGTTGGTGCGAATGACGGTCGGGGTCATGCCAGCGTCTCCAGAGCTTCGGGGAAGAGGCGCTGATAGGCCTCGCCATAGGTCATGGCCTTGCCGGAATTGCGCCCGCCCTGCATGCCGCGGTTGAGCGCGACGCGCTCGTAATAGGCCCAGAGATGCTTTTGCGCAGCGAGGATCTCGAAAGCCTTGCGCTTCGCCTCCCAGACCTCGTCGATGTTGAGGATGACGTTGGGCCTGAAGTTGCATTGTTCGGGCTGGTGCGGCTCGAACAGGAAGAGCGGCGGCGCGGCATAGGCCCGCTCGGGATCGGGCTTGTGGCCGGCGGCCTGGGCAATGATCCGCGCTTCCTGTGCGAAGCGCGTCGCCTCGGGATGGTCGACGTTGTAGGGGTCTTCCAGCGCATGCGTCAGGACGAAGCTGGGGTTCAGCTCGTGGAAGATGTCGATCGCCCGGTCGAGCATCGCCTCCGTGGTCCGCAGCGGATAGTCGCCTGCGTCCATGAACTCGATCTCGGCACCGAGCATGTCGGCCGCGGCCTGCGCTTCCTCGCGGCGCTGCGCCTTGACGTCCTCCATCCTCACACCCGCCTTCTTCCAGGCGAACTGGCTTTCGCCACGCTCGCCATAGGACAGGCACAGGATCTTTACGCGGAACCCGCGTTTCGCATGCAGCGCGATCGCGCCGCCGGCGCGCCAGACGAAATCGCCGGGATGGGCGGTGATCACCAGCCCCGTCTTTTGCAGGCTCGACATCGGCTCGGACATCCTCTTTCAAAACACCTATTCGGCGGCGCGCAGCGTGTCGGCGCGCAGAACGCGGGCCGGCACGAAGGCATGGCCGTCCATCAGGATGCGGGCGGTGCGCAGCAGGCCTGCACGCTCGACCACGGGCTGCTCGGCCGTGCCGCCGACCGTCAGCCGCACGGTGAACTCGCCGGTGGGGTGCTCGACCGATATCGAACGCTCGCGGCCCTCCGGCATCGTCACCACCGATGCCGCCGGCGAGCCGGGCAAGGCGGCGGCGGTCGCAACCGTGACCGCCGCGAAGACGCCGATCGAGGCATGGCATTCATGTGGGATGAAGCTGCGCGTCGCGATCGCGCCGCCCGCGACGGGGGCAGCGACCAGCGCGATCTTGGGCACGACCTTGCCCGAGACATCGCCGAGATTCATCAGTGGGCCGGCGGCGAGCCTGATCCGCTCGATGCGGGCCTTGAGCCCGGCATCCTTGTCCAGTTGCTCGCGCGGCTCGTAGCCGGTGCGCCCGACATCGCTGGCGCGCAGCACGATGACGGGCATGCCGTTGTCGATCAGCGTGCAGGCCACGCCATCGACGATGTCGACCGCGTTGCCGGTCGGCAGTAGCGCGCCGCAGACCGATCCTTCTGTCCCCAGAAAGCCGATCGCGATCGGCGCGGAGGTTCCGGGCACGCCGTCGATGCGAGCCTCGCCTTCGACGGCAGCCTGCCCTCCCCCGGTCTCAATCACGAGATCGGCGATGGTGCCGGTGTTGAGGGTGCGGACCCGGACAGTGGTCGAAGCGCCCGTCACGGCGACCAAACCGCGCGCGATGGCGAAGGGCCCGACGCCGGCGAGAATGTTGCCGCAGTTGGGCGTAGTATCGACGGTGGCGGTCTCGATCCCGACCTGCGCGAACAGAAAGTCGATATCGCAACCGGCCAGCGTCGACACCGATACGATCGCGACCTTGCTGGTCAGCGGATGCGCGCCGCCGAGTCCATCGACCTGGCGCTTGTCGGGCGAGCCCATCAGCGCGAGCAGGACGGCGTCGCGCGCCGCGGGCTGCGCCGGCAGATCGCTCGCCAGAAAATACGCGCCCTTGGAGGTGCCGCCGCGGATCAGCATGCAGGGTATGGCAGTTTGCATCGGGCCTGGCCTCCCGCCGTGCTGGTGGCGCGGATCATCAGGACGGCGCTGACTCCACGGCGATCCTTTCATGACAGGATGGCCGCGAATGATTGTGCAATCAAATGATCAGTTTGAAGCGATTGCTGAGCGCGATGCAGGATTTGGTGCTTGCAGCATGGGATCTCGACGAGGTGTTCTCGACCATCCCCGGTGAGCAGGCGTTCCAGAAGCCCGATCCGGCCTGCCCGTTGGTCAATGGCTGAGTTGACCCTTCTCCACCCGGGGGAGACAGTGGCAGCGTGCAGCGCCGACGGATCAGGGTCGTGCTGAACCAAGACCCGCCAGACCGTCTTCGCGCCTTTACTTCCCTCATCGGACCCGGTTTCGCCGGGCCACCTTCTCCCCCGAGTGGAGAAGGAAGCTGCCGCAGGAGCCCGCCATGACCAACCGCCAATGGCGCCTCGCCTCGCATCCGCGCGGCGCGCCCGATCTCGAGACGTGGTCGTTGCACGAGGCGCCGATGCCCGAGCCCGGCCCCGGCCAGATCCTGATCCGGACGCAATGGCTCTCGCTCGACCCTTATATGCGCGGGCGGATCAGCCCGTCCGCCAACTATGCCAAGGGCGTCTCGGTCGGCGAGGTGATGCAGGGCGGCGGCGTCGGCGAGGTCGTGGCGTCGAACCATCCCGACTGGAAGCCGGGCGACATTGCAGAGGCGATGAATGTCGGATGGCAGGAGCACGCCGTGCTGACGCCGGACCTTCCGGGCGCGGCGAAGGTGAACAGGGTCGATCCGGCGCTGGCTCCGCCGCAGGCGACGCTCGCCTGGCTCGGGATGCCGGGGCTGACGGCCTATGTCGGCACGCTGGAGATCGGCCGGCCGAAGCCCGGCGACACGATGGTCGTCTCGGCGGCGTCAGGCGCGGTCGGGCAGATCGTGGGGCAGATCGGCAAGCTCTGCGGCGCGCGCGTCATCGGCATCGCCGGCTCCGACGAGAAGCTCGCCTGGTGCCGCTCGGTCGGCTTCGACGAGACGATCAACTACAAGACCACCAACGACATGGCGGGCGCGATCGCGGCGCTGGCCCCGCAGGGCGTCAACGTCTTCTTCGACAACACCGGCGGGCCGATCCATGACGCAGTGCTGCGCAACCTTGCTGTCGCGGCGCGCGTCGTGATCTGCGGCCGGATCGCGCTGGCCAATGATTTCGAGCAGGAGGACATCGGCTTGCGCGCCTCCTCGCGGCTGATCGTGACGCGGGCGATGATCCAGGGCCTCGTCGTCTTCGACTGGTGGCACAAGCGCGAGGAGGCGATGGCGCGGCTGGCCGCATGGCATCGCGAAGGCAGGCTGGTCACGAGGGAAGATGTACTCGACGGCTTCGAGCGTGTGCCCGAGGCCTTTTTGCGCATGATGGCGGGGCGCAATTCCGGCAAGCAGCTCGTGCGGCTTTGAGCGCGGCGCCCGCCGGCGAGGCGCTGCGGCTCATCCGTCCGCAGGGCGACTGGAACGACTGGACGCCGGGTCTGCGCCATGCGCCGGCGCATCTGGGCGAGCATACCGCGCAAGTGCTCGCGCCGCTTGGCGATGCCGGCGCCTCAATTGCTCTTGCCATTGCATCATGCCGACGGTCGGGGCCGCAGAGAAGGCGGCCGCCCGTGTGATCGTTGCAGCGAAGGCCGTATCGGGTTCGTCCGAACCGACCCCGAAACCTCACCAGGATGCGCTCGACCCGCGAACGGACCATGCGCCGGCGAAGACGGCGCGAAATCCAAGGTTGACGGGTCGTCGCGATCACAGGGCGCAAACACACCCGGTCGCCGCGCCTGCCGGCGGGGCCCGGTCAACTGGGGCGCGAGATGGTGTGGACGCACTGAAGAGCGCTGGCGAGCTCGACCGCAGCCGAGATCGACAGCTTCGTCCAATCCATCTGTCCGACGAAGCCGTGGTCGCGGAAGATGTGGTCTTGCTGGAGCGAGCGAAGATAACCGTCCATCCCCCATGAGCCGAAGCGCCGTTTGGCGACGTGTTGCGATCCGATGATCGTGACATCGCGATGCCGCGGATCTCTCTCGATCCGGACATAGGTCGCCAGCACGGAGAGCTGGTCGCCCTCGAGAATCTGTACGAACGCCGATCCGTCGAAGATGAGATAGCCAGTGATCCCCGAGCGAGCATTGTTGCGACAGGACGCATCGACAATCTCGCGCAGCATCTCCATCGGGTCGTCGACCCTCGATGCGTTCAACGAGGATGCGTAGGCGAACTGGAAAACAAGCGGCTCGGACATCGATTCAGCGGCTTGACACAGGAGGTGACGCATCGACACGACGACGGCTACGTTCCCCGAGGGTCTCACGCTCAGGCGACCCTCGACCGGTCCCGTTGGAAGCATGTCAATTTTGCCGTCTGCGATCAAGCGCTGGACCTTGGCGCGACGGCAGATCGGCCGGTCCGTCACCCTTCAGCCGCCTCGCGGAATGCTCCCACCATCCTGCAATCCATATGGAGGTCGCGCATCTGCGCCGACGCTTCGATGTGACGCGCGGCTGGACAAAGCGCTAGCGCGTCATCAGCGAATACATCAGCAATCCGTTCATCAACAAAAGAACCGCAACGATCGCGGTCACGATCGCCAGGTGCCACCCCCCAACCCTCATCTCGCCCATGATCCGTCTGGATCGGCAGATCGACAGGAGAGGCACCAGAGCGAAGGGGAGCTGGAGCGCCAGAACGACCTGTGTGGCGACCAGAAGCGCGCCCGCCTTGTCATTGCCCTGATGGAGCAGGAAGGCGCTGGCCGGCACGATGGCGACCAGCCTGGTCGAGAGCCGCCTCGCCCAGGCGGGTATGCGCCAGCGGATGAAGCCTTCCATGACGACCTGGCCGGCCATCGTCGCGGTAAAGCTCGAACTGAGCCCGCAGCACAGCAGGGCGACGGCGAACAGCGTGGGGGCCAGCGGCGACATCAGAGTCAGCGCGAGCGTGGCATGGATGTCCTCGAGGCTGAGCGCCACCGCGGCCGCGCCCTGCCGATGCAGCGCGGCCGCTGCCAGGATGAGCAGCGAAGCGTTCACCAGCAGCGCGAAGCCGAGCGCAATCACCACGTCGATGGTGGCGAAGCGCAGGGCCTCCCGCTTCTCCGCGATCTGTGTGCCATAGGCCCGGGTCTGGACGATGGCCGAATGCAGATACAGGTTGTGCGGCATGATCGTCGCCCCGACGATGCCCATGGCGAGATAGAGCATTTCGGGATTGGCGTGGAGCGGCGGAGCGCTCGCAAGCGCCTCGAAAGCGTGGCTCCAGTTGGGCGCTGCGAGCACGATCTGGTAGCCGAGACTGAACGCGACCACGATCATCAGGGAGATGATGAAGGCTTCGATCCAGCGAAACCCCTTGCTCTGGAGCCACAGGACGACCAGCACGTCGAGCGCGGTCAGAACGACCCCGACGTCGAAAGGGAGGCGGAACAGGAGGTTCAGCGCGATCGCGGTTCCGAGAATTTCGGCGACGTCGGTCGCGCAGATCGCGATTTCGGCGGTGATCCACAGCCCGAAGGAGGTGCGTTTGCCGTAGTGGCTCCGGCAGGCCTGCGCCAGATCCTGTCCCGTCGCGATGGCGAGCCTCGCGCACAGCGACTGCACGAAGATCGCCATGATGCTCGAGACGACGACGACCGACAGCAGGACATAGCCGAACTTGATGCCGCTGCCGAGCGCTGTGCCCCAGTTGCCGGGATCCATGTATCCCACCGCAACGAGGTAGCCCGGCCCGAGAAACGCTACGAAGCGTCGCGTCCACAGTCCACTCTTGGGGACATGAATAGTCCGGTATACTTCGACGAGTGAGTGTTGATTGTCGGGAACGGCGGCCGATGACGCGATATCTGAGCTCTGCGATGCGGGATGGTTCATGGTCGGCCGCGCGGAATCTCTCTGAGATCATTCTGTGACGCAGCGAAAGACGATGTCAAATTTGAATGCGCTGCGTCATCGCGGCACGCATTAACTGCGTGGATTGCGGCGCGTTTACATCCCGTTCCAACTGGTACAAGATAGCCATCAAAATAAGTCTAGGGGGAAAACAGTTCAAATGGCTCCGACAACGATCGCGATCGTTGACGATCACCCTTTGCTTGCCGAAGGGCTGGCTGCCGTATTGGGCCGATACGATCACCTGAGCGTTGTCGCCATGGGAAGCAAAGCAGACGACGTCCTGAATATCGTCGATCACTGCCGGCCCGACATAATCCTCGTCGATCTCAACATGCCCGGCGACGCCTTTGCGGTCCTCAAGGAGATCCGCCTGCGCGCCTGTTCCACCAAGGCGATCGTCTTCACCGCCTCGACAAGCACCGACCACGCCGTCAGCGCACTCGCTGCGGGAGCCGCCGGTTTCGTGCTGAAGGGCAGCCAGTCGGCCGAGCTGGTCGATGCGATCGAGGCCGTCGGTCGCGGCGAAGTCTTCATCACGCCCTCGTTCGCGGCCAAGGTCATCGGCGCCCTGCAGGCGAAGGAGGCGGAGAAGCGCGCCGCCGAGCAGCTCAAGCTCAGTGTGCGCGAAGAGCAGATCGTCCGCCTTCTGCTGGTCGGCAAGCAGAACCGCGAGATCGCGATCGCGCTGAACCTGAGCGAGAAAACGGTCAAGAGCTACATGAGCAGTCTCATGGCAAAGCTGAACGCGCGAAACCGGCTCGAGGTCGTGATTGCGGCGCAGAAATTCATGCCGGCGGATCAGGAGCGTCGTCGTGGCCAACCGACGCCGTGAGCGATCGCGCCCTGACCGGTAGTCGGACGCGCAGGACCATGCCGCCGCTGTCGAGCCGGGAAATCGTCAGCGCCCCTCTCAGCGCGTTCACCCGCGTGCGCATGCCGCGCAAACCGAGCCCGTCACCGACCACGAGGGCCGGTCCGGCATGCCCTGCATCCTGGATGAGCAGCAGCAGATTGCCGTCCGAGAAGCTGGCCTCAACATGCTGGCCCAGACCATTGGCATGCTTGTAGGCGTTCATGAGCCCTTCCTGGATGACGCGGAACGCGCAGATGCGGATCGCCTCGGGCATCTCGGCAGGAAGGTCGGCGAACTGCCGGTTGACCTTCGTCCCGGTGTTGCGCTCATGATAGGAGACCGCCGCCTCGATCGTCGCCAATGGCGGCAGATCGCGGATATCGGGCAGCACAAGCCCTGCCGACAGGTTTCGCAATTCGCCGAGCGTCTGTTCGATCAGCGGCCGAAACTGCTCTCGCACTTCCTCGATCGCGCGATGTTTCGATGGCGCTGGCAGCCGCAGCATCATCAGACTGAGCATCTGGATCGGGCCGTCGTGCAGGTCGGCGCCGATGCGCGACAGATACTCCTCGTTGGTCACGGCGGCGCGGACGCGGGCCCGATCCGCCGCGTGCCTGAGCGATCTGTTGCGGTTGGCCAGCGCGGCGGCCCGAGCGACGTTCCGGGAGAGTTCGCCCTGCTGGCGCGCGATCGTCCGGCTGGCGCGACGGATGAGAGCAAAGAGCATCAGGCCGACCACGACGCTGACATTGAGGATCAGGAACCAGAGCGCGAATTTGAGCTGTTCGATCTCGCGGTTCAACAGGTCGCTCGTGTTGTAGAATTCCGCAATCGCGATGACGCGCCCCGGCTCCTTGCGGCTGAACACCGGCGCATAGACCTCGACCATGTTGGCCGCGTTCGACGGCGCATCCGGATGGTTTTCGACCAGCGAGATCACGTCGCCGGCGAGCAGCCGTGCAAGGTGCTGCGGACGGATTCGCTCCTCTTCGCCCGAGCCCGACGTGGAGAACATCAGATTGCCGTCGTCAGCCCAGATCTTGATGATCTTCACCTTGCCGCCGAGCGGCGTGCCGGTGATCAGCTTTCTGAGGTCGGCCTTCGCCGCATCGGAGAGCGGCCTGCCGGACTCCAGATCTAAGAGGTGCGGCGCGACAACGGCTTCGACATAGGTGGCCGCGACCTCGGCCATGCTCTGTGTCCAGCCGACCCGGACCCGGCGCTCGACCCAGTAGCCCAGCACCGCCATGGCCAGCGCGACGACGATGGCGGTGACCAGCGTGAAGCGCTGCTCCAGGGAAAACGCCGACCACCAGGCGTTGAAGCCGTCGACGACCGACCAAAGTCGGTAGCGCGCGTCACCTTTTTCCGGTGCCGGAGCCCCCGCCGCTGGACTCGCGATTTCATCGACCTTGCCATCTATCGGTCGCGTCATCGGGCGCACATCCTGACCTTAACAAATCGTTAACGTCGTCGTTTTCTTGCCGGACGCAAGAATTGACGCGGCACGTTATCGAAACGGCTGGGTGGTGCAAAGCCAATTCCAGTATTTTTCAGCTTGGGATCGCCTGATCCCGAGAACGAGATCGTCTGTCGTCAGGTCATGGGAGTATCGTTATGTTTAAGCTGAACGTGCATGATCTGGTGTTCGTCCTGAAGCAGATCAAGATCGGCGAAGCCAACGCCAATGGCGCTGATCTGACCGAGATTCGCGTCGATCCGACGACTGGCGAGATCATCACCGATCGCACCGCATATGCGAACGGCGTCTTCGTCGGCAACGCAACATATCCGCTGACGAACGCGGACGGCCCGATCCTCTACGTTCGCGCCATTCCCGATCCCCAGACGCCGTTCGGTATCCGCACCGTGGACGGCACCTACAACAACCTCATCGAGGGCCAGGAAACCTGGGGTGCAGCGGGCTACGGGATGCCGCGCCTGCTCGACGCAGGCGGTTATCTGAATGACGCCGACGGCGACCAGGTCGTGTTCGGAGCCGGATCGCCAGGTCAGACGACGCTGACCAACACGAATTACAAGCCCGGAACGGAGTCCGTTTATCCGGCCGGGCATCCCAGCGCGGGCCAGCCAATCGTTTATCCCCCGGGGCACCCGATGGCAGGCCAACCTGTGTTCGCGCCCGGCACGGTCGCGGACGCCGATCCGCGCCTGATCTCGAATCTCGTCTCCGACATGAGCCTCAACAACCCGGCGGCCATCGTCGCAGCGCTGACCTTCGCCGGCGACGAGAACCCCTACGCGACGCTGGCTCAAATCCAGGCGCTCCTGCCGGGCCTGGCGGCCGACCTCACCACCCTGGTGACGCCGACCAGCGCGACGAACACCGAGGCCCTCAAGATCGAGGCGCAGGGCCGGCTGAACACCGCTCTCGATCCGTTCGGCATCGAGGTCGACACCACCGGTTCGCTGTCGATCCCGAACGTGGCGCCCGACGAAGGCCTGTCGGCCCCGTTCAACGCCTGGATGACATTCTTCGGCCAGTTTTTCGATCATGGCCTTGATCTGATCACGAAGGGCGGCGCCGGCACGATCTATATTCCGCTGCAGCCTGACGATCCGCTGTATGTGCCCGGCGGCTCGAGCAACTTCATGGTGCTGACGCGCTCGTCGAACGTCGATCCGGACGGTGCCGGGCCGCTGCCGGCGACCCAACGCAACGTCACGACGTCGTGGGTCGACCAGAACCAGACCTACACCTCGCATGCCTCGCATCAGGTGTTCCTGCGCGAGTACAGCACTGGGCCCAACGGCCCGGTCGCGACTGGCAAACTGCTTGACGGCATCCGCATGACGCCGGAAGGCCCTGTCAAGAACGGACTGCCGACCTGGGCGGACGTCAAAGCGCAGGCGCTCAACGTGCTCGGTATCAGGTTGACCGACGCTGATGTCGGCCTTGTGCCGATGCTTCTGACCGACGCTTATGGCGAATTCGTCCGCGGCCCGAATGGATTGCCGCAGATCATGGCAGCGGTGAGGTCGGACGGCACGCCGATCTATGTGGAAGGCAACCTCTCAAGCCCGATCAATCCTTCTGCTATCCAACTCCCCGTCGGCACAACTCTGATGGGTGGCAACGTCATCGAGGCCGGCGAAACTGTGTCGGCAATCCGTACCAACAACGCCTTCCTCGACGACATCGCCCATAACGCGGTGCCGACAAACAGCTCCGGCGCGGCCAAGGTTGCGGATAGCGATGATGATGTCGGCTACTTCAACGCCGACGGCTCGCCGGCCCCGGTCGTGCGCGGCAGCCCGTCGCAGTACGACAACGAACTGCTCGACCGGCACTTCATCACCGGCGACGGGCGCGGCAACGAAAACATCGGCCTGACCGCCGTCCACCATGTCTTCCACTCCGAGCACAACCGCCAGGTCGAGGCGCAGAAGCTCACCATCCTGCAAAGCGGCGACCGCGCCTTCATCAACGAGTGGCTGCTGACCGATCTCGGGGCGACCGATCCCATTCCGACCAGCGCGGCGGGGCTGAACTGGGACGGCGAGCGCCTGTTCCAGGCCGGCCGCATGGCGACGGAAATGCAGTATCAGCACCTTGTCTTCGAGGAGTTCGGCCGCAAGATCCAGCCCGCCATCGATCCCTTCGTCTTCAACTCGGTGACGGATATCAACCCGTCGATCTTCGCCGAGTTCGCCAACGTGGTGTATCGCTTCGGCCATTCGATGCTGACCGACTCGATGCCTCGCATCTTCATCGACCCGACCACGGGCGAGGTCACGCAGGACGATATGGGCCTGATCGCCTCGTTCCTGAACCCGGTCGCGTTCAACGAGGACGGCACGCTGACGGCCGAGGAGGCCGCCGGCGCCATCGTGCGCGGCATGACCACCGAGCGCGGCAACGAGATCGACGAATTCCTCACCGGCGCGCTGCGAAACAACCTGCTCGGCATCCCGCTCGACCTCGGCGCGATCAACATAGCGCGCGGCCGCGACACCAACATGCCGACGCTCAACGAGGCGCGCGCGCAGCTCTACGCTTCCACGAGCTCGACCTTCCTGAAGCCTTACGAAAGCTGGGTCGAACTCGCCGCAAACCTGAAGAACCCAATGTCGGTGGTGAACTTCATCGCCGCCTATGGAACCCATGCGTCGATCACCGGCACGGTCGCCGAGAAGCGCGACGCCGCGATGGCGCTCGTCTTCGGCGGCGCAGGCGCGCCGGCGGATCGGACTGCGTTCCTCAACAGCACGGGTGACTGGACCGCCGCCAACAGCGGCCTGAACGCGATCGATCTCTGGATCGGCGGCTTGGCCGAGAAGAAGATGCCGTTCGGCGGCTTCCTCGGCTCGACCTTCAACGCCGTGTTCGAGGCGCAGATGGAAGCGCTGCAGGACGGCGACAGGTTCTACTACCTGACCCGCACCCAGGGCCTGAACTTCCTCAACGAGCTGGAGCAGAACTCCTTCTCGAAGATGATCATGGCCAATACCGACCTGTCCCAGCCGGGCCCGGACGGCATTCGCGGCACTGCGGACGACGTCGTCGCCCGCCATATCGGCGTCGATTCCTTCGCGACCTACGATTACGCCTTCGAGGTCAACGCCGCCAACCAGCATGACTACAACGGCGATGATGAGGGCGTCGATCCGGGTGGCAACGATCCTGTCATGGAGGCGCTCGGCTTCACCAAGGTCATCCGCAACGACCCGCGCACGGACGGGCCTGACACCAACTACTTCCGCACCTTCGGCGGCGAGCATGTCGTCGTCGGCGGCACCAGCGGCAACGACACCATCATCACGGATTTCGGCGATGACGGCATCTGGGGCGGCGCGGGCGACGACCGCATCGAATCCGGCGCGGGCGTCGATCTCGTCCTTGGCGGCTACGGCGACGACATCATCACGGACTCCGGCGACACGGGCGACTTCCTCAAGGGCGAGGAGGGCAACGACGTCATCGCGAACTCCAACGGCCTCGACATCCTGATGGGCGGCGACGGCCAGGATGCCGTCTTCGTCGGCGTCGACGACACCGAAGTCTTCGGTGGCGCCGGCAACGACTTCATCCTCGGCGGCGACGGCATGGACTTCCTGCTGGGCAACGAGGGCGACGACTGGATCGAGGCCGGCGGCGGCTTCGACACCACGGCCGGCGACAACTCCGAACTTTTCTTCAACTCGACCATCATCGGCCACGACGTGATGTTCGCAGGATCGGAAGAGCATGATTTCGACGCGGAATCCGGCGACGACATCATGGTTCAGGGCCCCAGCGTCATGCGCAGCGAGGGCATGCTCGGCTTCGACTGGTCGATCCACAAGAGCAACACCGAGGCGGCCGATTCCGATCTGACCAAGCCGATCTTCACCACCGACGCCGAAGACATCCTGCGCGACCGCTTCGACGCCGTCGAAGCGCTTTCGGGCTGGGAGAGGAACGACGTGCTGCGCGGCGACGACCGCAGCTCGACCCCCGCGGACGGCGCGGGCGCCCTCGCCGGCGCCGAAGGCACCATGGTCGGTCACGAACTGACCCAGGCGGGCGTCGATCGCATCGACGGCCTGCGGGCGCTGCTGGGCGGCGTTGTCGCCCAAGGCACCTCCGGATTCGAGGGTGGCGTCGCCTTCGACGACGGCAACATCCTTCTCGGCGGCGCGGGAAGCGATCTCATCGAGGGCCGCGGCGGCAACGACTTCATCGACGGCGACGCCTGGCTCAACGTCCGCATCCGCATCACCGCTCCCGGCGTCAGCAACACGGCAGCCAACGAGCTCGCCACGATCGACAGCCTGAAGCACACCTTCACGGCGGCCCAGATCGGCGCTCTGGGTCTCGATGAAAGCCTTGCCGGCAAGACGCTGTCGGAGTTGATGATCGACCGGCACATCGTGCCGACGCAGCTCAACATCGTTCGCGAGATCGTCGTCGACGACGGAGCGGGCGACACGGACGTGGCCGTCTTCAACGACAGCTATCTCGATGCCGAAGGAAACGCTAACTATACCATCACCCAGAATGACGACGGCACGATCACTGTGGCGCATGTCAACGTCACGGTCGGCGTCGATCCCGATACCGGCCGGCTGATCGTCTCGGACGGCGTCGACACGATCCGCAACGTCGAGATCCTGCGCTTCACCGACCAGGACATCGTCTTCACCCCGCCGGAGCTTTTCCTGCAGCGCGACGCCATCAACTACGAAGACGACTTCAACACGCCGGCCTTCAACAACAGCACCGGCAACGACGACTGGACATCGGCCTGGGCTGAAAGCGGCGACCTGACGACCGGAAACGTCGTAACGAGCGGTCAGATTCAGCTGGACGCCGGCACCAACCTGCTGCGCTTCATCGGCGGCGCCGGCAATGATGGCGCAACGATCACGCGCACGCTGGATCTGTCGGGCGCCGAAACCGCCACGCTGACCTATCAAGCCAACCCCGACAGCATGGAGGCGGGTGAAAACGTACAGGTCCAGTTCGCTGCCGACGGCGTCAACTTCGTGACGCTGAGGACCATCACCGGCGATGGCGGAAACCAGACCTTCAACGAACCGTTGACGGGACCCTTCACCGCCGCGGCCGCCATCCGTTTCGTGGCGACCGCGATGGACCAGACCAACGACGTCGTTTCGATCAATGACGTCGCTGTCAACTTCACCAGGACCTCGATCAACTACACGACGACGTTCACCGAAGGGAACGGCACCAACACGGGCGCCGACGTCGACATCGCGTCCAACCCGCTGATCGTCGAGGACGGCGTCATTGCCTCGGCGCGCATCGTCCTGACCAACCCGCAGCCCGGCGACAGCTTCGACTTCCTCAACGGCAATCTGCCGGGCAACATCACCGGCGTTGTCGCCACCGTCGCCGGCCAACTCGTGGTCACCCTGACTGGGCCAGAGGCGAACATCGCGAACTGGCAGGCTGCGCTGCAGGCGGTCGAGTTCCGCAACGACTCGCAGAACCCGTCGACCACGCCGCGTATCATCCAAGTCACCGTCAACAACGGCTTCCAGAACAGCAACGTGGCGACGACCACGGTGCATGTGACGCCGGTCGATGACCCGGTGAACGCGAACAGTGACGACATCATCACCAACATCATCCCGGGAACGGCGATCGTCGTGCCGAACTGGGTTTTGCTGGCCAACGATGTCGATCTCGACAATGCGATCAGCATCACCATTCCCGCAGCGGGTCAGAACGGCGTCACTGCGGCGCTTGGCGCTGGCTTCGTTACGGTGACCGACACCGGCGTCCCGGATGGCGACTTCGACTACGTCGCGACAGGTGCTCCGGGAAATACCGACCAGGCGCAGGTCGATATCGACGCGGTCGTCAACACAACGAGCTTCAGCGAAACGTTCGGTACCAACAGCTACACCCAGGACGATGGCACCTGGTTGCAGGACTGGATCGAGACGGGCGACACGGGCGACGGCAACACAAGTCCGACGGCAGGAACGGCGGCGGCTCAGGACGCCGGCCAGATCCGCATCAGCGGAGGCGGGCTGGAGTTCGACAACGGGAGCACTCCGGCAAACAGCGACGGAGCGTTGATCCAGCGCGCCGTGTCGGGGCTTGAGGGCCAAACGGCCGCGAGACTGAGCTACCAGGCCGATCCGGCTTCGATGGACGCAGGCGAATATGTGCGCGTCTTCTTCTCGCCGGACGGATCGGAAGCCAACTTCGTCCAGCTCAACGAGATCAGCGGCAACGGCGGCAACGTCACCTACAGCCATGATCTCACCGGGCCGTTTACAGCCAATGCGACCCTGCGTTTCGTCGTCAGCGCCCTGAACGAAACCAACGATCTTGTCGACATCGACAACATCAGCATCGACTACTACACGCCCGTTACGACGCTCGGCGGCACGACCGGCGCCGACATCCTGATCGGCGACGCGAACGGCTCGACGTTCGACGCCGGGACGGGCAACGACATCATCCTGGCGGGCGATGGTAACGACACCATCGTCTGGAACGCCAACAATGCGACGGGCACCAGCAACAACAACTCCGATGGCCTTGATGTCATCGATGGCGGCGCCGGAGCGGACGACACCTTCGTCATCAACGGCAACACCAACAATGCCGTCGCTGAGACCTACCGGATCTACTCGCGGACCGCGGCCGATGCGGCCGGCCTGGTCGTGATCAATCCAGACGCCGAAATCGTCATCACCCGCGGTGGCACCACAAGCGCCTTCATCGTCGCCGAGCTCGACAATATCGAGGAAATCATCGTCAACACAGACAATGGCAACGATACGGTCGCGATCATCGGCAGTTTCGCTCAGACCAGCCTCGCCATCAACACGATCACCATCAATGGCGGCGCGGGCGACGACACGGTCGACATTACCTCGCTCACCTCGGCACATCGCATCGTGTTCCGCTCCAATGGCGGCAACGACACGATCATCGGCGATCTCCGCCCGCAGGACGTGGTCGAACTCGCGGCCGGCCAGGACATCTCCAGCTACACGCTTGTAGACAATGGCGACGGCACCAAGACCTTCGGTAACGGAACCCACGACATCACGTTCACGGGCACCGTGCCGCCCCAGTTCCAGAATGGTCCGGCGACCGGCGGAACGCATCTCGACGACGAGGATTTCGAAGACCTCCTCGGAATGGTGCAGGACGGGCTGGTCCGCGATCCCTCGGGCTTTGGCAACAATGTCGACAACCCCGAATGGGGCACGTCCGGAGGCCAGTTCATTCGCCTGACCGACGCCTACTATACCGATGGCGCCGCGGGCATCCGCCAGACCGCGCTCACTCCGCGCGAGATCTCCAACATCCTGTCCAACCAGGACAATGACGGGGACGGCATCGAGGAGAGCATCGCCAACACCTTTGGCGGGACGAGCCTGCTGACCTTCTTCGGCCAGTATTTCGACCATGGTCTCGATTTCGTGGCCAAGGGCCAGCCGGGCTCGGTCTATATCGGCGACGTCGGCTCGACGCCGGTCAATGCGCCACGCTCGAACATCGTGCCGGGCACGGGCGTGGACCCCGACGGCATACCCAACAGCGGGGACGAGATCCCGGCGGAGTACGTCAACCAGGCCTCGCCCTATGTCGACCAGAACCAGACCTATGGGTCCAACAGCGCCATCACCAACCTGCTGCGCAGGTGGGAGGTCGGCGCCGACGGCGAGCCCGTCCAGACTGCCTACCTCCTGACGGGGGACATCGACGCCTCGGGAAATCCACTCCTGCCGACGCTCGCTCATATCCGCGACAACTACCGGGTCATGACCGGCGGCGGCGAGCTGACGGCGGAGGACATCTCGAACTATGACGGGAGCGGCCAACCGCTGCTGATCGACTTCATCCCGGTCTTCGTGCCCGGCACCAACCCGCCGCAGCTCGATCTCGACGCCATCGGCCATTACTTCGTCGCCGGCGACGGGCGGGTCAACGAGAACGTGATGCTGACCTCGATCCACACGATCTGGGAACGCAACCACAATTTCTGGGTCGAGGAGATCAAGGCCAGGACCGGCAATGCGTGGACCGAGTCGGAGTACTTCGAAGCGGCCCGCATGATGAACGTCGCCGAATACCAGCGTGTGGTGTTCACCGAATTCGCCACCGCCATGGCCGGCGGCTTCGACGGCGACGACGAGCACGGCTTCGAGGGCTATGATCCGACCATCGACGCCTCGATCTCGGTGGAGTTCGCCCAGGCGGCCTATCGCTTCGGCCACTCGATGCTCAACGAGACGGTGAGCTATGTCGATGGGAACGGGAACCTGCAGGAGGTCTCCCTGGTGCAGGCCTTCCTCAGCCCGAACCAGGTCTCCGCGCTTGGAATCGACGGCCTTATCGGCGGCTCGGTCCAGGTGCCCCATCAGGCGATCGACGAGGACGTGGTCAATGCGCTCCGCAACCAGCTCGTGGGGCGCCCGCTCGATCTGGCCGCGCTGAACATCTTCCGCGGCCGCGACATGGGCATCGCCCCGTTCAACGAGGTCCGGACACAGCTCTACGAGCAGACGGGTCTCAGCGCCTTGCGGCCCTATTCGGGCTGGGCCGACTTCGCGGAACGCAACGACATCTCCGCAACGATGCTCGGCAAGCTCCAGCAGGCCTATCCGGGCGGCTTCGAGACGATGGATCTGTGGATCGGCGGCCTTCTGGAAAAGCCGATGGCGGGGCAGCTCGGCTCGACCTTCGGCTACATCTTCCTCGAACAGCTCGACCGGCTACAGAACGGCGATCGCTTCTATTATCTAGAGATACTGGACGACTCTCTGTTCACCGATGAGAACAACGTAACCTTCGCCAAGATCATCGCGCGCAATACGGGGCTCTCCGATCTGCCCGAGAACGTCTTCGATCTCGACGGGTCCAATGCGCCCGCCAACGACGACGACAGCATCTTCAACAACGACGGAGATGACGACGACGGCGAGAATCATGAGGGCGAGGATGATGACGGGACCGTCGGCTCTGGCGACGACCATGAGGACGATGAGGACGAAGACGAAGACGAAGACGAGGACGGTGAGGACGAGGAGGACGACGACGATACCGTCGGCTCCGGCGACGACGAAGACGACGAAGACGAGGATGAGGACGACGACGACACGGTCGGCTCGGGCGACGACGAGGACTGCGGCTGCGACGACGACGATGTCGTCACGCCGCCGACGGGGTCGGGTGGCTCCCTCCGGGTCGGCACGGCCCAGGCCGATGTTCTCCTCGGCACGGCCGGCTCGGACAACCTCATCGGGCTTGCCGGCGACGACGTCCTGATCGGCGAGGCTGGCGACGACCGGATCGTGGCCGGAGAGGGTGCGGACTTCGCCGATGCCGGAGAGGGCGACGACATCGTCTTCCTCGGCGGCGGCGACGACCATGGCTTCGGCGGGGCGGGTGACGACGCGCTCTATGGCGAGGCGGGCGACGATCGTGTCTTCGGCGGCGCGGGCGATGACCGGCTCGATGGCGGCAGCGGCAACGACACGGTCGTCGGCGGGCTCGGCAACGACCTGATCGTGGCGGCGGTGGGTGACGGCAACGACACCTATCACGGCGACGATCTGGCCGGCGGCGCCGGTAACGACACGCTCGACATGTCGGCGATCTCCGCCTCGATCACGGTCGATCTCGGCTCCGGCCTGCTGGGTCGCGGCAGCGCGCTCAGCATCCAGAGCGGCCAGGATACGCTCTGGAGCATCGAGAACGTGGCGACGGGCTCGGGCGACGACACGATCACCGCGAGTTCCGCCGTGAACGTGATGGAGGGTGGCGCGGGCGACGACGTCTTCCGCTTCACCAGCGCCCAGGCGGCCAATGGCGACACGATCCTCGATTTCGAGCCGGGCGACCGGCTGGATCTCAGCGCCATCGACGCCAATGCGGGCGCGGACGGGAACCAGAGCTTCACGATCGTCGGCGGTGCGAACTTCACCGCCTCGGCCCAGCTCCTGGTGACGTACGAGACCCGCGCGGACGGCGACTACACGGTCGTCGCCGGCAATGTGAACGGCGACCCGGTGGCTGATTTCCAGATCAGCCTCAAGGGCAGCCACACGCTGAGCCCGAGCAACATCGGCCTTTGATGCCTCGGGTCTGGCCACCCCGGCCCTTCGCGGCCGGGGTGGCGCCGGCTTCACCGCGTCAGCATCATCTGGAACAGCGTCATGGTATCGAACAGTCTCGCCCGGGCCCGCAAGCGCGATGCGGCGAAGCTCACGCAGGGCATGCGTGGCATCTTCGTCTATCTCGTCGCGATCTCGTGCATCATCAACGTGCTGGCCCTGACCGGCTCGCTCTACATGATGCAGGTCTACGACCGGGCCCTGAGCAGCGGCAGCGTCCAGACGCTGATCGCGCTCTCCGTCATCGCGCTGGTGCTCTTCCTGTTCCAGGGCGGGTTCGACGCGGTCCGCTCGCGCATCCTGCTCAGGATCGGCGCGCGGTTCGACCGGGACATCGCGCCGACGGCCCATCGCGTGGCGATCGACATGCCGCGCTTCGGCTTCTCCACCACGGAGGCGATCGAGCGCGGCCGTGATGTCGACACGGTGCGCGGTTTCCTCGCCGGACAGGGGCCGGGCGCGCTGTTCGACATGCCGTGGATCCCGATCTATCTCGGCTTCATCTACCTGCTGCATCCCTGGCTCGGCGCGCTGACGCTGGCCGGCGCGGTCGTCCTGACGCTGCTGACGATCGCCAGCGAGGTCTTTGCGCGCCGGATCTCGACCGAGGCCCGGCAATCGGCGATCGGCCGCAGCATGATCGCCGAGTCGAACGCCCGCAACGCCGAGGTGCTCAAGGCGATGGGCTTCGCCGGCCGCGCGACGCGCCGCTTCGCCGAGGCCAATGAGGTCCATCTCGAGATGCAGTCGCGCGCCAGCGACCTCGTCGGCTCCTTCGGGGCCTTCTCCAAGGTGCTGCGGATGATCCTGCAATCGGCGGTGCTCGGGCTCGGCGCCTTCCTGACCATCAAGGGCGAGCTCTCCGCCGGCGCGATCATCGCAGCCTCGGTCGCTTCCTCGCGTGCGCTGGCCCCGGTCGATCAGGCGATCGCCAACTGGCGGCCCTTCGTCGCCGCCCGCCAGAGCTTCGCGCGGCTGCGCGAGACCGTGGTCGCGCTCAGCCAGGCTGTCGAGCCCATGCCCCTGCCCGCGCCCCATCGCTATCTCAAGGTCGATCGCATCACCGTCTCGGCGCCGGGAACCGGCCAGGTGCTGCTCTCCGACGTCAGCTTCGAGGTCATGGCCGGCAAGGCGGTCGGGATCATCGGGCCCAGCGGCGGCGGCAAGACGACGCTGGTGCGCGCGCTGACCGGCATCTGGCCTTGCCTGCGGGGCTCGGTGCGGCTCGACGGGGCCGAACTGGAGCAGTGGCCCGAGGAGGATCTCGGGTGGGCCGTCGGCTATCTGCCCCAGGAGGTCGGGCTCCTCGATGCGACGGTGGAGGAGAACATCTCCCGCCTCGCCGAATACGAGGATTCGCGGGGCATCATCGCGGCGGCGGAGGCGGCCGGCATCCACGACATGATCGTCAAGCTGCCGGCCGGGTACCGCACGCCGCTCGGCCCCCAGGGCGCGGCGATCTCGGCTGGCCAGCGCCAGCGGATCGGGCTGGCGCGCGCGCTCTACGGCAACCCCTTTCTCGTCGTCATGGACGAGCCGAACTCCAATCTCGACGGCGAGGGCGAGGCCGCCCTGACCAGAGCGATCGAGCAGCTCAAGGCGCGCGGGGCGATCGTGATCATCGTCGCCCATCGCCCGAGCGCGCTCGCCGCCGTGGATTTCGTCGGCGTGATCCAGGCCGGCAAGCTCGCCGGTTTCGGGCCGAAGGACCAGATCATCAAGCCCTCCTCGGGAGCGGCCGCGCAACCCGAACCGAGCAGGCCGATGGCCGGCCTCCCCAAGGCCTCGCCCTTCGGCTCGCAGTTCGAAGCTGAACGGGTGTCGGCATGATCGACGTCAAAGCCGCGCGGCAGTCGGCCGATACGCCGCTCTCACCCGCCCAGATCCTCGCCCGCAGCGAGCAGGACGCGCCCCTGCCGATGCGCTGGCCGGGTCTGCTCCTCGCCATTATGGCGGCGGCCATCGCCTATGTGCAGGGTCTTGCCGGCAAGAGCCAGGCCGCCACGCCGCAGGACGAGGCGCAGCCCCAGCAGACGGCCGGCGAGGCGACCGCCGCGGTGGCGCAGGAGACGCCCGACGTCGCCAAGCCGCCGGCGCAGGTGGAGCCCGAGGACGAGACCGGCTCGATCGGCGGCGAGAACCAGCGCGCGATCGGCTCCGGCCAGCCGGGCCCGGCCGTGCCCGGCCTGCCCGATTATCTGAACATCGATTCGCCGGCGTTCGATTTCGAGCAGCTGCCGCTTCCGGTGATCGCCCCGATCAGGCCGCCTCCGGCCTTCGGCGAGGACGCCAGCAACGACAATGGCCGGTTCTTCGCAAGCGGCGCGGCCGGAATCGCCTTGACGCCGACGATCAACGCCGCAGCCGCCGGAGGCTCGGGCGGCGTCGGCGTCGGCGAGACCTTCATCACGGCCGGCTTCACGCTGCCGCTGCGCCCGGTCGAGCCGATCGCGCAGCCCGAGCCCGACCTGCCGGACCCGCGCGACGACACCCCCGATCCGCCGGCTCCCGAGCGCAACCGCGCACCGCGGGTCGCGGGCGCGCTGCGCCTGGCCGATATCGGGCCCTGCCAGGCCTCGCTGCTGACCGCGCTGATGCTGCTGGCGGGCGCGAGCGACGCCGATGGCGACACGCTCACACTGCGCAAGCTCACCGTCTCGCACGGCACGCTGACCCAGACCACCGAGGGCTGGCTCTACCAGCCGCAGGCGGGTTACTTCGGGCAGATCACGCTCAGCTACGAGATCAGCGACGGGCAGGCCTTCGTCGCCCAGAGCGCGTCCTTCGACGTCGTCGAGTTCCTCCGGCTGATCGGCACGCCGCAGGACGACGTCCTGATCGGCAGCGAATGCCGCGACCATATCGAGGGCCTCGACGGCAATGACCTCATCGAGGGGCGCGGCGGCAGCGACGTCATCCTCGCCGGCACGGGCGACGACATCATCTATGGCGGGGCCGGCAATGACCGGATCTTCGCCGGCTCCGGCAACGACGTCGTCTTCGGCGGAGCCGGCAACGACATCATCTATGGCGGGCTCGGCAACGACTGGCTGCATGGCGAGGATGGCGACGATGCGATCTACGGCGAAGAAGGCGACGACTGGCTCACCGGCGGAGCCGGCGACGACCTGCTCGACGGCGGGGCCGGCAATGATCGGCTGGATGGCGGCGCAGGTCACGATCGCCTGGTCGGCGGCGACGGACATGACGAGATCGTCGGCGGCGAACGCGACGACGTCATCCTGGCGGGAGACGGCGACGACATCGTCGACGGCGGCGACGGCGATGACAGCATCGACGGCGGCACCGGGCGCAACACCATCCTGACCGGGTCCGGCAACAACAGCGTCGTGGCCGGCAATGGTGGCAACGTCGTGATCGGCGGCACAGGCGTCGATACCGTGGCGCTCGGCTCCGGCGACGACGTGGTGCGCGCCGGCGGCGGCGACGACATCGTCGATGCCGGAGCCGGCAGGAACGCCGTCTTCGGCGAGGATGGCGACGACCGCCTCGTCGGCGGCGATGGCGACGACGTGCTGGACGGCGGGACGGGGCGCGACGAACTGGTCGGCGGCGCGGGCCAGGACCGGCTCGTCGGCGGCGACGGCGACGACCTGATGGATGGCGGAACCGGGCATGACGTCGTCGTGGCCGGGACCGGGCGGGACACCGTCATGGCCGGCGAAGGCGACGACGACGTCGATGCCGGCGATGGCAACGACGTCGTGCTGGCGGGAGCCGGCAATGACCGCGTCGAGGGAGGTGCCGGCAACGACATCCTCCTCGGCGAGGCGGGCGACGACTGCATCGAGGGTGGCGAGGGCAACGACGGGTTGATGGGCGGGGTCGGCCAGGACGAGTTGCATGGCGGGGCCGGCGACGATCATCTGGCGGGCGGCGAAGGGCGCGACAAGGTCTATGGCGGCAGCGGCGACGACACGGTCATCGTCGATGCCGACTGCGCCGACGACGTCTATGCCGGCGGCTCAGGGACCGACACGCTCGACCTGAGCGCGCTCAGGACCGGCACCGTGGTCGATCTGGTCAAGGGCGAGATCAAGAGCGCCGAGGCCGGCAAGGACACAATCGGCAGCTTCGAGGTCGTCATCGGCGGCTCCGGCGACGACACCTTCGTGATCGGCAACAGCGCGACCACGGTCAGCGGCGGCTCCGGCAAGGACAAGTTCAAGTTCGAACTCGACGGGCGCGACGCCGAGGAGGACGCCGAGGAACTGATCCACAGGATCCTCGATCTCGAGGTCGGGGACCGGATCATCGTCAGCCAGTACACGATCCGCCAGGACGACGACCGCGACGATGACGACCATGGCGACCAGGACGACTTCGCGCGCATCTATGGCGAAGATGGCGACGACCGCCCGTTCCGCTTCCGCATCGAGAAGGTCGGCGAAACCGAATCGACCTTCATCGACGTGCTGATCGAGAATGAGGGCGAGAAGGACTTCTCGATCGAGGTCAGCGGCAATCACCGCTTCTATTACTACAACTAGCCGTCACAGCGGAGCGAGCCATGAACGCCCACAACTTCGACCGCACCCTCTTCGAAAGCGCGGCGGCCATCGCGAAACCGCCCGTGAAGAGCTTCTCGCTGCGCGGTCACGTCGTCTTCGGCGCGATGCTCGCGCTCGGCCTCGTCATGGGCTGCGGCGGATGGGCCGCGACCGCAAAACTCGCCGGAGCCGTGATCACGCAAGGATCGGTCAAGGTCGACCAGAACCTCAAGGAGGTGCAGCACCGCGACGGCGGGACGGTTCAGGCGATCAATGTCCGCCAGGGCGAGGTCGTCGACGAGGGACAGGTCCTGTTCCAGCTCGACGATGTCCAGATCAAGACCGAACTCTCGATCATCCGTCAGCAGTTGGCCGAGTTCCTCGGCCGCAGGGCCCGCCTCGTCGCCGAGCGGGACGGCCGCGACACGATGCTGGATCCGCCGGGCCTCGGCGATCTGAGCGATGAGGCCGACAAGATCATGGCGGGCGAGCGCCGGCTGTTCGACGGCAACCGCCAGAACCGCACCAGCCGCCGGGAGCTGCTCGAAATCACCATCGTCCAATCGGGCGAGGAGGTCAAAGGCCTCGAATCCCGTTTCGCGGCCAAGAAGGAAGAACTGCGGCTCGTCGAGAGCGAGCGCGAAAAATACCTGAGCCTGTTCCAGAAGGGCTTCGTCGACGGCGTCAAAGTCTTCAACATCAACCGCGAATGGGCGCGGTTGCTGGGCGAGCGCGGCGAGATCGAGACGATGATCGCCCGCGCCAGGCTCAGGGTGAACGAGGCCCGCCTGCAGATCATCGCGATCGACGAGACGGCACGCACCGAGGCCCAGCGCGAGCTCACCACCGTCGAGGCCAAGGTCGCCGAACTCTCCGACCGGCGCTTCGCCTCCGAGGACCGGCTGGCGCGCTCCGTCATCCGCTCGCCCGTCGCCGGAACCGTCAACGAACTCAGCGTCTTCACCGTCGGGGGCGTGATCACGCCCGCGGCGCGTCTGGCCACGATCGTGCCGCGCACCGCAAACCTGCTGGTCGAGGTCAAGGTGGCCCCGGCCGATATCGACCAGGTCCGCGAGGGCCAGGCGGCGCGGCTGCGCTTTGCCGCCTTCGCGCGCAACACCACCCCCGAGATCCCCGGCCGCGTCCGCCACGTCTCCCCGGCGACGAGCAAGGACCCCCAGACCGGCGCGCCGTTCTACATGGCCGAGGTCGAGATCACGCGCGAGGAGGCCTCTGCCCTGGAGGGCAAGACGCTGGTGCCCGGAATGCCCGTCGAGGTCCTCATCACCACCGAGGACAGGACAGCGCTCTCCTACCTCATCAAGCCCGTCCTCGACCACGCCAACAAGGTCTTCCGCGAAAGGTGAGGCGAACCGCCATCATCGACTGCCCCGGCAGCCGGATGCGCTGCCGGAGGTGACGGCGCGTGAGCCGCATCGACGAGAGGTGTTAAGACGCCGTTAACCATGATCCAATAATTCATCGAGCGCGGACCGGAGACGTCCAGGCGTTCTCGAAGGTAGGGACAGCCATTGAAGCGTGCGCTTGAGCACAGAACGGCAGCAGCGCCGCTGCTCGGCCTTCTGGTCGCGGTCTCGCTCGGATGGCCCGGCCAGTCCGCCGCCCAGACGATGGAGGCTGCACTCGGGCGCGCCTATGCCGGCAACCCGACGCT
>LSIB01000103.1 GCA_001556025.1 Rhizobiales bacterium CCH3-A5
GGCGCCGCCCCCATCCCGGTCGCCAGCATGCCTCCGGACGGCCGCCCCTCGGGGATGAGGTGGAGGGATTATAGGGCAGGTGCGTGGGGGCGGGGATTAAGTTGTTTTGCATCTCGCTTCGCGGTGAGGCACGGGGAACCCCTCTCCTGTAAGGAGAGGGGCAGGGGTGAGGTGACGGCCCTTCGACCCGCGAGGCACGATGGCGAACGAGCGGCAGGATTTCGCGAGAAAGCTCCGCCGGCAATCGACGAAGCCGGAGGACATCCTATGGGATTTCCTGCGCGCCGGCCGTCTCGACGGGCTGAAGTTCCGCCGGCAGGTTCCGCTCCTCGCCTACACCGTCGATTTCCTCTGCTTCCAGCACAAGCTCGTCGTCGAACTCGATGGCCGGCAGCATGATGGCGAGCGGGAGTACGACGCGGCGCGGACGCAGGAAATCGAGCGCCATGGTTTCGTGGTGATCCGGTTTCGAAACGAGATGGTGCTGAACGACCGCGACGCCGTCATCGCCGCCATCCGCGAAGCGGCGGGAACCTCGACGGAGAACCCTCTCGTGTGAGGAGAGGGCAGGGTGAGGTGATGGCCATCTCCGGATGTGGTGCTGATATGCAGCGGTGAGGTTTCCGCCCCACTGGTCCAGCGGCCTTCACCTCACCCCTGCCCCTCTCCTTACAGGAGAGGGGTTCTTCCAGTGCGCTTCGCCGAAGCCGCGACGTCTTTTGGGTAGGTCAATGGATAGAAAATTCGACGAAGCCGAGCGGATACGCAGGACCAATATCATAGTGGAACAATGCGGTGGCATCAGTCCTGCCTTTGAGGCTTTCTATATTCACTCGATTATTTATGCGGCGACGGCGTCAATTGAGGCGTTTGAGAGATTTTCTGATGCTGTTCTAAACGAACGTGAATCGTCGATAATGGTGGCGTCGATCGAAGAGGCCTTGACGCATGCAGCCGCACTTTCACGATTTTTTGGCCGGCTAGGGCGTCAAAAATCGCAACGGCTCGCGCGAAAAAGCTTTGCGCTGCCTTTAAAATGGCAAGCTCGCCTCTCGAAGATCGGGAGCTTCGTAATGCTCTTGAGCATTTCGATGAACGTCTTGACGACTTCCTCTTGAAGGATCCTGTCGGCTACTTCTTTCCCGGCCCGTTAGTTCAATCTCATGAGATTGCCGACGAGGCACCAGGACAAATATTCCGGCTTGTTGATCCCTACGATTTCGTATTTGTTATCCTTGGAAAAAAATATCAATTTTACGACGTTTTCGTTGAAGTTATCCGCATTAAAGAAATGGCCATTAATTTCGGATATGCGGGATGCCGCGTAGGATAGCTAAAATTTGATGCGTTAAGGATAGGTCACTGCGGGATGGGCTGTGGGACACCCGGTAGCACGTTAGTTACCCCCATGATGCCATGGTCGACCTATGAACATCCACATCCCGTCATCGAGCGATATGCTCGGACTTCCGGATCTGAAAACGGTCCATGTTTTCGCCGATGACGCGGAGAAGAGGATCGTCGTCGAGTCGCTGCTTGAGCGGGCTTCGTGCCCATCATGTACCGCCTATGGGAAATGGATTCATCGACACGGCGTCAGCGAGCAAGAATTCCGGGACATCCCTCACGGGATGTGGCCGACAGTGCTGCAGTTGAGGCGCAACCGCTTCAAATGCACGGTCTGCAAGAAGACTTGGATGGAAGAGATCCCATCGCTCGACGGGTCGCGGCTCATGACGCGTCGCCTCGCCGATTTCATCGTCCAGCGCTGCCTCAAGGACACCAACTACAGCGTCGCCGACGACGTGGGGCTCGACGAGAGCACGATTCGGAGCGTCTTCAGGGAATTCGTCGCGACCATGGAGCGCGATGACAACCGTGACATGCCAAGGGTCCTGGGGATTGACGAGATCCACCTGAAGGACGTGCTCTGCGTCCTCACGGACCTGGAGGGCAAGAAGGTCTTCGATCTGCTCCCGTCGCGCACGAAGGACTATCTCGATCCCTATTTCGGGGCCTTGCCTGGCAAGGATCGCGTCAAGGTCGTCGTCGCCGACATGTGGCGCGCCTACCATGACTTGGCGCGCACACATTTTCCCGGCCGCCCCGTCGTCGTCGACAAGTTCCACGTCGTCCGCTTCGCCCAGAAGGGCCTGGACGAAATCAGGAAACGGACCGGCCGCAGCTTGAGTCATGCCGAGAAGATCCGGTTGAAGGACGAGCGGTTCCTCCTGCTCACGCGCGAGAAGTCGCTGACGGATGAGGAATGGGAGCGGGTCCGCCCTTGGCTCGCCCAGTTTCCCGACCTGCGGGCGGCGTACGAGACGAAGGAGCGGCTATCATCGCTCTACGAAGGCCAGGACTGCGCCGAAGCTGACCGCCTTCTCGGAGATTGCCTCAGGAAGATCCCCTCTCACCTCGACAAGGACTTCGAGGCCCTTTTCAGCATCGTCAAGAACTGGCGCCCTCAAATTTTGGCGTACTTCGAGCACCCCTTCACAAATGGCTACACGGAGGGCGTCAACGCAGCGATCCGGCAGATCGACCGCCAAGGGCGCGGCTACAGCTTCGAGGTGCTCCGCGCCCGTCTCCTCTACAAAGCGGAGACGACGAAGGGCCGCTCCTCGATTCGACCGAAGCAGCGCCGCTCCGGCAAGGGCAGAGCGTTCATGGACTTCGGGGCCAACGAGATCGACGAGGCCTACGAGGTCGTGACCACGCCGGATACCACGACCTACCGCCGACGCACGATCGCCGAATTCGAGGCCGAGCTACAAGAATGGCTCTCGGAGGTGGATTCCGCTTCCGACATAAGATCGGGTTAAGGAGCAAGGCAGGGATCGAAGATTGGGGAATGACCCCCGGAGAGCCCTGTGAACCCAGCGTCGACAAGCCCGCGGAACCTGATCGGCCTCTACAGCGCCTGGCGCCTCGGGGAGGAAGATCTCCCGCATTCGACCCAGTGCGCCCCGGACCTCCACATCGAGACGCGCATCGCGACGTTCATCGTCGAGCCGGGCGGCACTCTCGAGCTGTCGGCCAGCATGGCGCGACGGGAGGCCTTCCCGCTCGACGATTTCGTGACGGAGGAACTCGGCACCCGCCTCGTCGACGACGCGACGGCGACGTACATGGAGAGCCTCGATGGGTGGTTCGAGCTGCCGGCGATCGGTGACCTGACCCTCGCCAAGCGGATGGACAACCGCATGATCACCCTGGGCATGACCCGGTTCATCACCGATCCAGCCGACCTGGCCGCCACGCTGAAGCGTCACTGCCTGCCCGAAGCCTGGGCCACAGACCGCGACAGCGAGGCCTGGAGGCCCGCGCCGCGGCGGGGACCTAGCATCGACGAGTTCGTCGAGCGCGTAAACGACTTCGTCGGCGACTACAATGAGCGCGAGGCGCGGCACCGGAAGAAGGCCGCGACGAGGTCCGCCGGTGGCATTGAGCGATAAACCAAGCCAAACACATTCCGCGCCTCCGGCCTCGCGTTGATCGCAGAGGCCCGGAGGAGTAGATTGTGCGCAAAGGAGCACCCTATGAGTTCCGACATCGAGTACTTCGACGTCGAAGAACGACGGAAAGAGAAGGCCCTCGCCAGGGCCGAGGACGATGCGCGCATCGCGGCCGATCCCTCGGCGCGCGCCGAGATCGTGCGCCGCAACGGCATGTTCTCAGGGTTCGATCCCTCGCAGATCGTTCTCCTGAAGCGCCGCATGCCGCGGCGTGACCTTCGGTGAAACCCGAGAGGGCTATGATGCACTTCTGGGATCTCTCCAAGCATCATGCCTGGTCCTTGGCAACCTTGGCCTCTGCCGTCCTTGAGGCCCGCCAGGACGCCTTCGAGCAACTCAAGGCACGAGTGGATGCGCTTCGCGAGGAACCGCGCAGCCGACACATTGTCCGAGCATGGGAAGACGTTATGCGAGGCGGTCGCTTCGCGACGGCCAAGGCGCTCGTCATGATGTCACCCGAGGGAGAATTTCTGCGCGACAGCGGGCTGCACGCCTTGATTCTGACGACGGAAGAAATCGGGCGCGCGCTGGAGACAACGCGCCGAGAGCGCCGGACCGGAGCGGTCGCTTACGATAGCATGGCGTAGCCGCAATGGTCATGACCCGATCCAAGCTGGCCCATATTCTCCGTGCGGCCGCCTATCACACAGGGCATTCAGAATTTGTCCTCATCGGTTCGGCTAGCGTCCTGGCACACCCAGGGCGCATACCCGGGGACATGCTGCTGACGCATGAGGCCGACATTTACGCGCCTAGTGCCGAGGACTTCGACGAAATGGCCCTCTCGATCAAAGCAGGGCTCGGCGAAGGAACATCGTTCCATAGGGAGTTCGGCTACTATGCCGACGGCGTAAATCCCAGCACGGCCATCATGCCGCTAGGGTGGCGTGAGCGCGCGACACCATACGAGCACAGCGAATGTCCCAACGTGATCGCAATTGTGCCCGACCTCAACGACATCGCGATCGCAAAGATGATCGCCTGGCGCGAAAAGGACCAGACATGGCTCGCCTCGGGCGCGCGCTCGGGCATGATTGATGCCGATACCATGCATTCCCGCATCGACGCGCTACCTCGCGGTGCCATTACACTTCCGCCGCGGCACGAGATCGAAAGACGCCTCGACGAGATCGAGCGCTTCACAGGTCGACCTGGAAAAGTGGCGCCTATCCACGAGATCATCAACAATGCCGCGTCGATAGGACCCGGCTTCGAAGACGGGCGCGTTCTCGTTAAGTGGAAGTTCAAGAGCGATGCGGATGACGATACCAAGCGCGCTATCCTCACCCATTATAACTCCCTCGCACGAGAACTTGCCGTCCGCGCCTGGAAACTGAGGGACTACGATAGGGCAACGGCCTGGGAATCCAGTGGCAGAAAAGCCATCACTGCGCCGGACCGCAGGCATGCTGATAAGGCGAATTTAGAGATCTGAAACGCCCGTAAACACTCGCCGTTCGGCCGGGTACTTCAGGGCAATCCTAACATCCCACATTGCCGTGAAAGTGTAACATTCGAGGTTCCACCGCGCCCACTCTTAAATCCGCATATCCTTAATTTCGATCGCAACGACTCAAATCTCAGATATTAGAGTAGATGGCATATTTTCGCGATGCTGGATGAACAGAGGTTACATCGCTCAAGCTGCTGCATGAGCGCAGCATCTTGAGCGATGTGTTCACCCTCACAACTTCCCATAAGCCGGCAGCGTCAAAAACTCCTCGAACTGCGGCGCCAGCGAGAGCCCCGAGAACAGCTCGATCGCCTCGGGGAACCGCCCCTTGTCGTAAGCCTCCGCGCCGAGTTCGCCCTTCACCCGCTCCATCTCCTCGGTCAGGCAGCGCTTGAACAGCTCCGGCGTTACCTTCGTGCCGCCGTCGACCTCGACGCCATAGGCGACGAACTGCCAGATCTGGGCGCGGCTGATCTCGGCGGTCGCAGCGTCCTCCATCATATTGTAGATCGGCACCGCGCCGCGGCCGCGCAGCCAGGCTTCGAGATATTGCACGCCGACGCGGATGTTTTCGCGGAAGCCCTCTTCCGAGCGCGTGCCCTGGTGGACTTCGAGCAGGTCCTTCGCGGTGACGCTGACGTCCTCGCGGGCCTTGTCGAGTTGGTTCTTCTGCGGCATCAGCCGGTCGAACACCTCCATCGCGACGGGGACGAGGTCGGGATGGGCGACCCAGGTACCGTCATGGCCGTCGCCGGCCTCGCGCTCCTTGTCGGCCTTGACCTTGGCGAAGGCGGCCGCATTGGCCTCGGGGTTGTTCTTGACCGGGATCTGCGCCGCCATGCCGCCCATGGCGAAGGCGCCGCGGCGGTGGCAGGTCTTGATCAGCAGCAGCGAATAGGCGCGCAGGAAGGCTTTCGTCATCACGACCTGCGAACGGTCGGGCAGGACGAAGGCCGGGTTACGGGCGAGCTTCTTGATGAAGGAGAAGATGTAGTCCCAGCGGCCGCAGTTGAGGCCGGCGATATGGTCCTTCAGCTCGAACAGGATCTCGTCCATCTCGAAAGCGGCGGGCAGCGTCTCGATCAGCACGGTCGCCTTGATCGTGCCGACCTTGAGGCCGAGCGCGTTCTGCGCGGCGACGAACACGTCGTTCCAGAGCCGGGCTTCGAGGTGGCTCTCGAGCTTGGGCAGGTAGAAATAGGGGCCGGAGCCTGCAGCCAGCGCGGCCTTGGCGTTGTGGAAGAGATAGAGCCCGAAATCCACCAGCGAGCCGGATGCGACCTCGCCGTCGATCTCGATATGGGCTTCAGGCAGGTGCCAGCCGCGCGGGCGGATGATCAGCACGGCCGGGTTGGCTTTGAGCGCATAGGCCTTGCCGGTCGTCGCGTCGGTGAAGTCGATCTTGTTCGCCCAGCGGTCCTTCAGGTTGATCTGGCCCTCGATCATGTTGGCCCAGACCGGCGAGGAGGCGTCCTCGAAATCGGCCATGAAGACCTTTGCGCCGCAGTTCAGCGCATTGACGATCATCTTGCGGTCGACAGGGCCGGTGATCTCGACGCGGCGGTCCTGCAGATCGGCGGGGATCGGCGCGACCTTCCAGTCGCCTTCGCGGATATGCTTCGTCTCGGCCAGGAAGTCCGGCGTCTCGCCGGCGTCGAAGCGCTTCTGGCGCTCGGCGCGGAGGCTCAGCAGGCGCTTGCGCGTCTCGTTGAAGCGGCGCTGCAGATCGGCCACGAAGGCGAGCGCGTCATGGCTCAGGATCTCGTCGAAACGGTCGCCCATCGCGCCCTTGATCACGACGCCCTTGGGGAGGTTTGCGGACGGCTTCTCGACTGCGGACATGATCGTCTCCTGTGCTGGCGCGAACCATGCGCGCGCTGCGCTTTCGACGCAATCGTCTTGAATGGCGGCTCAGCTTTTCGAAAACGGGAAAGATCACGCGTCCTGGCCCTGCGCTCGGCTGTGCCCTGCCGGCGCATCGCCTTAGTGATCTGGCAAGGATACCGGCGGGATTGCCGGTCGCGGCGGCGCGAAACTGGCCAATAGGCCGGTGTTTCCGCAGCCGGCTTCACGCGCAATTAAAGACAATCGTCGCGTTCTGGGCATCGAACAGCCGCTAGGACCGCAGCCGTGACCATGACGCCAGACCAGCACAGCCGCCCGCGTGACGCCGCCTCGCGCTTCGTCGCCGACGAGCGCGGCAACGTGATCATGCTGTTTGCCTTCGCGCTGCTGCCGATCGTGCTGGGTGCCGGAGCGCTGATCGACTACGCGACCGCGTCGAACAGCCGGCAGCACCTCAACGCGCTGGCGGATGCCGCCGCGCTGGCCGCCGTCTCCAAGACGGCGATGACGCAGACCGCGGAAGAGGCGCAGGCCCAGGCCGAACGCATCTTCGATGCGCAGGTCGCCCATGCCGGCGCGACGCTGGCAAAGCGCAGCGTGAGCGTGACGCAGACGGGCGCGACCCGCGCGGTCGAGGTCAGCTACAGCGCCAAGGTCGAGACCGCGTTCATGAAGATCGCGGGGTTCAAGACCGTGTCCGTCAGCGGCTGGGCGCGTTCGTCGGCGGCCAACCCGCCTTATATCGATTTCTACCTTCTGCTCGACAATTCGCCCTCGATGGGCGTTGGCGCGACCACGGCCGACATCAACAAGATGATCGCCAACACCTCGGACAAATGCGCCTTCGCCTGTCACGACCAGTCCAACAAGAACAACTACTACAACCTCGCCAAGAAGCTCGGCGTGCAGATGCGCATCGACGTGGTGCGGCAGGCCTCGCAGCAACTGATGGACACAGCCTCGACCACGCAGACGCTGAAGAACCAGTTCCGGATGGCGGCCTATACGTTCGGCGCATCCTGCGACGGCAAGAAGCTGACCCAGATCAAGGGCATCTCGTCCGATCTCGCCTCGGTCAAGGCGGCGGCGGGCAAGATCGACCTGATGTCGATCCCCAAGCAGAATTTCGACAACGACCAGTGCACCGATTTCGACAAGAACCTGACCGCGATCGACAAGGAGATTGAGGCGCCTGGCGACGGTTCGAGCCCGAGCAAGCCGCAGAAGGTTCTGTACTTCGTCGCCGACGGGGTGGGCGATTTCTACAACCCGTCGAGCTGCTCCAAGCCGCTCGTCGGCTCGCGCTGCCAGGAGCCGATCGACACGAATTTCTGCAAGGCGATCAAGGATCGCGGCATCAGGATCGCGGTGCTCTACACCACCTATCTGCCGCTGCCGACGAACGACTGGTACAAGACCTATATCAGCCCATTCCAATCGCAGATCGGCAAGAACATGGAGGCCTGCGCCAGCCCCGGCCTGTTCTTCGAGGTGACCCCGACCGACGGCATCTCGCAGGCGATGAACGCGCTGTTCCAGAAGGTGGTGTCGAAGGCCTATCTCACCGGCTGAGCGTTGAGCTGAGGCTGGAGCGCCGTGAAGCGTGCGAGGAAGCGCGCCTGGGCTGCCTCCGTCGAGAGCGGTTCGAGCAATGCCAGAACCGCGCGCGGCAGCGCCTGCGGCCGGCCGAAATAGCGCAGCGCCTCATCGCGGCTAAAGCCGGCGAGTTCCGTCGCCTCCAGGAAGGCGGCGATCCTGTCGGCGTCCTTGATTCTGCGCTTCAGCGCGGCCGGCGTCGTCGCGGGCAGCCCATGGCGCAGGTGGATCGCAGCCAGCAGTCGTATTTCGACCGCCTTGTAGGCGTCGCCCATCACCACCTTGAAGGGCGAGATCATGTCGCCGATGACGTATTCGGGCGCATCGTGCAGCAGCGCCATCAGCCGCCAGGAATCGCTCCGCTCGGGGGTGTCGCTCCAGTCGGGGTTGAGGCAGTCGGCGATCGCCTCGACCAGCAGCGAATGCTGCGCCACCGAGAAGGAATGCGGGCCTTGCGTCTGGCCGTTCCAGCGCGCGACGCGGGCGAGCCCATGGGCGATGTCGGCGATCTCGATGTCGAGCGGGGAGGGGTCGAGCAGATCGAGCCGGCGGCCCGACAGCATGCGCTGCCAGGCGCGCGGGGCGGGGGGAGTCATGGGCATGCTCAGGCGACCGCCCGCACATCGCGCGCCAGCGCCGCGCATTCCTCGCGGCGGAAGCAGCCGGTGAGGTGGTCGTTGACCAGCCCGCAGGCCTCCATGAAGGCGTAGACGATGGTGGGGCCGCAGAAGGTGAAGCCGGCGCGTTTAAGTTCCTTGCCCATCGCGACGGAGACGGGCGTCTGCGTCGGCACCTCCTCATGGGTGCGGTAGGCGTTCTGCGTCACGCGTCCGTCGAGATGCTTCCAGAGGAAGTCGGCGAAGGGCTCGCGCTCGCTGATGGCGAGATAGGCCCGTGCGCTCCTGATCGCGCCCTCGATCTTGCCGCGATGGCGGATGATGCCGGCGTCGCCGAGCAGGCGCTGGACGTCGGCCTCGCCGAAGCGCGCCATCGCCTGCGGCTCGAACTGCGCGAAGCCGGCGCGAAAGGCGTCGCGCTTGCGCAGGATGGTGATCCAGGACAGGCCGGCCTGAAACCCGTCGAGGATCAGCTTCTCGAACAAAGCGCGGCTGTCATATTCCGGCACGCCCCATTCGGTATCGTGATAGGCGAGGTAGAGCGGGTCGGTTCCCGGCCAGACGCAGCGGAATTTCCCGTCCGGCCCTTCGACGGCGGAGCGGCCGCTCATGTCGCCAGACGTCATGCGGCCGCTCCAAAACCCGGTTCGCCAGGGAAGGGGAAGCGCGCGAAGGCCGGCTTCTCCACCGTGAAGGCGAGGCCGCCGGCATCGAGCCGCTCGCCTGCGGCGATCGCATCGGCGACGCGGTCGAGCCGCAGCATGGCGAGCCCGCGCCCGTTGGCGCAGGAGCCGACGCGACCGAGCGTCTTCTCCCCGGCCGTCGCCTCGACGCCCATCTCGGTCACGAGCCCTTCGGTGAAGACGATCGGGACGATGCGCGTGCGGGCCGTACCGCGATGCTGCATGCGCGAGACCACCTCCTGCCCGACATAGCAGCCCTTTTTGAACGAGACGCCGTTAAGCTGGTCGAGCAGGGCCTCATGGGGAAACGCGTCGCCGTAAGCGAAGTCCTTGCCGCCATCGGGCACGCCGAGCGCGATGCGGCGGGCGTGGTAGGCATCCGTGTCCAGCCCCGCGATATCGGTGACTCCAGCGCGGTCGGTGATGGCGCGATCGCCCAGCGCCGGCAGGCGCGGATCGGCGTAGACGAGGCCCGCATCTTCGGGCAGCGCGCCGCCATCTGATGCTGCGATCACCGTGCTGTCGGCGGTGAGGTCGTCGAGGATGACCCTGGAGCGCAGCCTGTAGAGCTTCAGCCGTTTCATCAGGTCCGGGGTCTGCAGCAACGGGGCATCGAGCAGGAAGCCGCCGCCATCCTCGCTCGGGACGGCGACGACGAGACAATCGCTGATGATCTTGCCTTGCGGTGTCAGCAGCGCGCCGTAGCCGGCCTGGCCGGGCGTGACCTTGTCGATGTCGCAGGTCAGCAGGCCTTGCAGGAAGCCCGCCGCCTCCTCGCCGCCGACGCGGATGACGCCACGGTCGATCAGTTGCACTGCGGTCATGGTTTCAGTCTCCCGGCCGCAGTTTCCAAACGGCGTTGCGGCCGATAGTTAGGCGCTCTCAAGCCGCCGCTCAACCCGGAGACCGCCATGCCCCCGACCTTCGACCTCATCCTCAGGGGCGGCACGGTGGTGAATCAGGATGGGCGCATTCAGCGCGACCTCGGGGTGACCAATGGCAAGATCGTCGCGCTCGGCGACCTGTCGCGCGCCTCGGCCGGCGAGGTGGTCGACTGCACCGGCCTGCACATCCTGCCCGGCGTGATCGATTCACAAGTCCATTTCCGCGAGCCGGGGCTCGACCACAAGGAGGACCTCGAATCGGGCTCGCGCGCGGCCGTGCTCGGCGGCGTGACCTGCGTCTTCGAGATGCCCAACACCAATCCCCAGACCACGAACGCGGCGGCGCTGGCGGACAAGGTGCGGCGCGGGCGGCACCGCATGCATTGCGACTTCGCCTTCTGGGTCGGTGGCACGCATGAGAACGTCGCCGATATTCCGGAACTGGAGCGGCTGCCGGGCGCGGCCGGCATCAAGGTGTTCATGGGTTCCTCGACCGGGAATCTGCTGGTCGAGGACGACGAGGGCGTCGCCGCCATCCTGCGGCAGACGCGCCGTCGCGCCGCCTTCCATTCCGAAGACGAGATGATGCTGCGCGAGCGCATGCCTCTGCGCGTCAAAGGCGATCCGTCGAGCCACCCGGTCTGGCGCTCGCCGGAAGTGGCGCTGACCTGCACGAAACGGCTGGTCAGGATCGCGCGCGAGACCGGAGCGAGGGTGCATATCCTGCATATCTCGACCGGCGGCGAGATGGAATTCCTGAGAGACCACAAGGACGTCGCGACCGTCGAGGTTCTGCCCAACCACCTGACGCTGGTCGCGCCCGATTGCTACGAGCGGCTCGGCACCTACGCCCAGATGAACCCGCCGCTGCGCGACGAGAGCCATCGCCAAAGAATCTGGTGGGGGGTGGAGCAGGGCATCGTCGACGTGCTCGGCTCCGACCACGCGCCACACACCCATGAGGAGAAGCACCACCCCTATCCCGAAAGCCATTCCGGCATGCCGGGCGTGCAGACGCTGGTGCCGGTGATGCTCGACCATGTGAACGCCGGCAGGCTGACGCTGGAGCGCTTCGTCGATCTGAGCAGCGCCGGGCCGCAGCGTATCTTCGGGCTGGAGGGCAAGGGCCGGATCGCGGCCGGCTACGACGCGGATTTCACGATCGTCGATCTCAAGCGCAGGCAGACGATCACCAACGACTGGATCGCCTCGAAATGCGGCTGGACGCCATATGACGGGGTGACCGTCACCGGCTGGCCCGTCGGGACCTTCGTGCGTGGGCGGAAGGTGATGTGGGAAGGGGAGTTGGCAACGCCGAGCCAAGGCGAGCCGGCCCGGTTCGTGGAGGCGCTAGAGCGGGCCATGTGAGGAGGCCGACGCAATGGATCGCGCGCCCAAGGCTGCCCCATAAACGTCGGGGCTGGGGCGCGAGTATCTCTATGCGCGTCAGGCGCCAGCCTTCGTGGCAAGTGCAGGAGAACCCTTTTCGGCAGACCCAGTCAGTCTCCGGGCGTCTCCGCCCGACAATCCTCATCGGCTCTCGTTGTCACGATCACCGACCGTCTGCCAAACCTAAACCGCCCGCGCCTTCATCAGCGCGACCAACTCCTCGTCGCTCGCCGGCATCTCGATGTCGATCGCGGCAAACAGGTCGCCGACCTCGCCCTTCTCGCCTTTCAACCCCTTGCCGCGCAGGCGGAAGGATTTGGTCGTGCCCGTCAGGGGCGGGATTTTCATCTCGACCGCGCCGGTCAGCGTCGGCACATGGATCGGCCCGCCCAGCACGGCGACCGCCAGCGGCACCGCGACGCGCGTGCGCAGGTCGCGCCCCTCGACCGTGAAGCGCGGATCTGGTCTGACCCGGATCGTCATCATCACGTCGCCGGCCTCTCCGCCATGCGCAGAAGGCTGCCCCAGCCCGCGCAGGCGCATCACCTTGCCGTCCGAGACGTTCTCGGGGATCGTAACCTCGAGCTCGCGCCCGCCGGGCAGTCTGACGCGCCGCGACGCGCCATTGGCGGCCTCCGCGAGCGTCACCTCGAGCGTGAAGCTCTGGTCTGCCGGCTTCTGCGGCTCGGGCCTCGCCCGGCCGCGCCTCGCCGCATCGCCGAAGAGCGAGCCGAAGATGTCGGCAGGGTCGAAGCCCGGCTCCGGCCCGCCGCGCCCGAAAGGCGATCCGCCGGTTCCGAAATTGAACTCGAAGCCGCCCGCGCGTCCGCCGCGTCCTGCTCCCATGCCCTCGAAGCCCTGGAACTTCGGCTTGCCCTCGGCGTCGATCTCGCCCCTGTCGAACTGCTTTCGCTTGGCCTCGTCACCGAGGATCTCATAGGCCGTGTTCAGTTCGGAAAAACGGTCCTGCGCCTTCGGATCGTCGCGATTGCGGTCGGGATGCAGTTCCTTGGCGCGCTTGCGATAAGCCTTCTTCAGTTCGGCGTCGCTGGCGGCGCGGGCGACGCCCAGGACCTGATACGGGTCGCGCATTCATGAACCCCATTGATGCGGCGCGCCGGCCTCACGCCTCGCGGCCGGGCTTCAGGCGCGCCAGATATCTGATTGAGCCTGTATCTGGGAAGGCTGTGGCGGGAATGCAACATCCAGATCGGGTTCGAGCCGCGATTTCTGCGGCGCGCCCTAGACGGAGCCTTTCCAGGGCTGCGTCTCCTTGACGACCCACTCCCCGCCCGTCGGCCGGCAGGCCTTGCCCTGCAGGCGGGTCAGCTTCGTCTGCAGATGGACGCTGGCGATGAAGCTGCGGCAGATCTCGTCGGCGCTGACATAGGGGCCGCCGACAGGCGTGAACGCGCCCTTGATGCCGCTCTGGGGATTGTCCCAGGAGACCGGCGCGCCATTGCCCTGCGGATCGAGCGCGACCGACAGCGCGCCCTCGGCCCGGCGCATGTCCTCGGGCCCGAGATCTGCCGAAAGCGACGTCAGCGCGCCCTTGGCCGTCGTGCGGGCCGGCAGCACCGAGGAGGTGGTGACGACCTCGTCCTCGGCCTTGGACGACAACCCGAGAATCGGGAACGAGACCGAGCAGCCGGCGCTTGCGAAGGCGAGCAGCATCGCGCCGCCGACACAAAGTCCGCGCACAGGCGTCCTGTGTTGCGGAAGGCTTTGGCTCGCCTTTGACGCTACCCTATATAGATGCACTGCAAGTCCCAGGATCACAGATCGCGCTCGCCCGACGCCGTCTTCAACCACCGAGGATTAAACACGTGGACCGGTTAACGAGCGGTGACTTCACTCAGGCCGACGAGCCCTTCGCCCTGTTTGCGGACTGGTTTGAGGAAGCAAAGCTCAGCGAGCCCAACGACCCGCACGGAATGGCGCTCTCCACCGTCGATGCGGACGGCATGCCCAACAGCCGCATGGTGCTGCTGAACGGCCGCGACGGCGACGACTTCGTGTTCTACACCAACACGCAGAGCCAGAAGGGCCGGGAGCTGCTAGGCCAGCCGAAGGCGGCCGCGTTGTTCCACTGGAAAAGTCTTCGCCGACAGGTCCGCATTCGCGGCCATGTCTCGGTCGTGGACGATGCGATGGCCGACGCCTATTTCCGGTCGCGCCCGCGCGACAGCCGCATCGGCGCCTGGGCCTCGCAGCAGTCGCGGCCGCTGGAGAGCCGCTTCGCGCTGGAGAAGGCCGTGGCATACCATGCCGCGCGCTTCGGGCTTGGCGAGATTCCGCGCCCGCCGCACTGGACAGGCTTCAGGATCATGCCGGTCTATATCGAGTTCTGGCGCGACGGCGCATTCCGTCTGCATGATCGCGTCGTCTTCCGCAGGTCCTCGGCCGCCGAGCCCTGGACCCGCGAACGACTTTACCCTTGAGGATTATCCCGCCATGGCCATGCCGGTTTTCGATTTCCCCAAGACCGAGGCCGGCAAACGGCCGGTGATGCTATTGACCGGCGCAAGCCGCGGCATCGGCCACGCCACGGTGATGCAGTTCGCCATGGCGGGCTGGCGCATCCTGTCCTGCTCGCGCCAGGCCTTTTCCGACAAATGCCCGTGGCCGTCGGGGGCTGACGACCATGTCCAGATCGATCTCGGCGACCCCGAGGACACGATGCGCGGCATCGCCGAGATCAAGAAGCGGCTTGCGACCGAAGGCGGCAAGCTCAACGCGCTGGTCAACAACGCCGGCATCTCGCCAAAGGGGCCGAAAGGCTCGCGTCTCGGCGCCGCGACGACCTCCTTCAACGACTGGCACAAGGTCTTCCAGGTCAATTTCTTCGCGCCGATCATGCTGGCGCGCGGGTTGCTCGACGAACTGACCGTCGCCAAGGGCACGATCGTCAACGTCACATCGATCGCGGGCTCCCGCGTCCATCCCTTCGCGGGGGCGGCCTACGCCACCTCGAAGGCGGCGCTCGCCAGCCTGACCCGCGAGATGGCAGCCGATTTCGGCCCGCTCGGCATCCGCGTGAACTCGATTTCTCCCGGCGAGATCGACACCGCCATCCTGTCGCCCGGCACCGAAAAGATCGTCGCGACCTTGCCGCTCGGACGCCTCGGCAAGACCGCCGAGGTCGCCAAGGCGATCCATTTCCTCTGCACCGACGCGTCGAGCTACGTTACCGGCGCGGAACTCCACATCAATGGCGGGCAGCACGTGTGAGCACGAGCGGCCGCATCATCGCGTTTCCGACGCCGGGCAAGGCGGCCACGCGGCCCGTGCTCGCGGCCTCGGTCGCTGTCTTCCGTGACGGCAAAGTGCTGCTGGCGACGCGGACCAAGCCGCCGGCCGACCGGCTCTGGTCGCTGCCGGGCGGCAAGGTCGAGGCCGGCGAAACGCTCGAGCAAGCCGCGCTGCGGGAGCTGGAGGAGGAGGTCGGCGTCACGGCGCGCCTGATCGGCTTCAACCGCCATGTCGAGATCTTCGGACGCGACGACACGGGAGCGGTCACACATCATTTCGTGGTCGCGAGCTTCGTCGGTGAATGGCTCTCGGGCGAGGCGAAACCCGGTCCCGAAGCCGGCGCGGTGATGTGGGCCGATCCGCACAGGCTCGGCGGCCTCCCGACGACGCGCGAACTCGGCGAGGTGCTGCGCCGCGCCGCGACGATCTTCGATGAGGCTGCACGCCTATGAGAGGCGCGATCCGGATCGCGCCTCTCATAGGCGTGCAGCCTCATCGAAGATCGTCGCGGCGCGGCGCAGCACCTCGCCGAGTTCGCGCGTCGTCGGGAGGCCGCCGAGCCTGTGCGGATCGGCCCACATCACCGCGCCGGCTTCGGGACCGGGTTTCGCCTCGCCCGAGAGCCATTCACCGACGAAGCTCGCGACCACGAAATGATGTGTGACCGCTCCCGTGTCGTCGCGTCCGAAGATCTCGACATGGCGGTTGAAGCCGATCAGGCGCGCCGTGACGCCGACCTCCTCCTCCAGCTCCCGCAGCGCGGCTTGCTCGAGCGTTTCGCCGGCCTCGACCTTGCCGCCCGGCAGCGACCAGAGCCGGTCGGCCGGCGGCTTGGTCCGCGTCGCCAGCAGCACTTTGCCGTCACGGAAGACAGCGACCGAGGCCGCGAGCACGGGCCGCGTGGCCGCCTTGCCCGGCGTCGGAAACGCGATGATGCGGCCGCTCGTGCTCACACGTGCTGCCCGCCATTGATGTGGAGTTCCGCGCCGGTAACGTAGCTCGACGCGTCGGTGCAGAGGAAATGGATCGCCTTGGCGACCTCGGCGGTCTTGCCGAGGCGTCCGAGCGGCAAGGTCGCGACGATCTTTTCGGTGCCGGGCGACAGGATGGCGGTGTCGATCTCGCCGGGAGAAATCGAGTTCACGCGGATGCCGAGCGGGCCGAAATCGGCTGCCATCTCGCGGGTCAGGCTGGCGAGCGCCGCCTTCGAGGTGGCGTAGGCCGCCCCCGCGAAGGGATGGACGCGGGAGCCCGCGATCGATGTGACGTTGACGATCGTGCCCTTGGCGACGGTCAGTTCGTCGAGCAACCCGCGCGCCAGCATGATCGGCGCGAAGAAATTGACCTGGAAGACCTTGTGCCAGTCGTTGAAGGAGGTCGTCGCGGCGCCGAGACGCGAGCCTTTCGGCCCCTTTGGCGAGATGCCGGCGTTGTTGACCAGCGCGTTGAGCTTGCCGCCTTCGGTCGCAAGCCGCTTCTTGATCTCGGCGATGCCGCGCATCGTGTCCTCGGGGTCGCCGAGATCGATCTGGACATGGTCGTCAGCCCCCGACGGCCACGGGCATTTGTCGGAAAAGGCCTGGCGCGAGCAGGACAGGATGCGCCAGCCCGCCATGGCGAACTGCATCACCGTGGCGTGGCCGATGCCGCGGCTTGCGCCGGTCAATAGCATCACCGGCCGTTTGCCGGCCTCGGTCTTGGGGAAATCGAAAACCGGCATGGCCATGGCGGGATAATCCTCAAGGGTAAAGTCGTTCGCGGGTCCAGGGCTCGGCGGCCGAGGACCTGCGGAAGACGACGCGATCATGCAGACGGAATGCGCCGTCGCGCCAGAACTCGATATAGACCGGCATGATCCTGAAGCCTGTCCAGTGCGGCGGGCGCGGAATCTCGCCAAGCCCGAAGCGCGCGGCATGGTATGCCACGGCCTTCTCCAGCGCGAAGCGGCTCTCCAGCGGCCGCGACTGCTGCGAGGCCCAGGCGCCGATGCGGCTGTCGCGCGGGCGCGACCGGAAATAGGCGTCGGCCATCGCATCGTCCACGACCGAGACATGGCCGCGAATGCGGACCTGTCGGCGAAGACTTTTCCAGTGGAACAACGCGGCCGCCTTCGGCTGGCCTAGCAGCTCCCGGCCCTTCTGGCTCTGCGTGTTGGTGTAGAACACGAAGTCGTCGCCGTCGCGGCCGTTCAGCAGCACCATGCGGCTGTTGGGCATGCCGTCCGCATCGACGGTGGAGAGCGCCATTCCGTGCGGGTCGTTGGGCTCGCTGAGCTTTGCTTCCTCAAACCAGTCCGCAAACAGGGCGAAGGGCTCGTCGGCCTGAGTGAAGTCACCGCTCGTTAACCGGTCCACGTGTTTAATCCTCGGTGGTTGAAGACGGCGTCGGGCGAGCGCGATCTGTGATCCTGGGACTTGCAGTGCATCTATATAGGGTAGCGTCAAAGGCGAGCCAAAGCCTTCCGCAACACAGGACGCCTGTGCGCGGACTTTGTGTCGGCGGCGCGATGCTGCTCGCCTTCGCAAGCGCCGGCTGCTCGGTCTCGTTCCCGATTCTCGGGTTGTCGTCCAAGGCCGAGGACGAGGTCGTCACCACCTCCTCGGTGCTGCCGGCCCGCACGACGGCCAAGGGCGCGCTGACGTCGCTTTCGGCAGATCTCGGGCCCGAGGACATGCGCCGGGCCGAGGGCGCGCTGTCGGTCGCGCTCGATCCGCAGGGCAATGGCGCGCCGGTCTCCTGGGACAATCCCCAGAGCGGCATCAAGGGCGCGTTCACGCCTGTCGGCGGCCCCTATGTCAGCGCCGACGAGATCTGCCGCAGCTTCATCGCCAGCGTCCATCTGCAGACGAAGCTGACCCGCCTGCAGGGCAAGGCCTGCCGGCCGACGGGCGGGGAGTGGGTCGTCAAGGAGACGCAGCCCTGGAAAGGCTCCGTCTAGGGCGCGCCGCAGAAATCGCGGCTCGAACCCGATCTGGATGTTGCATTCCCGCCACAGCCTTCCCAGATACAGGCTCAATCAGATATCTGGCGCGCCTGAAGCCCGGCCGCGAGGCGTGAGGCCGGCGCGCCGCATCAATGGGGTTCATGAATGCGCGACCCGTATCAGGTCCTGGGCGTCGCCCGCGCCGCCAGCGACGCCGAACTGAAGAAGGCTTATCGCAAGCGCGCCAAGGAACTGCATCCCGACCGCAATCGCGACGATCCGAAGGCGCAGGACCGTTTTTCCGAACTGAACACGGCCTATGAGATCCTCGGTGACGAGGCCAAGCGAAAGCAGTTCGACAGGGGCGAGATCGACGCCGAGGGCAAGCCGAAGTTCCAGGGCTTCGAGGGCATGGGAGCAGGACGCGGCGGACGCGCGGGCGGCTTCGAGTTCAATTTCGGAACCGGCGGATCGCCTTTCGGGCGCGGCGGGCCGGAGCCGGGCTTCGACCCTGCCGACATCTTCGGCTCGCTCTTCGGCGATGCGGCGAGGCGCGGCCGGGCGAGGCCCGAGCCGCAGAAGCCGGCAGACCAGAGCTTCACGCTCGAGGTGACGCTCGCGGAGGCCGCCAATGGCGCGTCGCGGCGCGTCAGACTGCCCGGCGGGCGCGAGCTCGAGGTTACGATCCCCGAGAACGTCTCGGACGGCAAGGTGATGCGCCTGCGCGGGCTGGGGCAGCCTTCTGCGCATGGCGGAGAGGCCGGCGACGTGATGATGACGATCCGGGTCAGACCAGATCCGCGCTTCACGGTCGAGGGGCGCGACCTGCGCACGCGCGTCGCGGTGCCGCTGGCGGTCGCCGTGCTGGGCGGGCCGATCCATGTGCCGACGCTGACCGGCGCGGTCGAGATGAAAATCCCGCCCCTGACGGGCACGACCAAATCCTTCCGCCTGCGCGGCAAGGGGTTGAAAGGCGAGAAGGGCGAGGTCGGCGACCTGTTTGCCGCGATCGACATCGAGATGCCGGCGAGCGACGAGGAGTTGGTCGCGCTGATGAAGGCGCGGGCGGTTTAGGTTTGGCAGACGGTCGGTGATCGTGACAACGAGAGCCGATGAGGATTGTCGGGCGGAGACGCCCGGAGACTGACTGGGTCTGCCGAAAAGGGTTCTCCTGCACTTGCCACGAAGGCTGGCGCCTGACGCGCATAGAGATACTCGCGCCCCAGCCCCGACGTTTATGGGGCAGCCTTGGGCGCGCGATCCATTGCGTCGGCCTCCTCACATGGCCCGCTCTAGCGCCTCCACGAACCGGGCCGGCTCGCCTTGGCTCGGCGTTGCCAACTCCCCTTCCCACATCACCTTCCGCCCACGCACGAAGGTCCCGACGGGCCAGCCGGTGACGGTCACCCCGTCATATGGCGTCCAGCCGCATTTCGAGGCGATCCAGTCGTTGGTGATCGTCTGCCTGCGCTTGAGATCGACGATCGTGAAATCCGCGTCGTAGCCGGCCGCGATCCGGCCCTTGCCCTCCAGCCCGAAGATACGCTGCGGCCCGGCGCTGCTCAGATCGACGAAGCGCTCCAGCGTCAGCCTGCCGGCGTTCACATGGTCGAGCATCACCGGCACCAGCGTCTGCACGCCCGGCATGCCGGAATGGCTTTCGGGATAGGGGTGGTGCTTCTCCTCATGGGTGTGTGGCGCGTGGTCGGAGCCGAGCACGTCGACGATGCCCTGCTCCACCCCCCACCAGATTCTTTGGCGATGGCTCTCGTCGCGCAGCGGCGGGTTCATCTGGGCGTAGGTGCCGAGCCGCTCGTAGCAATCGGGCGCGACCAGCGTCAGGTGGTTGGGCAGAACCTCGACGGTCGCGACGTCCTTGTGGTCTCTCAGGAATTCCATCTCGCCGCCGGTCGAGATATGCAGGATATGCACCCTCGCTCCGGTCTCGCGCGCGATCCTGACCAGCCGTTTCGTGCAGGTCAGCGCCACTTCCGGCGAGCGCCAGACCGGGTGGCTCGACGGATCGCCTTTGACGCGCAGAGGCATGCGCTCGCGCAGCATCATCTCGTCTTCGGAATGGAAGGCGGCGCGACGGCGCGTCTGCCGCAGGATGGCGGCGACGCCCTCGTCGTCCTCGACCAGCAGATTCCCGGTCGAGGAACCCATGAACACCTTGATGCCGGCCGCGCCCGGCAGCCGCTCCAGTTCCGGAATATCGGCGACGTTCTCATGCGTGCCACCGACCCAGAAGGCGAAGTCGCAATGCATGCGGTGCCGCCCGCGCCGCACCTTGTCCGCCAGCGCCGCCGCGTTCGTGGTCTGGGGATTGGTGTTGGGCATCTCGAAGACGCAGGTCACGCCGCCGAGCACGGCCGCGCGCGAGCCCGATTCGAGGTCCTCCTTGTGGTCGAGCCCCGGCTCGCGGAAATGGACTTGTGAATCGATCACGCCGGGCAGGATGTGCAGGCCGGTGCAGTCGACCACCTCGCCGGCCGAGGCGCGCGACAGGTCGCCGAGCGCGACGATCTTGCCATTGGTCACCCCGAGGTCGCGCTGAATGCGCCCATCCTGATTCACCACCGTGCCGCCCCTGAGGATGAGGTCGAAGGTCGGGGGCATGGCGGTCTCCGGGTTGAGCGGCGGCTTGAGAGCGCCTAACTATCGGCCGCAACGCCGTTTGGAAACTGCGGCCGGGAGACTGAAACCATGACCGCAGTGCAACTGATCGACCGTGGCGTCATCCGCGTCGGCGGCGAGGAGGCGGCGGGCTTCCTGCAAGGCCTGCTGACCTGCGACATCGACAAGGTCACGCCCGGCCAGGCCGGCTACGGCGCGCTGCTGACACCGCAAGGCAAGATCATCAGCGATTGTCTCGTCGTCGCCGTCCCGAGCGAGGATGGCGGCGGCTTCCTGCTCGATGCCCCGTTGCTGCAGACCCCGGACCTGATGAAACGGCTGAAGCTCTACAGGCTGCGCTCCAGGGTCATCCTCGACGACCTCACCGCCGACAGCACGGTGATCGCAGCATCAGATGGCGGCGCGCTGCCCGAAGATGCGGGCCTCGTCTACGCCGATCCGCGCCTGCCGGCGCTGGGCGATCGCGCCATCACCGACCGCGCTGGAGTCACCGATATCGCGGGGCTGGACACGGATGCCTACCACGCCCGCCGCATCGCGCTCGGCGTGCCCGATGGCGGCAAGGACTTCGCTTACGGCGACGCGTTTCCCCATGAGGCCCTGCTCGACCAGCTTAACGGCGTCTCGTTCAAAAAGGGCTGCTATGTCGGGCAGGAGGTGGTCTCGCGCATGCAGCATCGCGGTACGGCCCGCACGCGCATCGTCCCGATCGTCTTCACCGAAGGGCTCGTGACCGAGATGGGCGTCGAGGCGACGGCCGGGGAGAAGACGCTCGGTCGCGTCGGCTCCTGCGCCAACGGGCGCGGGCTCGCCATGCTGCGGCTCGACCGCGTCGCCGATGCGATCGCCGCAGGCGAGCGGCTCGATGCCGGCGGCCTCGCCTTCACGGTGGAGAAGCCGGCCTTCGCGCGCTTCCCCTTCCCTGGCGAACCGGGTTTTGGAGCGGCCGCATGACGTCTGGCGACATGAGCGGCCGCTCCGCCGTCGAAGGGCCGGACGGGAAATTCCGCTGCGTCTGGCCGGGAACCGACCCGCTCTACCTCGCCTATCACGATACCGAATGGGGCGTGCCGGAATATGACAGCCGCGCTTTGTTCGAGAAGCTGATCCTCGACGGGTTTCAGGCCGGCCTGTCCTGGATCACCATCCTGCGCAAGCGCGACGCCTTTCGCGCCGGCTTCGCGCAGTTCGAGCCGCAGGCGATGGCGCGCTTCGGCGAGGCCGACGTCCAGCGCCTGCTCGGCGACGCCGGCATCATCCGCCATCGCGGCAAGATCGAGGGCGCGATCAGGAGCGCACGGGCCTATCTCGCCATCAGCGAGCGCGAGCCCTTCGCCGACTTCCTCTGGAAGCATCTCGACGGACGCGTGACGCAGAACGCCTACCGCACCCATGAGGAGGTGCCGACGCAGACGCCCGTCTCCGTCGCGATGGGCAAGGAACTTAAACGCGCCGGCTTCACCTTCTGCGGCCCCACCATCGTCTACGCCTTCATGGAGGCCTGCGGGCTGGTCAACGACCACCTCACCGGCTGCTTCCGCCGCGAGGAATGCGCGGCGCTGGCGCGCGATGTGCGGGCGGTCGCCTGAGCATGCCCATGACTCCCCCCGCCCCGCGCGCCTGGCAGCGCATGCTGTCGGGCCGCCGGCTCGATCTGCTCGACCCCTCCCCGCTCGACATCGAGATCGCCGACATCGCCCATGGGCTCGCCCGCGTCGCGCGCTGGAACGGCCAGACGCAAGGCCCGCATTCCTTCTCGGTGGCGCAGCATTCGCTGCTGGTCGAGGCGATCGCCGACTGCCTCAACCCCGACTGGAGCGACACCCCCGAGCGGAGCGATTCCTGGCGGCTGATGGCGCTGCTGCACGATGCGCCCGAATACGTCATCGGCGACATGATCTCGCCCTTCAAGGTGGTGATGGGCGACGCCTACAAGGCGGTCGAAATACGACTGCTGGCTGCGATCCACCTGCGCCATGGGCTGCCCGCGACGACGCCGGCCGCGCTGAAGCGCAGAATCAAGGACGCCGACAGGATCGCCGCCTTCCTGGAGGCGACGGAACTCGCCGGCTTTAGCCGCGATGAGGCGCTGCGCTATTTCGGCCGGCCGCAGGCGCTGCCGCGCGCGGTTCTGGCATTGCTCGAACCGCTCTCGACGGAGGCAGCCCAGGCGCGCTTCCTCGCACGCTTCACGGCGCTCCAGCCTCAGCTCAACGCTCAGCCGGTGAGATAGGCCTTCGACACCACCTTCTGGAACAGCGCGTTCATCGCCTGCGAGATGCCGTCGGTCGGGGTCACCTCGAAGAACAGGCCGGGGCTGGCGCAGGCCTCCATGTTCTTGCCGATCTGCGATTGGAATGGGCTGATATAGGTCTTGTACCAGTCGTTCGTCGGCAGCGGCAGATAGGTGGTGTAGAGCACCGCGATCCTGATGCCGCGATCCTTGATCGCCTTGCAGAAATTCGTGTCGATCGGCTCCTGGCAGCGCGAGCCGACGAGCGGCTTGGAGCAGCTCGACGGGTTGTAGAAATCGCCCACCCCGTCGGCGACGAAGTACAGAACCTTCTGCGGCTTGCTCGGGCTCGAACCGTCGCCAGGCGCCTCAATCTCCTTGTCGATCGCGGTCAGGTTCTTGTCGAAATCGGTGCACTGGTCGTTGTCGAAATTCTGCTTGGGGATCGACATCAGGTCGATCTTGCCCGCCGCCGCCTTGACCGAGGCGAGATCGGACGAGATGCCCTTGATCTGGGTCAGCTTCTTGCCGTCGCAGGATGCGCCGAACGTATAGGCCGCCATCCGGAACTGGTTCTTCAGCGTCTGCGTGGTCGAGGCTGTGTCCATCAGTTGCTGCGAGGCCTGCCGCACCACGTCGATGCGCATCTGCACGCCGAGCTTCTTGGCGAGGTTGTAGTAGTTGTTCTTGTTGGACTGGTCGTGACAGGCGAAGGCGCATTTGTCCGAGGTGTTGGCGATCATCTTGTTGATGTCGGCCGTGGTCGCGCCAACGCCCATCGAGGGCGAATTGTCGAGCAGAAGGTAGAAATCGATATAAGGCGGGTTGGCCGCCGACGAACGCGCCCAGCCGCTGACGGACACGGTCTTGAACCCCGCGATCTTCATGAACGCGGTCTCGACCTTGGCGCTGTAGCTGACCTCGACCGCGCGGGTCGCGCCCGTCTGCGTCACGCTCACGCTGCGCTTTGCCAGCGTCGCGCCGGCATGGGCGACCTGCGCATCGAAGATGCGTTCGGCCTGGGCCTGCGCCTCTTCCGCGGTCTGCGTCATCGCCGTCTTGGAGACGGCGGCCAGCGCGGCGGCATCCGCCAGCGCGTTGAGGTGCTGCCGGCTGTTCGACGCGGTCGCGTAGTCGATCAGCGCTCCGGCACCCAGCACGATCGGCAGCAGCGCGAAGGCAAACAGCATGATCACGTTGCCGCGCTCGTCGGCGACGAAGCGCGAGGCGGCGTCACGCGGGCGGCTGTGCTGGTCTGGCGTCATGGTCACGGCTGCGGTCCTAGCGGCTGTTCGATGCCCAGAACGCGACGATTGTCTTTAATTGCGCGTGAAGCCGGCTGCGGAAACACCGGCCTATTGGCCAGTTTCGCGCCGCCGCGACCGGCAATCCCGCCGGTATCCTTGCCAGATCACTAAGGCGATGCGCCGGCAGGGCACAGCCGAGCGCAGGGCCAGGACGCGTGATCTTTCCCGTTTTCGAAAAGCTGAGCCGCCATTCAAGACGATTGCGTCGAAAGCGCAGCGCGCGCATGGTTCGCGCCAGCACAGGAGACGATCATGTCCGCAGTCGAGAAGCCGTCCGCAAACCTCCCCAAGGGCGTCGTGATCAAGGGCGCGATGGGCGACCGTTTCGACGAGATCCTGAGCCATGACGCGCTCGCCTTCGTGGCCGATCTGCAGCGCCGCTTCAACGAGACGCGCAAGCGCCTGCTGAGCCTCCGCGCCGAGCGCCAGAAGCGCTTCGACGCCGGCGAGACGCCGGACTTCCTGGCCGAGACGAAGCATATCCGCGAAGGCGACTGGAAGGTCGCGCCGATCCCCGCCGATCTGCAGGACCGCCGCGTCGAGATCACCGGCCCTGTCGACCGCAAGATGATCGTCAATGCGCTGAACTGCGGCGCAAAGGTCTTCATGGCCGATTTCGAGGACGCCTCCTCGCCGGTCTGGGCCAACATGATCGAGGGCCAGATCAACCTGAAGGACCGCTGGGCGAACAAGATCGACTTCACCGACGCGACGACCGGCAAGGCCTATGCGCTCAAAGCCAACCCGGCCGTGCTGATCATCCGCCCGCGCGGCTGGCACCTGCCTGAAGCCCATATCGAGATCGACGGCGAGGTCGCATCCGGCTCGCTGGTGGATTTCGGGCTCTATCTCTTCCACAACGCCAAGGCCGCGCTGGCTGCAGGCTCCGGCCCCTATTTCTACCTGCCCAAGCTCGAGAGCCACCTCGAAGCCCGGCTCTGGAACGACGTGTTCGTCGCCGCGCAGAACGCGCTCGGCCTCAAGGTCGGCACGATCAAGGCGACCGTGCTGATCGAGACGCTGCCCGCCGCTTTCGAGATGGACGAGATCCTGTTCGAGCTGAAGGACCATATCGCCGGCCTCAACTGCGGCCGCTGGGACTACATCTTCTCCTTCATCAAGAAGCTCGCCCGTAACCCGGCCTTCGTCCTGCCCGACCGTTCGCAGGTCGTGATGACGAAAGCCTTCCTGCGCGCCTATTCGCTGCTGCTGATCAAGACCTGCCACCGCCGCGGCGCCTTCGCCATGGGCGGCATGGCGGCGCAGATCCCGGTCAAGAACAACCCCGAGGCCAATGCGGCCGCCTTCGCCAAGGTCAAGGCCGACAAGGAGCGCGAGGCCGGCGACGGCCATGACGGTACCTGGGTCGCCCATCCCGACCTCGTCCCCGTCGCGATGGAGGTGTTCGACCGGCTGATGCCGCAGAAGAACCAACTCGACAAGGCCCGCGAGGACGTCAGCGTCACCGCGAAGGACCTGCTCGAAGTCCACCAGGGCACGCGCTCGGAAGAGGGCTTCCGCGAAAACATCCGCGTCGGCGTGCAATATCTCGAAGCCTGGCTGCGCGGCCGCGGCGCGGTGCCGATCTACAATATGATGGAGGACGCTGCGACCGCCGAGATCAGCCGCGCCCAGATCTGGCAGTTCGTCGCCTATGGCGTCGAGGTCGACGGCGGCACGAAGGTAACGCCGGAGCTGTTCAAGCGCTGCCTGACCGAGGAGATGGAGCGGGTGAAGGGCGAACTCGGCGCGGAGGCTTACGACAAGGGGCGGTTCCCCGAGGCGATCGAGCTGTTCTCGGGGCTCTCGCTGGCGCCGCAGTTCGAGGAGTTTTTGACGCTGCCGGCTTATGGGAAGTTGTGAGGGTGAACACATCGCTCAAGATGCTGCGCTCATGCAGCAGCTTGAGCGATGTAACCTCTGTTCATCCAGCATCGCGAAAATATGCCATCTACTCTAATATCTGAGATTTGAGTCGTTGCGATCGAAATTAAGGATATGCGGATTTAAGAGTGGGCGCGGTGGAACCTCGAATGTTACACTTTCACGGCAATGTGGGATGTTAGGATTGCCCTGAAGTACCCGGCCGAACGGCGAGTGTTTACGGGCGTTTCAGATCTCTAAATTCGCCTTATCAGCATGCCTGCGGTCCGGCGCAGTGATGGCTTTTCTGCCACTGGATTCCCAGGCCGTTGCCCTATCGTAGTCCCTCAGTTTCCAGGCGCGGACGGCAAGTTCTCGTGCGAGGGAGTTATAATGGGTGAGGATAGCGCGCTTGGTATCGTCATCCGCATCGCTCTTGAACTTCCACTTAACGAGAACGCGCCCGTCTTCGAAGCCGGGTCCTATCGACGCGGCATTGTTGATGATCTCGTGGATAGGCGCCACTTTTCCAGGTCGACCTGTGAAGCGCTCGATCTCGTCGAGGCGTCTTTCGATCTCGTGCCGCGGCGGAAGTGTAATGGCACCGCGAGGTAGCGCGTCGATGCGGGAATGCATGGTATCGGCATCAATCATGCCCGAGCGCGCGCCCGAGGCGAGCCATGTCTGGTCCTTTTCGCGCCAGGCGATCATCTTTGCGATCGCGATGTCGTTGAGGTCGGGCACAATTGCGATCACGTTGGGACATTCGCTGTGCTCGTATGGTGTCGCGCGCTCACGCCACCCTAGCGGCATGATGGCCGTGCTGGGATTTACGCCGTCGGCATAGTAGCCGAACTCCCTATGGAACGATGTTCCTTCGCCGAGCCCTGCTTTGATCGAGAGGGCCATTTCGTCGAAGTCCTCGGCACTAGGCGCGTAAATGTCGGCCTCATGCGTCAGCAGCATGTCCCCGGGTATGCGCCCTGGGTGTGCCAGGACGCTAGCCGAACCGATGAGGACAAATTCTGAATGCCCTGTGTGATAGGCGGCCGCACGGAGAATATGGGCCAGCTTGGATCGGGTCATGACCATTGCGGCTACGCCATGCTATCGTAAGCGACCGCTCCGGTCCGGCGCTCTCGGCGCGTTGTCTCCAGCGCGCGCCCGATTTCTTCCGTCGTCAGAATCAAGGCGTGCAGCCCGCTGTCGCGCAGAAATTCTCCCTCGGGTGACATCATGACGAGCGCCTTGGCCGTCGCGAAGCGACCGCCTCGCATAACGTCTTCCCATGCTCGGACAATGTGTCGGCTGCGCGGTTCCTCGCGAAGCGCATCCACTCGTGCCTTGAGTTGCTCGAAGGCGTCCTGGCGGGCCTCAAGGACGGCAGAGGCCAAGGTTGCCAAGGACCAGGCATGATGCTTGGAGAGATCCCAGAAGTGCATCATAGCCCTCTCGGGTTTCACCGAAGGTCACGCCGCGGCATGCGGCGCTTCAGGAGAACGATCTGCGAGGGATCGAACCCTGAGAACATGCCGTTGCGGCGCACGATCTCGGCGCGCGCCGAGGGATCGGCCGCGATGCGCGCATCGTCCTCGGCCCTGGCGAGGGCCTTCTCTTTCCGTCGTTCTTCGACGTCGAAGTACTCGATGTCGGAACTCATAGGGTGCTCCTTTGCGCACAATCTACTCCTCCGGGCCTCTGCGATCAACGCGAGGCCGGAGGCGCGGAATGTGTTTGGCTTGGTTTATCGCTCAATGCCACCGGCGGACCTCGTCGCGGCCTTCTTCCGGTGCCGCGCCTCGCGCTCATTGTAGTCGCCGACGAAGTCGTTTACGCGCTCGACGAACTCGTCGATGCTAGGTCCCCGCCGCGGCGCGGGCCTCCAGGCCTCGCTGTCGCGGTCTGTGGCCCAGGCTTCGGGCAGGCAGTGACGCTTCAGCGTGGCGGCCAGGTCGGCTGGATCGGTGATGAACCGGGTCATGCCCAGGGTGATCATGCGGTTGTCCATCCGCTTGGCGAGGGTCAGGTCACCGATCGCCGGCAGCTCGAACCACCCATCGAGGCTCTCCATGTACGTCGCCGTCGCGTCGTCGACGAGGCGGGTGCCGAGTTCCTCCGTCACGAAATCGTCGAGCGGGAAGGCCTCCCGTCGCGCCATGCTGGCCGACAGCTCGAGAGTGCCGCCCGGCTCGACGATGAACGTCGCGATGCGCGTCTCGATGTGGAGGTCCGGGGCGCACTGGGTCGAATGCGGGAGATCTTCCTCCCCGAGGCGCCAGGCGCTGTAGAGGCCGATCAGGTTCCGCGGGCTTGTCGACGCTGGGTTCACAGGGCTCTCCGGGGGTCATTCCCCAATCTTCGATCCCTGCCTTGCTCCTTAACCCGATCTTATGTCGGAAGCGGAATCCACCTCCGAGAGCCATTCTTGTAGCTCGGCCTCGAATTCGGCGATCGTGCGTCGGCGGTAGGTCGTGGTATCCGGCGTGGTCACGACCTCGTAGGCCTCGTCGATCTCGTTGGCCCCGAAGTCCATGAACGCTCTGCCCTTGCCGGAGCGGCGCTGCTTCGGTCGAATCGAGGAGCGGCCCTTCGTCGTCTCCGCTTTGTAGAGGAGACGGGCGCGGAGCACCTCGAAGCTGTAGCCGCGCCCTTGGCGGTCGATCTGCCGGATCGCTGCGTTGACGCCCTCCGTGTAGCCATTTGTGAAGGGGTGCTCGAAGTACGCCAAAATTTGAGGGCGCCAGTTCTTGACGATGCTGAAAAGGGCCTCGAAGTCCTTGTCGAGGTGAGAGGGGATCTTCCTGAGGCAATCTCCGAGAAGGCGGTCAGCTTCGGCGCAGTCCTGGCCTTCGTAGAGCGATGATAGCCGCTCCTTCGTCTCGTACGCCGCCCGCAGGTCGGGAAACTGGGCGAGCCAAGGGCGGACCCGCTCCCATTCCTCATCCGTCAGCGACTTCTCGCGCGTGAGCAGGAGGAACCGCTCGTCCTTCAACCGGATCTTCTCGGCATGACTCAAGCTGCGGCCGGTCCGTTTCCTGATTTCGTCCAGGCCCTTCTGGGCGAAGCGGACGACGTGGAACTTGTCGACGACGACGGGGCGGCCGGGAAAATGTGTGCGCGCCAAGTCATGGTAGGCGCGCCACATGTCGGCGACGACGACCTTGACGCGATCCTTGCCAGGCAAGGCCCCGAAATAGGGATCGAGATAGTCCTTCGTGCGCGACGGGAGCAGATCGAAGACCTTCTTGCCCTCCAGGTCCGTGAGGACGCAGAGCACGTCCTTCAGGTGGATCTCGTCAATCCCCAGGACCCTTGGCATGTCACGGTTGTCATCGCGCTCCATGGTCGCGACGAATTCCCTGAAGACGCTCCGAATCGTGCTCTCGTCGAGCCCCACGTCGTCGGCGACGCTGTAGTTGGTGTCCTTGAGGCAGCGCTGGACGATGAAATCGGCGAGGCGACGCGTCATGAGCCGCGACCCGTCGAGCGATGGGATCTCTTCCATCCAAGTCTTCTTGCAGACCGTGCATTTGAAGCGGTTGCGCCTCAACTGCAGCACTGTCGGCCACATCCCGTGAGGGATGTCCCGGAATTCTTGCTCGCTGACGCCGTGTCGATGAATCCATTTCCCATAGGCGGTACATGATGGGCACGAAGCCCGCTCAAGCAGCGACTCGACGACGATCCTCTTCTCCGCGTCATCGGCGAAAACATGGACCGTTTTCAGATCCGGAAGTCCGAGCATATCGCTCGATGACGGGATGTGGATGTTCATAGGTCGACCATGGCATCATGGGGGTAACTAACGTGCTACCGGGTGTCCCACAGCCCATCCCGCAGTGACCTATCCTTAACGCATCAAATTTTAGCTATCCTACGCGGCATCCCGCATATCCGAAATTAATGGCCATTTCTTTAATGCGGATAACTTCAACGAAAACGTCGTAAAATTGATATTTTTTTCCAAGGATAACAAATACGAAATCGTAGGGATCAACAAGCCGGAATATTTGTCCTGGTGCCTCGTCGGCAATCTCATGAGATTGAACTAACGGGCCGGGAAAGAAGTAGCCGACAGGATCCTTCAAGAGGAAGTCGTCAAGACGTTCATCGAAATGCTCAAGAGCATTACGAAGCTCCCGATCTTCGAGAGGCGAGCTTGCCATTTTAAAGGCAGCGCAAAGCTTTTTCGCGCGAGCCGTTGCGATTTTTGACGCCCTAGCCGGCCAAAAAATCGTGAAAGTGCGGCTGCATGCGTCAAGGCCTCTTCGATCGACGCCACCATTATCGACGATTCACGTTCGTTTAGAACAGCATCAGAAAATCTCTCAAACGCCTCAATTGACGCCGTCGCCGCATAAATAATCGAGTGAATATAGAAAGCCTCAAAGGCAGGACTGATGCCACCGCATTGTTCCACTATGATATTGGTCCTGCGTATCCGCTCGGCTTCGTCGAATTTTCTATCCATTGACCTACCCAAAAGACGTCGCGGCTTCGGCGAAGCGCACTGGAAGAACCCCTCTCCTGTAAGGAGAGGGGCAGGGGTGAGGTGAAGGCCGCTGGACCAGTGGGGCGGAAACCTCACCGCTGCATATCAGCACCACATCCGGAGATGGCCATCACCTCACCCTGCCCTCTCCTCACACGAGAGGGTTCTCCGTCGAGGTTCCCGCCGCTTCGCGGATGGCGGCGATGACGGCGTCGCGGTCGTTCAGCACCATCTCGTTTCGAAACCGGATCACCACGAAACCATGGCGCTCGATTTCCTGCGTCCGCGCCGCGTCGTACTCCCGCTCGCCATCATGCTGCCGGCCATCGAGTTCGACGACGAGCTTGTGCTGGAAGCAGAGGAAATCGACGGTGTAGGCGAGGAGCGGAACCTGCCGGCGGAACTTCAGCCCGTCGAGACGGCCGGCGCGCAGGAAATCCCATAGGATGTCCTCCGGCTTCGTCGATTGCCGGCGGAGCTTTCTCGCGAAATCCTGCCGCTCGTTCGCCATCGTGCCTCGCGGGTCGAAGGGCCGTCACCTCACCCCTGCCCCTCTCCTTACAGGAGAGGGGTTCCCCGTGCCTCACCGCGAAGCGAGATGCAAAACAACTTAATCCCCGCCCCCACGCACCTGCCCTATAATCCCTCCACCTCATCCCCGAGGGGCGGCCGTCCGGAGGCATGCTGGCGACCGGGATGGGGGCGGCGCC
>LSIB01000104.1 GCA_001556025.1 Rhizobiales bacterium CCH3-A5
GCCGCCACTACGACCAGGTCAAAAACCTGCTCTGGGGAACACAGACGCCCGACGGTCGCTGAGCGGCCATTTCACGACGTTGGAGGCTGGCGAGGCTCAACCGCGCCGGTATTCTACAGGCTGCATCCCTGTGAAGGCGGAGCCGTGACGCGCAAAGAACGGCCCTCAAGACCCAACAATCAGGGCTGGCGCCGCGCTTTGCGGGACCGTCAGGCCCGATAGACAAAAATATCTAGCGATTCAAATCACTTATGGCAGGGCGAATGGCGGAGACGGAGGGATTCGAACCCTCGATACCCTTGTGGGGTATGCTCATTTAGCAAACGAGTGCCTTCAGCCTCTCGGCCACGTCTCCGTTGGAAGCTCTATGCCCGATCGCCGGTCGATTTGACAAGCGCCGGCAGGGACATTTGCGTGAATTCCCCTGCCACGTGTTTTGCCGCCACAAAATGCCACATGCTGGCAGGAGCGCCGTCAGTTGCTCGCTTCACGCAGCCGATCGAGCTGGTCGATCCAGGCCAGCGCTTCCGGCAGCGTCTCGAAAACGGGGCCCTGCAGCAGTTGGTCCTCTGCATCGCTCAAGCCGAAGCGAATGCCGAAGCCCTGCTCGTCGCGCCTGATCGCGATGAAATGAGGGATCGAGTCGGAATTCTGGAATAGGGCATGCGGCGTCGCGTGAAGCATGGTCGGGATCCCGGCGATGGAAAACCCTTGCAAAACGCGGACCGTCGCAGCCGGTTCCTTCCGGCACGGCCGAGCCGATGGCGTCTGGCGGGAGGCGGGAGGCGGGCGTGCCATGCCCTGCTGCAGCCGAGGGATGAAATCGCCGCCGTTCAGAAGCTGAGCAAAGGGAAATGGTGCCCAGAGCTGGAATCGAACCAGCGACACTGCGATTTTCAGTCGCATGCTCTACCAACTGAGCTATCTGGGCGCCGGGCGCGCTGGCCCTGAGACCTGCGTTCCTGTTGGTGGCCGGGGTATAGTCGGTGCGGCGGGGGCTGTCCAGTCGCTTGAGCCGGCTTTGCGCAAGAAGCTGGCGGTTCAGCCCTCGTCGTCCTGCCGGTTTCCCGGCTTGCCAGCCTCGGCCTCGTCGAGGCTCGCGCCGGGGATCACATAGCTTGCCTTGAGCCAGCGGCCGAGATCGATGTCGGCGCAGCGGGCGGAGCAGAACGGCCGGTATTTCGGCAGGGCCAGCTTGCCGCAGATCGCGCAGGGCCGCTGGCGAGGAATTGGCGCGGGATCGGTGTCTTCAGCCATATTTGAGCGTGACGCCTCCGTCGACGACGAGTTCGAGACCCGTGACATAGCGCGCTTCGTCGCTGGCGAGAAACAGCGCCGCATAAGCGACGTCCCAGGCCTCGCCCATATGACCCATCGGCACCTGCGCATCGCGCGCAGTCCACATCGCCTCGACGTCGCCGTCGCCGTAAATCCGGGCGAGGCCGCTGGAGAGCGCGACGCGCGGCGTCTTGATCAGGCCGGGCAGCACCGCGTTGACGCGGATCTTCTGGGCGGCGAACTCGACCGCCGTGTTGCGGGTGAGCTGGTTCAACGCGGCCTTGGTGGCCGAGAGGCTGGCATAGGGCACGCCGGTGTGGCGCAGCGAGACGGTCGAGGAGATGTTGACGATCGAGCCGCCCTCCCCGCTTTCGGAAAACTGGCGCTGCATCACCGGGATGACATGCTTCATCGTCAGCACCGCGCCGGTGAGGTTGAGCCGGAAGGCGCGCTCCCAGGCCTCCTCCGAGAGATCGAGCACGCTGCCGATCTCGGCCAAGCCGACATTGTTGTTCAGGATGTCGATGCGGCCATACCGGCCCAGCGTGCGGCCGACGAGATCGGCCACCGCATCATTGCGCGTCACGTCGGTCTCGACGGCGAAGGCCTGGCCGCCCTCGTTCTGGATGATGGCGGCGGTTTCCTCGGCGGCGGCGAGGTCGATATCGGCGCAGATCACCTTCGCGCCCTCGCGGGCGAAGACGACGGCCGTCGCCTTGCCATTGCCCCAGCCGGGGCCGACCGAGCCCGCGCCGGCGACGATCGCAACCTTGCCCCTCAGACGTGCCGACATGCGTATCCTCCCGCGCGCGCCATTGAGACCGGTGCGCTTCACCCGCGAGGATCGGGCTTTTGCCGGGGCGGGGCAAGTCGCGGTCCCACGACAACGCCTATTCGCGCGTGTCGCCAATGTCGCCAGCAAGTTCGATCAGAACGCGACACCACGACCCCGGTCCGCAGGACGAACCGGGGGCATTTGTCGTCGGCACAGCCGAGGTCGCGGGACGGTGTGCCGACCCAAGCCCGGTCGGACCGGCGCAGACCTGTTCAGCGCTTGGCGCTATGTTCCTGTGAGCCGCCCCTGACCCTGGCCCAGGCGTCGCCGCTGCCGAGCGCGGCAAAGGCGCCGGCCGCAGTCCCCGCCACGGCGGCGGCGCGGGCGAGATCGAACACGGCGCGGCGGCGCGAGACGACCTGGCTTTCGGTCGGCGGCGCGGTCCAGCCGTCGAGCAGCGACAGGGCGCGCAGGCGATCGAAAGCCTGGCGGACCGCCTCGATCGACGAGCCGAGCTCGGCTGCGATCGTATCGGCAGTGCGGGAGCCGTCGGCGCGGTGCAGCACGGCGAGCGCCTGCGCGTCGATCGTGCCCAGATCGCGGCCCGCGCTATCGAAAACGCGGCGAAGATCGCCCTCGACGAGAACCTTGTGTCCAGACCAGCGTGATGTCGGCGTCATGTCATTCCTCCGTCGCTGTCACCTTTCGGGGAACACGTCCCCTAGCGTAAGCTAGCAAATCAGCCTTCGAGCCTGTCAAGAGATCGCGGGGTTTCGGGCCGCATTTAGACCTCTCCAGGAGCCGTCTTCTCGATGAAATTCGTCTGCATCGACGACGGAGTGCCACCGGAGTCGTTCGCCGTCCTCGGCGCCGCCTGTGCAAAGCGCCGGGTCGTCTTCGAGCGGGTGGAGGCCGCAGGCTTCGACTACCTGCCCGAGCGCCAGCTCGAGCCCGGCGACATGCTGTATTGTCCGGCCGTATCGGAGCGTGCCGGCGCGGTCGAACGCTTCCTATACACGCCGGGCGTCGCCGATCTGCGGCGCGATCGGCTCGGGCCGTTCGCAGCGGTTGGCGGTACGCCGCTGATTTTTTCGCGCCATGGCTTGCCGACGCCGCGGCAGTGTCCCGCCGGCCTCGCCGCCATCGCTCTGCTCGAACGGCTGGTCGAGGAGCTCGGGGGCTTTCCCGTCGTGGTCAAGGCGCCCGGCGGCAGCGGCGGCATCGGCGTGATGCGCGCCGACAGCATGCCGGCGCTGGCCTCGATGGTCGAGTTTCTGCTGGCGAAGGGCGTGCTGCCGATGCTGTCGAGCTTCGTCGCGGATGCCGTCTGCTGGCGGGTCGTCGTGGTCGGCGAGCGCGCCGTCTGCGCCTGCCGCAACCCGGTTCCGAGCGGCGATTTCCGCAGCGGCCAGGCTGACCGGCCGGAGGACTATGTCGCGGCGATTCCCGCTCAACTCGCCGAACTCGCGGTCGCGGCCGTCCGGCTACTCCGGCTGGAATTCGGCGGGGTCGATATTCTCGAACACGCCTCGGGCAGGCTCTACCTGCTGGAAGCGAATTTCCCGTGCTATTTCGCGCCGGCCGACCAGATCGGCGGAGCCGATATCGCCGGCGCCATGCTCGACCATCTGATCAAGAAGCGCCTGCGACTGGCCGCGCAGGTTTGACGCTCACCCCACGTTCATCCAGCCGAAGCGGATCGGAAAGCCCTCCCCTCCGAGCAGACCGACCGTCTCATAGAGCGGCAGGCCGACCACGGCGGTGTAGGAGCCGGCGAGTTTGACGACGAAGGAGCCGGCAATGCCCTGGATGGCATAGCCGCCGGCCTTGCCGCGCCATTCGCCCGAGGCGAGGTACATCTCCAGATCGTCGCCCGAGAGCCGCTTGAAGCGCAGGCGGGTCTCGACGATGCGGTCGCGGATCGCGCCGCCCGGAGTCACCACGGCGACGGAGGTGTAGACCCGGTGCGAGCGGCCCGACAGCAGCCGCAGGCAAGCGGCGGCCTCGTCGACGATCTCGGCCTTGGGCAGGATACGGCGCCCAACCGCGACAACGGTGTCGGCGGCGACGATGTAGCAACCTTCGAGATCGGGCCGGGATTTCGCGCCACGCTGCGCGGCCTGCGCCTTTTCGCGAGCGAGCCGGCGCGAGAGATCGCGCGGGCGCTCGCCCTTCAGCGGGGTCTCGTCGAGGTCGGAGGGCAGCATCGCGTCGGGCTTGAGGCCGGCCTGCTCCAGCAGCGCGAGACGGCGCGGCGAGGCCGAGGCCAGCACCAGCATGGGCCGCCAGCCGGGCGGTTTGGGGCTCGAGAAGATGCTCAAGGACGACCTGCAGCGATAATTCGGCGCGGCGATCCCACGCACTCGCCACTGGCTCTAACGCATTTTGCGCGCGGGAGAAATCGGCGATCGCTGCGATGCGTGCAGCGCAGGCATGAAGAAGAATGATCTCTTCGGCATTCACCAAACGCATAAAATAGTTTGCAGCCATGCGTCATATTGCATTGCACAACAAGTGTTGCCTCGCCACATTGCGTGGCCTGTGGGCAGGCCTTCCGCCGCGCCCATCACGATGCTGCGGAGCCACAAAGGCCATGCCGATCTCGCATAAGCAGATGAGTGCCGTCACCGGCGCGGGCGTCGAGGCTCAGGCCCTCACCACGAAGATGCTGACGATGCAGGCCGATGCAGGCCTGACCATCGCAATGCGCATGCCGATGCTGATGAGGGGCGCGCTAGGAGACGCCAGGGGCCAGCGCGAGGCGGCCAAAGCCGTCAGCGAGAAGATGTCGGCTGTGATGGAGAGCGGTTTCGCTGCCGGTCAGGCGGCTGCGCTGTTCTGGTGGGGTCTGGCGCTGAACCCGCTCGCCCATGTCGACTACGCCGAGGCCGCAGCCAAGGCCGCCAGCAGCACGCTGGAGCCGTTCTCGAAACGCACCAAGGCCAATGCCGCGCGGCTGACCGGGCGCAGGAAGCGCTGAGCGCCTCCCTCAGAGCGCGTCGGCCGGCTTCTCGACCGCCGCTGCGGGCGCGGCCAGAGCCGCGTCATGCTCGCGCTCCAGCTTGCGGTAGCGCGCCACGCTGAGCGGGATCAGCGCCAGATAGGCGACCACGACCAGCGCCAGCACCTCGAACGGGTAGGCGAAGAGCAGACCCGCGACCACGACGACCGCCACGAAGATCGGCAGCACCTTGTCGCGCGGCACCCGCGTCCCCAGCGTCTTGCCGGCGTAGCAGGGGATGCGCGAAATCGTCAGAAAGGCGATGAAGAGGATGTAGAGCCCGACCGGCAGCGCGCCGTAATCGGCCACCGGCACACCGATGAATTGGAGATAGAGCGGCAGCATCGCCGTGATGGCGCCGGCGGGCGCGGGCATGCCGACGAAGAAGTTCTTCTGCCAGTCGGGCCGGTTGGGATCGTCGATCATGACGTTGAAGCGCGCGAGCCTCAGCGCCATGGCGCAGGCCAGCGTCAGCACGATGATCCAGCCGAAGGATTTGAGGTCGTGCAGGACGAAGATCCACAGCACATAGCCGGTGGCGACGCCGAAATTGACGAAATCCGACAGCGAATCGAGCTCTGCGCCGAAGCGCGAGGTGCCCTTCAGCATGCGCGCCAGCCGGCCGTCGACGCCGTCCAGCGCCGCCGCGATCAGGATGCAGATGGTCGCGGTCTCGAGCTTGCCCTCGACGACGAGGCGCATGGCGGTGAGACCGAGGCACAGGGCCAGCAGCGTCACGACATTGGGGGCCAGCAGCCGGAACGGGATCGGCTTGAAGCGGGCGCGCTTCGATTCGATGCGCTCGGGCTCGAAGGGAGGAAACAGATCGCTCATAGCAGCGGGGATACGCGGTTTTAGGCGCGGAGGCTAGGCGGGGCATTCTTCCGTCTCCCCTCGGGGGAGACGGAAGACGCCTCAAATCCCCTTAAACAGCCTAGCTGCCGGCTCGGTCCCAGAAAAATCCGCGAGCACCGTTTCGCCGGCGATGGCGGTCTGGCCTTCGCCGACCAGCGGGATCACATGGGTCGGCAAATAGACATCGACGCGCGAGCCGAAGCGGATCAGGCCGAAGCGCTCGCCGGTCGCGATCAGCTCGCCTTCCTTGACGAAGGGCACGATCCGGCGCGCGATCAGGCCAGCGATCTGGACCACGCCGACGGTGCCTGCCGTGGTCTCGATCGCGAGCGCATTGCGCTCGTTGTCGTCGCTCGCCTTGTCGAGTTCGGCGTTGAGGAAGAGGCCCGGCGTATAGGCCATCTTCACGATCCGGCCGGGGACCGGAGCGCGGTTCACATGGCAGTCGAATACGTTCATGAAGATGGAGATTCGCGTCATCGGCTCGGCCGGCAGGTTGAGCTCCGGCGGCGGCAGTGCCGACGCGACCTGGCTGACGCGACCATCGGCCGGCGAGATCACCAGCCCCTCGCGCAGGGGCGTGATGCGCACAGGATCGCGGAAGAAATAGCAGACCCAGAGCGTGATGATCGCACCGATCCAGCCGAACGGCGTCCAGAGATGGCCCAGCACCAGCGTCGCCACGAGCGCGATGGCGATGAAGACATAGCCCTCCTTGTGGATGGGCACGATCACCTTGCGGACGGAATCGACGAGCGACATTGCGGCTTCCCGTTGGTCTTGTTGGCGCGGCCGGGCTCGCTGGAGCCGGCCTGGCGCGGATGTGACGGCTCTCTGCGGCGCGAGCAAGGCGCTGCCAGTGCCGGTGCTTTAGGGGGTTCGGGCCGCTTATGAAAGAGGCAAGGCTCAGGCCGAGGCCCGGCCTCCGGCGAAGCGCCGGGCGCAAAGCCAGGTCAGCGCGCCGAAGACGACCAGGACCACCCCTTGCGCGATCGCAAAGGGCGGCTCGGACTGGGTCGGCGCGATGGCGTTCAGGGACGGCACCTTCATGAAGACCTGCACGACGGCCACAAAAACCAGCAGGTAGAGCGCCAGCATGGTCGCGATCGCATAGAAGCGCCGCCAGCCGCCGGCCAGCGACTTGCCGTAGAGCGCATAGGCCGCAGGCAGGAGCAGCAGCAGAGAGACGACGCCGAAAATGTGCGAGGGCAGCACACCGCTGAACGGAAACAGGAAGCCGGTCGCGCTGGTTGCGATGGCGGTGGCGAGATAGAGCACGGTCCAGCCGCCGCTGACCTGTCCGCGCAGCAGGGCTGCCGCGACGGGGACGCCCGCCGCGATGGCAATCAGGCTCAACCAGGTGTGAAACCCAACCAGTGTCGTCGGATCGAACATCGAAGCCCCCGCTTCTTCGCCGGCCATGGCCTCAGAATGCAGGAACGAGGCCGGAGATGCCATGCATTGGCGCGCATGGCGGGCAAACGCTGACGATGCTCACTCCGTCAGGCTGACCCGCACGCTTGCGCCTTCCGCTTCGGCGGCCTGCTTGAGGGTCGCCTTGGCCTCGTCGACCTGGCGCTGGCGATTCCACAAGGCGGCATAGACGCCGTTCGCCGCCAGAAGCTGCGGGTGATTGCCACGCTCAACGATCAGGCCCTTATCGAGCACGATGATCTCGTCGGCGTTGATCACGGTCGAGAGCCGGTGCGCGATGACCAGCGTCGTGCGGCCCTCGCTGACCCGGTCGAGCGCATCCTGGATTTCCTTCTCTGTGAAGGAATCGAGCGCCGAGGTCGCCTCGTCGAGCACGAGGATCGGAGGGCCTTTCAGAATAGTACGGGCGATGGCGACGCGCTGCTTCTCGCCGCCCGACAGCTTGAGGCCGCGCTCGCCGACGGATGTGGCGTAGCCTTCGGGCAGCGATCTGATGAAGCGGTCGATCTGGGCGAGCCGCGCCGCCTCCTCGACCTCGGCCTCGCTGGCGTCGGGCCGGCCATATTCGATGTTGTAACGGATGGTGTCGTTGAACAGCACCGTGTCCTGCGGGACCATGCCGATGGCGGCGCGCAAGGACACCTGCTGGACATCAGCGATGGGCTGGCCATCGATCAGGATGCGGCCGGCCTGCGGCTCGTAGAAGCGGAACAGCAGCCGCGAGATCGTCGATTTGCCCGCGCCGGACGGCCCGACGATGGCGATCGTCCTGCCCGGCGGCACGGTGAAGGAGATACCCTTCAGGATCGGCCGCTCTGGGATGTAGGCAAAATACACGTCCTCGAAGACGACCTCGCCGGCCTCCACCGCCAAGGGCGGCGCGCCCGGCTTGTCCTGGATTTCCGGATCCTTGCCGATCAGCGAGAACATCTGCTCGATGTCGAGCGTCGCCTGCTTGATCTCGCGATAGACAGTGCCCATGAAATTCAGCGGCTGGTAGAGCTGGATCAGCATCGCGTTGATCAGCACGAAATCGCCGACCGTGTGGGTGCCGGCGCGGAAACCCTGCACCGCCATCACCATCGAGACAGTCAGACCGACGGCGAAAATCGTCGCCTGACCGAAATTGAGCAGCGCGAGCGAGGTGTAGGCCTTGACCGAGTTGCGCTCATAGCGGGCCATCGACTGGTCGTAGCGGGCAGTCTCGCGCGCTTCCGCGCCGAAATACTTCACCGTCTCGTAGTTGAGCAGCGAGTCGATCGCCTTGGAATTGGCGTCGGTGTCGCTCTCGTTCATCTTCGTGCGGATGGCGATGCGCCACTCCGTCGCCTTGATGGTGTAGGCCATGTAGGTGGTCACCATCACGACCAGCACGACCACATAGAGCCAGTCGAAGATCGTCAGCAGCACGGCGATGATCAGCACAACCTCGACGATGACCGGCACGAGCTGGTTCAGGCCGAGCCTCACCATCTCCTCGATGCCGTTGCGGCCGCGCTCGAGCACGCGCGTCAGCCCGCCGGTCTTGCGCTCGAGATGGAAGCGCAGCGAGAGATGGTGGAGATGGCCGAAGGTCTGCAGCGCGAGCTTGCGCACCGCATGCATGAAGACCGGCGCGAACAGCGCATCGCGCAACTGGATGAAGGCGGCCGAGCCGACGCGCGCCAGACCGTAGATCACGGTCAGCGCGAGCGGCGCGCCGACGAGCCAGGGCAGCCAGTTCTGCAGGGAGGACGGCGTGTTGGCGAGCGCGTCCGTCGCCCATTTGAAGGCGAAGGGCACGCCCATCAGCACGACGCGCCCGGCGACCAGCAGCGCGAAGGCGAGCACGACGCGCCGGCGCAGGTCGGCGCGGTCGTCGGGCCAGAGATAGGGCCAGAGCGCGTGGAAGGTGGCGATGAAGCCGGAGCCCGGCTGGAGCACGGCCGAACGGTCGAAGGTCGGCGCCGGAGGCGGGGCGGCAGGCGGGGACATCTTGAAACGATTCCAGGTTGGGCTGCCGATATAGGCGCATTCGCGTTTGAATGCATGCGGCGCGTGGCGGCCTGAGTTGGCGCGCCGGACCATATGTCAAATTGCCTTGTTCTCGTCCCAAGCGCGGTGTCAGATGTTACCGGTGGCCTTAAAAAGGCCCGTGTTTTGGGGAAGAGATCACGATGCGACTTCAACGCGTTATCGCCGCCGCCCTGCTTGCGGCATCGGCCGGCATGCTGCTGGCGACAGCTCCCGCCGAAGCCCAGCGCGCCGCCAAGCCGCCGGCGCAGGTCACGGTGACGAATGCCCGCGCCGTGCCGCTAACCGGCTTCGAGATCGCCACGACGGGCGAACAGCCGCGCCTCGTCGCCAAGCTCGCCAAGCCGCTGGCGCCGGGCAAGAGCATCGCGCTGAAGCTGAACCGGCCTGCGGGCTGCAGCTATTATGTGCTCGCGAAGTTTGGCGACGAGGTCGAGAGCGACAGCGAGGGCATGGACCTCTGCGCCGACAAGGTCATCCGCCTGACAGAGTGACCAGCGGCCGCGCGCGAGGGGCGCAGCGTCAGGCCGTCGCGCCCTCGCGCATCAGCTTGTAGATGATCGAGTCGGTCAGCGCCTGGAAGGACGCGTCGATGATGTTGGCGCTGACGCCGACCGTAGTCCAGCGCTCGCCTGTCTCGTCGGCGGATTCGATCAGGACGCGGGTGACGGCGTCGGTGCCGCCCTGGAAGATGCGGACCTTGTAATCGACCAGCCTCAACCCCTCGATCAGCGACTGGTATTTGCCGAGATCCTTGCGCAGCGCCACGTCGAGCGCGTTGACCGGGCCGGCCGCACCCTCGGCCGCCGAGATCAGCACCTCGTCGCCGACCTTCACCTTCACGATCGCCTCCGAGAAGGTGACGAGTTCGCCGATGGCGTTGTAGCGGCGCTCGACATTCACCTTGAAGCGCTCGACCTCGAAATAGTCAGGCACCTCGCGCAGGATGCGCCGGACCAGCAGATAGAACGAGGCGTCGGCGCCCTCGAAGGCGTAGCCCTGCGCCTCCTTGTCCTTGAGCTCCTCCAGCACACGGCCCAAACGCGGGTCGTCGCGGCCGAGAGTGACGCCGATCCGCTCCAGCTCCGCGACGAGGTTCGACTTGCCGCCTTGGTCGGAGACCAGCACTTTTCGCACATTCCCTGTCGCCTCGGGCGGGACATGCTCATAGGTGCGCGGGTCCTTCAGCACGGCGGAAGCATGGATGCCGGCCTTGGTGGCAAAGGCCGAGGCGCCGACGAAGGGCGCATGGCGGTTGGGCGCGCGGTTCAGCATCTCGTCGAGCGCGCGCGAGACATGGGTGAGTTCGCCGAGCTTTCTGTCGTCCACGCCGATGGCAAAGCGGTCGCGGTAACGCTCTTTCAGCTTCAGTGCCCCGATCAGCGTCACCAGATTGGCATTGCCGCAGCGCTCGCCGAGCCCGTTCAGCGTCCCCTGGATCTGCCGTGCGCCCGCCTCGACCGCAGCGAGCGAATTGGCGACGGCGCAGCCGCAATCGTCATGGGCGTGGATGCCGAGGTTTTCGCCGGGTATCGCCTTGGCGACCTCGGCGACGATCGTCGCGATTTCCTCCGGCAGCGTGCCGCCATTGGTGTCACAGAGCACGACCCAGCGCGCGCCGGCGTCATAGGCTGCCCGCGTACAGGCCAGCGCGTAGTCGGGATTGGCCTTGTATCCGTCGAAGAAATGCTCGCAATCGAGCATCACCTCGCGGCCGGCGGCCTTCGCGGCTTCGACGCTTTCGCGGATGCCGGCGAGGTTGTCCTCCAGCGAAATCTCCAGCGCGACATGGACATGATAGTCCCAGCTCTTGGCGACGAAGACGATGGCGTCCGCGTCGGCGTCGAGCAGAGCCTTCAGACCGGGATCGTTGGCAGCCGAGCGCCCTGCCCGCTTGGTCATGCCGAAGGCTGCGAACTTCGCCTGCTTCGTCGGCTTACGCGCGAAGAACGCGGTGTCGAGCGGGTTCGCGCCGGGATAGCCGCCCTCGACATAGTCGATGCCGAGCCTGTCTAGCATCTGCGCCACGGCGCGCTTGTCGTCGACCGAAAAATCGACGCCGGTCGTCTGCGCGCCGTCGCGCAGCGTCGTGTCGAAGAGGTGGATGCGGGCGGGAGTCACGGCTCGCGCCTCAGCTTGAAGCGCAGCAGGCGCGGCATCACCATCGCTAGCATGACGAGCTTGATGGCGACGGAGAGCGAGCCGGCGGGGCGGATGCGAGGGGTCATGGGG
>LSIB01000105.1 GCA_001556025.1 Rhizobiales bacterium CCH3-A5
CCACCCCTAACCCCTCCCCACGAGGGGGAGGGGAACTCCGCCGCGCCACCCCATGCTGACGCTCATCACCCGCCGCATACTGGTCGCCATCCCGACGCTGTTCCTGGTGGCGCTCATGGTGTTCGCGCTGCAGCGCGCACTGCCAGGCGATCCGTTTCTCGTCATCGCCGGCGAGGAGCGCGACCCGGAGGTGATCGCGAGGCTGCGCGCCATCTACCGGCTCGACGATCCGATCTTCGTGCAGTTCTTCGCCTGGCTCGGGCAGGTGTTGCAGGGGGATTTCGGCCGCTCGCTGCGCACGGGCGAGCCGGTGCTCGGGCTGATCGCGCAGAAACTGCCGGTCACGCTGCAACTCGCCGTCGCCTCGATCCTGGTGGCGATCGCGATCGGCATCCCCGTCGGCATCCTGGCCGCCCGCAACAAGGGCACGGCGATCGACTATTCCGCCAGCGCACTCGCCCTGTCGGGCCTCTCGATCCCGAACTTCTGGCTCGGCATCATGCTGATCCTCGTTGTCTCGGTCGAGCTGAAATGGCTGCCGGCCTCGGGCTATGAATCCATTTTCGTCGATCCGAAGGCCGCGATCGAACGGCTGATCATGCCGGCCTTCGTGCTCGGCGGCGGGCTGGCGGCCTTCATCATGCGCCACACCCGCTCGGCCATGCTGGAGGTGCTGCGCTCCGACTATGTCCGCACCGCCCGCGCCAAGGGGCTGGACGAGAACACGGTGGTCAATCGTCATGCGCTGCGCAACGCGCTGGTTCCGATCATCACGCTCTCGACGCTGCTCTTCGGCGAGTTGCTGGCCGGCGCGGTGCTGACCGAGCAGGTCTTTACGATCCCCGGCTTCGGCAAGCTGATCGTCGACGCCGTGTTCAACCGCGACTACGGCGTCGTGCAGGGTGTCGTGCTGTGCACCGCGATCGGCTTCATCCTGATGAACCTGCTCGCCGACATCCTCTACGTCCTCGTCAATCCCCGGCTGAGGAGCGGCTGATGAGCGACGCCGTCCTCGACCCCGCCAGGCCCGCGCTACAGAGCGAGACGCCGCTGCGAAAGCGCCGCAGCACGCTCTCAAAGCTGCTGCGCAACCGCTCGGCCCTGATCGGCGGCACTGTCGTGCTGCTCTTCGTGCTGATGGCGGTGCTGGCCCCGCTGCTGCCGCTGGCCGATCCGCTCAAATCCAACTTCCTCGCCATCCGCAAGCCGCCCTCCGAGCTTTACTGGTTCGGCACCGACGAACTCGGCCGCGATCAGGTTTCGCGCCTGTTCTACGGCGCGCAGACCTCGCTGCTGGCCGGCATCGTCTCTGTGATGATCGCGCTCGCCATCGGCATCCCCTTCGGCCTGCTCGCCGGCTGGTATGGCGGCTGGATCGATATCGTGATCTCGCGGGTCACCGAGGCGATGCTGGCCTGCCCCTTCCTGATCCTCGCCATCGCGTTCGCGGCGATCCTCGGCCCGTCCTTGACCAACGCCATGATCGCGATCGGCCTGTCGGCAGTGCCGATTTTCATCCGGCTGGTGCGCGGGCAAGTGATGAGCGTCAAAGCCGAGGATTTCGTCGAGGGCGCGCGCTCGGTCGGCGCGGGAAATCTGCGCATCATGCTGGTGCATGTGCTGCCCAACACGCTCTCGCCGATCGTGGTGCAGTCGACCCTGTTCATGGCGCAGGCGATCATCCTTGAGGCCTCGCTGTCCTTTCTGGGTCTGGGCCAGCAGCCGCCCTCGCCGTCCTGGGGGCAGATGCTCAACGTCGCCAAGAACTTCATGGAGCAGGCGCCGTGGATGTCGGTCGCGCCCGGCGTCGCCATCTTTCTGGCGGTCCTAGGCTTCAACCTGCTCGGCGACGGTCTGCGCGACGCGCTCGACCCAAAAGAAAACTAAAAAATCCAAGGATACGCCTCATGTTCACCACCCGCCCTGAAATCCTCGGCACCTTCGGTGTCGTCACCTCGACGCACTGGCTCGCCTCGGCCTCGGGCATGGCGATGCTGGAGAAGGGTGGTAACGCCTTCGACGCCTGCGCGGCTGCCGCCTTCGTGCTGCAGGTCGTCGAGCCGCATCTGGTCGGCCCCGCCGGCGACATGCCGGCCGTCTTCTATTCGGCGAAGACGAAGAAAGTCGAGGTGCTGTGCGGTCAGGGCCCGGCTCCGATGGCCGCCACGATCGACGCCTTCAAGGCGCTCGGGCTCGACATGGTGCCGGGTTCCGGCCTGCTGGCGACAGTCGTGCCCGGCGCGTTCGGCGGCTGGATGACGCTGCTGCGCGACCATGGCCGCTTGCCGCTGCGCGACGTGCTGGAGCCGGCAATCGGCTATTTCGAGAACGGCCATCCGATGCTGCCGCGCGTCTCGGATACGATCGCGGGACTGACCGACCTCTTCGCCAACGAATGGACGACGTCGGGCGACGTCTATCTGCCGGGCGGCAATGTCCCGAAGGGCCGTGAGCTCTTCCGCAACCAGGCCGCCGCCGACACCTACAAGCGCATCCTGTTCGAGGCGGAAGCCGCCGGCCCGGACCGCGAGAGGCAGATTCAGGCAGCCTACGACGCCTGGTACAAGGGCTTCGTCGCCGAGGCGATGGACCGCTTCTGTCGCACCACCGAGGCGATGGATTCATCCGGCCGTCGCCATGGCGGTCTGCTCACAGCCGACGACATGGCGCGCTGGACGCCGAGCTACGAGACGCCGGCCAGCGTCAGCTATCATGGCTGGGAGGTCTTCAAGGCCGGCATCTGGAGCCAGGGCCCGGTCTTCCTGCAGACGCTCAAAATCCTCGAAGGCATCGATATCGCCGGCATGGGTCCGGCCAGCCCGGAATTCGTGCATCACGTCGCCGAGGCGCTCAAGCTCGCCTTCGCCGATCGCGAGGCCTATTACGGCGACCCTGACTTCGTGAGCGTGCCCTACGCCACGCTGATTTCAGAGGACTACGCACGCGGCCGACGCAACCTGATCAGCGACCGGGCCTCGCACGAATTGCGCCCCGGCATGATCGCGGGCCATGAGGAGCAGGTCAGGCGCATGCTGGCTGGCGTGCGGATCGTGGGCTCGACGGCGAGCGGCGGGGCGACCGTCGGCGAGCCGACCATCGCCTCGATGGTCGCGGCCGGCCGACGCGGCGACACTGTCCATATCGACGTGATCGACAAATGGGGCAACATGATCGCCGCCACGCCGTCGGGCGGCTGGCTGCAATCCTCGCCGGTGATCCCCGAACTCGGCTTCCCGCTAAACTCGCGCGCCCAGATGTTCTGGCTGGAGGAGGGCCTGCCCTCCTCGCTGGCTCCCGGAAAACGCCCGCGCACCACGCTCTCGCCGACGCTCGCCTTCGAGAACGGCGAGCCGAGGCTGGCCTTCGGCACGCCCGGCGGCGACCAGCAGGAGCAGTGGCAGATGGGCCTGTTCCTGCGCCGCGTACATCACGGGCTGAACCTGCAGGAGGCAATCGACCTGCCGCTGTTCCACACGCAGCATTTCCCGCTCTCCTTCTATCCGCGCGAGGCAAAACCCGGCCATCTTGCCGTCGAGGAGAGCCTGGGAGCAGCCGCGCTCGCCGATCTCAGGGCGCGCGGCCATGCGCTGGAGATCGCGCCGGAATGGACGATCGGCCGCCTCACCGCCGCCGAGAAGAGCAGCGACGGCCTCTTGCGCGCGGCGGCGACCCCGCGTCTGATGCAGGCCTACGCCATCGGCCGCTAGGCTTCTCCCCTCCCCCTTGTGGGGAGGGGTTGTGGGGGGCGGCCCGCCTGGTGAGCGGTTCAAGAATTGAGCGCGCCGGCGTAGCAGTCATCTTTCCCGCTCACCCGGTCGTTCGCCCCCCACCCCTAGCC
>LSIB01000106.1 GCA_001556025.1 Rhizobiales bacterium CCH3-A5
GCCCGATCCTCGTCCATGTCGTGACGCAGAAGGGCAAGGGCTATGCGCCCGCCGAAGCCAGCGCCGACAAATATCACGGCGTCGTCAAGTTCAACGTCCTGACAGGCGCGCAGGAGAAGCCCCCCTCCAACGCGCCGTCCTACACAAAAGTCTTCGCCAATGCGCTGGTGAAGGAAGCCAGCGCCGACGACAAGATCGTCGCGATCACCGCCGCGATGCCGTCCGGCACCGGGCTCGACCTCTTTGCCAAGACGCATCCCTCCCGCTTCTTCGACGTCGGCATCGCCGAGCAGCACGGCGTCACCTTCGCGGCCGGGCTCGCCTGCCAGGGCTTCAAGCCATTCTGCGCCATCTACTCGACCTTCCTGCAGCGCGCCTATGACCAGATCGCCCATGACGTGGCGCTGCAGAAACTACCCGTGCGTTTCGCGCTCGATCGGGCCGGGCTGGTGGGGGCCGACGGGCCGACCCATGCAGGCGCGTTCGACACCGCCTATCTCGGCTGCCTGCCGGGCTTCGTGCTGATGGCGGCCGGCGACGAGGCCGAACTCGTCCACATGGTCGCCACCGCGCGCGCCCATGACGAGGGGCCGATCGCCTTCCGCTATCCGCGCGGCGACGGCATGGGCGTCGAGATGCCGGAAATCGGCGTGCCGCTCGAAATCGGGCGCGGGCGCATCGTCAAAGAGGGCACGCGGGTTGCGCTTCTCTCCTATGGAACGCGGCTGGCCGAATGCCTGCGGGCGGCCGAAGCGCTCGACGCGCATGGCCTCTCGACCACGGTCGCCGACGCGCGCTTCGCCAAACCGCTCGACCGGGCGCTGATCCGGCGGCTCGCGCGCCATCACGAGGCGCTGATCACGGTCGAGGAAGGCTCGGTCGGCGGCTTCGGCTCCTTCGTGCTGCATGCGCTCGCAGATGACGGCCTTTTCGAGAACGGGCTGAAGGTTAAGACGCTGCATCTGCCGGACCTGTTCCAGGACCATGACACGCAAGGCCGGATGTATGCGCAGGCCGGGCTCGACGCGGATGCGATCGCGGCGACCGCGATCAGTCTTTGCCGGCCCGGTGGGGCCGTGCTGCGCGCCGCCGGCGCGAACGGGCTTAGACTTCTGCCCTCGCATCATGCCGGTACCGCCGCCCTGCACGGAGCCTCGACATGAACGCGATGCTCCCCGTCAGGCGCCCGCTCGCCGTCCTGCTGGCGAAACCGCGCGGTTTCTGCGCCGGCGTGGTGCGCGCCGTCGAGATCGTCGAGCGCGCCGTCCAGCAGCATGGCGCGCCGGTCTATGTCCGCCACGAGATCGTGCATAACACCCATGTCGTCGAGGGCCTGCGCGCGCAAGGGGCCGTCTTCGTCGGCGAGGTCGATCAAATCCCCGCGGGTGCGACCACGATCTTCTCGGCCCATGGCGTCTCGAAAGCGGTCGAGGCGGCCGCCGCCGCGCGCGGGCTCGACGTCATCGACGCGACCTGCCCGCTCGTCCAGAAGGTCCACAACCAGGGCCGGCGCTATGCCGAGATGGGCTATGACGTCGTGCTGATCGGCCATGATGGCCATGCCGAGGTCGAGGGCACGCGCGGGCAGATTTCCGGCCGGCTCCATGTCATCGCCAGCGCCGACGAGGTCGCGGACCTTTTGGTGCGCGACGACGGCAAGGTCGCCTACATCACCCAGACCACGCTCTCCGTGCAGGATACGCGCGACGTGATCGCGACACTGAAGCGGCGCTTCCCCGAGATCGTCGGGCCCGACACGCGCAACATCTGTTACGCCACGCAGAACCGGCAGGCGGCGGTTCAGGCGATGGCGCCGCTCTGCGACCTGATCCTGGTGGTCGGCTCGCGCTCCTCCTCGAATTCCAGCCGGCTTCGCGAGGTCGGCGAGATCGCCGGCGTCGAGAGCCATCTGATCGAGGGGCCGGACGCCATCATTGAGGGCTGGTTCGACGAGGTTGAGACCGTCGGGTTTTCGGCAGGCGCGTCAGCGCCCGAGCGGCTGATCCAGGAGACGATCGACCGTTTGCGCCGCTTCCGCGACGTCAGTGTGCGCGAACTCGACGGCACGGAGGAGGAAGTCGTCTTCCGTCTGCCGCAGCGTCTTGCCGAGGCGGTCGCGCCCTGATTGTCTGAGCGCCCCGCTTCGTCGTCCAAGGTCCGCGCATGGCTACGCCTTTTCCGTTCTCGGCCATTGTTGGACAGGAAGAGATGAAACGGGCGCTGCTGCTGGCGGCGATCGACCCCACGATCGGCGGCGTGCTGATCTTCGGCGACCGCGGCACCGGCAAATCGACCGCGATCCGTGCGCTGGCGGCCCTGCTGCCGCCGATGAAAGCGGTCGTCGGCGACCCCTACAACCGCGCGCCCGACGCCACGATCAAGGGGCAGAAAAGCCATCTCGTCCCCGTACCGGTGGTCGATCTGCCGCTTGGTGCGACCGAGGACCGCGTCGTCGGCGCGCTCGATCTGGAGAAGGCGCTGGCGAGCGGCGAAAAAGCGTTCCAGCCAGGGCTGCTGGCGCGGGCCAACCGGGGATTTCTCTACATCGACGAGGCCAACCTGCTGGAGGACCATCTCGTCGACGTGCTGCTCGATGTCGCGGCCTCGGGCGAGAACGTCGTCGAGCGCGAGGGGCTGAGCATCCGTCATCCGGCCCGCTTCGTGCTGGTCGGCAGCGGCAATCCCGAGGAGGGCGAACTGCGCCCGCAACTGCTCGACCGTTTCGGGCTTTCGGTTGAGGTGACGACGCCGGGCGACCTGCCGACGCGCATCGAGGTGGTGAAGCGCCGCGACGCGTTCGACCGCGATCCCGACGGCTTCATCGCGCTCTGGCGAGGCAAGGACGAGGCGATCGGACGCAAGCTCACGGCAGGGCGCAAGAAGCTCGCGACGATCGCAACCTCCGAGGCGGCGCTGACGCGAGCGGCGCAGCTCTGCCTGCATCTGGGCACGGACGGGCTGCGCGGCGAACTCACCCTGATTCGGGCGGCTCGGGCGCTCGCGGCGCTGGAGGGCAAGGCCGAGGTACTGGACAGCCATATCCGTAGCGTCGCGCCGATGGCGCTGCGCCACCGGCTGCGCCGCAACCCGCTCGACGAGGCGCGCTCGACCGTCAGGGTCGATCGCGCCCTGGAGGAGATTTTCGGGCCATGAGCGAGGCCGGCGACAGCGCCGCCGTCGCCACGCGCTCGCTTTGGCGGATGGCCGAACTTGCGGCGGCTCTCGTCGCGCTCGATCCTGCCGGCATCGGCGGCGTGACCTTGCGCGCACCGGCCGGCCCGCCGCGCGACGCCTGGCTTATTCGGCTAACGACCTTGCTCGGCGACAGGCTTCCACTGCGCATGCCGGCCGGGATCGGCGATGCGCGCCTGCTCGGCGGGCTCGACCTGACCGCGACGCTGGCCTCGGGCCGCCCTGTCGCCGAGCGAGGCCTGCTGGCGCAGGCGGATGGCGGCGTCGTGCTGATGGCCATGGCGGAACGGGTCAGCCCGGCGACCGCGGCCCGGATCGCGCTGGCGATGGATTCAGGCGAAGTCGCGGTGTCGCGTGACGGCTTGGGCGATGTCGCGCCGAGCCGGTTCGGGCTTGTCGCGTTCGACGAGGGCATCTTAGCGGACGAGCACCCGCCCGAGGTGCTGACCGAGCGCCTGGCGATACGGCTCGACCTCGGCGCTTTATCGCATCGCGATATCGAGCCGGCTATTTTTATTCTGGAGGACATTGCCGAGGCGCAGCAGCGGCTGCCCGATGTGGCGATCGACAACGCCGCGATCGAAGCGCTATGCGCGGCGGCGCTCGCGCTGGGCATCGGTTCTGCTCGCGCGGCGGTGCACGCCGTCAGGGTCGCGCGGATGGTGGCAGCGCTGATGGGCCGCGATGCGGTCACGCAGGAGGATGCGGCGCTCGCCGCCGCTCTGGTGCTCGCGCCGCGTGCAACCCGGATGCCGGCAGCGACCGAAGACGAGACGCCGCCTCCCCCGCCCGAGCAGCAAGACGATCGACCGCCGCCCGATGCGCAGGCTGAGGACCAAGAACAACCCGCCGATCTCGACGACCTCGTACTGGAGGCGGCCAAGGCCGCGATCCCCGCCGGGCTGCTCGCGCAGTTGCTGGCGCAGAGCGGGCGTGTTCGGGTGCGCTCGTCGGGCAAGGCCGGCCAGTTCCAAAAGGCGGCGCTGCGCGGCCGCATCGTCGGCTCGAAAGCCGGAGAATTACGCGGTGGAGTGCGGCTCGACGTGATCGAGACCCTGCGCGCGGCCGCGCCCTGGCAGGCGCTGCGCCGGCGCGAGCCGGGCCTAGCGGGCCGCGCCGGCATCATCGTGCGCCGCGACGATTTTCGCGTGGCCCGCTACAAGCAGCGCTCGGAGACAGCGACGCTGTTCGTGGTCGATGCGTCGGGCTCCTCGGCGCTCCAGCGGCTGGCCGAGGCCAAGGGCGCGGTCCGGTTGCTGCTCGCCGAATGCTACATCCGCCGCGACGAGGTGGCGCTGATCGCTTTTCGCAAGTCCGAAGCGGAATTGGTTCTGCCGCCGACGCGTTCGCTGGTCGCCGCAGAACGCGCGCTCGCGGCGCTGCCGGGCGGCGGTGCGACGCCACTCGCGACGGCGATCGGGGCGGCGGCGGCGCTTGCCGACGCGGTCAGGCGCAAGGGCCGCACGCCAGCAATCGTGTTCATGACCGATGGCCGCGCCAATATCGACCGCGACGGCCAGCCCGGCCGCGCCAAGGCGCAGGCCGACGCGATGGCGGCGGCGGCGGCCCTACGGGCAGAGGGCGTCAGCACGCTGCTGATCGACACCTCGCCTCAAACCCAACCGCAGGCCGCCGAACTCTCGGCCGCGATGGGCGCGCGTTATGTGCCGCTGCCCCATGCCGACGCGGCTGGGGTGAGCCGGGCGGTCAATGCGCTTCTGCCGGGACGGTAGGGAGATGAGGCGGCCTCTCTCAAGTTCCGGCTTCGCAAGGTCGAGCATGAGGAACCCCTCTCCCGAGTGGGAGAGGGGCAGGGGTGAGGGCCGGACGGTTCAGAAAAAGGCAGCGGATGGCTCGGCGCTTCGCTGGTTGGTGGGCCGACCCCTCACCCCTGCCCCTCTCCCTCCGGGAGAGGGGTTCCCCGTGCTTCTCTGCCAACGTCGCGCGCCCCGATGACAGCCCTCTCATGGCCAACCGACGGCCGCGACTGGCCCAACCATGGCGCCAGCCGCTTCCTCTCAGCCGGCGGCTTGCGCTGGCATGTGCAGGTCATGGGCGCCGGCCCGGTCCTGCTGCTGCTCCATGGCACGGGCGCCTCGACCCATTCCTGGCGCGACCTCGCGCCGATGCTTGCAACCGATTTCACTGTTGTCGCGCCAGACCTCCCCGGCCACGGCTTCACGCAATCGCCCCATAGCGACCAGCTTTCACTGCCGGCAATGGCGCGCGCCATCGCGACGCTGCTCAAGGCGCTCGATCTCGCGCCCGATCTCGTTGTTGGCCATTCGGCTGGGGCCGCGATTGGCCTGCGCATGGCGCTCGACGGCAGCATCGCGCCCAAGGCGCTGGTCAGCCTGAACGGCGCGCTGCTGCCGTTTCGTGGTCTGGCCTCGCAACTTTTTCCTTCGCTGGCGCGCCTCCTAGTGCTGAACCCGTTCGTACCGCGCCTGTTTGCCTGGCGGGCCAGCAGCGCAAGCGCGGTCGACGCGCTGCTGCAGGGCACGGGCTCACGGCTCGATGCGCGCGGGCTCGATCTCTACCAGCGCCTGTTCTCGAACCGCGTCCATGTCGCGGCCACGCTGGCGATGATGGCGAACTGGGATCTCGAGGTACTGGGCCGCGCCTTTGGCAAGCTCGACCTGCCGGTGGTTCTGGCGGTCGCCGCCAACGACAAGGCCGTGCCGCCGGGTGACGCTGCCGAGGTCGCAAGGCGGCTGCCCAACGCCCGGATCGAGACGATTCCCGCCGCCGGCCATCTCGCCCATGAGGAGAAGCCGGACGAGATCGCGGCGCTGATCCGGCGCGTGGCGAAGGAGCACATCGCGCTTGCGTCCGGTTGAATGACATATACGATGTCAACCTATGTTGACGGATATGGCCCTTCCCGATCTGGTATCCCGATCGGCCCGTCAGACGAGGCTGGACGAGCGCCCGCATGCGCTCATCATCGGCTCAGGCTTCGGCGGGCTCGCGGCGGCGATCAGGCTCGGCGCGCGCGGCTACCGCGTCACGGTGCTCGACCGGCTCGATCAGCCCGGCGGGCGGGCGCGCGTGTTCCGGCAGAACGGCTTCACCTTCGATGCCGGGCCGACCATCGTCACCGCGCCCTTGCTGTTCGAGGAACTCTGGGCCCTGTGCGGGCGGCGGATGGCGGATGATGTCCGGCTTACGGCGCTCGACCCGTTCTACCGGCTGCTCTTCGACGACGGCACGACGCTGGACTGCAGCGATGACGACGCGGCGATGCGGGCGCGGATCGCTGCCTTCGCGCCGGGTGATCTTGCCGGCTACGAGACCTTTCTGAAAGAGGCCGAGGCGATCTACAAGGTCGGCTTCGAGCAACTCTCGGACGTGCCCTTCAGCACGCTGGCCGACATGCTGAAGGCGCTCCCGGCCATGGCGCGACTGCGCGCCGACCGCAGCGTCTACGGCCTCGTCTCACGCCATGTGAAGGACGAGCGGCTGCGCACGGCGCTGAGTTTCCACCCGCTCTTCATCGGCGGCAACCCCTTCGCGGTGACGGCCATCTATGCGCTCGTCATTCATCTCGAGCGCAAATACGGCGTGCATTTTGCTCATGGCGGCACCGGCGCGCTGGTCACTGGGCTGGTCGGGCTGATCGAGGGCCAGGGCGGCGCGATCCGCCATGGCGCGGAGGTCGCGGAGATCACGGTCGCGGACGGGGCGGCGACCGGCGTCAGGCTCGCCGATGGCGAGACGCTTACCGCCGACATCGTCGTCTCCAACGCCGACGCGGCCCACACCTACGGAACGCTTCTGCCGGCGGCTCACCGCAAGCGCTGGACCGACCGCAAGCTCGCCAAGGCGCGCTATTCGATGAGCGTCGTGGTCTGGTATTTCGGGACGAAGGAGCGCTACGAGGACGTGCCGCATCACACCATCCTGTTCGGGCCGCGCTATCGTGGCCTGATCGACGACATCTTCGAACAGAAGGTGCTGTCGGAGGATTTCAGCCTCTACCTGCATCGGCCGACTGCCACCGACCCCTCGCTCGCGCCGCCGGGTTGCGACGCCTTCTATGCGCTCGTGCCTGTGCCGAATCTGCAGGGCGCGACCGATTGGGAGCGCCAAGCCGAACCCTTCCGCCGGCGCATCCAACAGCGGCTGGAGGCGACCGTGCTGCCCGACTTGAGCGAGCGCATCGTCACCTCGCGGCTGATGACGCCGCCCGATTTCCGCGACGATTATCTCTCGATCCATGGCGCGGCCTTCGGGCTGGAACCGCGCCTGCTGCAAAGCGCCTGGTTCCGTCCGCATAATCTCAGCGAGGAGATCGACCGGCTCTATCTGGTCGGCGCCGGCACGCATCCCGGCGCGGGGCTCCCCGGCGTGCTCTCCTCGGCAAAAATTCTCGACACGGTGGTCCCCCATGCGACCGAACTGGCCTGAGCCCGCCCCCGCCGATCTCGATGCGTGCAACCGCCTGCTCAGGGCGGGCTCGAAATCCTTCTATGCCGCCTCGCTGCTTCTGCCGCGTCAGACGCGGGGGCCGGCCACCGCGCTCTACGCCTTTTGCCGGCTCGCCGACGACGCGATAGACGAGGGTCCGGGCGACGCGGCGACCATCGACGCACTCAAGGAGCGGATCGCGGCGGCCTATGCCGGCCGCCCGCAGGACCATGCCGCCGACCGCGCCTTTTCCGCCACCGTCCGGCGCTTCGCCCTGCCGGAAGCCGTGCCGCTGGCGCTGATCGAGGGCTTTGCCTGGGATGCTCAGGCGCGTCGATACGAGACATTCGAGGAGCTTTGCGACTATGCCGCCCGGGTCGCGGGCTCGGTCGGCGTGATGATGACGACGGTGATGGACAGGCGCTCTGCGGATGTGCTGGCGCGCGCGGCCGATCTCGGCGTCGCCATGCAGCTCACCAACATCGCCCGCGACGTCGGCGAGGATGCGCGCAAGGGGCGGCTCTATCTGCCGCTCGCCTGGCTGCGCGAAGCCGGTATCGACCCTGAAGCGTTTCTGGCGAACCCTGTCTTCACGCCGGCGCTGGGCGGGCTGGTGGCGCGTCTGCTGGCGGAGGCCGAGCGGCTCTATGCCCGCGCCGATTCAGGTATCGGCCAACTGCCGGCCGGCTGCCGCGCCGGCATCCGAGCGGCAAGGCTGATCTATGCCGAAATCGGCCATGAGGTGGCACGCTCCGGCTTCGATTCGGTGACGCAGCGCGCGGTCGTGTCAAAGGATCGCAAATTCGTCCTGCTGGCGCGCGCGCTGCTCGCAAGCCCGCCGGACGCCACGCGGCTCGCTCTTCCGCCGCTGCCGGCGAACGCCTGGCTCGTCGCGGCCGTGACGACGCTGCATCCGGCGCGACAGAGCGTCCGTATCGTCGACGTGCCGTGGTGGAACCTCAGCGGCCGCACCCGGACCGTGATCGAGATGTTCGAGCGGCTGGGGCGGATCGAGCGTTCCGCGATGCGCGGCCCCTGACCGGGAGGCGTTACGATGTCGTCCACTTTCATGGTCATGGCCGAGATGCTGATCACGCTTGGGGTCTGCCTCGGCTTCGGCTTCCACCAGCTCTGGCAGCTGAGGAAGCTCAAGGCCAAGGCCGCCGCCGAGAAGGCCGCGGCCGAAAGACAGGCCGGGACCGGAGCCCTCAGCGGTTCCTGAAATCGGGCTTCCGCTTCTCGACGAAGGCCGCCATGCCCTCTTTCTGATCTTCGGTGGCAAACAGCGCCGAGAAGATGCGGCGCTCAAAGCGCAGGCCCTCGTTCAGCGTCACCTCAAAGGCGCGGTTGACCGCCTCCTTGGTCATCACCACGGAAGGCAGCGACTTGGCGGCGATGCCGTCGGCCGCCTTCATCGCCTCGGTCATGAGGTCGGCGAGCGGTACGATGCGGGCGACGAGCCCGGCGCGCTCGGCCTCGTTGACATCCATCATCCGACCGGTGAGGCAAAGATCCATCGCCTTGGCCTTGCCGACCGCCTTGGTCAGGCGCTGCGTGCCGCCCGCGCCGGGAATGACGCCGAGATTGATCTCGGGCTGGCCGAATTTCGCGTTGTCGGCGGCGATGATGAAGTCGCACATCATGGCGAGCTCGCAGCCGCCGCCAAGCGCGAAGCCCGCAACCGCCGCGATGATCGGCTTGCGGCGCTGGCCGATGCGGTCCCAGTCGGCGAAGCGGTCGTCGAGATAGGTCTCGGGGAAGGTGCGGCTCTGCATCTCCTTGATGTCGGCGCCGGCGGCAAAGGCCTTCTCCGAGCCGGTGATGACCATGCAGCCGATACCGGCGTCGCGTTCGAAGCCGTCGATCGCCGCATTGACCTCGCCGATGAGCTGACCGTTCAAAGCGTTCAGCGCCTGCGGGCGGTTCAGCGTGATGATTCCGACCTTGCCCTTCGTCTCGACGAGAATGGTCTCATAAGCCATGGTGGCCTCCCGGATGCTCTTGTGGAGGCAGCTTTAGCGGGGCGCGGCCGTGCGGTCCATGCGCGGCCGGCCCAACCCCGCATCGGCGCTTCGGCACGTAAGGCGTCAGGCGACTCAGGCGTCAGCGGCGCGGCTGGCCGGGCGGAGGCGCAGGCTGCAGCCCTCCGCGCGCCTGGATGCCCCAGCCGAGCGCGATGATGCGCGCATGCAGGCCGGGCGGCCGCTGGGCGGGGCCATGCATGGCGAGCAGCTTCGTCCTGAGCATGGTGATGCCTTGGTCCATGCCGGCTGCGAGGCGCGGTGCGGCATTGTGGGAGAGCCTGCGCGTCAGCGAGACGAAGCGGTTCTTGGGGTGGAGCGATTTTTCGAGATCGGCCTCGACCTCCTCGCAGAAGGTGCTGCGCCAGGCGCGCTGGTCGTCGCGGAGACGATAACCCGACCATTCGCGGTCGGGCGGGCCGGCCTGTGCGACGGAGCGGAACTCGGCGAACCCCGCATAGGCGTCCATGCCGACGGGGCGGAGCACGTTGTCCTGCAGGCAGACGGCGACGTTGCCGGGATTGGTCAGCCGCCTGAAGCCGGGATTGACCACCGGCGCGTTGCTGAAGCTGAACCGGTCGTCATTGCCGTTGAAGGCGTCGACCGCCAAAATCTGGCCGAGCTTCTCGAAGCCGCCCGGCAGGTTCAAAGCCGCGGCAATGGCCTTGATCCCCGTCTTCTTGCCCTCGTTCAGCACCATGGCGGCGGCGCTCTCCAGATTGACGAGCCCTTCGAAGAAATTGGTCTTGACCCACGCCACGCCGCCGGCGACCTCCAGATCCTGGCCCAGCGACTTGACGTCGTCCGCCAGCGGCGAATTGAACATCTCCGCCTCCATCCGCTTCAGCTCGACGAACTGCGACAGCGCCTGCATCTCGGCGCTGGTCAACTGCTTCGTCGCCATCGTCCGGTCGACGATCTTCATGTTGCGCAGCGCCGTGCGCATGTTGCGCGGATCGGCGGGATTGGGGGTGTTGTCGCGTTTGACGACGACCTTGCCGCTGTCACCTGCGAGGAGATAGACCGGCCTGACCCGGTCCAGCTTCTTCACGCCGCTGATGTCCTCGGGGGCGATCTGGCCGTTGAGCTGCAATGTCATCGACGTTCTCTTTGCTCTCTTGCGACGATCAATGCGCGTCGCGATTGGAAAAGCAAACATCGAATGCGGCGCCGGCGCTGTCCCGCAGGTAACAGCCACCCATTCTGCCGCACCGATCCTTCCGGTCCTCTGTCCGGATAACGCGCCAGGCGAGAAACGACGCAGCCACTACCGCCTTGGCTGGCAGGTTTCGCAAAGGAAGGTCGAGCGCCCCGATTGCACCAGCCGGCTGACCGCCGCGACGCAGCCGGGCGCGGTGCAGGGCTGCCCTTCGCGGTCATAGACCCTGAAACGATGCTGGAAATAGCCGAGCGAGCCGTCGGCATGGGCGAAGTCGCGCAGCGTCGAGCCTCCCGACAGGATCGCCTCCTCCAGCACCTCCCGGATGATCTTTGCCAGCGCATGAGCCGCCGGACGCGGACGCCCCGTGGCGGTCGCGATCGAGCCGGCCTCCGCCTCGGGATGCAGGCCGGCGCGAAACAGCGCCTCGCAGACATAGATGTTGCCCAATCCGGCGACGAGGCGCTGGTCGAGCAGGGCCGCCTTCAGCGGCGCGTATTTTCCGGCGAAGAGCTTCGCCAGCGTCTCGCCCGACAATTCGTTGCCGAGCGGCTCGATGCCCATCCCGGAAAAATGCTTCGAGGCGGCGAGATCGGCACGTGCGACGAGGTCCATGAAGCCGAAGCGGCGCACGTCGTTATAGGTGACGCGCGCGCCGCTCCCGAGATGGAAGACGACATGGTCGTGCTGCAGATGCCGGCCGATCTCGTTGTAGTAGGCGCCGGGCTCGACCGGCGGGGTGCCGGGTGCCTCGACGACAAAGCGCCCGCTCATGCCCAGATGCATGATGAGCGCCTGCTCGTCATCGAGATCGGCGATCAGGTATTTCGCGCGACGCGACAAAGCCTCGACCCTGCGGCCGGTCAACCGCGCGGCGAAACGCTCGGGTAAGGGGAAACGAAGGTCTGGACGGTTCTGCTCGATGCGGGAAAAAACCTGGCCGAGCATGGCCGGCTCCAGCCCGCGACGGACGGTCTCGACTTCGGGCAGTTCGGGCATCGCGCTTCACTCTTCAGCATGCGTCGAGACGGGCCGCGACAAGGCCCGCGCGTTTGGCTATGCATCGCTTGAGCAAAGCACAAGAGCAGCCAGCCCGTGACAGCAGCCCAAGACAGCGACGCCCGCACTACCCATTTCGGCTACGAGACCGTGCCGCTCGCCGAGAAGCAGGCCAAGGTCGACGACGTCTTCCACAAGGTCGCTGGCCGCTACGACCTGATGAACGACCTGATGTCGGCTGGCCTGCACCGGCTCTGGAAGGATGCGCTCATCACGACGCTGAAACCGACGAAGGACCGGCCCTTCCGCCATCTCGACGTGGCCGGCGGCACGGGCGACGTAGCGTTTCAGGTGCTCGACGCGGGTGGTGCACGGACCGACGTGACGGTGCTCGACATCAACGCCGAAATGCTGGCGGTGGGACGCGAGCGCGCCGAAAAACGCTTTCCGGGCGACGGGCGCATCCGCTTCGTGCAAGGCAATGCCGAGGAACTGGCCGGCCTGCCGGACAGTCATTTCGACGCCTATACGATCGCCTTCGGCATCCGAAACGTCCCGCGCATCGACGCGGCGCTCGCGCAGGCCTATCGCGTGCTGAAGCGCGGCGGGCGGTTCCTCTGCCTCGAGTTCAGCCATGTCGACGTGCCCCTGCTCGACCGCGTCTACGAGGCCTATTCCTTCAACGTCATCCCGCCGATGGGGCGCATGGTGACGGGCGATGCCGAGCCCTACCAGTATCTCGTGGAGTCGATCCGTAAGTTCCCCAAGCCGCAGGTCTTCGCCGGCATGATCGAAGATGCGGGCTTCCGCCGGGCAAAGTTTACGCCGATGACCGGCGGGGTCGTGGCGCTGCATTCCGGCTGGAAGCTGTGAGAGCAGCGCCCGCTTCATGATCTCTTCGCTCTTCCATCTCGCCCGCACGGCGCGCGTCGGCTTCGTGCTAGCGCGCGAGGGGGCGCTGGCGCTGATCGACCCCTCCGCGCTGCCGCCGCTGGCGCGGGGCGCGATCCGGCTCGGCCGGCTGATCGAGCGCAAAGGCGCGGGCTCCTCGGCGACGCGGCTTGCGGCGGCGCTGACCCGGCTCGGCCCGTCCTACGTCAAGTTCGGCCAGTTTCTGGCGACGCGGCCGGACGTCGTCGGCATGCGGATCGCCGCCGACCTCTCGGCCCTGCAGGATCGGATGGACCCGTTCCCGATGGAGCAGGCGCGGGCCGCGATCGAGGCCGCGCATGGCCGCCCCGTGGAGGCGATCTTCGCGGAATTCGGACCGCCGGTGGCCGCCGCCTCGATCGCGCAGGTTCATCGCGCCCGCCTGCATGATGGTTCGGAGGTTGCGGTCAAGGTGCTCAGGCCGGGCATCCGCGACCGCTTCCACCGCGATCTGGCGGCGATGCGCTTCGGCGCGGAACTCGCCGAGAGCCGCTCGGCGGAAGCGCGCCGTCTGCGCTTTTCCGGCGTGGTCGAGACGCTGGCGCGCTCCGTCACCATGGAGATGGATCTGCGGCTGGAAGCGGCGGCACTGTCCGAATTCGCCGAGAACACCAAGGACGACGCCGATTTCCGCGTGCCCGAGCCGGACTGGCAGCTGACCGCGCGCGAAATGCTGGTCGATGAATGGATCGACGGCGTCAGGCTCTCGGACATGCAGGGACTGATCGCGGCGGGGCACGACCTGCCGACGCTGGGCAAGACCGTGATCCAGTCCTTCCTGAAGCATGCGATCCGGGACGGCTTCTTCCATGCCGACATGCATCCGGGCAATCTGTTCGTGGATGCGCAGGGGCGGCTCGTCGCCGTCGATGGCGGCATCATGGGGCGGCTCGGTCCCAAGGAGCGGCGCTTCCTGGCCGAGATCCTGCTCGGCTTCATCACCCGCGACTACACCCGCGTCGCGGAGGTGCATTTCGAGGCTGGCTATGTGCCGGCCCATCACGCGGTGGCCGATTTCGCGCAGGCCATACGCGCCGTCGGCGAGCCGATCCACGACAAGAGCGCCGACCAGATCTCGATGGCCAAAGTGCTGACGCTGCTGTTCGAGATCACCGGCCTCTTCGACATGGCGACGCGCACAGAGCTCGTGATGCTGCAGAAGACCATGGTGGTGGTCGAGGGCGTGGCCCGCACGCTCGATCCACATCTCGACATGTGGACGACGGCGGAGCCCGTGGTGCGCGACTGGATCACCCGCAATCTCGGCCCACTCGGCAAGCTGGAGGATGCCGGACGCGGGGCGCGGTCACTCGCTTTCAGCCTGGCGTCGCTTCCCGAGACCGTCGGCCGGGCCGAGCGCGTGCTAGGGCAGCTCGAAGACAGCTCCCGTCACGGCTTTGCGCTCGACGAGCGCTCGGTCGCCGCCATTGGCCGGGCGGAGGCACAGCGCAACCGCTGGGGAAATTGGGCGCTATGGGTGATCGCTGCGCTGTTGGCTTATGCGGTGCTGGGCTGAGTCCTATTCGAGACCCTTCAACCGATAGAGCGCCTCCAGCGCAGCGCGCGGCGTCATCTCGTCGAGATCGAGCCCGGCCAGCGCCTCACGCAGCGGATCGCTCGTAGGTATGGCCGGCGCGGGCGCGGCGGTACGCCTGATCGGCGCGGCGAAGAGCGGCAGGTCGTCGACCAGCGAGGCGACTGGTTTCTCGCGCTCGGTCTTCTCCAGTTCGCCCAGGATGGCGCGGGCGCGCTCGACCACGGCCGGCGGCAGGCCGGCGAGCTTGGCGACCTGGATACCGTAGGAGCGATCGGCCGCGCCGGGCACGACCTCGTGCAGAAAGATGACCTCGCCGTTCCATTCGGTGACGCGCACGGTCGCGTTGGTGACGCGCGCGAGCCGGTCCCCGAGCGCGGTAAGTTCGTGGTAATGCGTCGCGAACAGGCCCCGACAGCGGTTGATCTCGTGGAGATGCTCGATCGCCGCCCAGGCGATCGACAAGCCATCGAAGGTCGCGGTGCCGCGCCCGATCTCGTCGAGGATGACGAGCGCGCGCGGGCCGGCCTGGTTCAGGATCGCGGCGGTCTCGACCATCTCGACCATGAAGGTGGAACGTCCGCGCGCGAGGTCATCGGCCGCACCGACGCGCGAGAACAGCCGGTCGACGATACCGATATGGGCGCTCGCGGCGGGCACGAAGCAGCCCATCTGCGCCAGCACGGCCATCAGCGCGTTCTGGCGCAGAAAGGTCGATTTGCCGGCCATGTTGGGGCCGGTGATCAGGCAGATGCGACCGCCGCCATCGCCGTTTGGCGGCGACAGCTCTGTGTCGTTGGCGACGAAGGGTTTGCCGTCGCGCTTCAGCGCCGCCTCGACGACCGGATGGCGACCGCCGGCGATCGCGAAGGCCGCGCTGTCGTCGATCCGTGGGCGACGCCAGCCCTCGCTGGCGGCAAGCTCCGCCAGCGCCGCCGTCACGTCGATTTCGGCCAAGGCTTGGGCGACCCGCTTGATCGCATCGGCCTGCCCCTGCACCGCCCCGGCCAGCGCCGCGAAGACGCCGAGTTCCAGCCGCAGCGCCCGGTCGGCGGCGGAGGCGATCTTCGCCTCCAGCCCGCCGAGTTCGACCGAGGAGAAGCGCATCGCATCCGACATGGTCTGGCGGTGGACGAAGACCGTCCGCCAGGGCTCCTTCAGGAAATCCTCGCCGGCGGCCTGCGGCACCTCGACGAAATAGCCGAGCATGGAATTGTGCTTGATGCGCAGCGTCCGGCAGCCGGTGTCAGTGACGTAGCGCGCCTGCAACTGCGCGATGACCTTGCGGGAATCGACCTGCAGCAGCCGCAATTCGTCGAGCGCCGGGTCATGGCCCTCGCGCACGAAGCGGCCGTCTCGCCGGTTCAGCGGAAGCTCGTCCGCCAAGGTATCGGTCAGGCGGGTGGGAAGGTCCGGATCGCTGGCGGCCAGCGCCGCCGCCGCCGCTGCGAGCGCCTCGGGCATTCCGGTGGAACGGCCTAGCCGGACGGCGATCTCGCGTGCGGCGGTCAGGCCCGCGCCGAGCGCCGCGAGATCGCGCGGGCCGCCGCGATCGAGGCTCAGCCTCGAGAGCGCGCGGGCGACGTCCGGCACTTTGGCCAGCGCGCGGCGCAGATCCTCCCGCAGGGCCGCGTCCTCGACGAGCGCGGCCAGCGCATCGTGACGCGCGGCGATCGCGGCGATGTCCGTCAGCGGGCCTGCCAGCCGCTCGGCGAGCAGGCGCGCGCCGCCCGGCGTCACCGTGCGGTCGATCGCAGCGAGCAGGCTTCCCGCGCGCTCGCCCGACAGAGTGCGGGTCAGTTCGAGATTGGCCCGCGTCGCCGCATCGATCAGCATGGCGGAGCCGCCGCCGTCGCGCACTGGCGGCGACAAAGGCGGCCGCGCGCCGAACTGGGTGCGCTCGACATAGGCCAGCGCCGCGCCCGCGGCCGCGATCTCGGCCCGGGTGAAGGACCCGAAGGCGTCCAGCGTCGCAACGCCGAAGAATTCGCGCAGACGGCGCTCGGCTGAAGCCGCGTCGAGCCCCTCGCGCGCCAGCGGCGTCACTGGGATCGCGATCTCGCGCCAAAACGCTTTGAGTTCGGGATCTTCGTGGATCGCATCGGGACAAACGATCTCGCGCGGCTCCAGCCTCGCGAACTCGATTGCCAGCCTGTCCTGCGTCACCTCCATCACACTGAACCGGCCGGTCGAGATGTCGATGGCCGCCAGTCCGTAGAGCGCCGTCTCGTCGCTCAGGCGGCGGCGCGCGATGGCGACGAGCAGGCTGGCGCGGCCTGGCTCGAGCAGGCGCTCTTCGGTGATGGTGCCGGGGGTGACAAGGCGCATCACGTCGCGCTTCACCACCGATTTGGCGCCGCGCTTCTTCGCCTCGGCCGGGTCCTCGGTCTGTTCGCAGACGGCGACGCGGTGGCCGGCCGCGATCAGGCGCTGGAGATAGTCGTCGGCGCGCTCGACCGGGACACCGCACATGGCGATGTCCTCGCCCAGATGCTTGCCGCGTTTCGTCAGAACGATGCCGAGCGTACGCGAGGCGATTTCGGCGTCGCCGAAGAACAATTCGTAGAAATCGCCCATCCGGTAGAACAGCAGGCTACCGGGATTGGCGGCCTTGATCTCGATGTACTGCGCCATCATCGGCGTGACGCGATGCGCCTCTGCGCCGATCGAGGGCGGCGGCGCGGTTTCGGACTCGGGGATTGGACGCATGGCGACGGGACGCTAGCAAAATATGCAACCAAAGCCATCCGTTAGGACGACCTTCAACAATTGAAAGCATGGTTGCCGGAATCTTGCCGAACGGATCGTCCGGAATGAGCCTGCTGCTGAACCTCGTCGAGAGCCTGTCGTTCGTGCTGATGGCGGCGCTCCTGCTGACGCTGCTGCTGCCCCGCCTGGGACCGCGCGGCTGGCTACGCCAGATCGTGGTGGGCATCGTCTTCGCAATCGCCGGCCTGTGCAGCATGGAAGACCCCTTCGTGCTGACGCCCGGCGTTCTGATCGATTCGCGCAATATCGTCGCCGTTCTGTCTGCGCCCTTCGGCGGCGTGCTGGGCATGGTGCTGACGACCGCGCCATTGCTGATCATGCGGCTCGTCGCGGGTGGGGCCGGCGTGCCTGCCGGGGTGGCCGGCATCGCGCTGAGCGCGATCGGCGGGCTGTGCTTCATGATGCTGCTCCGGCGTCAGAAGCGCCAGATCGCCGTGCGCGACGTTCCGGTCCTCGGCCTGATCGCCAGTCTGGCGGTGGTGATGTCGATGGTGATGCTGCCGAGCTGGTCGGTCATCGAGACCGTCATCCGCCAGGCGCTGCTGCCGATGACGATGATCAACATGCTCGGGACCGCGATGGCCGGCCTGATTCTGTGCGCCGATGCCGAGAGGCTGGAGACATTGCGACGCCTGGAGGCCTTCACCGCCAATACGCCGGGCGTGCTCTATCAGAAGATCGTGCGGCCGGACGGGTCGATCTCCTACCGTTTCGCCAGCAACGGCATCGAGAAGATGCTCGATGTCACACGCGAGCAGGTCGAGCGCGACCCGTCGAGTTGGCTGCGCTGGATGCTGCCCGAAGACCGCGCAAGACTGGAAAAGGCCAATGCCGAACTGGCTCGCGACCCAGTGCTCAAGCCCTGGCGTTTCGAGGCGAGGCACCGGCGCGACGATGGTTCGATGGTTTGGCTGCGCACGGACGCCGCGCCGCGCCAGCTCTCCGACGGCTCGATCTCATGGGACGGCATTCTCACCGACGTGACGGCCGAGCGTACGCTCGAAGATCGCCGGCGCGAGCTGGAAGGGGGCCGCAAGACGGCTCTGGAGGACCTTGCCAACCAGCTCGAGGTCACGGTCGGAAAAGCCATGCAGGATGTCGGGCAGTCGGTCCGCAGCATGCATGAGGCGGCCGGCGCCATGGCCGGCAGCGCCGAGAAGACGACGGTCCGCGCCATCGAGGCGACGCGGCAGGCCGAAACCGCCTCGCATCGCGTCGGCAGCGTCGCGGTCGCGGCCGAGGAGATCGAGGCTTCGATCCGCGAGCTGACGCGCCAGTTCTCCCATGCCGACGTGATGGCGCGCGAGGCCGCGAGCTATGTGCGCACGACGCACCAGGACATGGCGGCGCTGACCGGCGCGGCCGACAAGGTCAGCGCGATTCTCGGCTTCATCGAGGAAATCGCGTCGCGCACCAATCTGCTCGCCCTCAACGCCACGATCGAGGCGGCGCGCGCCGGCGCGGCCGGGCGCGGCTTCGCCGTCGTCGCCGGCGAGGTCAAGAATCTCGCCGAGCAGACGCAGAAGGCGACCCGCGACATTGCCGAAACGCTGCAGGACATCCGAAGCGCCGCTGCGACCGCCTCGGAGGCCATCGCCCATATCGAGGGCACGATGACGACGATGGAGGGTTCCTCGGGCATCCTCGCCGATGTGGTCAATCGCCAGGCCGACATCGCCTCGGGCATTGCGGCGGACGCGCAGGCGGTCGCCGGCAGCACCAGCGCCGTCACGGACGCCATCGGCTCGGTCGGCAGCGAGGCGCGCGTCACCGGCGACGCGGCCGGACGCGTGGTCGAGGCGGCGCGCAACGTCGCCGAACGCACGCAGGCGCTCGACCGCTATGTCGGCGATTTCGTGAAAAGCGTGCGCGGCCGGCTCTGACGCGCCGCCCAAAGCCTCCTCCTGCTATTTTCGCCCTCGCGTCATGACCGCTTGGCCGCCCTCGCGCCTTGTCGCTGGGCGGGCGCTTGCCTATGGTCCGCCTCCCTTCAGGAAACGCTCACAAAAAGAATACGTCCATGTCAGACCAGCCGCCGATCAAGCGCACCCGCCCGACCTTCACCGACCAGGAAGCGCTGCTGTTCCATTCCGAGGGTCGCCCGGGCAAGCTCGAGATCGTCGCGACCGTTCCTATGGCAACGCAGCGCGACCTGTCTCTGGCCTATTCGCCCGGCGTCGCCGTGCCCGTGCTGGCGATCGCCGAGGATCCCAGCCGCGCCTATGACTACACGGCGCGCGCCAACCTCGTGGCGGTGATCACCAACGGCACTGCGATCCTCGGCCTGGGCAATCTCGGCGCGCTCGCCTCCAAGCCGGTGATGGAGGGCAAGGCGGTCCTATTCAAGCGCTTCGCCGACGTGGATTCGATCGATCTCGAGGTCGACACCGAGGACGCCGACAAGTTCATCGAGGCGGTGCGCTATCTTGGCCCCTCTTTTGGGGGCATCAATCTTGAGGACATCAAGGCGCCCGAGTGCTTCATCATCGAGGACCGGCTCAAGGAACTCATGGACATCCCTGTGTTCCATGACGACCAGCACGGCACTGCGATCATCTCCGCCGCGGGCCTGATCAACGCGCTCGACCTGACCGGCCGCGACATCGCCACCACCCGCCTCGTCATCAACGGCGCGGGCGCGGCCGCTATCGCCAGCATCGAACTGCTCAAGGCGATGGGCTTCAAGCCCGACAACGTCATCCTCTGCGACACCAAGGGCGTGATCTATCAAGGCCGCACCGAGGGCATGAACCAGTGGAAATCGGCCCATGCGGCGGTCACCGACCGGCGCACGCTGGCGCAGGCGATGGAGGGCGCAGACGCCTTTTTCGGCCTGTCGCAAAAGGGGGCGGTGACGCCGGCCATGGTCGCCTCGATGGCGGAAAACCCGATCATCTTCGCGATGGCCAACCCCGATCCCGAGATCACGCCCGAAGAGGTCGCAGCCGTCCGGGACGACGCGATCATGGCGACCGGGCGCTCGGATTATCCCAACCAGGTCAACAATGTGCTCGGCTTCCCCTTCATTTTCCGGGGTGCGCTCGACGTGCGCGCCACCACGATCAACATGGAAATGAAGATCGCGGCCGCCGAAGCTTTGGCCTCGCTCGCCCGGGAGGACGTGCCCGACGAGGTCGCCGCCGCCTATCAGGGTGCGCGTCCGCGCTACGGCAAGGACTACATCATCCCGGTGCCGTTCGACCCGCGGCTGATCCATGTCGTGCCCGTGGCCGTCGCCAAGGCCGCGATGGAGACCGGTGTCGCCGGCAAGCCGATCGTCGACATCCCCGCCTACAAGGCGCAGCTTTCGGCGCGGCGCGACCCTGTCGCGGGCACGCTGAACCGCATCTTCGAGCGGGTGCGGCGCTATCCCAAGCGCGTCGTCTTCGCCGAGGGCGAAGAGGAGCAGGTGATCCGCGCCGCGATGTCCTTCGTCGGGCAGGAACTCGGCCACGCCATCCTGGTCGGCCGCGAGGAGAGGATCGCCGAGACCGCCGCGCAACTGGGCGTCGATCTCGCCGCCAAGGGCATCACCATCGCCAACGCCCGGCTCTCGCACCGCAATTCGGCCTATGCACAATATCTCTACGAGCGGCTGCAGCGGCACGGCTACCTGTTCCGCGACTGCCAGCGCCTGATCAACCAGGACCGCAACCATTTCGCCGCCGCCATGGTAGCGCTGGGTGACGCCGACGCCATGGTGACCGGCGTGACCCGCAACTACTCGATCGCGCTGGAAGAGGTCCGCCGCGTCATCGACGACCGGCCGGGCCATAGGCTGATCGGCGTCTCGATCGTGCTCTCGCGCGACCGGACCGTGCTCGTCGCCGACACCGCGATCACCGAGATGCCGACGGCGCAGGGCCTGTCGGAAATCGCAATCGAGGCGGCCGGCGTCGCGCGCCGGCTGGGCTACGAGCCCAAGGTCGCAATGCTGGCCTTCTCGACCTTCGGCCATCCGCCCGGCGAACGCTCCGACAAGGTGCGCGAAGCGGTCAAACTGCTCGACGGCCAGCGCGTCGATTTCGAGTATGACGGCGAGATGGCCGCCGACGTGGCGCTCAACCGCGACCTGATGAGCCAGTATCCGTTCTGCCGCCTGAGCGGGCCGGCCAACGTGCTGGTGATGCCGGCGTTCCACTCGGCTTCTATCTCGACCAAGATGCTGCAGGAACTCGGCGGCTCGACCGTGATCGGCCCGCTGATCGTCGGCCTCGACAAGCCGGTCCAGATCGTGCCGCTCGGCTCGAAGGATTCCGACATCGTCAACATGGCGGCGCTTGCGGCGTTCAACATCGGCGGGTGATCGCCAGCCGTGGTGGTACCGCGATCCCGGATCGCGCACCCGCCTCACGCGTCAGACGGCCACCGCTTCGGCGTCGAGCCCGGCCTGCAGCACCTCGCGACAGGCGAATAGCTGCGCGCGCGCCGAGGCGAGCGTGACGAATGGCGCGATATCGGCGAGATCGCGCAACGCGATCTCCACCGCCGTGACCAGATCGATCCCGGAAAGCGAATCCTCCGCATCGACAGGCGGAAGACGAAACTGCAAAACTTGACCCATGGCACTGAACGCTCAAGCGAATCGGGACGCCAGAATCACCCGCGACGGACCAAGAGGACGTTAACGCCGCGGCACTTTCGCGACAGTTGGTCTCGAATCATGCTGCGGCGAGGGCTCCGTCGATGATCGTCTGGGCCTCTTGCTGTATCTGTCGCAGATGCGCTTCATCGCGGAAGCTTTCAGCGTAAATCTTGTAGACGTCCTCGGTGCCCGACGGCCGGGCGCAGAACCAGCCATCATCGGTCACGACCTTGACGCCGCCGATGGCGGCGCCATTGCCGGGCGCGTCGCTCAGGACAGCGGTAATAGGCTCTCCGGCCAGCGTGTCCGTCTTGATCTGCTGGCGCGAAAGTGTTTTCAGCACGGCCTTCTGCGCAGGCGTGGCGGCAGCATCGATGCGGGCGTAATGCGGTTCGCCAAGCTCCTTCGTGAGAGCGACGTAGCGCTCGCCCGGATCCGAACCGGTGCTGGCAGTGATCTCGGCCGCGAGCAGTCCGAGGATGATGCCGTCCTTGTCCGTGGTCCAGCTTGCGCCGTCATGGCGCAGGAAGGAGGCTCCCGCGCTTTCCTCGCCGCCGAAGCCGAAGCTGCCATCCGATAGCCCGTCGACGAACCATTTGAACCCGACCGGCACCTCGACCAGCCGGCGCCGGAGTCGGCCCGCGACGCGGTCGATCATGGCGCTGCTGACGATCGTCTTGCCGATCGCGGCATCGGATCGCCAGCCGGCGCGGTTGGTGAAGAGATAATCGATGGCCGTCGCCAGATAGTGGTTGGGGTTCATCAGGCCGCCGCTGCGGGTGACGATGCCATGGCGGTCGGCATCCGTATCGTTGGCGAAGGCGACGTCGAAACGGTCGCGCATGCCGATCAGGCTCGTCATCGCGTAGGGCGAAGAGCAGTCCATCCGGATCTTGCCGTCCCAGTCGGCGCTCATGAAGCCGAAGGTCGGATCGAGCCTGTCGTCGACGAGCGTCGCGTTGAGGCCGTAGCGGTCGATGATCGGCGCGTAGTAGTCGAGGCCCGCGCCGCCTAGCGGGTCGATGCCGATGCCGACGCCTGAACCTCGGATCTTGTCCATGTCGATGACGGCCGCGAGATCGCCGACATAGGCGGCGATGTAGTCATGACGTCTGACACGATCGGATTTGAGCGCCCGCTCATAGGGCATGCGCGCAACGTCGATGAGTTTGCCCGCCATCAGCGCGTTGGCGCTGCGCTCGATCCACCCGGTCGCGTCCGTGTCGGCGGGCCCGCCATGGGGCATGTTGTACTTGAAGCCGCCATCGGCAGGGGGATTGTGGGACGGCGAGATCACGACGCCATCGGCGAGGCCTGCGCTTCGGCCGCGATTATGCGCGATGATGGCGTGCGAGATCACCGGGGTCGGCGTGAAACGCAGGTTCTGGTCGATCAGGGTGACGACGCCGTTGGCGGCAAAAACCTCCAGCGTCGTCCTGAACGCCGGGCCGGAGAGCGCATGCGTATCGATGCCGAGAAAGAGCGGGCCGTCGATGCCCTTCTGCTTGCGGTAGAGGCAGATCGCCTGCGCGATGGCGAGGATATGCGCCTCGTTGAAGGAGAGCTGGAACGACGACCCGCGATGGCCCGATGTGCCGAAGGCGACGCTTTGCCCGGCTTCCGCCGGATCGGGACGGTCGAAATAGCACTGCGTCAACCGGGCGACATCGACGAGTTGGCTGCGATCAAGAGGTTTGCCCGCAAACGGGCTGATGGTTGATGTCATGACGGTCCTCGGCTAGCGGCCAGAAATCGGGGGCAACGTCTCAGGCCAAAGCCACGACATCAACCGGCCAATCTTGGGCCAGGTCACGGCCGCGGCGCAACGACTGCATGCGGGCAACGGCTTCCAGGACGCGCGTCGTATGGCCGCCCCTGCCTTTGCCGGATCGACAATCCCTCGTTGCCGACAGCCCGCCGATCGACGATCCACCAGTCACGGATTGCGTCCGTAGCTCAGCTGGATAGAGCGTTGCCCTCCGAAGCTGAAAATAGCTTGGCTGGACTCCCCAAAAATCTCTTGTCTTCAAGGATCGGACGGCTTGCGGTGGCGGTCCGTGCCGTCGATGTCCGTATGCGGCGCGACCACGCCACACCCATGACGTATCGTGGCTGACGAAGACACGGACGCCAGGCCCAGCGGAGATCGGAGCATCGCCCGGCGCTTTCGCAAAGTCACTCGGTCGCCACGACGCCACCTTCGTTCTAACGGCAATCCAGGCGGCCCGCTGCAGTCTGTAACTTGCCGAATTCGTTGTGTATATACTGGAGTTCAGCGAAGGAATCCTTGGCTTCTTTTTTACGCTTGCGATCCTTCAACAACTGGTCCCACCATGTAGCCAGCTGCGATTTTCGCGCAGGGTCTGCCGTCGATTGGATGTCCTTGGCCAACTTCGTAGCCTGATTGCCGAACTCGGACACCTCGGCCTGCTCAATTTTTCGCCGGTGCTCAAGGACCTGATTCATATGTGGACGCCCCCTTTGGCAAGGCGTTTATGTCGGGATGATTTGAT
>LSIB01000107.1 GCA_001556025.1 Rhizobiales bacterium CCH3-A5
AACCTCCAGCCGATCGCGAAGCGCGTCACGCTGATGCACCGCCGCGACGAGTTCCGCGCCGCACCCCACTCCGTCGAGCAGATGCGCGCGCTCGTCGCAGCAGGCGCGATGGATCTGCGCTTCGGGCAGGTCACCGGGCTCGAAGGCGAGGGCTCGGCGCTGACCGCCGCGATCTGCCGCGACAGTGCCGGCGAGACCTTCAGCGTGCCCTGCGACACGCTTTTACCCTTCTTCGGCCTGACCATGAAACTCGGCCCGATCGCCGACTGGGGCCTGAACCTCAACGAGAACCTGATCCCGGCCGACACCGAAAAGTTCGAGACCAACGTGCCCGGCATCTTCGCCATCGGCGACATCAACACCTATCCGGGCAAGCTCAAGCTCATCCTGTCTGGCTTCCACGAGGCCGCGCTCGCAGCCCAGAAGGTCCACCGCTACGTCTATCCCGACAAGCGCCTGACCTTCCAATACACGACCTCCTCCACGTCGCTCCAGAAGAAGCTCGGGGTCGCATGATGCATGTTCGCGTCACCGACCGCGAGGGGCAGGAGCGCGAGCTTGAGGCGCTCGAAGGCTGGCGGCTGATGGAGATCATCCGCGACTGGGGCTTGCCGATCAAGGCCGAGTGCGGCGGGGCCTGCGCCTGTGCAACCTGCCACGTCTATGTCGCGCAGGACTGGGTCGACCGACTGCACCCGGCCCGAGAGGACGAGCTGGAGCGGCTCGACGACGCCTTCGACGTCCGCCCGAATTCTCGCCTCGCCTGCCAGATCCTGTTTTCGCCCGAGCTTGATGGGCTGACCGTCGCTCTCGCGCCGGAACTCGACTGACGAAACGACGCAGACACCGCCATGAACCCGCCGAGGCCAGAATCATGACGCGCTACTGCAGACCGACCAGCCTCGAAGAGGCTCTGGCGCTGAAGGCGCAGAGCGCCGAGCACGCGCCGCTTACCGTGCTGGCCGGCGGGACCGACGTCTATCCGGTGCGCACCCAGCGCGCAGCTTGGTTCGAGCCTTATCCGAGCGATATGCTCGACATCGGCGCACTCGCCGAACTCGGCGACGTCGAGCATGGTCAGCAAGGCACGCGCATCGGCGCGCTGGCGAGTTGGAGCGCGGTGATCGCGGCCGAACTGCCGCCCGCGTTCGACGCGCTCAAGCAGGCGGCTCGACAGGTCGGCGGCGTCCAGATCCAGAACCGGGGTACGCTCGCCGGCAATCTCTGCAACGCCTCGCCGGCCGCAGACGGGGTGCCGCCCTTGCTGGCGCTCGACGCCGAAGTGGAGTTGGCGAGCCTGCGGGGCAGGCGTCGGCTGCCGCTTTCGGCCTTCATCTTCGGGAACCGCCGGACCGCGCTTGCGGCAGACGAGTTGCTGATCGCGATCCATGTCCCGCCACAGTCAGACGTAATGCGCTCGACCTTCCTCAAGCTCGGCGCACGCAGCTATCTCGTGATCTCGATCGCCTCGGTCGCCGCCAATCTTGCGCTGGACCATCAGGGACGCATCGCCGCCCTGCGGCTTGCCGTCGGGGCATGTTCGGCCGCGCCGCAGCGGCTGACCGCGCTCGAATTGCGGCTGCTCGGCCAGGCAGCCTCGCCCGCGCTCGCCGAAGCCGTCACCTCGGCCGATCTGGCGCCCCTGTCGCCGATCGCCGATGTCCGAGCCAGCGCAACCTACCGCGCCCACTCGGCACTGGTGCTGGTGCGCCGCGCGCTGGCCGGCCTGCTCTCGTCTCCGCTGGAGGTCGCCGCGTGAACGTCCATGACCGCTCCGTCATCCCGATGAGCTCCAGTGACGGCATCCGCTTCCGCCTGAACGGCGACGCGGTCGCACTGGACGTCGCGCCCGACACCCGCCTGAGCGAGGCGCTTCGCACGAGCCTCAACGCCACCGGCACCAAGGTCGGCTGCGACGCCGGCGATTGTGGCGCCTGCACCGTGCTGCTGGATGGCGCGCAGGCTTGCGCCTGCCTGATTCCGGTCGGACAGGTCGACGGTCGCGCCGTCACGACCGTCGAGGGATTGGCCGACGATCCGCTCGGCCGCGCGCTGCAGGCTTCGTTCCATGCGCATGGCGCGGCGCAATGCGGCATCTGCACGCCCGGTATGCTGATGGCGGCCTACGACCTGCTTTCGCGCGATCCGCGTCCGACCGAGCCCGCGGCGCTGGACGCGCTCGGCGGCGTGCTCTGCCGCTGCACCGGCTACATCAAGATCGTCGAGGCGGTGCGGGCGGCGCATGGATACCTCCAAACCGCGCCGGTCGGCGCGGCCGCCCGGCCCGGCGAGGCGATCGGCGCGCGCGTCGCCCGTCTCGATGGCGAACCCAAGGTCGCCGGCACCGAGATTTACGGCGCAGACCGCGTGCCCGACGGCGCACTCTGGCTGCGCGCCCTGCGCTGCCCGCATCCGCGCGCCCGCTTCACGCTGGGCGATCTCGACGCCTTCATCGCGAGCAGGCCGGGGCTGGTGAAGATTTTCACGCCAGCCGACGTGCCCGGCGAAAATTCCTTCGGCATCTATCCGCACCTCAAGGACCAGCCGGTGTTCTCCCCGGGCGAGACCCGCTATCGCGGCGAATGCGTGCTCGCCATCGTCGGCGAGAAGGCGGCGGTCGAGGCCGTTCGCATGAGCGAGTTCCCGATCGTCTGGGAGACGCTGCCGCCTATGATCGGCAGTAAGGCGGCGCTCGCCGAGACCGCGTTCCCCCTTCACGACTTCGCGCCCGACAATGTGCTGACGCGCGGCCGCGTCGTCAGCGGCGATGTCGAGGCCGGCTTCGCGCAAGCGACGCATGTTGCGTCGGGCGACTTCGAGACGGGCTTCGTCGAGCATGCCTATATCGAGCCTGAAGCCGGCTATGCGCAGCGCGTCGGCGACACGATCGAGGTCTTCGCCTGCACGCAGGCCCCCTATATGGACCGCGACGAGGTCGCGCGCGTGCTGGGCATCCCGCTCGACGCCGTGCGCATCATCCCCTCGGCCTGCGGCGGCGGCTTCGGCGGCAAGCTCGACGTCTCCCTCCAGCCGATGCTGGCGGTCGCGGCATGGGTGCTGAAGCGGCCCGTCGCCTGCGTCTTCGGGCGGATCGAATCGATGGTCTCCTCGACCAAGCGCCACCCTTCGCAGATCACTGCCAAGGTGGCCTGCGACGCAGACGGAAAGCTCGTCGCCTACGCAATGGAAGGCGATTTCGACACAGGGGCCTATTCCTCCTGGGGGCCAACGGTCGCCGGGCGCGTGCCAGTTCATGCGACCGGGCCCTACAAGGTCCCCAACGTCCGCAACCTCTCGCGGGCGATCTACACCAACGGCCCACCCTCGGGCGCGTTTCGCGGTTTCGGCGTCCCGCAGGCCGCGATCGCACAGGAGAGCCTCTTCGACGATCTGGCGCAGGCCGCCGGTATCGACAGGCTGGAGTTCCGGCTGCTCAACGCGATCCGCGCCGGCGACGCGACGCCGACCGGCCAGGTGCTGCAAGCAAGCGCCGGGCTGGCGGAATGCCTCGAGGCGCTTAAACCCCACTGGCAGGCGCTGCTGGCCGACGCCGCATCGTTCAATGCGAAGGAGGGTCGCTCCCGCCGCGGCGTCGGCATCGGCTGCATGTGGTACGGCATCGGCAACACCGGCATGTCGAACCCCTCGACGATGCGGATCACCCTCGACGCCAAGGGCACACTGACCTTCTGGAACGGCGCGGTCGATATCGGCCAGGGCTCGACCACGGTGCTGACGCAGATCGCGGCCGATGCGCTCGGGCTCCCGCTCTCGGCTTTCCGGCTCGTCATCGGCGACAGCGCGCTGACGCTCGATGCCGGCAAAACCTCGGCCTCGCGCCAGACCTTCGTTTCGGGCCGGGCCTCGGAGGCCGCAGCGAAAGAACTCCGCGCCGCGATCCTGCGCCTGACCAATGCCGGCGAAGACGCAAGCCTCCATCTCGACGGCGCGGCCCTGATCGTCACCGAAAATGGCGTATCTGCCCGGATCGACCTCGCCGCCCTCCCCGCGAATGCCGATGGCATCGTGCTAGAAGGCGTCGGCTCCTTCGATCCGCCGACCATCCCGCTCGATGCGGACGGCCAGGGCATCCCCTATGCGACCTATGGCTTTGCGGCGCAGATTGCCTCGCTCGACGTCGATCTCGACCTCGGCACGGTGAAGCTGAACCGCATTGTCGCGGCCCATGACGTTGGGCGCGCAATCAACCCCACGCTGGTCGAGGGCCAGATCCATGGCGGCATCGCCCAGGGCATCGGGCTCGCGCTGATGGAGGAATACCTCCCTGGCCGCACCGAGAATTTGCACGATTACCTGATCCCGACCGCCGGCGACGTGCCGCCGATCGACATCATCCTGATCGAGGACCCCGAGCCGCTCGGTCCCTCCGGCGCGAAAGGCATCGGCGAGCCGGCTCTGGTGCCGACTGCGCCTGCGATCCTCGGCGCGATCCGGCACGCGACCGGCGTCACGCCGCGGCAGATCCCGGTGTTGCCGCATCGGCTCTGGGAATTGATGCGGGAGAAGGAGGCGCAGGATTCCCCTCCCCCTTGTGGGGAGGGGTTAGGGGTGGGGGGCGAACGACCGGGCGAGCGCTCACCAGGCGGCGCGCCCCCCCTCTCCATCTCTCCCCCACCAGGGGGGAGAGAGGAGCCTTCATCGGCGACGAGCGCGCAGGCCTCAGCCCTCGCCGAACGCTCGCGCAAATTCGGCGCGGCCGAGGGCGAGGACGGCATCATCCGCTGCGACGCCTGCCCGGTGCTGTGCCGGATCAGGCCCGGCCGCTCCGGCGCTTGCTCGCGCTACGCCAACGAGAACGGGCTCCTCGTGCGCACCGACCCGGTCGTGCTGCTGGCGGAAGCTGTCGAGACGGGCCAGCCGCTGGTGCCCTTCGCGGAGAACGCCGGGGATTGGGACGGCAACGCCCTCCCCGCCAACCGGATGTTCGTCACCGGCATAGGCTCGGGCACGACCTATCCCGACTACAAGCCGGCGCCGTTCATCGTCTCGGCGCAGCATCAGGGCGTCGACACGGTCACCGTGGTGACCGAGGGCATCTTCTCCTATTGCGGGATCAAGGTGAAGATCGACACCGATCGCCATCTCGGCCCGGAGACGGCGGCGATCCGCGCCAAGGGCGAGCAGGTCGGCCATGTCACCACGGCCGAATACGGCTCGCAGATGCTCTCCATCGGCGGCGTGCGCCATCTCACCGGCGGCTCCAAGAAAGAAGGCAACGCCACCTGCGAGGCGATGCTGCAACTCGCCAATGGCGAGGCCGTGGAACTGACCATCGATGGCGGCCACAGCGTTGTCGTCCAGGCAGGGCAACCGCCGATCGTCGACGGCAAGCCGGAGCAGCGCATGCGAGTCGGCTGCGGCTCGGCCACGATCGGCATCTTCGCGCAGCAATGGCGCGACCATGTCGACGAGGTCATCGTCGTCGACGACCACATCACAGGGGTTCTGACCGAGCATCAGGCCGGGCGCGTGCTCGACATGAAGCCCGCCGGCATCCGCGTGCGCGGCCGCAAATCGACGCCCGGCCGCTACTTTCAGGTCGCCGAGCCCGGCCTCGGATGGGGCGGAACCGACATCAACGAACCGCTTTCGATCATCCAGAAGATCGACGAGAAGCTGGCCTGGCCGGGCATGCGCCTGCTGATGACCTCGACCACCGGCGAGGATTCCGCCTTCTTCGTGCTCGACGAAAACCTGACGCCGGTGGAGGCAGAAATGCCCGCGGCCGTGCGGCAGGTGGTCGAGCGCATCGGCGAGAACTGCGAGCCCTCGCTCTGCACCGTGACCTTCATGGCCGGCGCCGGCGGCTCGCTTCGCGCCGGCGTCACCGAGAATCCGGTGCTGCTGACGCGCTCGGTCCACTCGGGGGCGACGCGCGTGACCATGGGGGGGGCGCCCGTCTATGTCTGGCCGGGCGGCGGCATCACGGTCATGGTGGACGTGCTGCGGCTGCCAAGAAACGCATTCGGCTCGGTGCCGACGCCGGCGCTGGTCGCGCCGATCGAGTTCACTTTGCCGCGCGAGATCTACCTCGCGCTGGGCGGGCATGAGGACGAGATCGTCACGATGGACGAGGTGTTGCACGCTTATGGACGGGACGCGCGGATCGAACCGGTGCTGGCCGAGAACCCGTGGCCGCTGCGTCCGGCTTGATGCGATGCCGTCATTGCGAGCGCAGCGAAGCAACCCAGAACGTCGGAGCGTGTGGCTCTGGATTGCTTCGCTTCGCTCGCAATGACGGTCGGCGAAAGCGATGAAAACCCATCATGCCGCCCGCTTGCCCGGCAACCGGCTGCATCTTCACGAAGGACCGAGCGATCTGGTGATCGCCGCCTTCGGAGAGACTGGCGCGATCACGCGGGCCTATGCGGCGGCACAGGCCGCGTTCAATGGCCTGCTCGCGGAACTCGTCTCCGAACTGCCCATCCTGCGCCAGCCGCTCGAGCACCAGCTGCCTTCGCCTCAGGGCGCAACCGCCCGGCGAATGACCCGCGCCTGCTGGCCGCATCGCAGCCAATTCATCACGCCGATGGCGGCGGTGGCGGGCGCGGTCGCCGACACGGTCCTAGCCGCGATGGTCACGGCTGCACCGGGCCTCGAACGTGCCTATGTCAACAATGGCGGCGACATCGCGGTGCATGTCACGCCGGACCACCCGCTCGACATCGGCGTGGTGCCCTCGCTGGCGCGCGCGCGGTCGGAAGGTTTTCTGCGGTTGGAAGCACATCATCGCGTTGGCGGCGTCGCGACCAGCGGCTGGCGTGGACGCTCCTTTTCGCGTGGCATCGCCGACGCCGTCACGGTGCTTGCGCGCTCGGCGGCCGCGGCCGACGCAGCTGCGACCATCATCGCCAATGCGGTCGATATCGACGATCCCGCGGTCATTCGCAAGCCGGCTCACGATCTCGATCCCGATAGCGATCTCAAGGGCCTGGCGGTGACGGTAGATGTCGGGCCGCTCCCTCCCGAAGCGGTGGCGCGCGCGCTGGCGAACGGCGTCACGATGGCGCAGGCGCTGCTGGCGGAAGGCCTGATCGAGGGGGCGCTGCTGGCGTTGGCGGATCAATGGCGCAGCGTTGGCGCGGCGGCCATTCCGTCTTTGCGAGCGTAGCGAAGCAATCCAGCGTCTCGCGCAAACCTCTGGATTGCTTCGCTACGCTCGCAAAGACGGCTCACACCGACAGGTACTGCGTCCGCACTGCCTCGTTCGCCTTCAGCTCGTCCATCGTCCCGGTGAACCGGATCATGCCCTTCTCGATGATCGCGGCGCGGTCGGCTACGTTGCCGGCGAAATGCAGGTTCTGCTCGGAGATCAGCACCGTCAGCCCCTCGCCTTTCAGCGCCAGGATGGTTTTCGCCATCTCCTCGATGATCACCGGCGCGAGACCTTCCGATGGCTCGTCCAGCAGAACGAGTTTTGGATTGCCCATCAGCGTGCGCGCGATCGTCAGCATCTGCTGCTCGCCGCCCGACATTGCCCCGCCCGGCCGGTCGCGCATGCGCCCGAGATTGGGGAAGAGCGCGAAAAGGCGCTCCGGCGTCCAGTACGGCGCGTCTGGGCGCGGCGGACGCTGGGCGACGGAGAGGTTCTCCGTCACTGTGAGTTCCGAGAAAACGCGCCGGTCCTCGGGCACATAACCGATGCCGAGGCGGGCGATCTCGAAGGGCTCGCGCCCCTGCACGGGCTTGCCCTCGAACGAGACGCTGCCGCCTGCCGGCGGCACGAGCCCCATCACCGCCTTCATCGTGGTCGATTTGCCCGCGCCGTTGCGGCCCATCAGCGCCAGCACCTCGCCGCGATTCATCGAGAAACTGAGCCCCTGCAGGATATGCGCGCGGCCGTAATAGGCGTCGAGGCCGGTGATCTCGAGCATCGCCATGGCTCAATGCCCTCCCGAGGTCGCACCGGAGCCGAGATAGACCGCGCGCACGTTGGGGTCGTGACGCACCTCCTCGGCCGTGCCGTGGGCGATCAGCCGGCCGCGATCGAGCACGATCACGCTGTCGGAATGAGTGAAGACGACGTCCATGTCGTGCTCGGTGAAGAGCACGGCGATGCCTTTGGCGGCGGCGATCTCGGCCGTCAGCGCCATCAGTTCGATGCGCTCGCGCGGGGCCATCCCTGCCGTCGGCTCGTCCATCAGCAGGAGTTTCGGCTGGTTGGCGAGCGCGACGGCGAGTTCGACGCGCTTGAGATCGCCATAAGCGAGCACGCCGCAGGCGCGTTCTGCCTGCTCCAGCATGCCAACCTGCGCCAGAAGGGCGTCGGCCGCATCCCTGTATTTGTCGCGGGCACGTCCGAACGGGCTGAAGATTTCGCCGGCATGCGAGATCAACGCCATCTGGATGTTCTCGCGCACGGTCATCGAGGTGAAGGTCGCGGTGATCTGGAAGGTGCGGCCGACGCCCATGCGCCAGACCGCGCGGGGCTTCATCCCGGTAATGGACCGGTCCGCCAGAACGACCTCGCCCTTGTCGGGCCGGAGCTGGCCGTTGAGCATGTTGAAGCAGGTCGTTTTCCCCGCGCCATTGGGGCCGATGAGCGCCAGCATCGTCCCGGCCTCGACCGAAAACGAGACGCCATCGACCGCGCGCACGCCGCCGAAGGATTTCTGCAGGTCTCGGACCACCAGCACCGGCGCGCTCGCATCCATGGCGTCGGCGATCTGCGAAGGCATCATCACGGCGCTCATCGGCCGGCCTCCGTCGCGAGCACCGGCTTGGGCGCGGGCTCCGGCCGGCCGCGCCAGCGTTCCAGCCCGATGAGCGATGCGCCGACCAGCCCGCGCGGGAACGCGATGACTAGCAGCACGATCGAGAAACCGAGCACGAAGCGCCAGTACATCGTGGCCTTCATCAACTGCTCGGAGAGTCCGGCGAAGGCGAAGGCCCCAACGATCGGCCCCGACACGGTCTGCACGCCGCCGAGCAGCACCATCAGCAGCGCATCGACCGAGCGCGGGATCGCCATATAGGTCGGAAAGACCGAGCCCTTGAAGAAGGCGAACAGCGCGCCGGCGATGCCGGCCGCGAAGGCCGCGACCGCAAACGCGATCCACTGGATCCGCATCACGTCGATGCCGATCGCCTCCGAGCGCAGCGGGTTGTCGCGGGCGGCGCGCAAGGCATAGCCGAGCGGCGAGAAGATCGTCAGGCGCAGCGCCACGATGGCGACCGCGCAGATGATCAGCGCGAGATAGTAGAAGGCGAATTTGGACGAAGCCCAGGCCGAGGGCCAGACGCCCAGTATGCCGTTGTCCCCGCCCGTGACCTCGACCCACTGGAATGCGGTCGCCCAGGCGATCTGCGCAAAAGCGAGCGTCAGCATGGCGAGATAGACGCCCGACAACCTGACGCAGAACCAGCCGAAGACGACGCCCGCAATGCCGGCGAGGAAGGGCGCGAAGAGCAGCGCCGGCTCCATCGGCGCGCCCAGCCATTTGACAGCGAGCGCCGCGCCATAGGCCCCGAGGCCGAAATAGGCGGCGTGGCCGAAGGAGGCCATGCCGCCCGGCCCCATCATGAAATGGAGCGAAGCGGCGAAGAGCGCGAAGATGACGAGTTCCGTCAGCGTCAGCAGGACGTGGTCGGGCGCGACCAGCGGCGCAAGCGCCAGCACCGCGAGGCCGATGAGGCCGGCGAGCTTGGTCAGGTTGTCGGCCGGCAGCAAGAGCGGCTCGGCTGGCCCATGACCCCGTGCATGGCCGACCGGGGCCTTGCCCATCAGGCCGTACGGCTTGACCACCAGCACCACCGCCATGACCAGGAAGACCAGCACCAGCGTTATCTTGGGGAAGATCAGGATGCCGAAGGCGTGCAGGATGCCGATCAGGATCGCCGCGAGATAGGCCCCGGTCACGCTGCCGAGCCCGCCGACGACCACGACGACGAAGGCTTCCGAGATCATGGCGAGGTCCATGTGCAGGTTCACCGCCTCGCGCGGAAGCTGGAGCGCGCCGCCCAAGCCCGCCAGCATCGCGCCGAAGAAGAACACCGAGGTGAAGAGCAGGCGCTGGTTGACGCCGAGCGCGCCGACCATTTCGCGGTCCTGCGTCGCGGCCCGCACCAGCGTGCCCCAGCGCGTCTTCTGGAACAGCAACCAGAGCACGAGCAGCACGAGCGGCCCAACCGTAATCAGGAACAGCTCATAGGTCGGAAATCGGTTGCCAAACAGGATCACGAAGCTCTTGAAGCCGGGAGCCCGCGGCCCGAGCTTGTCCTCCGCCCCCCAGGTCGCCAGCGTCAGATCCTGCAGCATCAGCACGACGCCGAAGGTGGCGAGGAGCTGGAACAGCTCCGGCGCCTGATAGATCCGGCGCAGGATCGTCACCTCGATGACGACGCCGATCAGCCCGACGAGCAGCGCCGCGAGCACGACGCCGCCCCAGAAGCCGAGCGCATCCGCCGGGCCGAAGCGCGAGACCAGCGTCCAGGCGATGTAGGCGCCCAGCATATAGAGCGAGCCATGCGCGAAGTTCACGATGCGCGTCACGCCGAAGATGATCGACAGCCCGGACGCGACGAGGAACAGCGACGAGGCCGAAGCCAGGCCGTTCAGCGTCTGTGTGAGGATGAGGTCGAACATGCTGAGGGCACACCGTTTCGTCGTTACGCAAATCAAGCGCAACGGGTTCCCCTCCCCCTTGTGGGGAGGGGCTAGGGG
>LSIB01000108.1 GCA_001556025.1 Rhizobiales bacterium CCH3-A5
TCACCGGCAAGATCGGCCAGCTCAACGAACTCGTCGCCGCCTTCCGCACCGGCCATGAGGCGGGTCATGCCGGCGCATCCGCCCGCCCGGCGGCAGCCTACGCCCCGCCCAGGCTCCGTGCGACCGACCATGCGGCCGCTGCCGCTGGCCAGATCTCGGGCAACGCCGCCGAGCCTGTCCGCCTGCAAAAACTCGCCGAGGCCGCCTTCGCCCAGAGCCGCGCCGCACCCGCGCCTGCACCCATGCGCGCGCCGGCCAA
>LSIB01000109.1 GCA_001556025.1 Rhizobiales bacterium CCH3-A5
CGCCCCTGATCTGGTCCTGGGCGGGTCGATCCCGCGCAGGAGCAGTCCCCGCGCGGGAATACCGCCCGGGCCATGAGACCCGGGCGGCTGCTTTGATCGAAGATGTCTGGTTCGCCGGCGGCGTGGCTGCTTACTCGGCCGCCATTGGCATCTGCGCCTCGTCGTCACCATCATCATGCTCGCGATTGGTAGCGTCGGCCTGAACCGCGCCCGGCGTCAGGAGCGGGGAGGGGAGCCAGCCCTTGCCGTCAAGTTCGCGTTCGGCCTGAGCGACGGCCTCAGTCTTCGGGCTGCGCTCGATCGCCTTGGCGGCGTCCTCGGAACACCCGGCCTCGCGGAGAATCGTGGCGATGGTGGATTTCGACAGGCGCGACAGGAACTCCCGCTCCGGGCTCCACCATGACCGCATGTCGAGATCGACGGCTTGGGCGATCTGGTTCGCCTGAGCGATCCGGCCCCGGCTGATTTCGTGGCGGGCTGTGACCGCGTTGAGGTTCGCCGCCGACACTGTCAAACGGCGCGCAATATTGCCCCCCGATCGGCGTTCAATCTTGGGTCTGACGCAATCTCGCTGCATCTTCGGTCACATTGCACCGATGAGGCGAGCC
>LSIB01000011.1 GCA_001556025.1 Rhizobiales bacterium CCH3-A5
GCCCGATCCTCGTCCATGTCGTGACGCAGAAGGGCAAGGGCTATGCGCCCGCCGAGGCGACCGCCGACAAATACCATGCGGTGGTGAAGTTCGACCCTGTCACAGGCCAGCAGGCCAAGGCCCCCGCCAATGCGCCGAGCTATACGGGCGTCTTCGCCAATGCGCTGATCAAGGAGGCGCGCAAGGACGAGCGCATCGTCGCCGTGACCGCCGCCATGCCGTCGGGAACCGGGCTCGACGCCTTCGGCAAGGAATTTCCGGCGCGCACCTTCGATGTCGGCATTGCCGAGCAGCATGCGGTGACCTTCGCGGCGGGGCTGGCGACCGAGGGCTACAAGCCGTTCTGCGCGATCTATTCGACTTTCCTGCAGCGCGCTTACGACCAGATCGTCCATGACGTCGCGATCCAGAAGCTGCCGGTGCGCTTCGCGCTCGACCGGGCCGGGCTCGTCGGCGCCGACGGCGCGACCCATGCCGGGGCCTTCGACGTCGCCTATCTCGCCTGCCTGCCCGACATGGTGGTGATGGCCGCCGCCGACGAGGCGGAGCTGACCCATATGGTCGCCACTGCGGCTGCCTTTGAGGAAGGCCCGATCGCCTTCCGCTATCCGCGCGGCGAGGGCGTCGGCGTCGAGTTGCCGCAAGCGGGCTCAGCCCTCGAGATCGGCCGGGGCCGCGTCGTCCGCGAGGGCACGCGTGTGGCGCTGCTGTCGCTGGGAACGCGGCTGGCCGAATGCCTGCTCGCGGCCGAGCAACTCGGCCAGCGCGGGCTCCCGACCACAGTCGCCGACGCGCGCTTCGCCAAGCCGCTCGACGAGGCGCTGATCCTGCGGCTCGCCCGCGAGCACGAGATCCTGGTTACGGTCGAGGAGGGCTCGGTCGGCGGCTTCGGCAGCCATGTGCTGCACTTGCTGGCGCGCACCGGACTGCTAGACGGCGGCTTGAAGGTTCGCACGCTGACGCTGCCCGACGTCTTCCAGGAGCACGACAAACCCGACGCGATGTATGCCAAGGCCGGCCTCGACGCCGCCGGCATCGTGCGCACGGTCGAGACCGCGCTCGGCGCGCCAAGCGCGATCAGGCGGGCCTGAGCTCAAGCTCCGACGGAACCAGCGATGAAGACCCGGGCCGACCAGTTGCTCGTCGAGCTTGGCCTGTTCGAGAGCCGGGCGCGGGCGCAGGCGGCGATCGCGGCAGGCCTCGTCAGCGCCGATGGCGCGGTGGTGCGAAAAGCCTCCGAGATGGTGGCGCGCAAGGCCGCCATCGTCGCCCAGGCCCCCCATCCTTACGTCTCGCGCGGCGGGCTCAAGCTGAAGGCGGCGCTCGACGCTTTTGGGATCGACCCGGCCGGTCAGCTCTGCCTCGATGTCGGCGCCTCGACGGGGGGATTCACCGACGTGCTGCTCGGCGGCGGCGCGACTCAGGTGATCGCTGTCGATGTCGGCCGCGACCAGCTCCACCCCAGCCTTCGCGGCGATACGCGGGTGCTGAGTCTGGAAGCGCAGGACGTCCGGACGCTGTCGCCCGACGCGCTGCCGGGCCGGCCGGGCTTCGCCTGCATCGACGTCAGCTTCATCTCGCTGAAGCTCGTGCTGCCGGCGGTGGCGGCGCTGCTTGCGCCGGAAGCCGCGCTGGTCGCGCTCATCAAGCCGCAATTCGAGGCAGGCCGCGCCGCGCTGAAGAAGGGCGTGGTGCGCGACGAGGCGGTTCACGCGGCGGTCTGCGCGGAGACCGTCGCCGTGCTGGCGGGGCTGGGCTTTGCGGTGTCGGGGCCGATTCCCTCCCCGATCGAGGGCGGCGACGGCAATCGCGAGTTTCTGATCGGCGGGCGCAGGCCGGGCTGAGGCCGCGTTCAGGCGAACAGCGCGTCGATTTCGTCCTGCAGGTCGCGACCACCGGCGGCCGCGACATCGAGCGCGCCGTTGGCGTTGATGAACTGCGTCGCGCGGCCGATCAGCTTGCGCAGCGCCTCGCTCGCGACATCAACGATCGGTGTCGGATCCTGCTCGGGCGGAAGTTCGGCGAGCAGCGCCGTGACGGTCGAGACCAGCCGGTTCATCGAGACGCAGAGCGCCTCGAACCCCTTGCGGAAAGCGGGATCGAGCCGCTCATAGGCGGCGAGCGCCGACGCCGTGCAGCGCAGTTGCGACGCCTCGAAATGCTCGCGGTAGCTGGTGGCGCGCCAGGCCTTCAGATCTTCGACGATGCCCGGGTCCATCGGAACCAGTTCGAGCAGCATCAGCGCTTCGCCATAGCGGTTGAGATAGTCGGTCGAGAGCTGCGGCGTCGCTGTCGCGACGGCTGCGTCCTCCACGGCAATGCTCATCGCTCTCAGCGCGGAGACGGTCATCATGAACCTCGAAAATCGCGGCCACTATGCTTGGCGAAAGACAAAGAAAGTGTTGATCGGCGGGTTCGATGCTTCCATATCCGCCTGATGTGCGGTCGCTACGCCATCACTTTGCCGCCGGACGCCATGCGGGCGCTGTTCCGCTATCGCGAGCAGCCGAACTTCCCGCCGCGCTACAACATCGCGCCGACGCAGCCCGTGCCGGTCGTCCGCAACCATGACGGAGAGCGGCAGTTCGTTTTGATGCGCTGGGGCTTCATCCCGGGCTGGGTGAAGGATCCGAAGACCTTCCCGCTCGTGATCAACATCCGGGGCGAGAGCGCGGCCGAAAAGCCCTCTTTCCGGGCGGCGCTGTCGCGGCGGCGTTGCCTGATGCCGGCCGATGGATTCTATGAGTGGCACCGCATCGGCACAGGCCGGCAGGGCGAGAACCGCGCCTATCTCTTCCGCCGGCCCGACCGGGGCCTGTTCGCCTTCGCGGCGCTGTGGGAGACGTGGCATTCGCCAGACGGTTCGGAGATCGACACCGTCGCGCTGGTCAACGGCCCTGCCAACGGGCTGATGTCGGCGATCCATGAGCGCTGCCCGGTGATCATCGATCCGGCCGACCACGACTCGTGGCTCGACCCCGGCGCCGAGGGCAAGCATGTCGCAGCCCTGCTGAGGCCGCCCCGCGACGATCTGCTGGAGATGATCCGGATCGGCAGCGCCGTGAACAAGGTCGCCCATGACGGGCCGGAGGTTCAGGAGGCGTTCGACGGAACGGCGGACAAGCCGCCGGCTCCGGTGCGGGCGGCACGCCGGCCGCCGGGCGGCGACGGCCAGGGCAGCCTGTTCTGACGTGATGTCAGGTATCTGCCTGGGCGATGCCGAACTTCTGTTTGAGCTGGGCGCGGTCCATGCAGCTCACATCGTAACTGACCTGCCGGCCCTTGAAGCCCTCGCGCTTTCCGAATTCCTTCGTCATCGCGGCTGTGATGTCGTCGATGCGCGCTTCGCAGGCCTCGACCGTGGTAAAGGCGATCTCGCTGACATGCGCGGCCGTGCAGTTCGGCTCGCCCGCGACGCAGGCGACGATGACCATGGTGAACGCATCCATCAGGCGGCTCCCGTGCTTGGCTATCTGTTCACGCAGGCTCGGCCAACATGGTTAACCGCGCCTTAAAGGCCCCCCAAGCCATCCGAGCAAGATCGACGCCAACCCCGGCCGCGTCGGATCGGCAATGCCCTGCCATGCAGCAACCACACGTCCTGCAGACGCAAATGGCGTGGGAGCGCCCCTGCCCGCCCCGACGATCTGTGCTCTGATCGCGGCACGCGCGCACAACAAGGGACAGATACGATGCATGGCCGCCGACCGACGATGAGCTCCCTGCACGGCATGGTCGCCGCCGCCCATCCGCTCGCGGCGCAGGCCGGCGCGCGGCTGCTGGCGCAGGGCGGCAACGCCTTTGATGCGGCAGCCGCCACGGCGGCGGCGCTCAACGTGGTCGAGCCCTTCATGTCGAGCCTTGCGGGCATGGGCTCGGCCACGATGTGGGTCGCCGCCGAAAGCCGGGTGCGCGTGCTCGATTTCGTGCCGCCGATCCAGGCGAGCTTTCAGCCGGAGCGCTTCAGCAAGCGCTCGGACCTCGAACGCGGCGCACTCGCCGTCGCCATGCCCGGCAATCTCGCCGGCTGGTGCGAGATCGCCCGGACCCATGGCCGCAAGCCGCTGGCCGACATCCTCGCCCCGGCGATCGCGCTCGCCCAGGACGGGTTTCCGCTGGCGGAATTCGGCGTCGCCGAATTCAACGAGCAGGCGCCGCTGCTTGAGGCCCATCCGGAACTCTACCCGGCTTTCGCGGAGGTCTATCTGCCCGATGGCGGACCGGTGAAGCTGGGGCAGCTTCTGCGCCAGCCCGAGCTCGCGCGGACGCTGTCCAAGATCGCCAAAAACGGGCCCGACCATCTCTATCGCGGGGCGCTCGGCCAGCGCATCGTCGACCATCTCGCCTCGCTCGGCGGAACGGTCACGATGGCCGATCTGGCGGCCGTCCAGCCGCGCTGGCGCGCGCCGCTCGTCGGCTCCTATCGAAGCCGGGCCATCCATGTGCCGCCGCCGGCCTGCGAGGCGTTCCAGTTCCTGCTCTCGCTGCGCATCCTCGACGGCGTCGATTTCGGTGGGCTGACCAAGGACGGGCCGGACCATCTCGACCTCGTCTACCGCGCCATCCGTCTCGCCGCCGGGGTGCGCATCGCCCACAACAATCCTGCGCCGGAGAAGCTCGCCGAAATCCTGTCCGAGCCTTTCGTGGAGACGTTACGAGCCCGTCTGCACGACGGAAAGCCGGTCACCGGCCCGACCGAGCAGTGGACGCCGCAGGAGGGCGAGGATCCGGCCCATACCACCTCGCTCTCGATCGGCGACAGCGAGGGCAACCTGATCTGCATCACCAACAGCATCGGCAGCCCCTTCGGCAGCGGCGTCGTGGTGCCGGGCACTGGCCTGTGCCTCAACAACTTCCTGTACTGGGCCGACGTCCAGCCCGACAGCCCCAACCGCTCGAAGGCAGGCTCGGAACTGCCGATGTGCATGTCGCCCAGCATCTCGACGATCGACGGCAAGCCGGTGCTCGCGCTCGGCACGCCGGGCTCCTATGGCATCCTGCAGACGCAGGTGCAGGCGATGGTGCAGCATGTCGATTTCGGGCTGCCGCTGCAGGCCGCGATCGAGGCTCCACGCGCGCGGCTCTGGGACGGGCGCTTCATCCAGGCCGAGAACCGCATCGCGCCGGAGACGATCGCGGAGCTGGTCGCGCGCGGCCATGCCATCGAGGCCTTCGATGTCGGCTGGACGATGAAATGCGGCGGCATGCAGGCGGTATCGCGTGATCCTGAGACCGGAGTGATGACAGGCGCGGCCGATCCGAGGCGGGACGGGTATGTGGCTACGCCGTGAGGCGGCTGTCAGCACGCCCTGAGCGGAGAATGCTTTTCTCTCCACCGGCATCGAATTAGAACATTATTCCCGATTGCCGATCCCACCCAGCAACCCGAAGCGACGACATGACGACCAACCCCGATTTCGACCTGCCGATCGACCGACGCGGCACGCATTCGGCCAAATGGGACATGATGGAGGCCAGTTACGGCGTCTCGCCCGCGGACGGCATCGCCATGTGGGTCGCCGACATGGACTTCAAGCCGCCTGCTTGCGTGCAGACGGCGCTGGAGGACATGGCTCGGCACGGCGTCTATGGCTATTTCGGCGACGACAGGGCAAGCCGCGACGCCATCCGCTGGTGGATGAAGACGCGCCATGGCTGGGAGGTCGAACCGGCCGCGATCTTCACCACCCACGGGCTGGTCAACGGCACAGCGCTCTGCGTCGAGGCCTATACCAAACCCGGCGACGGCGTCGTGCTGATGACACCGGTCTACCACGCCTTTGCGCGCATCGTGAAAGCCTGCGGCCGGCACGTGGTGGAATGCCCGCTCGCGCTCGACGAGGGCCGCTATGTCCTCGATATCGCCGGCTGGGACACCCGTATGACGGGCACCGAGTCGATGCTGATCCTGTGCTCGCCGCATAATCCCGGCGGCCGGGTCTGGACCCGCGAGGAGCTGCGCGCGATCGCCGATTTCTGCGTAAGGCACGATCTTATGCTGGTCTCAGACGAGATCCATCACGACCTGCTGATGCCCGGCCACAAGCACACCGTCATGCCGCTCGCCGCGCCCGACATCCTCGACCGGCTGGTGATGATGACGGCGACGACCAAGACCTTCAACATCGCAGGCGCGCATATCGGCAACGTCATCATCCCGCATGAGGGCCTGCGCGCGCCGTTCCAGGCGCGGATGAACGCGCTCGGCATCTCGCCGAACTCGTTCGGGATGATGATGGCGGCGGCCGCCTACAGCGAGGACGGTGCGGCCTGGGTCGATCAGCTCACGGCCTATCTCGACGGCAATCGACGCCTGTTCGACGAGGCCGTGAACGCCATTCCGGGCGTTCGCTCGATGCCTCTGGAAGCGACCTATCTGGCGTGGGTCGATTTCGCCGGCACCGGCATGACGCCGAAGGAATTCACCGCCCGTATCGAGAAGCAGGCGCGGATCGCGGTCAATCATGGCCCAAGCTTCGGGCTGGGCGGCGACAGCTTCCTGCGCTTCAACCTCGCGACACAGCGGCCCATCGTGGCCGAAGCTGCAGCGCGGCTGCGGCAGGCTTTCGCCGACCTGCAATAGGTTGTGCTCACAGGCACCCAGTTCCAACGCCAGAAGCCAAAATCGCGTCAAACTGTCTGGAACTCAGCCTGCCAGCACCGCGCCCGGATTAAGGATGCCCTGCGGATCCAGCGTCGCCTTCAGCGTCCGCATCAGCGCGAGTTCGACCGGGTCCTTGACGCCCGGCAGCAGGTCGCGCTTGAGCCGGCCGATGCCGTGCTCGGCCGAGATGGAGCCGTGCAGTTCGCTGACAATGGCGTGGACAGCCGCGTTCATCTCGCTCCAGCGGGCGATGTAGCCCGCCTTGTCGGCCCCCACCGGCTGGCTGACGTTGAAGTGGATGTTGCCGTCGCCCATGTGCCCGAACGGAACCGGCCGGCAGCCCGGCACCATGGCTGTCACGCATTCGCAGGCGCGGGCAATGAACTCCGGCACGGCGTGCAGCGGCACCGAGACGTCGTGCTTGATCGAGCCGCCCTCATGCGTCTGCACCTCCGACAGCATCTCGCGCAGCTTCCAGAAATCGGCCCGCTGGGCGAGCGAGCCCGCAAGCGCGGCGTCGGTGACGAGCCCCTGCTCGAGCGCCTCGCCGAGGAACGCCTCGGCCGCCTCGTCGAGCCCGGCGGGAGACTGCGACGACACTTCCATCAGCACATACCAGGGCGAGGGCTCGGACAGCGGATCGCGCGTCCCCGAGGCGTGACGCAGCACCATCTCGATGCAGAAGCGCGACATCAGCTCGAAGGTGGTCACGGTTCCGCCCGCGCCAGCCTTGGCGGCGTTGAGCAGAGCCAGCGCGGCCTCCGGGCTCGGCACGGCAAGAAAGGCGGTCGCGCGCGCGGCTGGCAGCGGGAAGAGCTTGAGCACGGCCGCCGTGATGATGCCGAGCGTGCCTTCCGCGCCGATGAAGAGATTCTTCAGATCGTAGCCGGTGTTGTCCTTGCGCAAACTGCGCAGGCCGTTCCAGATCCGGCCGTCAGCCAGCACGACCTCCAGACCCATGCAGAGTTCGCGGGCGTTGCCATAGGCCAGAACGGCCGTGCCGCCGGCATTGGTCGAGAGATTGCCGCCGATGGTGCACGAGCCTTCCGAGGCCAGCGAAAGCGGGAACAGCCGTCGGGCGGCCTCGGCCGCGTCCTGGGCGCGCTGGAGAGTGACGCCGGCCTCCACCGTCATGGTGTCGCTGTCGGCATCGACCGAGCGGACCTTGTCGAGCCGCTGAAGCGACAGGACGATCTCGCGGCCCTCCGCGATCGGGATCTGGCCGCCGACGAGGCCGGTGTTGCCGCCCTGGGGCACCAGCGTCGTCCCCGTCGCGGCCGCGAGCTTCACCAGCGCCGCGACCTCCGCCGTCGAACCGGGCCGGACCACGGCGCGGGCCGCGCCCCGGAACAGGTCCCGCCATTCCTTCAGGTAGGGGACCATGGCGTCGGCCTGCGTGACGAGGTTTTTCGCACCGACGATCGCCGCCATCTGCTCGAGGATATCGTTGCTCATCGGTCCTCCGGAGATCAACGCCTGCCTAGGCGTCTGAACACGCCGACCAGTTCGATATGGGCGGAATAGCGGAACTGGTCGATCGGCGTGACGCCCTCCAGCGCATAGCCGCCCGCGATCAGGATCGCGGCGTCGCGTGCGAAACTGCCCACGTCGCATGAGACGTAGATCACCGTGCCCACCGTCGAGGCGGCGAGCCGGCGCACTTGCGCTTCGGCCCCGGCGCGCGGCGGATCGAGCACGACGGCGTCGAGCGGTTTCAGCTCGTGCTCCAGCAGCGGACGACGGAACAGGTCGCGCGTTTCGGTCGCGATTGGTTTGAGCCCCTGCGTGATGCTGGCCGCCCGCGTCAGCGCCAGCACCGCCGCCTTGTCGCTCTCGACCGCATGAACCTGCATCCGCTCCGCCAGCCGAAAAGCGATAGGCCCGCAGCCGGAGAACAGATCGGCGACGCGCTTGCCCTTCTTTGGCAGCGCTGCCAGCACGAGCGAAGCGATCGTCTCCTCGCCCGTGACCGTCGCCTGCAGGAAGCCGCCGGGCGCGGGCGCAACCATCGCCTTGCCCATTCGCTGCTGCGGCGGGCGGCGCTCGACGACGATCTCGCCATGCATCGACAGCCGGGCAAGATCGAGCCGTTCGGCCGCGTCCGCCAGCGAGAGCCGCAGCTTGTCGCCGGCCGGGCCATGGCCTCGGATATCGACGTCGAGCCCGGCGTCGGACGCCGTGATCTGGATGTCGAGCGGCTTGTTGGATTGCCCGAGCCGGTTGGCGAGAAGCTGCGCGACGGCTGGCGCGCGGGCGAGGCCTGGGCTGAGCACCGGGCAGGATTCGACGGCTACGAGATCATGCGTACGGGCCGCCATGAAGCCGACCATCATGCCGAGCCCTTCGCGACGGGCGTGAAAGGTGACGCGGCGGCGGCCTTGGCCATGGGCATCGACGACCTCGGCGACTGGGGCCTCGATTCCGGCGCGCTCCAGTGCGATGACAACCTGCTGGCGCTTCCAGGCGCGATAGAGCCCTTCGTCCATGTGCTGGGCGGCGCAGCCGCCGCAGCGCGTGAAGAGCGGGCAGATCGCACTGACGCGCGACGATGCCGGCGCGATGATCTCGACGAGCTGGCCGCGCTCGCCGTCGCGCACGACGCGGACGGTCTCGCCCGGCAGCGCGTAAGGCACGAACACCGGTCCCTCGGGCGCCTCGGCGATACCGTCGCCGCGCTGGCCGAGCCGGGCAATGGCGAGGGTCTCGTTCATGGCGAGCCGGCGTTCAGGCACGGGTTTTTCGGCAAGGGGCATGCGCGGACTGACTGGTGATTTGTCGGAAAGTTTGGCCTATCAGGTCGGAGCCAAACAGGGAAATTTCGACATGACCATCCGCAATGGCGTCATCGAGGCGATCGGCAACACGCCCCTGATCAAGCTCCGGCGCGCCTCGGCCGAGACCGGCTGCGCCATCCTCGGCAAGGCTGAGTTCATGAACCCCGGCCAGTCCGTCAAGGACCGCGCCGCGCTCGCCATCATCCGCGACGCGGAAGCGCGCGGAACGTTGCGGCCGGGCGGCGTCATCGTCGAAGGCACGGCCGGCAACACCGGCATCGGCATCGCGCTGGTCGGCAATGCGCTGGGCTACCGCTCCGTGATCGTGATCCCGGAGACGCAATCGCAGGAAAAGAAGGACATGCTGCGGCTGGCGGGCGCGACGCTCGTCGAGGTGCCGGCCGTCGGCTACGCCAACCCGAACAACTATGTGAAAGTCTCGGGCAGGCTCGCCGAGGAACTGGCCAAGACCGAACCGAACGGCGCGATCTGGGCCAACCAGTTCGACAACACCGCCAATCGGCAGGGCCATGTCGATACCACCGGGCCGGAGATCTGGGAGCAGACGGCTGGCCGGGTCGATGGCTTCATCTGCGCGGTTGGCTCGGGCGGAACGCTGGCGGGCGTCGGCATGGCCCTGAAGGCGCGCAACGCCAAGATCACGATCGGCCTTGCCGACCCGATGGGCGCGGCGCTGCATTCCTTCTACACCACCGGCGAGCTCAAGTCCGAAGGCTCCTCGATCACGGAGGGCATCGGACAGGGCCGGATCACCAGGAACCTGGAGGGCGCGCCCGTCGACGTCTCGTTCCAGATTCCCGACGCGGAAGCCGTGCGGATCGTCTTCGACCTGCTGGAGCATGAGGGGCTGTGCCTGGGCGGTTCGTCGGGCATCAACGTCGCCGGCGCGATCCGCCTCGCACGACAGTTGGGGCCGGGCCATACCATCGTGACGATCCTGTGCGACTACGGCACGCGCTACCAGTCCAAGCTCTTCAACCCGGAGTTCCTGCGCTCGAAGAACCTGCCCGTTCCGGGCTGGCTGGAGCGGGATGCCGGCGGGCTGAAGGATGTGATGGCGCGCGTGCTGGGATAGGAGCGTTCAACAGGCGTGAAAGCCGCTGCCGACCGTCGGCGCGAATGTCACGATGCCGAGGATGACCGGGCCGGAGGCGGCCGGCTCGATGACGATGGCGCCTCCCTCCGGAAACGCCCTGCCGCCGACCGAGCGACCCAGGACGAGGATCGCCGGGGTGCGATGGCCCACAAGCACCCGGTTGACGCCGGCCGGCACGGCGGCGTTGAACAGCGCGCGATGCCCGTCGAGCACGGCGCGGAGTCGCGCGCCGGCATAATCGTCCGCCGTCAGGGCGTCGTCGATCGTGACGGCATCCGCTCCGAAGGCGAGTTCGGCCGTGTCGCGGGCGCGGAAGACCGGGCCTGCCCGCACCGGAGCCTCGACCGGGACGCCAAGCCGCAGCAGGGCCGCGCCGATCTCGCGCGACTGGCGGCGTCCGGCCTCGGAGATGTTGCGCTGCCCCGCCCGATCGCCGATCCGGAAGGTGCGGTCGCAGGGCATGTCGGACGTATCGGCGTGCCGGAAATACAGGACGAGCCCGCCCCGGCGCAGCCGCTCGACCAGCGCCATGCCCTCGCGCGTCTCCGCCGCGACGGGCGCGATCTCGCCGCGGGCGGCCGTCGACAGCATGAACAGGGTCAGGAGGAGGACGAGCGCGCGCATGACAGGTTCCTTCGCCGAAGACCATGCCGTTTTGGGGGCAAGGCCTCATGACTCCCAGGCTGGAGGCTGGCATGGTCGGCCATGCTCAACCCCGCTTCCCCGCTCGCCCGGCTGATCGACGCTCCCATGCGGCCGGGCCGTGTGGTCTGGATCGGATTGAGGCCCGCCCGACGCGCGCCGATGCTCGCGGTCGAGGCGGCGCGCCTCGATGAACTCGAAGGCCTGATCGGCGACCATTACAGCAGCCGTACGGGCGGGGCGCGTCACCTGACCCTGATCCAGTCCGAGCATCTCTCGGTCATCGCCGCCCATCTAGGCAGGGAGGCGGTTCTGCCAGAGGAACTGCGCCGTAATATCGTGGTTTCAGGCCTCAACCTCGCGGCGCTGAAAGGTCGACGTTTCCGCCTCGGCGCGGCCGTGCTGGAGTGGACCGGCGAATGCCATCCCTGCTCGCGGATGGAAGAGATATTGGGCCCCGGCGGCTACAACGCGGTTCGCGGCCATGGCGGGATCACGGCGCGGGTGGTCGCGGGCGGTGAGGTCCGGCTGGACGATGCGCTTGAACGGATCGATGCTCCGGCTACAGCCACTTCTTCCACCTGAAAAACAGATACGGCAGGATCGCGAACACGATCATCATCGCCAGCGCCATCGGGTAGCCGTAGTCCCATTTCAGCTCGGGCATCTTCTCGAAGTTCATGCCGTAGATCGAGGCGATCAGCGTCGGCGGCATCAGCACGACGGCGACGACCGAGAACAGCTTGATGATCTTGTTCTGCTCGAGCCCGACGAGGCCGAGCGTCGCCTGGAGCATGAAAGAAAGCTTGCTGGAGATGAAGGTCGCGTGCTCCTCGATCGCCTGGACGTCGCGCACGGCGGTGCGCCATTCGGGCGTGAAGCCGCTCGCGACCTTGGTGGGCCGCTTAAAATTGGCCGAGAGGAAGAGCAGCACGCGCTCGACCGAGACCATGCTCTCGCGCACGTTCGAGATGATGTGCTCGTACTGGCCGATCTTGCGGATAATCGACTGATAAGCGCTGTTCTGCTCGACGGCCGAACTCTTGCCCTCGAAGACGCGGCGCGAGGCCTCGTCGATCCTGTCGCCGACGCCCCGCAGCACCTCGGCTGCACGGTCGACGATCGCCTCGATCAGTCCCTCGATCACGGCGGCGGGCTGCATGCCGCAGCCACCGGGCTTGGCGACCCGGTTGAGGAAGATGGCAAAGGCGCCGGGCTCGTCGTAGCGTACGGTCACCAGCGCCTTCTCCGTCAGGATGAAGGTGACGTCGGCCAGCCGCGGCACCTCCGTTTCGGAATGGCAGATTACGCGCGCAGTCATGTAATGCGCGCCGTTCTCGGTGTAGATGATCTCCGACGGTTCGAGATCATGCATCTCCTCGCGCGTCGGGATCGAGATGCCCAGATGGGTCTCGATCTTCTTGTCCTCGCCCGGCGTCGGGTTGAGCAGGTCGATCCAGACTGATCCGGCCGGAATCTCCTCATCGACCATCAGCGTGCGATGGATGAGGCGGTCATTGGTCTCAGGACAGATGCCGTGGATCAAGAGCATGGCTAAGGCACTCTGGGAGATAGGCGAGCGAGCGTTTTGCTGCGCCGCAAGAACTCCCATCGCCTCAGGATGTCAAACGGATGACGCAGGCGGACGCTACATCCCGCCCTTGACGCCTTGCGGCGGCTTGTCGTCGGCCGGCACGAAGAAATCCGGCATCAGCGGCACCGACGGATCGACGCGATAGGGCGTGAAATCGGTGACGCCCTCGGCCGCCATGAAGCTGTCGTCGATCAGGAAGTTGCCAGAGAATTCGCGCGACGGTTTCATGAAGATCATGTGGGCGGCGTCGGCCAGGATCTCCGGCGTGCGGCTGGCCTGCACCATCTTGTCGCCGCCGAGCAGGTTCTGGACGGCGGCCGTGGCGATCGTGGTGCGCGGCCAGAGTGCGTTGACGGCGATGCCCTTGCCGGCCAGTTCGCCGGCAAGGCCCAGCACGCACAGGCTCATGCCGTATTTCGCGATGGAATAGGCCAGATGCGGCGCGAACCAGCGCATCGACATGTCGAGCGGCGGCGAGAGCATCAGGATATGCGGGTTGTCCGCCTTCTCCAGATGCGGAATTGCGTATTTCGAGACCATGAAGGTGCCGCGCGTGTTGATCTGGTTCATCAGGTCGTAGCGCTTCATGTCGGTCATCTGCGTGTTCGTCAGCGAGATCGCGCTGGCGTTGTTCACGACGATGTCGATGCCGCCGAAGGTTTCCGCCGTCCTGGCGATCGCGCCCGCGACGTTCGCCTCGTCGCGGACATCGACCATCAGCGGCAGGCATTTGCCGCCGGCCGCCTCGATCTGGGCCGCGGCGGTGTGGATCGTGCCCTCCAGCTTGGGATGCGGCTCGGCGGTCTTGGCGGCGATGGTGACATTGGCCCCGTCGCGTGCGGCCCTGAGCGCGATGGCGAGGCCGATGCCGCGCGAACCGCCGGTGATGAAAAGCGTCTTGTTTCTGAGCGACATGGTTCGCCTCCCCTAGTGTTCTGACATGCTGAAACGGGCCGGCTGCGCGCCGTCCCGGTCGGTGAAACCGTAGCTCCGGGCGAGATCCGCAACGTGCAGGACCTGCCCGGCATGGCGAGCGACATCCGGGTCGGCGAGCAGCGCTGCGACGGCGCGGCCGGCATAAAGCGGGCTTTCGGTCGTCTCGGCCGCCAGCCCGGCATCGGCAACGCGCTCGGTCAGGACATGGCCGGGCGAGAGTCCCAGCGCCGTGACGCCGAAGGGTTTCAGCTCGTGACCCATCGCCAGCGTCAGCCGGTTCATCGAGGCCTTGGCCAGATCGTAGACGACATCGCCGAGATAGCCGGCAGTCGTATCGAACGAGACCGTGACGATCAGCCCCTTCCGCATCTGGACCATGGCGGGCGCGACGGCGCGCGCCAGCAGCAACTGCGCGTAGACGCCGCTCTCGAAGTTTTGGGCCAGCCTCGCCACCGGCCGGCGCCAGAACGGCGCGCCATAGGCCGAGCCGTCCGGATAGCGCTCGCCGTCATAGCCCTCATTGCCGCCCCAGACGGCATCGACGACGCCGTCGAGCCGGCCGAAGCGGCGCAAGCACCACGAGACCAGCTGGTCGACCTCGCGTTCCTGCGTGTGGTCGCAGCGATAGGGGTATCCCTTGCCCCCTGCCGCCTCGACTTCGCGGGCGGTGTCCTCGAAGGTCTCGGTGCGGTTATCGGTGCGCGGGCCGGCCTCGCTGGAGCGGCCGGTGACGATGACGGTCGCGCCGGCCTCGCCGAGCGCCCGGGCGACACCGCGCCCGACCCCGCGAGAGGCGCCCGCGACAAGGCAGATTTTGCCGGCGAGCGGGCGCGGCGCCTCGCTCACGCCGCGAAGACCGCGTCCGAATCCGCGACCGCGCCGGCCCCTTCCGTGACCGCGAGCGCCAGCGCCGGGGCCTCGGTGGCGAGATGCTCGGCGAAGAAACGGCAGGTGGCGAGATGGCTCAACCCGCCCTCCTCGCTTCGCAAGGCCAGCGCCTTCTTCGCCAGCCCCGTGCCGCCTTGGGCGAGTGCGAAGAGCTTGAGATAGGGCGTAGCCCCTGCCAGCGCCTCGGCCTGGCTCGAACCCATCGTCGCAAGCATCCAGTCGGTGGCGCGGTCGAGCGCATCGACCGCCGCCTTCAGCCGCGCGGCGCTGTGGCCGAAACCCGGGGTGTTGGCGGCCTCGACCTCGCCGACGACGCCGCGCATCTCCGCAATCAGCGCCTTGACGGCCTCACCGCCCGACAAGGGCAGCTTGCGGAGCGCGAGGTCGATCGCCTGGATGCCGTTGGTGCCCTCGTAGATCGTGAGAATTCGCGCGTCGCGCAGATGCTGGGCCGCGCCGGTCTCCTCGACGAAGCCCATGCCGCCATGGACCTGCACGCCGGTCGAGGCGACCTCGATGCCGATATCGGTGGCGTAGGCTTTCGCAACGGGCGTGAGGATCGCGGCGCGCTCGGCCGCCGCCTTTTTGCGCGCCGGATCGGTCTCGCGCTTCGCCCGGTCGAGGCTGGCGGCGAGCAGATAACTGATCGCGCGCGAGGCTTGGGTTTTGGCGCGCATGTCCATCAGCATGCGGCGGATGTCGGGATGGACGATGATCGGGCTCATCGCTGCGCCCTTCGGCGCGTCCAGCGCCGTTCCCTGCCTGCGCTCCTGCGCGAAGGCGAGCGCCTGCTGATAGGCGCGCTCCGCGATGGCGACGCCCTGGATGGCGACGTTGAGCCGCGCGTTGTTCATCATCGTGAACATGCAGGCGAGACCGCGATTCTCCTCGCCGATCAGCCAGCCGATTGCGCCGCCCTTGTCGCCGAAAGCCATGGAGCAGGTCGGCGAGGCGTGGATGCCGAGCTTGTGCTCGATGCCGGAACAACGCAGGTCGTTGTGTGCGCCCAGCGAGCCGTCGGCGTTGACGAGATATTTCGGCACGAGGAAGAGCGAGATGCCGCGGGTGCCGGCCGGCGCGTCGGGCAGGCGCGCCAGCACGAGATGGATGATGTTGTCGGTCAGCCCATGCTCGCCATAGGTGATGAAGATTTTCTGGCCAGTGATGCGGTAGGTCCCGTCGCCCACAGGCTCGGCCTTCGAGCGCAGCGCGTTGAGGTCGGAGCCGGCCTGCGGCTCGGTCAGGTTCATCGTACCCATCCACTCGCCGGAAACGAGCTTGTCGAGATAGGTCTCCTTGAGATGGTCGGAGCCATGGGCGTGCAGCGCCTCGATGGCTCCGACGGTCAGCAGCGGGCCGAGCGCGAAGGCGAGCGAGGCCGAATTCCACATCTCGGTGCAAGCCGATTGCAGCAGCGCCGGCAGGCCCTGACCGCCATGCTCTTCCGGCCCCGGCAGCGCGTTCCAGCCGGCGGCCGCCCAGGCGACATAGGCCTCCTTCCAGCCCGGCGGCGTGGTGACGACGCCGTCCTTCAGGCTGGAGCCATGCCTGTCGCCGACCTTGTTCAGCGGCGCGATGACGTCGCTGGCGAACTTCGCCGCCTCGTCGAGCACGGCCTCCGCGACGCCGCCCTCGAGTTCCGGCGCCAAGCCCTCCGCGATCAGCGCATCCAGTCCCGCGACATGGCGCATGGTGGCGAGGATATCGTCGACCGGGGCGCGGTAGCTCATGACACATCTCCCTGAAATCTTGCGGACCTTAAGCTTGGCTAGCCTTGGCCTGGTAAGCCTTGGCCTTGCAAACCTCGGCGTTGCAAACCTCGGCCTGGCCGCCGGATCGCATCTTTGATTTTGGCGTTGCCGCGATGGTAGCGAGGAACTATCCCCGACGCCACGCAGGCAATGCGCGATCTTGCGGCCGGAAGCGCCGGCAAGCCCTCATGCGCAACATAGTTTATATATAAACCATCTCAGGTCAATCGTGCGGCAGCAGCGCATCACCCGGCATCTGGACGCAAGCGAGGCCGGCATCGCGGAAGCCGCCGCATTGCTGCGCGAGGGCGGGCTCGTCGCGCTGCCGACCGAGACGGTCTACGGGCTTGGCGCCGACGCCACCTCCGGCGCGGCCGTCGCCGGCATCTACGCGGCCAAGGAGCGGCCGAGCTTCAATCCGCTGATCGCGCATCTGCCCGATCTGGCGGCGGCGCAACGGCAGGGGCTGTTCGACGCCAACGCGCTGGCGCTGGCGCGCGCCTTCTGGCCGGGCCCGCTGACGCTGGTCGTTCCGGTTTCGCAGGGTTGCACCGTCAGCGATCTGGCGCGGGCCGGGCTCGGTACGGTGGCGCTGCGCGTGCCGTCGCACCCAATAGCGCAGGCCGTTCTGATGCAGGCCGGCCGCCCGATCGCCGCGCCCTCGGCCAATCGGTCGGGCCGCGTCAGCGCCACCAGCGCCGCCCATGTGCTGGCCGATCTCGACCGGCGGATCGACGCCGTGCTCGACGCAGGCCCGAGCGAGGTCGGGTTGGAATCGACCATCGTCGCCTGCCTCGCAGGCGCGCCACGACTGCTGCGGCCAGGCGGCATTCCGCGCGCCGCGATCGAGGGCGTGATCGGGCGGGCGCTGGTACTCGCCGGAGAGGCCGGGAACGCGCCGATCGCGCCCGGCCTGCTCGCCTCGCATTATGCGCCGAAGGCCGGCGTCAGGCTGGAGGTGGCGGGGCCGGAAGCGGGCGAAGCCTGGCTTGGGTTCGGGCCGGAGCCGGAGGGTTCACCAGCCAGGATCGCGCTGAACCTCAGCCCGTCAGGCAATCTCGTCGAGGCGGCCGCAAACCTGTTTAGCCATCTGCGCCGTCTCGACGCGGCCGGGCCGGCCGGCATCGCGGTCGCGCCGATCCCGGATCACGGCCTCGGCGAAGCGATCAACGACAGGCTGAGACGCGCTGCCGCGCCGCGCTGAGAACAAGGCCTAACTTGCAAGCATGCAAGATATCGGGTTGGGTTTCCGCAGAATCAGGAAACCCGCCGCCGATGAACTCCAATCTCGCCTGGGACGATTTCCGCCTGATCAAGGCGATCGCCGACCATGACGGGCTCACCGGGGCAGCGGCCGCGCTGAACGTCAACCACTCCACCGTCTTCCGCCGTCTCGGGCAGATCGAGGAGCAACTCGGCCAGCCCTTGTTCGAGCGGCGCAAGACCGGCTACGTCGCGACCGTCGCCGGAGCGGAAATGGCGGCGCTGGCGGGCCGCATGGAGGAGGACGTTACCGCCTTCGGCCGCCGGCTGGCGGGCCGGGACGTCGCGCCGTCCGGCGAGGTGCGCGTCACCACCACCGACACGCTGTATCTCGCCATCCTGTTGCCGATCTTCGCCGCCTTCCGGCTGGTCCATCCGGCGATCCGGCTCGATGTCGTGATCGGCAACCAGACGCTCAACCTGTCGCGCCGCGACGCCGATGTCGCCATCCGTGCCAGCGACACGCCCGGCGAAACGCTGGTCGGACGCCGGCTCGCGACGCTGACCTGGGCGATCTACGGTCGCAAGGAGGACGGGCTTTCGCCCGACGAGAGCGCCGATCCCGAGCGGCTGTTCCAGCGCGACTGGGTCACGCTCGGCGACCAGCTCGGCTATGTGAAGGCCGCGCGCTATGTCCGCGACCGTGTCGCGCCCGAAAAGATCGCGCTGAAGAGTTCGGCCGTGCTCGGCATGACCGAGGCCGTGGAGCAGGGGCTCGGCATCGGCCCCCTGCCCTGCTTCATCGCAGACCAGCGGCCGGGCCTGATCCGCCTGATGCCGCCCGATCCCGACTTCTCGACGGGGTTGTGGATCCTGACGCATCCCGACATCCGGAATGCGCCGAGGGTGCGGGCGTTCATGGAGTTCGTCGGCGGGGAGCTGGCGAAGAAACGCGGGCTGATCGAGGGTGGAGGCTAACCCACCTCCACCACCACCCGCCCGCGCACCTTGCCCTCCACGATCGCCTTCCCCGTCTCGATCACGCTCTCCAGCGGGATCGTCGTGGTCATGGTTGCGAGTTTTCCCCGGTCGAGGTCGCTCGCGAGCCTCGCCCAGGCCTCGAGCCGGCGCGGTTTCGGGCACATCACCGAATCCACCCCGAGCAGGGCCACGCCGCGCAGGATGAAGGGCGCGACCGAGGCCGGCAGGTCCATGCCCTGCGCCAGCCCGCAGGCTGCGACCGCGCCGCCATACTTCGTCATCGAAAGCAGATTGGCGAGCGTGTGCGAACCGACTGCGTCGACGCCGGCGATCCAGCGCTCCTTGCCCAGCGGGCGGCCGGGTGCGGAGAGCTCGTTGCGGTCGATGATCTCGGCCGCACCGAGACCCTTGAGATAATCGGCCTCTTCCGCGCGGCCGGTCGAGGCGATGACATGCCAGCCCGCTTTCGCCAGCAGGGCAATCGCGACCGAGCCGACGCCGCCGGCAGCCCCCGTGACCACCACAGGGCCGTCCGAGGGCTTGAGGCCATGCTTCTCCAGCGCCAGCACGCAGAGCATGGCGGTGTAGCCGGCGGTGCCGATCGCCATGGCCTCGTCGGGGTTCATGCCGGCCGGCAGCGGCACCAGCCAGTCGCCCTTGACGCGGCTCTTCTGGGCATAGGCTCCAAGATGCGTCTCGCCCGTGCCCCAGCCATTGAGAATGACGAGGTCGCCCGGCTTGAAATCGGGGTGCTCGGAGGTCTCGACCCGGCCGGAGAAATCGATGCCGGGGATCATCGGCCAGCGCCGCACCACCGGGGCCTTGCCGGTCAGCGCGAGCCCGTCCTTGTAGTTCACCGTCGAATGCGTGACGCGCACGGTGACGTCGCCTTCCATGAGATCACTTTCCGCGAAATCGGTGAAGGCGATGTTCGTGCCCGTTTCGCCCTTGGTCGCGACGAGGGCCTTGAAGGTGGACATGGGCGTCTCCTGAGCTTTGCGCGCAGGAAATACGCGCGGCACGCGACGCGCAACCCCGCGCGCCGTGCATCTTTGGTCAGCCCCTTTTGTCATTCCGGGGCAGGCCCAAGGCCTGAACCCGGAATGCCAACGACGTTACGCCGGCTGCGCGACCGGGCGCTCCACCGCCTTCTCGACGATCGGCAGGTTGATCAGCGCCGATGCGATGCCGAGCGCGATCGAGAGCCACCAGACGATCTGGTATGAGCCGAAGGCCTCGTAGAGCACGCCGCCGAGCAGCACGCCGAGGAAACCGCCGACCTGATGCGAGAAGAAGGCGAAGCCGTAGAGCATCGCCATGTACTTCGTGCCGAACATCAGCATGACCAGCGAGGAGGTCGGCGGGATGGTCGAGAGCCAGAACAGGCCGATCACCGCCCCAAAAGCCAGCGCCGTCGCCGGGCTCGGCGGCAGCAGGATGAAGGCGAGGATGGCGAGCGAGCGGCCGAGATAGATCAGCGCCAGCAGGTGGCGCTTGGGCATGCGCGAGGTCAGCCAGCCCGAGCCGAGCGAGCCCGCCGCGTTGGCGAGCCCGATGATGGCCAGCGTCCAGCCGCCGACCCAGGCCGCCATGCCGACATCCTTGAGATAGGCCGGCATATGCGCGGTGATGAAGGCGAGCTGGAAACCGCAGGTGAAGAAACCGAGCACCAGCAGCACATAGGAGCGGTGCTGGAACGCCTCCGACAGCGCCTGCGCGATCGACTGGCTAGGCAGGCTGGCGGCCGCCGCGGTCTGCGCGGTGCTCAGCTTGCGGCTGGCCAGCACGACCGTCAGCGGCATCACCAGCAGCACGCTGGCCGCAAAGACATAGAGCGCCTGGTGCCAGCCGAGCTGCTCGATCAGCACGTTGCCGATCGGCGGGAACAGGAACTGGCCGAAAGAGCCCGCCGCAGTGCCCATGCCGAAGGCCATCGGCCGCCAGCTCTCGGGCAGGAGCTTGCCGAAGGCCGCGAGCACGAGGTTGAAGGAGCAGGCCGAGAGGCCGAAGCCGATCAGCACGCCGGCGCCCAGATGCATGGCGAGCGGCGTCGAGGCCATGCCCATCACCACCAGGCCCAGCGCATAGAGAACCGCGCCGAAGCAGAGCACGCGGATGGTGCCGAAGCGGTCCGCGATCGCGCCGGCGAAGGGCGCGCCGACACCCCAGAGCAGGTTCTGGATCGCGATGGCGAGGCTGAAGGTGTCGCGGCCCCAGCCGAATTCCAGCGTCATCGGGATCTGGAACAGGCCGGCGCTGGCGCGCGGGCCGAAGGTGATCAGCGCGATCAGGCAGCCGCCGGCGACGATGATCTCCGGCGCATAGGTCCGCGGGGCCTTTTCGCTGGTGGCAGGCTCGGCGCTCATGGGCGGATCTCCGGCGGCGGCATTTTCGTGTGTCTGCACGATAGCGCCGCGCACCGCAGCGCAACAACGCCATTTCGTGACGTCGGACATCACCGGCATGCATGGCCGCCGGCAGATTGCTCCGCATTCTCCTCACCCTGTTAACCCCGCCTCAACCCTGCGACGAGATCATCGGCCTGTCGCATCTTGGCCACGCCGGCAGCTGCGGCCGGTGCGGCGTCGAGCGTGAGTGGGCGGCTTTGGGTCAGTTGCGTAGGCACAGGCGGACACGGCGCAAGCGCTCGCTCAGGCTGCAATGGGCGTTGGCCACGGCCGCGCCCTGGGCGCTGTCGGCCGGGCTTCTGGTCTCCTTCACCGCCTCGGCCGGCCAGGCCGACCATCCCGACGGCCTGCCGGCCTCGCTGATCCAGCGCGCCGCGCCCGCCGCGCAATCGGCGCTGGCGGAAGGCCCTTCCTTGCTCGTCGCCGCCAGCGCCTTCCGCCTGCCCGGGCTTTCACTCTCCTCATCCTTCCAGCAGGCGCATCTCTCGCACGAGACGCCGGAGCGCCGCGTCTCGATCGACCCGCGCCAGCCGCGCGAGGACATGAAACGTTCGGCCAAGGCGTTTCCCGAGATCGACCGCAGCGCCAAGGGCGACCCGCTGCCGGGCCTGCGGCCTAGCCTGTCTCAGCGCGCCAACCCGGTCGAACTCACCGCGATCGTCTTCGGCGACACGCAGCCGGGGCTGATCTCGGGCGGTTTCTCGCTGGACGCGCTGCGCGAAGCCGAGGGCATCGAAGGGCCGCAGACCGGCTTCGTGCCCTATGCCAATGAGGAGGGCCTGACCGACCCGGCGCTCTCGGACGCCTCGCCGAGTTCGCTCAAACCCCTTATCGCCTCGCCGCGCGCCGCCGAACTCCATCTGGAGAGCATCGACGGCTCGACGCCCTTCGCCTCGGGCCGCGCCGCGACGACGGCCTCGACCACGCCCTCCGTGCGCTACGACGTGGTGACGCTTGCGCCCGCCGCGCCGCCGGCCGTCCTCGTGGCGCTGCCGCGCGCCACACCGACCGCGAAAACTCCCGCGGTTGCGGCGCTGCCCAAGGCCGCACCCGGCCCGCGCGAGATCTACACCAGCCTGATCGCCGAGGGCGACATGGCCCGCCAGCAGCGCTGCCTTGCGGAGGCGGTCTATTTCGAGGCGCGCTCGGAATCTGAGGAGGGCCGCGCGGCCGTCGCGCAGGTGGTGCTCAACCGGGTCAAGAGCGAGCTTTACCCGAACACGGTCTGCGGCGTGGTCTACCAGAACAGCCACCGGCATCTGGCCTGCCAGTTCACCTTCACCTGCGAGGGCAAATCCCTGCGCATCACCGAGCCGGAACCCTGGCGCGCCGCCGTCCGCATCGCGCGCGAGGTCTATGACGGCACGACCTATCTGCCCGAGGTGGGCGCCTCGACGCATTACCACGCGCAATATGTGAAGCCGTATTGGGCGCGGAAGCTGAAGAAGATGGATACGATCGGCCAGCATGTGTTTTACAAGCTGCGGCCGGGGCAGACTTGAGGGGTGTGTAGCGTGAAGTTTCGAATGGCAATGAGCGAACGATCAGATGGCAACAAACGGCTATTTCGTCAGCGGCCCATGTGCCTCTGAAACTGGCTAATTGCTGGCTCCATGTTGAAGGTACTAGGTTCGCGAGCTGAGATGCCGAGACCGCGCCAAATTTCCTTCTCCATGGCGCCAAAGAGCACTCTGCCGCTATCGGCTGTCGTATAGACGAATGGGCCGATACGGACGGGCTCAGGTAGGTACTGCCGACCCTCTTGGTCTGCAAACATGCGGTCATCCTTATGATGAGATCCCGCTCCAAGGGACCGCAAGGTACAGTCGAGCTCGAACGGCACGCCAGGCTTGCCAGCCTCACGGCGAAGGATTTCGACCATTGCGAGTATCTGCGCTGCTGGAGTCATGAGCCAAAGCGGATGTACGACGGCTCGGCCTTCGATAGATGCCGCTTTCCGAAAGCCAAAGACCTCAATCGTTCCATCGTCGCGAACTATCCAGCGAGATGGGCCGCTGCTGATTACATCAAATCCGTGCGCAATCGGTTGAGGCTGCCAGCTGACAGCTCCGTCGCCGAAAGGGACAGGTAAGCTTTCTTCAATCAAGAGCCTCCGTTCCGGCCGGAGCAGCCGCGCGAAATTAGTCCGCACGTCCAACCCGACATGTTCCAGAGACTCATGGGGATACGCGCAAAACCGAGCAAAAATACCCGGCTCCTGCGGGTTGGGAATCTCGGCGAGCGACCAAAGAGCCCCAAGTTGACTGCATTGCTGAAGATAGTCGTCTGCTCGCTTCCGAGCCTCTTCTATTTTTTCGACCCGTGTGCGGGCTTCCCAAAACACGTTCTGGAGGTCTCGCATCGACTGGCCTGCTGCCGGTTCTGTGGACGGTCGGTTAGGCTAATCCGACCTTCTTT
>LSIB01000110.1 GCA_001556025.1 Rhizobiales bacterium CCH3-A5
CCTGCGCGGGATCGACCCGCCCAGGACCAGATCAGGGGCGCCCCAAAGCCCCGCCCCTCATGCTCGCCTGCCCTCCTCTCACTGGGATAGCTGGCCAAGCTATGGTAGCTTTGATATGGTAGCTACCGCAGCTACTACATAGTAGCTTTACTTTGTATTAGTAGCTTCGTGTTTCCAGTCGCTCTTTCGTTGGAGGAACCCATGCCCGTGATCGTTGTCGCAAATCCGAAGGGCGGCGCAGGAAAAAGCACGATGTCCCTAGTTCTCGGAACCACCTTGGCATCCCAAGGAGCTACAGTTGCGATGATTGATTGCGACCCTAATCGCCCGATCGTTGATTGGAAAGCTGGTCCATCAAAAACGACTGTCCATGTAATAGGAGATGTCACGGAAAGCTCTGTGATATCGGTGATTCATGAGCACTCCAAGATCTGTCAATTTGTGATAGTCGATTTGGAAGGAACTGCCAGTCGACTTGTATCTAGGGCGATCGCAAGGGCATCTCTAGTGTTGATACCATTACAGGGGAGCGCGGTGGACGCTCGGCAGGCGGGCAGGGCTGTTGGTCTAATTCGTGAAGAAGAAGAACTTATTGAACGAAAGATACCGTTCCGCCTTGTTTTTACGAGAACAAGCGCAGCAATTGCGACAAAAATCGACCGAAAAATTGTCTCCTCACTTGAAGAGGCGGGGATACCGTCATTGAAGACACATCTTCATGAGCGGTCCGCTTACAAAGCTATGTTCGTTGATAAGCTCAGCCTCGACGAGCTCGACCCCGCCAATGTGAACGGGCTAGAGGCCGCGAAGGAAAATGCGCTGAAGCTTACCTTCGAACTCATTTCAATCGTGACCAGTGCCAAGGAAGCGGCGTGATGAACAAAGATCCTTTTGGGTTTTCCGCAGCCAACCGGATTGCTGCGAAAATAGCAGAGGTGAAGCCAGATGCGGACCTGCTGATGGCTTCGTCGCTTTCTGCGATTGATCGCGTTGGAGAGGCGCACGGTTTCCACAGCCGAGAATCAGGACACGAGAAGATCATCAGGCGTCGGCGCGAGGTCGGGCCGAGTGCGCAGCTCAACGTGAAGTGCCCGGTGCCGGTCTATAATCGTTTCGTTCGGTTCTGCGATCTGGAGCGGCTCTCGTACTGGGAGGGCATCGAGCGACTGCTGGATCGAGCTGACGACGGTGGTCAGGACCGGCGGTCAACCTGACGCTTTTAACAGGTTGCCAGAATCACGCGACTCACGCACCACTTCACTAGTGGAGTGAGGTGATTTGGTGTTGGCTGCATTTCGTAAGGCATCCACCGTCAGCATGGCTGTCGTGAGAAAGCGACAGCGTGAAGCGGGATTCTACGAGACGACGGTCTTCGTTCACGAGCGCGTCCGTGACGCGATCGACAAGGCGATTTCCGATGGTCGCTTCAAATCGCGTCGCGCCGCGATGGAATACGCGATCGAGTGCGCGTTTCTATCTCAGGACAGCAATCCAATGCCGCGCTGACCCCTGAAAAGCGAAAAGGCCCCAGCTTTGGCGAGCTGAAGGCCTTTTGTGACGACTGTGGGAGACGCCGATAGGACGGCTTTGAAACTCCCACAGCCGGATCATTCTGTCAACGCAAACCATTCGGTTTGCGAACGGATTTCTATGCCCTTTGCGCAGGCGAGGGGGATGGGGTCCGATCGCGGACTTGTGCCTGCGCGGGATGAGCTTGGAGGGAGGTTCGACGCGGCCCAGCCTTGAAGGATCGGGCCATGTTCGCAGTCGAGATGTTGAGGGTGATCAGGGAGGTGCGAACGTTGTCGCGCCTGGACGAGATCGCCCGGGATCTGTGGAGCGCCTATGGGGCGGACGCGCTGACGGAGGACCAGGCGCAATCGCTCAGCGAAGCGATCGAGACGCGCAAGCGTGAGGTGAGGGGGCAGGACCGTGTCGTGGTGCGCGCACCCACGGCAGCGCTCGAGCGCGCCCTAGACGGGCGCAACAGCATCTTCCCGCCAAAGCGCCGGCCGAAGTCGCCCGACCGCCAGCGCTCGATCGCGCGCCGGCGACGGCTTGCGGCGTCAGGACCGCTGCCGCCGCAGATCGCGGCAAAGTTCACCACCGGCCAGCTCGCGGTGATGCGGATTATCGCCGACGAGGTCGAGGGCCGACGCGGGACCTGCGCGCTGACGATCGGCGAGATCGCCGCGCGCGCCGGCGTCTGCATCGCGCTGGCGCGCAACGCGATCCGGATCGCCGAGCGGCTGTTTCTGATCAGCACGCAGTTCCGGAAGAGGGAAGGGCGCCCGCATCTGCCCTCGATCATCCGGATCATCAGCCAAGCCTGGAACGCCTGGCTCATCATCGGCGGCAAGGTGCGCCGCCACGCCATCAACGCCGAGCGCGAAGACGGCACATTGCCGTTTCGAGCCCAGACGACGGTCAGCAAATTCTCGCGAAAGATAGGGTCTAGAAAATTAGGCCCCACGGGCACCGATCTATCCAGATCGGCTTGTTCTCTAAGCGGACGACCGCAAACGGAGGCCGCGCAAAGACCCTACGGGCGGCCTGCGGCCGTCGCCTGACGGCGATCAGCGCGGCCTCACGGCCGACTTCAGGCTCTATTCTGCTCAAACTGAGCAAACGGCACGGTCGCAATTGGCTTTTCGAAAAAGCCAGGGGATTTCGGTCGCGTTCTTCCGATTTCCAGGTGGCGGGCCATGCGCGTCGTGCATGCGTTCGTTTGATATGACGATCGCGATTGGGGTTCGCTGCCGCTTGGCAAAGTGGAGGCCGTGGCGCATATTCTAGTCACGGTGACCATTGGAGCGGCGATGATGAAATCCGAGCGGCGCGAGAAAGACAAACTGGTCGGCGTCGGCGAGCGCTGGCGGCTTCAGGACGCCAAAGCGCGCTTCAGCGAGGTCGTGAGGCGCGCGCGCGAGCACGGTCCGCAGCGCGTGACGCTGCACGGCAAGGATGCGGTCGTGATCGTCTCGGCCGAAT
>LSIB01000111.1 GCA_001556025.1 Rhizobiales bacterium CCH3-A5
GAACGGTGGCCGGCTTCAAATCGGAATACCCGGCCGGAATGAATCGGAATCCGCAATTTCTTCAGCCGAAGGTTCTCGAACGCCTCGCGAACCGTAAAGAAGCCGCCGAAAAAATATGCTCCCAGATAGAAGGCCAAAGGCAACCAGGCCGGAACACTGAGAGTTTTCTCAATGACATAACCGGCAATCAGCAAAGCTCCACAGAGCAGCGAAAAAATCAGTTCGGTGTTCGCCCCAAAGATGCCGGCCTCATGGTCGTGGCCCCCCTCTTTTTCACCATGGCTGTGCTTGCCGGGCGAATGGTCATGACCGGCGTGAGCATCCGGCTTAGCGACAGTGTTCGACGTCACGGCATCACCAAATCTAAGTTTTTACAGCTCGTTCTTGAGCACGGTTTCCGGCGGAACAGGCCCGCTAAGTCCTATATGTCAAACGCCGCTGGGCTTGCGCCTATCACGAACTTGCACATCCTGCCTCGCGCGACGATCGAGCCTGAATTTTGCTTGCGTGAAGGATCAAATCCAGACCACGATTATGCATCCTCTCTTCAGATTTTGTCGCCATCCGGCTCAGAAAATGCGCTATGGCTGTCACCAGCCACCGGTTCAAAACCATCACGGAAGCCCGACCTCGCCGGCTTCAAATCAACGGCAGCTCTCTGAACGATCGCTATTCATCTCGCTCGCCAGGCTCATCTCGCCTCCCGTGGGGGTGATCTGGAGTGCATTTTCCGTTCATGCAAACGACCCTGACAATCGTATGCGAGGTTCCAGCACAGGTGGCCTCGTAAACCAGGGCTTTGCCGATCGGGGGCCAGGTCTTGATGCTCGATTGCACGCAGCCGGCCTCGCGCCAAAGCGCTGTTGATGCCACCATCCGCAGCTAGAGCTTTAAAAACCATGATGCAGCCGAGCAGGATCAAAGGGCTGACTAACCCCATCTTCAACCGGCGTGAATAACGCTTCAAGTTCAGTATCATCTCATGGACCTCTGCTCTTCCGACACAGCGGTCAGGTCGATCATCGCCTCATCTGGCGTTTGCGAAATTTTGACGTGATGAGACCCTGCCGGGCTCGCCGCACCGGCTAGTCCTCGTGTGAGCCTGGTCCACGATTCCATGTTTGCGCTTCTAAAACTCGCATGATTATTCGCCTGCGGGATGTAAAATGATTGGCCCCGGAAGAGCATCCGCGGCGTCTTCATGCTCGTCCTTGCGCCGGTGCGGCTGCCCCGAGAATCGAGCATAGAGCGCCGGAAGCACGACAAGGGTCAGCAGGGTTGCGCTGATGAGTCCGCCGATGACCACGGTGGCGAGCGGCCTTTGCACCTCGGCTCCGGTTCCGGTGGCAAGCGCCATCGGAACGAAGCCCAGCGACGCAACAAGCGCGGTCATGGCAACCGGCCGCAGTCGCACCATCGCCCCTTCCAGAATAGCTTCATGCTTTGGCATACCTTCGTCCATGAGCTGCTTGATGAACGTCAGCATGACCAGGCCGTTCAAGACCGCGACGCCCGACAGCGCGATGAAGCCGACGGCTGCCGGAACAGAAAAGGGCATGCCGCGCAGCCACAGGGCCGCGATTCCGCCTGTCAGTGCCAGGGGTACGGCGCTGAACACCAGAATAGCGTCCCGCGCCGACCCAAGCGCTTGGTAAAGCAGCAGGAAGATCAGGAAAAAGCAGCCCGGCACCACGATCATGAGGCGCTGGCGCGCGGAGGCGAGGTTTTCGAATTGGCCGCCCCAGCTCACGTAATATCCTGCCGGGAGCTGGACCTGTTCGCCGACCTTGCTTTGAGCTTCTGCGACGAGCGAACCGATGTCCCGATCCCGGACGTTTGCGGTCACGACGATGCGCCGCTTGCCGTTCTCGCGAGAGATCTGGTTGGGCCCTTCCGCCACCGCAAAGGAAGCAACCTGCTTCAATGGGACCGACGACCCGCGTCCGGTTGCCGTTGGCGGCAGTGGGACCGGTATGTTCTGCAAGGCCTCCAGATTTTCACGCCGCTTGTCGTTGAGCCGTACCACAATCGGAAAGCGCCGATCGCCCTCGAATACATAGCCGGCCTCGCGTCCCCCGATGGCGGCGCCGATGACCTCCTGCACAGTGAAAAGGCTGAGGCCTAGACGCGCGATCTCTGTCTTGTCGACCTTGATTTCAAGGAATGGCAGGCCGGTGGTCTGCTCGACTTTAACGTCTTCAGCCCCTTGAGTGTCGCGCAGGACCGTCGCGATCTGGTTTGCGGCTTGCAGCATCGGCCCGAATTCCTCGCCGAACACCTTTACCGCAAGGTCGCCGCGTGTACCTGCCAGGAGCTCGTTGAAGCGAAGCTGGATTGGCTGCGAGAACTCGTAATTGTTTCCTGTAAGCTGCGAGAGCGACTTCTCCATCTGCTCCTGCAGTTCAGCTTTCGGCAGCGTCGGATCGGGCCACTCAGCCTGGGGCTTCAATATGATGAAGGTGTCGGACGAATTCGGTGGCATCGGGTCGGCCGCCACCTCCGCCGTTCCTGTTTTGGAGAACACATAGGCGACCTGCGGGAACTGGCTTACAGCCCGTTCGACCTTGATCTGCATGGCCTGAGACTGAGACAAGGACGTCGAGGGAATCCGCAACGCGTTCATCGCAATGTTCTTCTCGTCGAGCGTCGGAATAAACTCCTGTCCGAGCCCTGTGAATACAAGGCCTGACAGTAGGAATAAGCCAACCGATCCGAGGATGAATGCCATGGGCCGCCGCACTGCGCCTGCCAACATGGGGCGGTAGGCCGCCTTCATGCCACGAATGAAAATGTTGTCCTTCTCCTGCACGCGCCCCGTGATCGCAATCGCGATGAGAGCAGGAACGAACGTCAGCGAGAGGATGAAGGCTGAGACGAGCGCGATGATGACCGTCAGTGCCATCGGCTCGAACATTTTGCCCTCGACGCCGGTGAAGGTGAGGAGCGGGACGTAGACGAGAATGATAATGGCTTGCCCATAAAGCGATGGCTTTATCATCTCCTCGGCCGACTCGATGACTGTGCCGAGACGCTCGCCTTTCGAGAGCTTGCGTCCGAGTTCATGTTGACGTTCGGCAAGGTGTCGAAGGCTGTTTTCGGCGATGATGACGGCGCCATCGACGATCAGCCCAAAATCCAGCGCGCCAAGGCTCATCAGGTTGGCGCTGATCCGGCCTTGGACCATGCCGGTCATCGTCATAAGCATGGCGACGGGGATCACCATCGCGGTGATGATGGCAGCCCGGATGTTGCCGAGGAGCAGAAACAGGACGACGACGACGAGCGCCGCTCCCTCGGCGAGGTTCTTGGCAACCGTCTTGACGGTGGCATCGACGAGCAAGGTGCGATTGAGCACTGTCTTGGCTTCGACGCCGGGAGGCAGCGAACGAACGATCTCCTTCATCTTGGCATCGACTGCCGCGGCGACTGTCCGGCTGTTTCCACCGATCAGCATTAGCGCCGTGCCGACCACCACCTCCTGGCCGTTCTCTGATGCCGAGCCCGTCCGCAAGTCGCGTCCGATCCGGACTTCGGCAATATCCTTGACCCTGATCGGCACGCCGCCGCGGGTCGCCACCACGACGTTGCCGATCTCATCCATGCTTTCGAGGCGTCCCGCCGAACGGACGACGTAGCCTTCACCGTTTTCCTCGAGATAGCCTGCGCCCCGGTTGGCGTTGTTGGTGTCGAGCGCCGCAGCAATGTCGCTGAAGGACAGGTTCAGACCTACCAGCTTCGCAGGATCGGGCTGGACGTGATATTGTTTTTCGTAGCCGCCGATGCCATCGACGCCGGCGACGCCCAGGACAGTTCTGACCTGGGGACGAATGATCCAATCCTGAACCGTGCGCAAATAGGCTGAACGTTCAAAATCAGTGGTGAGGCTTTGACCCTCAGGCGTCAGGAAGCTTCCATCTTTTTGCCAGCCAGGGCGACCGTCGTGAACCGGGGCTCCGTCAGAGGGCTTTTTGTACTGGACCGCCCACATATAGATTTCGCCCAGCCCGGTCGAAATCGGGCCCATGCGGGGTTCGGCTCCGACTGGAAGGCTTGCCTTCGCCTCGGCGAGTCGTTCGTTGACCTGCTGCCGGGCGAAGTAGAGATCGGTCTTTTCGTTGAAGACGGCAGTGACCTGGGAGAAGCCGTTGCGCGACAGCGACCGGGTGTATTCCAGGCCCGGGATGCCAGCCAGGGCAGTCTCGACCGGATAGGTCACCTGCTTTTCGATATCGAACGGCGACAGCGACGCCGCGGTCGTGTTGATCTGGACTTGATTGTTGGTGATGTCAGGCACGGCATCGATCGGCAGCTTCGTCAACGAGTAGCCGCCGAAGCCCGCCGCCAGAAGCGACAGAAGCAGCACGAGCCAGCGCTGATGCACCGAGAAAGCGAGAATGCGGGCGATCATGAGGGTTCGTTTCCGTTTTCAGTCGTCGTGCTTGGCTTCGGTCTTGCCGAGTTCGGCCTTGAGCAGAAAAGTGTTCTTGACCGCGATCTCGTCGGCTGAGGAGAGCCCTGATAGAATTTCGACCACGGTATCGTCGGCCTGGCCCACCTTGACGTCCCTGCGCTGGAAACCCTCGGGTTTGCGCACGAATACAACCCGTTCGCCGCCGATCGTTTGCAATGCAGCGCGCGGAACGAGGACTTTCGCTTCCTCTCTGGCAATCTCGATCTCGGCGGTGACGAAAGAGCCTGGGCGCCAGAACAGGTCTTTGTTGGAAAGCGAAGCGACGACGCGCGCCGAACGGGTTTCCGGGTTCAAGATCGGGCTTACGAACATGATCTTGGCTTCGGCGCGCCTTTCATCGTCTCCACTTGTCGCGATCGAGACTTTTGCGCCCTCGCGAACTTTGCCGAGATCGCCTGGCGTCACCGTGAGATCGATCCAGACAGTGGAGAGGTCGGCCACGGTGTAGAGATCGGCGGGATCGCCTTCTTTACCGACTGCTGTGCCGACATCCACCTTGCGATCGACGATCCGTCCCGACATCGGAGAGCGGAGTTCGTACTGCCGTAGGCTCGATTGGCCTGATCCCGCAGTGTCCTGCCTAGCCGCATTCGCGACTTCTGCCGCATCCACGCCAAGAGCGGACAGTTTCTGACGAGCCAGATCGATGCGCAGTTGCGCCTCCGAAAAACTTGCACGGACCTGCAGATACTGCTGCTCGGCCGAAATCCGCTTGTCCCACAGGCCCTGCGCGCGATCGAAATTCGTTTTCTGCAGATCAAAATTCACCGATGCCGTCAGGTATTCGCTCTTGGCGTCTGCAACCTCGCGGCTATCGAGCACCGCGACCACTTCCCCCTTCTCGACCATCTCGCCGAGCTGCTTGCGCATTTCCGCGACTGTGCCGACCACGCGTGCCGGCACGCGTGCAATCCGGTTGACGTCCGGCGTGATCGTGCCAGGCACAATGATGTGCCTGGAAAGAGCGCCTCCCGCGACGGGGGCAATTTCGATCTCCTGCGCACTGATCTGGTCTTGCGTCAGCGTGATCACGCCTTCCGTCGATGCCTTTGCGTCGCCATTCTCAGGCTGCCCAGGCGTGCTGCTCCTGGCTTTTGAAGTCTTGTCGCCGCCTATGGAGCGAGCTTTCGTTCCATCCTGGGCCCGAGCTTGCTCTACACCCGGCGTCGGCTTGAAACCGACGACACTGCGGATGGCTTGGCCTAGGTAAGGCACGAAAGCGCCAACGACGATGCCGACTATGGCAACTAGCGCGAAGAGATAAGCCCGGAGGGTCATTCCATATCCTCTAACGTCACGTTTTCGGGCCGGCTGCGCCAGCTCGCATTGAAACCTAGTAAAAACCACAAACGGGCCTGCGCTTACCAGATTCTTGTCCCATGCCGAAGCGAATGACGATGACGAGCTTCTAGCACTCGCCAGGTGTTGGTTTTGTGGCAGGAGATGTGTCGATCCGTGCCGAGCAGCTCAAAATATGAGCAACTCGGTTGGTTTAGGTAATCAAACCCCGCAATCTGCGAAATCGTGTGCCAGGGAAAGGCTGCTGGCCTATAAGGCAACTATGATTGGATCCGTGACCACCGCTGAAATGCTGTCCCATGTCGTCAGTCTCGCCGTGGCGTATGCGCTTGCGCTGCCCATCGGCTGGAATCGCGAACAGGAGGAGCGCAGTGCCGGCATCCGAACGTTCCCGCTTGTCGCGATGGCGGCGTGCGGGTTTGTGCTCGTCGCCATCGCCGTGCTGGGCGCCAATTCTCCTGGCCAGGCCCGCATTCTCGAGGGGTTGATGACCGGTGTCGGCTTCATCGGCGGCGGCGCAATTTTGAAGCACGGCACCCAGGCGTTGGGTACGGCGACGGCTGCAAGTCTCTGGGCGACCGGAGCGCTGGGAGCAGCTGTCGGCTATGGTCTCTATGACATTGCCGCCATCCTGAGTGCCGTGACCTATGTGACTTTGCGGTATTTGGCGCCATTCAAAAAAGAGCTCCCTGACACTGTCGCTCAAGTCACGCCTCCCGATCGAGAGTGACGCGTGCCGATCAGACCGGACGAGCGTGCGCCCCGTTGTGTTGGGGGCGGTCATCGTCCTGTGAAGGTCGTGCTTTCCCGAGCGCCCGCTCAGAAAAGCACGTGCGTGTGTCATAGCCTTAGCAGGCTGATTATGGGGCGACATCAGCTTTTCACACCGTGAAGCCGCCCCCTAATTGACCGGACACGGCCTCCCACTTCCGTAAGGGGTAGGAGTAATGTCGTGTCTATGACTGGTTCGATATCGAAGAGTGAGGTCCTTTCGGGACCCGAGCGGCGGCGTCGGTGGGCGCCTGCTGAGAAACTGGCGATTGTCGCAGAGACCTACGAGCCGGGCATGAGCGTGAGCCTGGTTGCCCGGAGGCATGGGATCGCGCCCAACCAGTTGTTCTCCTGGCGTCGGCTGGCGAACCAGGGTGCGCTGACGGCGACGCGGTCCGAGGAAGAGGTCGTTCCGGTGTCCGAGTATCGGATGCTGCAAAACCAAATCCGCGAACTGCATCGGCTTCTCGGCAAGAAGACGCTCGAGGCCGAGATCCTAAAGGAAGCGCTCGACGCCACGGCGGGCCCAAAAAAACATCTGTTGCGCTCGCTGTCGTGGCCCAAGGACGGTTCGCGATGAAGGCCGTCTGCGAGGTGCTGGGCGTAACCCGGTCGAACATCGCCGCTCGTGCCAAGGCTCCCCTCGGCAAGCCTCGTCCGGGGCGGCCTGCTCTGCCCGACGACGAGATGGTCGTGGCGATCCAGACCATCGTCGCCGACATGCCGAGCTATGGCTATCGCCGCGTCTGGGCGCTGCTACGCCGCGCGGCACAGGCTGACTGCCGGCCCGCGCCCAATCACAAGCGAGTCTACCGCGTCATGAAGGCCCATGGTCTGCTCCTGCAGCGTCATGCCGGCGGTGTCGAGGCGCGTCGTCACGATGGCCGTATCGCCGTCGATCGATCCAACCTGCGCTGGTGCTCGGACGGCTTCGAACTCGGCT
>LSIB01000112.1 GCA_001556025.1 Rhizobiales bacterium CCH3-A5
ATCTTGACGCGCAGGGCATCGAAGAAGACCAGCGGATAGACCGGCTCCAGCGGCCGGCTCTGCCAAGCCGCGATCTCATCGAGCACGGCATCGGTGACGGCGCTGATGAGGTCGGGGGAGACCTCGATGCCGTAGAGCTCGCGCAGATGCCCGACGATCTCGCGGGCGCTCATGCCCCGGGCATACATCGAGACGATCTTGTCGTCGAAGCCGGGAAAGCGGCGCTGATACTTGGCGATCAGTTGCGGATCGAACGTCGCCTGTCGATCGCGCGGAATCTCCAGCTCGATCCGGCCGGTCTCGGTCGTCACCGTCTTGCGGCCGTAGCCGTTGCGGCTGTTACCGGCTTCGTCACCTGCCAGATGATGATCCATCTCGGCGTTCAGGGCCCGCTCGGCGAAGGCCTTCTTCAGATCGTCGAGCAGGCCATTGGGGTCGAAAGCCGTCTTGGGGTCGGCGCCGGCCAGCAGCTGGTCCAGAAGCGCGTCAGGAATACGGGGGGCTTTGCGTCGTGCCATCGGGAACCTCCATCGGGTCCATTATGGCCGCCCGCACACGGAAATCCTGACAGTCCCCGGACAGGAGATAGCCCATCTGCGCCGGCGTGATCGCGACGACGCCATCGGCCGGCGACGGCCACAGAAAGCGGCCCTTCTCCAGTCGGCGCACATAGAGGCTCGCCGCCTGCCCGTCGTGCCAGATCACCTTCAAAAGATCACCGCGACGCCCGCGGAAGCAGAAGATGTGGCCACCGAGCGGATCGCGCTTCAAGACCTCCTGCGCCACCAGCGCCAGCGAGGCGAACCCCTTCCTCATGTCGGTTTGGCCGGTCGCCAGCCAGACCTTCACGCTGACAGGAACCGGGATCATCGAAAAGCCTCAAGGCCCCGCGCAAGCTTCAAGACGGCGTCCATATCGGCGGCGCCCTCGACGATCATCTTCCGACCCGACCGCAGGACGATCTCGATCCGCCCCGGCGTCGGCGCGGCGACCGACAAGGCCGGCGGCGCACCAGCGCCCATCATCCGCGCGTCTTCGCGCTGGTCAGTCTCGGGCGTCACCAGCATCGGAATGAAGCCTGAAGGCGCAGCTCTCGGCTCGACAAGCATCGCACGCCGCCAAGCCAGCAATTGCGAGCGCGCGATCCCGTGCCGCCGCGCCGTCGCGGAGATCTGGCGCGGACCGACCATGCTCTCCAGCACGATCCGCTCCTTCTCGCCGTCGCTCCAGCGGCGACGACGCCCCGTATCGACCACGTCGAGGCGATTCAAGACACTGTCAGTATGGCTGTTCATACTCACAGTACTCAACGATTTGCATCAGACCGCGCAAGGCGGCCTACGCCGGATGCGTACGCACGATCCGCCGGGGGTGGCCTACCTCTACGCGCCCGATCGCAAGGCCGAGCAGGCGGTCCGGCACCTTCAAGGCTTCGTCGGCACGCTGCAGGTCGATGGCTTCGCGGGCTACAAGGTCTTGGCCGACCGCAATGCCGTCAGCCTGGCGTTCTGCTGGAGCCATGTCCGACGCAGGTTCTACGATCTCGCGCAGGCCGGTCCCGCGCCGATCGCGACGGAAGTGCTCGCGCGGATCGCCGAACTCTATCGCATCGAGGGCGAGATCTGTGGCCGATCCGCCGAGGAGCGCCGTGACATCCGCCAAGCGAGAAGCCGCACGATTGTCGATGCGCTCGAGCCATGGTTGAAGGCGAAGCTCGCCCTCGTCAGCCAGAAGAGCAAGCTCGCCGAGGCCATCCGCTATGCCCTTCCGCGGTGGGCGGGGCTCAGCCGCTTCCTCGACGACGGCCGCGTCGAGATCGACTCCAACATCGTCGAGCGCGCCATCAGGCCGATCGCTTTGAATCGCAAGAATGCACTGTTCGCGGGTAGCGACGGCGGCGCCGAGCACTGGGCCGTCATCGCCTCGCTCGTCGAAACCGCCAAGCTCAACGGTGTCGACCCGCAAGCCTATCTCGTCGACATCATCGCCCGCATTGTCGCCGGACATCCGCAGAGCCAACTCGACGAGCTCCTGCCTTGGTCCTATGCGCCGGCACCGCTCAAGGCCGTGGCCTGAGAACAGCGCATACCGCGAAGCGACTATCCCAAGATTTTGCTTGCGCCCGAGGTGGCGTCCACACATGGCCGTGCGGCACGCCGGCCCGGCAGCGTTCACGCCGGATGCGTACGCCGCGCAGGCGGGCCATCTTGGTCGAGAGGCCGGTCTCGTCGATGAAGATCAGGCGCTCCGGGTCGAGCTCGGGCTGGCTCTCGAACCAGGCTTCGCGCCGCTCCGCGACGCCTGAGCGGTCCTGCTCGGCCGCGTGCGCGGTCTTTTTTTGACTGTCAGGCCACGCCGGTCGAAAAACTTCCAGAGCGTGCCGATCGCCGCCTTCAGGCCATGCTCAGCCAGCAGCCTGGCCTGCATCTCGGCCAGCGTGATGTCGCAGTCGGCGTCGATCAGCCCTTGCAGATAGGCCCCCTGCGGATCGAGGTTGGACCCCCGCGGCTGACCCTGTCAGCGCGCCTTGCGCTCTTCGGTTTCGCGCGTCCGGCGAAACCAGACGATCGCCGTTACGATCCCGACGCCAAACCGCTCGGCGGCATGACGGGCCGGCAGCCCTGCCTCAGCCGAGGCGATCACCCGCTCACGCATCTAGCCAGTTTTCCACTTCTCCCGTTTGCGACCAAAACAACAAAAACCCCGGGTCTCCCCGGGGTTCCTGTGCAATCACCGTAGGTTCTACGGAGCGAAACCAATCAGAAGTCGCGCTGAATCCGAAGTCGGCCTTCAAAGACGTCTTGATTGCTTTTGATAAACGTTAAACCATTAACACTGCGGTTGAAATCGACGACTTTGCCTGCCGGATCAAGACGACGGTAGAGCACTTCTACGCCAAGATCAAGATCCTTTACTGGCGACCAAATCACATTCGAACCCACCTGGATGAGCGACGTATCAGCCGTGTAGCCCGTCAGGTTGCCGCGGGCACCCGCAACAATCGGCGATTGAACAGTCGAATCATAGTCAAGCTTCGTATAGTTGGCGAAGACGGCTTGGCGAACCTGAGGAGTCCAGTAATGCCGGAAGGCGGCCGTCAGCGAATAACCTTTCGTCTTCTTGACGTTTCCAAAGGCATCGACCGCCGCATCAGTCTGAAGCGAACCAAGACCGCCAAGCTGACGAGTCGAGGAAGCATTGAGAAAGCCAAGATAGGCAATCGCGCCTTCGGCATATGTCGCCTGCAGCCAAAGAACGTCGCCAGCCGCAAAAGCAGGCAGGTTCAGCATCAGCCCGCCCTGAATGGCGTATCCGTATACCGTATCCTGGTTGAGAGCTCCGCCGACCGGCTTATTGAGCTCCTGCAGCGCAGCGGAAAGCTGAGCCGAGCCCCAGCCCTGCGTTAGGTTCAGGTTGCCGACGATATTGGGCAAGCGCGAACCGCCATAGTTGTAGGCAGTCGTACCGGCGGGAAACACGCCCGTGCCGGCAATACGACGCGACGTCGGCTCTTCCGCGCTGATCGTCGCGCTGAAGCCGCTGCCGAATGTCGCCGTGTAGGCGAAGAGAACTGGATCGAAAAGATAGCTGTCCGAGCCCGATGACCCGCTCCAGTTCAGAGCGTTGGCGTAGAAGTCGAAGAACGACGTCGCACGACCGGCCGTGATCGGACCGAACTGAATGAACGCTTTGTTCAGATCGATGGTCTGGGTGAAAGCCTGGGTCGCAATCGGAGTCAAGATAGTCTGATTGGTCACAAGTCCGGCATAGTTGCCGCCATTTCGGGTCATCTCGTAACGAATAAAAGTTCTCAGCGTGCCATAGGCGGTCGCGGTGCGAGCGTCGATGTTCAACGTTCCGCGTGCGCGAAAGCCGGAAACGTCCTGCTGTCGGTTGAAACCCTCAAGATACCGCGCTTCGGCGCGAACACGGCCAGCCAAGCGCAGGCAGGTTTCGGTGCCGGGGATGTAGAAGAAGCCTGCGCCATAGGCGGAGCAGACGCGAACGTATTCGACCGGAGCGGCCTTCCGCGAAGGAAGATCGGCGGCCTGAGCCCCGGCGACCGCGGCGATACCGGCGGCAGAACCGAGGAGGAGGCTCTTAACGAGCTTCATTGGTAACCTCCAAATGAGTTTCGAGACCCTCGGGCTTCGGTCCGTTCCGTTTCGGCAGCCCCAGGAGACCAAACCGAAGAACTCGCCTATTCCCGGCTTTTCGCCCGTCCCTGAACCATTCAGAGGCGAAGACGAAAAACAGCGACCGGGAATTGCCCGACGCAGAAACACCATACGAATGCGGGGTTGCCGATCAACCTCAATCACGCCGCCGGAAGCCTAAAAGGCGGCGCTTCGGCGGGATTAGCCGCCAATGTGGCTATCAGGCAACATATAGGAAATGGACGCCTTCAATACGCGCCAATTAAAGATCGCAGCTTGAAAAGCACTCCAAATATTAAAGGTTAATTCCTTTAGCTATAGAATTAACTTGCTGCATTTGTTTGACCTCTTCTACGAGATTTGACGAAATTCGTCGCATGTCAGCTAACAATTTTTTGATCTTTTTTTCCGACACAACCATACTATGTATGCCGTTAATACGGTACTTATCCTGTATTTTTCTTGCTAAATCGACAGATAATAACTTTTTTTGCAGTAACACTGCGCTAACAAATGCTGGAGAGCAGTTCAATTCGCTAGCGAACTGTTTTTGATTCAGTCCGGCAACAGATAGTGCAGCATTTATAATATCACGCGAGAAGTTTATATATGAATCATACCCATCAATATAAACCTCTATTTTATTAAACTCAGTCGCTATTTCGTTCAAGCCAAAACGGTCATCGTACTCTAACTTCAATTTTACGTTTCCGCTATCATCATAATTCGCTTCATTAGGCTTATCACGGCACGTAATTTCGTCGCCGCTGTCGGTCGATTTGAAGCCAATCCCCTGTGCAATGTAATAGCCTCTAAGGCGCGCCAAAGTGGTATCAGCTATCGCGCGCGAGCCCCGCTCGAATTCCGTCAGCGTTCGTTTTCCTATTGGAGCTTGCTCGCAGACTGTCTTCATATCCAGATTCAAAAATGCGCGTGCTGCTCGGGCCTGTCCAGGAGTCATTCCATCTCTTTCCGGCGCTACACTGAAGTCACTCAGAATACTCCCTATCATAGCGGGCAGGAAGCGGTTGCAGGAGGCATTCCCGGCCAGCCTCGAATCCGCGTTGTGAACCGCTCCGGACTTGTCGGAGGCTCCAACTCCTGAGCAACCAGCCATGGCGGCGTGACTCAACGAAACGGCCTACGGGAAACCCGGAGGGATCAACAAGCTGACCCCAATTAGGATCGATTAGGACGGGCCGACTTTTTCACTCGCCATAGCGGAGGTCACCCGACCAAGGCAAAAAAGCTTAACGAAAACGAAAATGCACTATTGCAACTCATTCTCATATGCATATTTTCGCTCATCGTGGGGTTAGAGCCCGTCCCGAAAGGGTTGAGCGACTGGGGCACTCGTGATTCCAAGGGGT
>LSIB01000113.1 GCA_001556025.1 Rhizobiales bacterium CCH3-A5
GGCTCCAGCGCCTCGATCATCTGGTTGAGGTGGAAGGTCGGGCCGAAGGGCTTGATCTGCTCGACCAGGTTGTCGACGAGGCCCTGGCCGGTGACGATCGGAAAGCCGGGAATGTCGTAGATCGGCTTTTCCGGGTAGAGCTCGGCACATTGCCCGCCGACCTTGGGCAGGATGTCGACGAGATGGGCCTTGATGTCGAGCAGGCCGAGCTCGAACACGGCGAACAACCCGCACGGACCCGCCCCGATGATCACGACGTCG
>LSIB01000114.1 GCA_001556025.1 Rhizobiales bacterium CCH3-A5
CGCTGACGCTGTTTTGCGAGCGCGAGGTCGCACGCCGCGACCAGCGCCGGATCGACATGTCATTCGGCCTGGCGCGCTTCCCCTTCGTGCGCGACCTCACCGGCTTCGACTTCGGGGCCCAGCCCTCCCTCGACAAGGCGCAGATCCGCGAGATCGCGACGGGCCGCTTCATCGCCAATGGCGAGGCGGTGCTACTCCTGGGCCCGCCGGGCGTGGGCAAGACTCATCTGGCGGTCGCGCTCGGGCGCGAAGCCATCGTCACCGGCTACTCGGTCCTGTTCACGCCGGCGACGACGCTGGTCGCGCAACTGGCCAAGGCCCATGGCGAAGGGCGGCTCGAGGAAAAGCTGACCCACTACGCCAAGCCGAAACTGCTGATTGTCGACGAGCTCGGCTATCTGCCGTTCGAGCCCGACGCCGCGCATCTGTTCTTCCAGCTCGTCAGCCGCCGCTATGAGCGCGGCGCCATGCTCGTGACCTCCAACCGGGCCGTGGGAGAATGGGGCTCGGTCTTTGGCGATCCCGTCGTCGCGACCGCCATCCTCGATCGACTGCTCCACCACAGCCACGTCATCACCATCCGCGGAGACAGCTATCGGCTCCGCGAAAAGCGTCGCAGCGGCCTTTTGCAAAAGGCCGCTGCGACGCTTCAACCCGCAACCGCCTGAAGGGCAATCGGCATGGGGGTCAGTTCTTCATGACGGAAAGGGGGCAGTTCCGAATGTCGCTGGACAGCAAGGCAACGGCGATCCGGAAGCAGCTGTGGTGCTGCAACCGCGAATACGCTTTCTTCGAAGACAAGCCGCTGCGTCGAAGTTGCGCGCGCCATTGCCTTTGGCAGCCAGAGAATATGCACATCGACATCCGCGGCGCGCGCCTGAGCTTCGGTGTTGACGTCGACGATCTCGATCGCAACATCCGGATGTGCTGCCATAAAGTGCGGCAGTCGGCGGATCAGCCAGTAATGCGAGAGTGCATGTCCTATACCGACCCGCAAAGCCGCCGGCCGGGTCGCGGCCCGTGACCGGGCCCGCAAGCCCGCCATGTCATCGAGCAGCTTGATGATTTCGGCGCGCAACGCAGCGCCAGCCGGTGTTGGTTCCAAACCGGTCCGCGACCGATCAAGCAGAGGGGTGCCAAGAAACACTTCCAGCCTCTTCAGGCGGTGGCTCACCGCGCTTTGCGTGAGGCGCAGCTCATTGGCCGCAAGCGTCATACTGCGATGCCGTGAAGCCGCCTCGAACGCCACGAGCCCGTCGAATGGAGGAAGACTACGCATGCTCCTACAATGAAGGAGATTCATGCTGACATGAACCGAAAAGTTCGCATTGCTAGGGCGAGAGTCCGCCAATCAAGAACGAGGAGCCCCATTTTGCCAGTACCATCCGAACGGTCCGCAGAGCAGAAAAACCAAGCATCGATGCGGCCGGTCTTCGCCCTGGGCATCGCGGGGTTCCTGGCAAATTTTGACGTAACTTCGGTTGTCGTGGCCTTGCCCGCGATTGCACGTGAACTCGGGCTCGGAACCGCTGGCTATGCCTGGATCGTTGACGCTTACAGCCTCGCCTTCACTGGATCGTTGCTGATTGCTGGCGCGCTGACGGACCGGCACGGAAGGCGCAAAGCCCTTCTCGCGGGCAATATCGTCTTCGTCATCGCGTCGATCGCCTGTGGAATTGCATGGGACAGCCTGTCGCTCATTCTCGCGCGGGCCTTCCAGGGCGCCGGAGCCGCATTCCTTATCACTGGCGCTTTTTCGTTGATCGCTGGCTGCTACCCTGATGCCAAATCGCGCGCCCGAGCCTTCTCCTGGCTTGGTGTCATAACCGGCATTGGCATGGCCCTGGGGCCGACGATTGGTGGCGTGGTCGCGTCACATATCGGATGGCGGTGGATCTTTCTGGCAAACATCCCGGCTTGCCTTCTCATCGCCTGGTATGTGCCACGCCTCGTGGCAGAACATTCTGAGCCTTCGCCTCGCCCGCTCGACCTCTTGGGTACGGCGCTACTGACCACTGCACTCTGCATGCTCGTCGAAACGCTGCTGCACGGCCAAGGCTCGGCGTTGCGTCTTGGCGTGGGTCTAGTGGCTGCCGCCGCGCTCTTCGCGGCCTTTGTCGTTCAGCAGAGGCGGCGAACATCGCCGATCTTTGATCCCTCCGTCTTCCTGACACGACCGATGATCGGGGTCGCGGCACTGTTGGCGGCTGTGTCAATCGGCTTCTGGGCCATGCTGGTGTTCCTGCCGCCCTTCCTTCTGGCGGCATTCGGATGGGCATCGGACAGAGTGGGGCTTGCGATGCTGGCCGCCACGCTTCCCATGCTGATCGTTCCGCTGATCGGCGGCTGGCTGGTTGAGCGGCTTGGATGGCGGAGCTACTTTGCGGTCGCGCTGACGATCATGGCCTGCGGCAATGTCCTCTTAATCGGCGCAGCGCTCACCTTGGGCATAGCTCTCCCAGCATGGCTTGTCCTGTGCGGCATGGCCACGATCGGCACAGGTGCCGCGCTCGCCCATCCGCAATTGACCGGGGCAGTCGTCGCGCTCGTACCACCCGCACAAGCCGGGATGGCGTCAGCCATGACAGTTGTGATGCGCCAAGGTGCCTTCGCTGTCGGCATTGCCATTCTTGGTTCGCTCGTCAGCATGCCGCAACAGGTCGCTGGCTACACGGTGTCATTCGTCGTTTCGGTGAGTGCATGTCTTTGCGGCGTGGCGGCGGCCTTGCTTTGCCTGCCAGCGACTTCGGCAGCAGCCCGTCGATAGGCTCCGCGTCATCCCTTGACCTGCAGGGGTGATTTGGCGCCAACTTCGGACTTTCAGGTTACGGGCGTGAACCGGGCAGAGCCGACATTCATTTCAGCACAGCAAGGGCGCCGATGGCACCGGAGGCCGCTCTCGCGCCCGGCTTCAGATTTCAGTCTGTTCCGACAAGACCACAGCGTCATCCGCCTTGATCCCGAGGTATCTGATCGTGCTTTCCATTTTTGTGTGCCCGAGCAGCAACTGGCGGGCGCTTAGATTTCCGGGGGTTAGAGCATCGTGCGGAAAGGCTGACTCGCGGCATTCCCATTGCGGCTGGTTTGTGATTCACCGTCATTGGAGGTGGATCATGGGCCGCAGCTACTCGATGGATATGCGTTCGCGTGTTTCTGAGGCGGTGGCGAGCGGGCTTTCGCGACGCGGCGCGGCACGACGCTTCGCGGTGAGCGAGAGTTCGGCGATCCGCTGGGCCTCGCGGGCGCTTCGGGAGGGCTCGCCCTCACCCCGTCGTCAGGGGCGTCCGCCCGGGCGGGGCCCGCTGTCCGCCCAGTTGGACTACCTGACGGCTCAGGTCGAGGCGTCGCCGGACCTGACGATGCCGGAGCTGGCAGAGCGCCTTGCGGCGCAGCGAGGCGTCAGGGCCAACCCCGCATCGCTGTCGCGCCTGCTGTGCCGGGCCGGGTTCACATATAAAAAAACAACTGATGGCGTCGGAATGCGAACGCGCTGACGTGGCGGAGCGGCGCGCCCACTGGATCGGCCATCGGCAGCCGCGCATGCGCCGCAACCCCGGCCGCCTGGTGTTCATCGACGAGACGGCCGTCACCACCAAGATGACACGGCTGCGCGGGCGAAGCCGGCGTGGCGCCAGGTTGAAGGCCAAGGCCCCCTACGGACGCTGGGGCACGCAGACGCTGATCGCGGGCCTGCGCTGCGACGGCCTCGCGGCCCCATGGGTCGTGCCTGGTCCCATGGACCGCGACGCCTTCAACACATACGTCAAGACCCAGCTCGCACCCACCCTCAAGCGTGGCGACATCGTCATCCTCGACAACCTCGCCGTCCACAAGAGCGCCAAGGCCAGCAGGCTCGTGCGCAAGCGCGGCGCGTGGATGCTCTTCCTGCCTCAATACTCGCCCGACCTGAACCCGATCGAGCAGGCCTTCGCCAAACTCAAGGCGCACCTGCGCAAAGCCGCCGCCCGCACCTTCGACGCTCTCTTCGAAGCCATCGGATCCATCTGCGACCTCTACCAGCCTGAAGAATGCTGGAACTACTTCAAAGCCGCTGGATATGCGTCAGATTAACAGCACGATGCTCTAGCACGAAAGGCTCAATCGCTTAACGCAAAAGCCCCGTCGTGCTCAGCATGGCCTCGAGTCGTATTGTCCAAGCGGACATGTTTTCACCAGTGCGAGCAGAAAGAGAGATGATCTCGGCCTCCGGATTGATTGCCTTGATGTTCTCCCGGCACGCAGCCTCATCAAAATCTACATGTTTAGCGAGATCGATCTTGTTTATGATCACGATCTTCACAGCGCGAAACATATGCGGGTATTTGAGCGGCTTGTCTTCGCCTTCCGTGGTGGAAATCACGGCGATCTTCATGGCCTCGCCCAAATCGAACATGGCCGGACAGACCAGATTGCCGACATTCTCGATCATCAGGATCGAGCCGGGTGCCGGATTGAGGCTCTTCACCGCCTCCGCAACCATATCGGCCTCAAGATGACAACCCGCGCCTGTATTGATCTGCACCGCGGGAGCGCCCGCCTCGCGGATACGAATGGCGTCGTTGCTGGTCATCTGATCGCCTTCTATCACCGAGATTGCCAGCTTGTCCTTGAGCGCGCGAATAGTCGCTTCCAGCAGGGCCGTCTTACCTGAGCCGGGGGATGATACGAAGTTGAGGGCCAACACGCCGCGGCCTTCGAACCAGCCACGATTGCGCGCGGCTATGGCGTCATTCTTGCCCAGAATGGCCGCTTCAAGCGCCACAACCCGCTGGTCAGCGCCCCGCCCATGGCTGTGCGTATGCGGGTGCCCATGGTCATGCGGATGGCCATGATCATCATCGTGGCTGTGATCATGGCCGTGGCCATGCGAATGATCATGCGGGTGAACATGCGTGTGCCCGTCGCCATGGCTATGCGGATGGCTGTGTTCATGGCCGTGGCTGTGGCCCTCGGCATGCTGCGCGTGATCATGAGAATGATCATGCGAATGGGCATGGCCCGGGCGCAGCAGGCTCATCTTGCCCGTGGCCGGATCTGTCATGGTCACTTCATTGGCCGGATCGGCACAACCGCAAACACCACACATGTTCATTCCTCCGCGAATTCGAATTCCCTGACCGTGAACGTGTCGCCCTCGGCCTCGATGAAACCCAGGCTCGCACCTGCGAGCCCGGTCTTTTCTGTCACAATATCCCAGCAAAAGGCCAAAGCCTGTCGCTCGATACAGGCCAATGGGCCAATGGCCACCCGCACCGCCTTGACCGGGCGACCTAGGGCGTGCTCGCCAATGATGGCCGCAATGCTGCGTGCCATTCCCAGCTCATGCATGCTGCCGACCTTCCAGCATTATCAGTGTCTTGAGCGACATGAGGCGGGGTTGTTGCCCTGCCCGCAGGTTCAGCCTGCCAGAATCATCACCCCGGCAATTGCGCCAGCCGCACCAATCCATCGCTTGAGATTGATAGAGAGGGTCGTTCCGACGTGATCGACAGTGCGCCCGAGCGCGATGCCTGCAATATGCAAAGTCGAAGTCGCAAGAACAAACCCAGCGGCATAGGGTATGAAATTTGCCGCCCCCGCCCCTTCCGCGCCATGCGCGTGGCCATGGAAAACCGCAAAAAGTCCGACCACGGTCATCGAGATCGCAAGCGGAAGCCTTGCGCCAAGGGCTACGGCAACACTCAGCACAACCACGGAAAGGCCGATGCCTTGCTCGACCATCGGGAGCGGCAGACCAGCATAGCCAGCACCACCGCCTGCGATCATTGCCAGAACGAATGCAACCGGGACAAAATAGGTTGCACGCCCACCAAGCTGCGCGGCAAACACGCCCACGGCCACCATGGCGATCAGATGATCCAGCCCCCTAAGGGGGTGCATGAAGCCATGCGTCAGATCATGGGCGACTCCTTGGCCCGTATGCGCCATGGCTCCGGTCGAAAGGGCCAGCAAGGCACCAATGGAAAGCAGTGCCAGTCTCTTGATATTCATCGCTCTCTCCTGTTTTTGAGCGTTACAATTCGAAAGGTCGTTCTCGGCGGTTTGCTCTCAGCAGATTCGTGGCAATTGCTCGCCGACCAGCATGTCGACGATCCGTGCACCGCCGAGCACGGTCTTCATGATGACGGTGCCGGGATGAGCCGCCACCGCCTTGCCGATCACCGCGGCGCCTAGACCGGCCGGAACGGATTGCATGGCGGCAAGGGCTGGCGCCGCCTGATTGGCCGGAACAAACAGAACCAGCGTGCCTTCATTGGCGAGATAGAGCGGATCCAGCCCAAGAATCTCGCATACGCCTTTGACTTCCTGCCGCATCGGCAGAGCCGCTTCGCTGATCTCGATGCCGATGCCGGCGGCGCCGGCCATTTCGTTCAGCGCTGAAGCCAGGCCGCCGCGGGTCGCATCGCGCGCCGCCCTTGTATCGGGGGCGGCGGCAAGCACGGCCTCGATCAGATGGTTGAGCGGCTGGCAATCCGAGCGGATATCGGTGCTGAGCGCCATGTCGCCCCTGGCGGCAAGGATCGCCGCGCCGTGATCGCCCAATACCCCGCTGACAATGGCGATGTCGCCGGGCCTGATGGTCTCAGCCAGCAGCCTGCGCCCTGGCTGAATGACGCCGATGCCCGACGTGGTGACGAATACGCCATCGCCGGAGCCCTTGCCGACCACCTTGGTGTCGCCGGTGACGATGCGCACGCCGGCTTCTTTCGCCGCACGCTGCATCGAAGCGGCAATGCGGCGCAGGGTCGTGATCTCGACCCCCTCCTCGATGATGAAGGCGGCGGAGAGCCAGAGCGGGCGGGCCCCTCCGACCGCCAGATCGTTCACCGTGCCGCACACCGCGATCGTGCCGATATCGCCGCCCGGGAACTCCATGGGCGACACGACGAAGCCATCCGTGGTGAAGGCGAGCTGCGCGCCGGGCTCCAGCAGGGATGGATCGCTGAGCCTTGCCTGATCCTCCATGCCCGGCGGCGAAAAGACCGAGGTGAAGACATCCTCAATGAGATCGAGCATCGCCTTCCCACCGCCGCCATGGGCGAGCGTCACCCGCTCGGCAACGACCCGGCGTGAGGGGCGAACCATCTGGTTCATTCCGCCGCCTCCAGCCTGAGACCGCCATATTGATGATAGGCTGCGCAGGCGCCTTCGGAACTTACCATTAGCGCGCCGAGCGGCATTTCCGGCGTGCAGCCCTTGCCGAATTGCGGGCAGGCATGCGGCTTGATCCGCCCGGTCATCACATCGCCGCAGCGGCAGCCATCCTGCTCCCCGGTGAAGCGCGGGCCGGTGCCATAGCCGATGCCGAATTTCACCTCGGCATCGAAGGCCGCGTATTTGTCGCGGATGCGCAGGCCGCTGGCATCGATTTCGCCGAGCCCGCGCCATTCAAAGCTCGGGCGCGGCTGATAGACCTCGTTGCAGGCGGCGATCGAAACCGGATTGCCGTCATCCGGCACGACGCGCGCATATTGGTTCTCGACCTCGGCCCGGCCATCACGGATCTGTTCGAGCACCATCAGCACGGATTGCAGAAGATCGAGCGGCTCGAACCCGGCCACCACGATCGGCTTGCGATAGTCCCGCGCGATGAAATCATAGGGGCGGATGCCGATCACCATGGAGACATGGCCAGGCCCGACAAACCCGTCCAGCACCATGAAGGGATCATCGAGCAGGGCCTTGATCGGAGGCGGCACGGTGATGTGGTTACAGAAAATCGAGAAATTCGTCTGCTGATCGGCATGCGCCTGAAGGATGGTCAGGGCCGTCGAGGGCGTGGTGGTTTCAAAGCCAAGCCCGAAGAACACCACTTCCTTGTCCGGATGGCGCCGCGCCAGTTCCAGCGCATCAAGCGGGGAATAGACCATGCGGATATCTGCGCCATCCGCCTTGGCCTGCATCATGGATTTGCGCCGTCCCGGCACACGCATGGCGTCGCCGAAGGTGGTCATGATCACGCCGGGCCGCTCGGCAATATCAACGCATTCGTCGATCCGGCTCATGGGCAGCACGCAGACCGGGCAACCGGGGCCATGGATGAATTCAAGGCCGGGCGGGGTCAGCTTGTCGAGGCCATAGCGGAAGATCGCATGGGTATGACCGCCGCAAATCTCCATGATGTGGAGCGGCCTTTCCTTGGTGGCGCCGATCTCGTCGACCACGCGCGCGATGGCCGCGAGAACGCCGCGGGCGGCGACCGGATCGCGGAATTCGTCCGTATAGTTCATTGCGCCGCCCCCATCATGCGTTCTGTGGCGCGCATCGCCTCGATTTCCTCCTGAGCCTCGCCAAGCTGGCGCAGCACGTCCAGCGTCAGCGCCGCTTCGCGCTCATCGATCCGGCTCATGGCAAAACCGACATGAATCAAGGACCAGGTGCCGACCAGATTCTCCAGCGGCTCATCCCTCATGATGCAGGCGACATTGACCTGCCGGCGCACGCCCATGACCTCGACAATGGCCAGCTTGCGGGCAGCATCCGCGATTTCGACGATCTGTCCTGGAATTCCTAGGCACATGACGTTTCCTCCGCTGCTGTGGTGGCCGATCGGGCGACGGCCAAGGCAATCGCCGCCTGGCCCAGGGCAAGCCCGCCATCATTGGCGGGAACCTTGCTGTGTGAGAGAACGGTCTTTCCGGCGCGCTCCAGCCCTTGATGGACGAGCGCAAACAAAGTGGCGTTCTGAAAGCAGCCTCCGGACAAGACGACCGTATCGATTGCGGTGTCCGCCGTGATCCGTGCCGCCATCGCGACGATCGTGTTGGCCAGGCCACGATGAAACCGCGCGGCGATCACGCCGGCAGGCGTTTTCAGGATGAGATCGCCGAGCATGGCGCGCCAGACGGCGAGCGGCTCGATATAGGGCAGGCCGGTGCCCTTGAGCAGCGGAATGGAAAACGGATAGGCAAGGTCATCCGGCTCCGACAGCGCCTCCGGATCGATGGCTGCTTCGAACCGCATGGCGGCCTCGCCCTCATAACTCTGGGCGTCCCAGACAAGCCCGGCGATGGCCGCCGCCGCATCAAACAGCCGACCGCAGGAAGAGGAGAGCGGCGCGTTCTGCCCCCTGGCGATCATGGCATCGAGCGTCGCGCGCGGCACGGTGGCAAACTGAGCGGCGAATTTCCCGAACAGTTCGAGATCGCTGAAATTCATCGAGAACTCGGCCCAGCCCATCTGCGCCGTCAGATGGGCATAGGCATTGCGCCAGGGCGCCTTGATGGCGGCCGTCCCGCCCGGAAGGGCGACGGGCTTGAGACATCCGGCGCGGCGATAGCCCCGGTAATCGGCCACCAGAAACTCGCCGCCCCAGAGCGTGCCGTCATCTCCCAGCCCGCTGCCGTCCATGGCGATTCCCAGGACCGGCGGAGCATGGAGCGCGCGGCCATTCTCCGCCATGCAGGCGGCGATATGGGCGTGGTGATGCTGGATTTCGATCACCGGGCGATCCGCGGCAATGGCATAGCCACGCTGGGTGGAAAGAAATTGCGGATGTTGATCGACCGCGATCAGGTTTGGCGCATGATCGTACAGCGCGGTGTAGAGTGACAGATTTTTCTCTGCATCGAGATAGGTCGCTGCCTCTTCCAGATCGCCCATATGCTGGGAGAGAATGGCGTGACCGTTCTTGACGAGGCAGAAGGTGTTCTTCAGCTCCGAGCCCATCGCCAGAGCCTGAAGATCGCGCGGGAACCCTGCCGGAAGCGTGATGCCCTGCGGTGCGAAGCCGCGCGCGCGGCGCATCACGCGCATGCGGTCAAGATCGACGCGCACGACGGAATCATCAATCCTGTTGGCGATCTCGCGATTATGCAGGCAGGCGAAATCCGCGATATCGGCCAGACGATCCCGCGCCTCCTGATTGCCGGTGCATTGCGGCTGGCCCGACGGATTGCCGCTGGTCATGACGACCGGCCGGCCGATCCGGCGCATGATCATGTGGTAGAATGGCGTGTAGGGCAGCATGATGCCAAGCCGGTCGAGCCCCGGCGCGATATTCTCCGGCAAACTGTTCGGCTTGGCTTTGAGCAGAACGATCGGCGCTTCCGGTCCGGTCAGCGCCTCTGCTTCCGCATCCGATACCTCGCAGAAACGGCGCACCACCTCCAGGTCACGCGCCATCAAGGCGAAGGCCTTGCCGTCGCGCCCCTTGCGGCGACGCAGTTCGGCAATGACTTCGGCATTGGTCGCATCGCAGGCCAGATGCACCCCGCCAAGGCCGCGAATGGCCACGATATGACCGTTCAGGATCATGCCGCCTGTGGCGTCGACATCGTCGAGCATCGAAAACGCTTCGAGATTGACGGCTCCCCGACCAAGTTTCTCGATCCAGATTTGCGGGCCGCAGCGCCCGCAGGCGATCGGTTGGGCGTGGAAGCGGCGGTCCCTCGGGTCGCGATATTCGGCCTGGCACGGCTCGCAGAGATCGAAGGGCGCCATGGTGGTTCGCGACCGGTCATAGGGCGCGGCCTGGATGATCGAAAAGCGCGGCCCGCAATGGGTGCAGTTGGTGAACGGGTAGCGATAGCGCCGCTCGAACGGATTGCGGATTTCGGCCAGGCAATCGGCGCAGGTCGCGGCATCCGGTGTGACGCTGGCCGTCATCTCGCCGCCCAAGGCCGAGGCGACGATGTTGAAGCCCGATGGCGCATCCGCGTCCAGCGGCTCCATCGTCAATTCCTCGATCCGCGCCAGCGCCGGCAAGGAGCGTTGCAGCCGCGCCGGAAAAGCCTCACTCGCTTCGCCCCAGATTCGGATGACCACCCCGTCGGCCGTGTTCCGGACATCGCCGGAAAGCTGCATTTCCTGCGCCAGCCGCCAGACCGCCGGGCGGAACCCAACGCCCTGAACCTGCCCCCGGACGGTGAGGCGCGCGCCACTCATCTCGCCGCATCCCAGATCAGCACGCGATTGTTGCCGCTATCGGCCACGGCAAGCACCGAGCCCCTAGCCGATAATCCATAAGGCCAGCACAACGTATCCCTCTCCGCCGGGCCCCAGCGATTGTCACCCTTGGCGGCAAAATCCGGCTGACCGTTCAACCGGTCGGCAAAGGCGGCCATGGAAGTGCCGGAAAAGGCAAGCAGCCGCGAATTGGCCGTGTCGGCTACCACCAGCCGCTCGTTCAGGACCGCCAGCGCATAGGGCATGTTGACCGCCCGAGCGGAAGGGTAGTAGGCGGTCATATTGAAATCACAGCCAGTCATCTCCGACTGCCCGAGCATCGCGTCGGCCGCTTGGCCGTTGCGCCGTGGGAACCCGTCCCAGATCATCACGCGGTTATTGCCGGCATCCGCCACGGCCAATCCGCCGCGCCAGCCGATGGCCATATGCGGCCAGCGCATCGAGCGGGCGGAAACCGGACCGCCGGCATTCTCATCGCGGCAATCGAACCCTTCCTGGCCGAGCACGAGATCGGCGCTTTGCCCGGTCTGCTGCGGATCATCGAAGATCAGCACGCGGCGATTGCCCGAATCGCAGACGATCAGGCGATCGCCCAAGCCTGAGACGCCATAGGCCCAATGCATCGTGTCGGCTCGTGGCACATCCATGCCGCGATTGGCGAGCGCGGAGTGGCCATCCGCCTGGCCCAGAATGATATCGGCCGGATGGTCCGGGCCGGACGGTTTCTGCCGCCAGATCAGAACGCGATGATTCCATGGATCGGCAACCGCCAGGCCGCCGCGAAAGGCGGCGATGCCGGTGGGAACATTGAGCGTGGCCGGCGAAACCGGCCCCTTGGCATTGCGGCCTTCACGCCCGAAAGCCGGCTGGCCGAGAAGAATATCCGCAGGCATATCGTCAACGGTCGGCACCGTCTTCCAGCCCAGCAGGCGATGATGGCCCGTATCCGAAACCCAGAGCGAGCCATCCTCATGCAGGCAGACACCGCGCGGCCCGAACAGGCGGTGGGGCAGAGGCGTGATCGGCTCGGCGAGCATGCCGCCATCCGTCCCCAGGATTACGCGCGCGCCCGCTGGATCGAGCAGCGGTTTCCCTTGGGTGACGGTGCCGGGCGCCTTGTTCGGCGAGAAGGAATGGGACAGCGAGACTTTCATCGCTGGATCCGGACTTCAATCCGGTTGCCGATGACCCGCACGGTGTGGGGCTGCAACTGCACCTCGGGCGCCGTCAGGCATTCGCCGCTCTCAAGCGCATAGCGGAAGCCGTGATAAGGGCAGGTTAGAATGCCATTCGCAATCTCACCATCAGTCATCTCCAGACCCATATGGGCGCAGGCGTTCTTGAAACAGGTGACCTGATCGCCGTGGCGGGAAACGATGATGGAATTGCCATCAAGCTCCAGAAAACGGGTTTCGCCATCCGGCAATTCGCTCAGTGCCAGCGCGGCGAGCCAGGGCCCACCCGGCAGATTGGCGAAGGGCGAGGTGAAATGCACCGTATCCGCGCCGCCGCCGCCAAAGCCCTTGGCCTGCCGCACTTCGGTGATCTCGGGCACCTGATCCTGGATCGCTTTCTTGACCCCGGCATAAAAGGTGAGCTGCGAAGCTGGGCAGCCATCGCAGGCCCCCAGGAACCGGATATCGGCCCGGTTGCCCTCGACCGCCGCAACTTCGGCATTGCCGCCATGGCTGGCAAGCATTGGCCGCACCGTTTCAAGCGCCGCCTCGACCCGTTCGAAAAGGGAAGGCTTCAGGATGCCATGCCGCCGCAACACGGCATAGACCACCTCGTCCTGCGCTGCCTCGGCCAGGGCAAGTCCAAAGCCGGGCCTGTCCTTCAGCGCGCGGATCAGGCGGCGGAACGCCTCGGCATTTAGCGCATCAATGGCTTCGGCCTGCGCTTTCGCGCCCATGCGGGCCGAGTCATCCCAGGAAGCCGCCAGCCCCTCCAAAGCGCGTAGATCGCCCAGCAGCCGGTCAAGGCCGGGCGAGTCCGCAGGAGAGGCCAGAGCATTTTCCATGGCCTCAATTGTACTTCACGTTCTTGAGCAGGATCGGCTGAAGGTAGCCCGCAACCATTCCTGCGATCGGCGCCGCGATCCAGATCGGCGCCAAAAACGAGCCGACCAGAATGCCCGCTACCGCGCCCGCGCCGAAACCGGTGAGCAGCAACCGCACGACCGTGCCGTTGTCCTTGAACAGCTTGCCGGTGAAAAACAGCTTTGCCGAACTGATGGCCATTCCGAACATGGAACTTCTCCTAGACGAAAGAAAGCACGAGCACGGTCACGACAACCGCGACACTGCCGGAAATCATGCCGTAGAGCCCGCCCATGTAGGCTGCGAGTTCCGCGCCAAGGGCCTCCCTGCCGATCTGCAGACCGGACGCCGCGCCCGCCGCCAAAGCGGTCGCCAGTCCGGCGACAAGAGCAAGAATTGTGATCAACGATATATCTCCTATGTGGGACCGTCAGTGTTCCGACGAAGATCGAAAGGCGGAATGCGGCGCAAGCGCCGCAGACAATTCGGCCACCGATTCCGCCACGGCCGCGGCCTTGTCCATGGCGCCGCGTGAACGGAAAATGGCCTGGGCCTCGCGCAGCAGGCCGATGGCGGTCATGATGTTGCGCGGGTTGCCGGCTTCCGGGTTCTCCGGATCATCTGGCAGGTTGGACAGGCAATTGGCCTTGTTGGCGATGGTGTTGGCATATTCCTCCGGCATATCGCGCTCGGTGCGGACCTTAAGCGCCTCGTCATAGGCATCCAGCGCCCGATAGCCGTTCTCGACCCGGTGCGAAGACGAGACATATTGCAGGGCGTTGCCCAGATTGTTCTGCAGCATCGCGTATTCGACCGGCTGATCGATCAGCGTGACGACCGAGAGACCTTCCTCGAAGGCGGCGACAGCCAGGGCTTCGCGCATCTTGCTCGCTTCATCGGTAAACGGCATCGACAGGAAAGCCGTCGCCAGGTTGTTCTGCAGGATCGCGAATTCCTTCGGATAGGCCTTCTTGTCGAAGACCCTCAGAGCGCGCTGATAGGCGCTGATCGCCGGCTGGATCGGCATGATGCGCATGCCGGCCAATGTCTGGCAGATCAGGCCGAGATTCATTTCCGCCTCGGCGATTTCCGCATCCGAGCCCTCGGCGGTCAAGGTTGCCAGCGCCACCGTGATCTCGGCCTTCGCCTGCTTCATTTCGGCCGCATCTTCGGAAGGAACAGCCATCAGGGCGGTGGCCATCCGGGCCCGGATACGCGCGGCAGCCAGCGCTTCACCCGGGGGCACCAGAGTGAGCGATTTCCGGTAAAGATCAACGGCGGCAACAAGGTCGGCAGCAGCGCGCGGGTTCTGCTGCAGCCCCATGGCGATTTCCATCAGCATTTGCGCCTTGTCGGCGTCCGACGCATCCGCATCCTCGACAGCGGCCAGGGCGGCATCGACCTGCTGCTTGGTTCGGCTCCCTGCGGTCATCTCTCACCCCTGGACCAGCCTGCTTTCCGCAAGCCTGCTTTTCATAAGGCAAACCATGGATACAGCGTCTTGTCCACTTGCTTTTTATGCCTGAAAATCAAGTTTACAGTTTTTCCGGCAATTCCGCGCAAAGCGCCGCTTGCCCGGAAATCCAGTGCGCCGGCAGATCATCGGCGATCAGGTCAAGCCGGTCCTGATCCTGAAACACATCCCGTGCGCTGGCGACCCGGTCGCCCCTGGCATTGCGCAATTTCAGCAGGCAGCCGCCCGCCATGGCCTGATGCACGGGCATGACCATGAGGACATTATCCCTGATCAGCACGATGACCGCATCAACACCGGCAAAGTAGGTCGCCACGACATCGGCGGAGAGATAGACCGAGCCTTGCCGGACCGAGAGGGTCGCACTCATGCGGCAAGCCATTCCATGGCGCGCAAGCGGACCTGATCGACCACGACCTGGACGGAGCGCGTAACCTCAGGCCCAAGTTCCAGACCAAGATCAAGCGAGGCTGCCTCGATCAGGAACACCGACACCACCTTTGGAAACGCATCCTTGTAGATCTTGTGGCCGGCATATAGTGCATGGTCCCAGCGAAAATCATGGAGGCCTTGTTTGGGACTCGGCGCAGCAGCCAGCACATCGCCCGGCACTTCATAAACAGCCCCAGGATTGCCGGATGGCTTTCGCGCATCAACGATGACAAGATGGCTTGCGCCCCTGGCCTGATAAATCACTGACATGCCATCCGTTCCGGCATCGTAGAGCCTTACGCCGTCGGGCACGCCGCGTTCCCGCAACAGCGCGATGACCGCGGGGCCGGCCCCGTCATCGCAGCGGTTGGCGTTGCCGCATCCAATCACCACAATATCCGTGCGCTTCAAATCCTCCATAGTCGGCAGGACCAGTTCGGTTCGACTGGGAGCATCAATTCCGGAAGATCGCAGAAGCGCGCATGAACCTGATAATACATGCAGGTTTCGCAGGGCTGCTCCAGCCCGTCCGCAACGATCACATGGTCGGTGAAACCCGCAATGATGAGTTTCTTGTCAAGATCGTCCTTCGCTTCGACCTGAAGCCGCCAGACAATGGCGTTGACGTCCGCGCTGGTTTCGGCGCGCGGCCAGACCTCGGTTTTGAGCCCTGAGGCCAGACGCTCGGCGATGGTCTCGCGCAAGGTTTCGTCTGCCATCTTGCCCCCGCCCTGTGTCCTAGATCCGCCAGAGGCGGCACCACCAATCCGGCTTCGCAGGCAGATCCAGTTCCGGCAGATCGCACCAGCGCCGGTGCACGAGATAGTACATGCATTCCTGGCAGCGCATCTGTTCCTTGCCATATGGCTCAAGCAACCAGCCGGAAATCACCAGTTTCGCGCGCAACTGATCTGCGCTCAGCGGCCGCAACTCATCCAGGAGCTTGGCGAATTCGCGGTCCGTTTCCGGAAAAGGCTCGACCTTCGTGACAAGCCCGGCAGCAAACATGTCCTCAATCATCTTGATCAGCTGGTCATGGCTGGCATTGGCTGGCGTCACGCCGTATTTGTTAATGAGTGCCTGCTTCTCCGATGCAGAGATTGCGGGTTCCGCGCTGCCCGTCATGTCATTGCCTCCACAGTGTTGTTTTTGGCTGCCGGGGCTGACCTCAGCCCCGGCAACGAATTCTGCTCACGCGGTCCGGAACCGGGCGAGTTCCTCACCGGTGGTCGCGTCATGCGCGTGAACCGTGCAGACAAGGCAACTATCATAGGAGCGGCAGACATGACCGACTTCTACCGGATCATGCTGGTTTTTGATCGGCGTGCCGATCAGCGCTTCTTCAATCGGACCGCGCTGACCGTCGGTTGAGCGTGGCCCGACATTCCAGGTGGTCGGTGCGATGATCTGATAATTCTTGATCTTTCCGCCTTCGACTTCGATCCAGTGGCAAAGGGCGCCGCGAATGGCCTCGGTGGCGCCCCAGCCACGCCCATCCCGCTCGGTGGGCTTGATATACCATTCATCGTTGAGCTTGAATTCGCGCAGGATTCGTTCTGCTTCACGGTACAAGATACACAATTCATGCATGCGGGCAAAATGCCGCAACATGATCGATGCGCCGCCCATTTTGCGATACATATCAAGGACAAGGCCGTCAGAGTGCTGGAATGCCTGCCCGGCGGTGTTGCCGGCGATCAGCCGGCGCGCCAGCGGGCCAGCTTCCAATGCGCCGCGCTCGGAATGCCGCACTGCGGTCGCCCAGCTGTACTTGCCATCCGGATCGACCGCATTCTTCGAGATCGGCTTTGTCGTACGTTCGAACGGATGAACGACCTTGCCTTCATCATACCAGGCCCGGGACATATCTTCGCGGGTGAAGATGTGCTCCATCGGCCCGAATGTGTCGGTTGCACCATCATAGGTGCCCGACTTCATGATCACAGCCGAAGAGCGGCCATCGATCGTGGGCTTCTGATACTTGTCTTCATGCGGCAGGTAGCCCCAGGTCACGAATTTGCCATGGCCCTTGCCGTAATGCTGCAGGCCGATCTCCTTGGACATGCGCCAGAACAGGCCGAGATCGGAATTGGCATGTTTGGGGCTCTCCTCGATCCATGCCTCGAACTGGTCGAGCGTCTGGATCTGTTCATACCGCTCCATCGAGCATCCGAGCCAGAGCGGCTCGATCCAGTTCTGGCGGAAATGTTCAAGGATGGACCAGGCGCGTGTCACGTCCGTCAAGGTCGGGGCGCACATCACCCCGCCCGGCACCATGAAGGAGGAATGCGGCCATTGCCCGCCCAGGAGCGCATAGATTTCGACCGGCCGGCCGGAAATCGTGACGCCCGCTTCATAGGAAGTGCCCGTGAAGGGCGAATAGCGCTTCACGGCCTCTTCATAGAACTGGCTAGCTGCGTAGTTTTCATTAGTGTAGTCGATCATGAACAGGCCGTAATGGTGGCGCGGCAGCGATTGCAGCGACTCGACGATCTGGCCAAGATTGCGCGCAAGAATGGCGTTTCGCGGCACGGTGGTGCCCCAGGCGGTGTCCAGCGCCCAGGCGGCGCAGGTCAGATGCGAAGCGCCGCAGATACCGCAGGCGCGTGGCGTCACCACCAGGCCGGCTTGCGGATCCTTGTCCTTGAGGATGACCTCGAACCCGCGAAACAGCTCTGCATGGGTCCAAGCATTGGTGACAACGCCATTCTGGATTTCGACCCGGACATCAAGATCGCCTTCGACCCGGCCAACCGGCGAGATGTCCAGTGTTTGTACGGCTGCAGACATTTTTTCTCTCCCTGTACGCGGATCAGACCACGAAGATGTCTTTTTCGGCCCAGCTCGGCGCCATGCCTTTGGCGGCGGCAGTGAGCTTGATGTAGCCGGTCTTGTCCACGCCGGTGGGCATATCCTTCGGAACCCCCATGACGGTCTGGGTCTTGAACACCGTGCCAGGCGCCAGATCGAAGAAGGGAAATTCCGGCTCGGTGCAGCCCAGGCAGGGCATGCCGGCCCGGGTCTTGGAGGAGTGCCGGTTCCAGAGGATACGATTGCACGGGCTGTGCGTCATTGGCCCGCGGCAGCCCAGATCGTAAAACAGGCAGCCCTTGCGTTGGCCAAAGGCGGTGGTTGAAACCTTGTAGGCAAAGTGCATGTTGCGGGTGCAGCCCGTCTGCGTAAAGGACGAGAAGAATGTTTTCGGGCGATGGAACTCGTCCAGCGTGAGATCGCCGGCACGACCGGTCGCCACGGCCACGAGAATCTGGGTGACCCAATCCGGATGGGCCGGGCAGCCGGGAATATTGATCACCGGCAGACCCGACTTGGCGACGAAACCAGCCCCGAGCGAACCGCCCTTGGCCCGCTTCATGAACTGCATGCCAACGCTCTCCGACGGATTGGGGGCCATGGCCGGAATGCCGCCATAGGTCGCGCAATCCCCGATCGCGACGACGAATTGTGCCGCTGCGGAAAGCTCCTTCACCCAGTCCTTCATCGGGCGGCCGCAAAAGCGGTTCCACTCACCGGTGCCGTTCGGGGCGTTGACCACGGTGCCTTCGAACACGAAGATATCGAGCTTGATCTCACCTGAAATGCATTTCTGCAGGATGGTTTTGACATTGTCGCCAAGCTCAAGCCCAAGCGACGGCTGCCAGAGGATGTTAATCCCGAAATCGGTAACCAGATCGCAAGCGCTCGGCTCCTCCGCATTCAGAAACGACATCGTGTTCCCTGAGCAGGCTCCGCCCTGCAGCCACAGCAGATTCGCCATCTTGTCCTCCCGATCCCTTGCGCGAGTCATTGCACTATGGCCGCGCGACCATTGGCCACATCCTATGCAACGATGCTCTTGATAGAGCTATATCAGGTAATATCTCGGCTGCAATGGGTCAGATCTTCTAAAATTCATTTTAGTTGTGCTGCATCGCAGTAAAAATGATCCTGAAGTGCAAACTGGAAAGAAAGTATTCAGGCAAATTTGACTACAAAGTTTGCTACCGTTGACGGACGTTCAGCTGCGTTGCCCGCACACCGGACAACGGGCCTCGTGCAGGTAACTGTACCAGACTCCCTGGCACGAATCGCACCAGCGCCCCTTGGCGCCGCGCGCCTGCGGCCCGAGCGCCTTGGAGAGTTCCGTCAGGCCAAGATTGCGCGATTGTCCTCGCTTCTTCAGACGGTCGGATTTTTCGCGCGGGAAGGTGATCACCACCGATCTGCGCAGCCCGCTTCCCTCCGTTTCATCCGCCATCATCGCCTCTCCCGCCTCAGCTCGTAGCGCTTGATCTTGTTGGCCAGCCCGACACGGGACAGCCCAAGATCCTGGGCGACCTTGCTCTGGTTCCAATGGCTGCGATCCAGCGCTTGGACGAGAATCGCCTTTTCCAGGCTTTCGACCATGTCCTTGAGCGTATCGCCCATCGGAACAAAACCGCCCGCGCCCTCTTCCTTGATCGGCGTCCGGGAGATGCGGTCCGAAAGGTGACGGAGCGCAATATAGCCGCCTTGTTCGGCGACAGCGACCATGCGCTGCACCTCGGTTTCCAGTTCGCGCACATTGCCGGGATAACGATAGGCCTCCAGATATCTGAGCGCTTCACTTGTGACGCCCAGCACCCGGCGCCCGACAACCCCCGCATATTTTTCGATAAAAAAACTTGTCAGGAATGGAATATCCTCCGGGCGCTCGGCCAAAGCGGGGACATGCAGCTGAAAGCCGCGCAATCGATAGAAAAGATCGCGGCGGAAGCTGCCCTGTTCGACCATTTTCTCGATCGACTTGTTGGAGGCGGCGATGATGCGGACATCGCTGTGGAGCATCTGGTCAGAACCCAGCGGCTTCACTTCACCCTCTTGCAAAAAACGCAGCAAGGCCACCTGGAACTGCGGCGAGATTTCCGAAACCTCGTCGAGGAAAATGGTGCCGCCATCCGCGGCCCGGAACAATCCGAGCCTATCCGAAATGGCGCCAGGGAACGCGCCCCGCAGATGGCCGAACAATTCCGACTGGAGCACGACATCAGCAATGCCGCCGCAGTTCTGCACATGCATCGGGGAATTGCGCCGCGCGGAATTGAAATGGATCGCTCGCGCCAGCAACTCCTTGCCCGTTCCGGTATCTCCCTGGATGAGCACGGGCATATTGGTTTTTGCTGCGATCCTGGCTTCATTGACGAGATCAGCCATTTTCGAACTGACGTAAACGAGCCGCTCGAACTGGGAGTAGCCACCCTGAACTGAACTGTCTGCCGTTCGCATGAAAATGTCGTCATCCAGCGACAACTTCAATTCGCGGCTGAGCATCCGGTGCCGCCGCGATAATTCGACCTGTTCGAGGGCCCGCTTGACAGCCACCCGCAGCTGCGCCTGATCGAGCGGCTTTTTCAGGAACAGGAATGCGGCCGCTCGCTCGCTAAGGGCAATGCCCTCCGCTTCATGGGCCAAATCAAACAGAATGATACGCGCACATGTCGAACGCGCCAAACGGCAGTGCACCAGGGCGCTTTGATGATCTGGAACCGATCCCAAATGGTCGTAGAGCAGAAGATTGGCCTGAACTTCATCCATGCGGAGGATAGCGGTGCGATCATCCTCGCAAAAAACCAGACGATAGTCCTCAGCATCGTTCAGCGCCACGGAAGCCAGCTTTGCGATGTCCGGATCGCTGGACTTGATCAAGATCGTCTGAACATTGCTCATGCGTGCCCACGAGTTGACGAGCGATCGATTCAGGACCGCAGGCGAAAACTAAGTTTGCACTCTGCATGCTGCAAATGCAAAATCAAGTCCGCACTGGGCCAAGGTCGCCACGCTCGCGCAGACCGCGATGCTTAACAACACCGATGCCGAGACCCAGGGTATGTCGACGTCGCCATCGCATCATCGCCGACCTCCGTGAAGTCAGATCGACGTGACCTCGCCCCCCGGAAGTGCCCTCGGCTGACGCCTGCCGCCGCTCAAGGCTGCAACCCGAGAAGCGCTCTCGCCATTAACGCATTCGAAATCACGTTCTCGTAAGACTTGCTTTACCATCAACCAAATTCCCAAGGGCCGCGATGTTTGGATTCAAGGGCGACGTCGGAGGTATCATTGCTGCATTAGGCCTCGTGGACAAAGCTTGACCTGAGACACGCGGATTGATTCAAGGCTTTTATGGAATGGCCCGCCCCTCCCTCCGGCGCCATG
>LSIB01000115.1 GCA_001556025.1 Rhizobiales bacterium CCH3-A5
TGTGAATCGGCGTGCAAAAGGTTGCCATCTTTCTCGGTGATCGGCTTCCAAACGGGGACCACCTCCGGGTCGTTTAATGTCGTTGGCCTCTGAGGCTGGCGGCGAGGCGGAGGATGACGACGGTGGAGACGATCGGGCGGATCAGGCGCGCGTATTTCGTTCAGAAGGTTTCGGTTCGGGAGATTGCGCGGCGTCTCCATGTGTCGCGGAAGACGGTCCGCCGGGCGATCGAGGCCGAGGAAGGCAAGTTCAGTTATGACCGCGCCGTCCAGCCGATGCCGAAGCTGGGCGCACATGTCGCCGATCTCGAGCGCCTGCTGGCGGAGAATGAGAGCAAGCCGAAGCGGGAGCGGCTGACGCTGGTGCGGCTCTTTGAGGCGCTGCGGGGCCTGGGCTACTCCGGTGGCTATGACGCGGTCCGCCGCCATGCCCGCCGTTGGCAGCGCGATGAGGCCGGCCGGACCGCGACCGCCTTCGTGCCGCTGAGCTTCGACCCTGGCGAGGCCTACCAGTTCGACTGGAGCCACGAGGTCGTGCTGCTGGCCGGCGTGACGACGACGGTAAAGGTCGCCCATGTCCGGCTCTGCCACAGCCGGATGTTCTTCGTGCGCGCCTATCCGCGGGAGACGCAGGAGATGGTCTTTGACGCTCATGCCCGGGCGTTCGCCTTCTTCGGCGGAGCCTGCACGCGCGGGATCTACGACAACATGACGACCGCGGTGGATGCGGTCTTCGTCGGCAAGGAGCGCAAGTTCAACCGGCGCTTCCTGCAGATGTGCAACCACTACCTGATCGAGCCGACCGCATGCACGCCGGCGGCGGGCTGGGAGAAGGGTCAGGTCGAGAACCAGGTCGGTCTCGTGCGCGAGCGCTTCTTCACGCCGCGACTGCGCTTCGCCAGCTACGAGGAGATGAACGGCTGGCTCCTCGACCGCTGTCTCGACCACACCCGCGCGAACGCTCATCCCGAACTCAAAGTCCGCACGATCGCGGAGGTCTTCGAGGACGAGAAGCCGGCGCTGATGCGGCTCCCAACGGCCTCCTTCGACGGCTTCCATGCGGTGACGGCATCGGTCTCGAAGACGCTGCTCGTCAGGTTCGATTACAACAAGTACTCGGTCGCGGCGCGAGCGCTCGGTCGGCCCATCGAGGTTCATGCCTATGCCGATCGCATCGTCATCCGGCAGGGTGGCGAGATCGTCGCCGAGCATGATCGACGGTTCGGTCGCGAACAGACCGCTTACGACCCATGGCATTACGTCCCCGTGCTGGCGAAGAAGCCAGGCGCGCTGCGCAACGGCGCGCCGTTCAAGCAGCTCGCCTTGCCGCCGGCGCTGGAGCATCTGCGTGCCCGGCTCAAGAAGAGCAGCGACGGCGATCGTCAGATGGTGGCGATCCTAACGGCGGCCACGATCGATGGCCTAGACGCGCTGGAGGCGGCCGCCACCGAGGCGCTTGATCAGGGGGCCATCAGCGCGGACGTCGTGCTCAATATCCTCGCCCGGTCCCGGTCGGCGCCGATGGAGCCCACCATCGCGATGCCCGGCCATCTCCAGCTCGCCATCGAGCCGGTTGCCAATGCCAGCCGCTACGACCGCCTGCTGACCGGGCGCAAGGCGGCATGATGATGGAACGTCACCAAATCCTCGACCTGATGGGCGAGCTCAAGCTCACGGGCATGCGGCACGCCTATGACGAACTGGTCGCCAACGCGATCAAGCGCCAGTTACCGGTCCAGCACGTCATCAGTGACCTTCTCAAGGCCGAGATTGCCGAGAAGAACGCCCGCTCGATCAAGTACCAGATGACGGCCTCCAGGCTGCCGCTGGCCAAGGAGATCGACACGTTCGAGTTCAGCGGGACGCCAATCAACGAAGGCCTGGTGCGCGATCTCGCCACCGGCGCGTTCCTCGCCAGCCAACGCAACGTCGTGCTGGTCGGGGGAACCGGTTCAGGCAAATCGCATCTCAGCATCGCCATCGCCCGCAACTGCGTCCGAAACAGCTCGCGCGTGCGCTTCTACAACACCACCGACCTGGTGAATCGGCTCGAGATGGAAAGCCACCAGGGCCGGGCCGGCAAGCTCGCCGAGCACCTGTCGCGGCTCGACCTCCTGGTCCTGGACGAACTCGGCTACCTGCCCTTCGCGCGAACCGGCGGCCAGCTTCTGTTCCATCTGATCAGCCGGCTTTACGAGCACACCTCTGTCATCGTCACCACCAACCTCGCCTTCGGCGAATGGCCCACCGTCTTCGGTGACGCCAAAATGACGACAGCGCTCCTCGACCGGCTCACTCATCACTGCGACATCATCGAGACTGGCAACGAGAGCTGGCGCTTCAAAAACCGCGCCTGACGATCGCGCTCCACCATCCCGGTCTGGAACCGGGCTCGGCGCGGCTGCGCAACCCCCACCCAGCTCCGCCGCGCCGATCCCTGATCGCCGCAGCTTAACAAACCCCGGTCCCCGTTTGCGCGCCGAACCCGGTCCCCAGTTCCACGCCGATTGACA
>LSIB01000116.1 GCA_001556025.1 Rhizobiales bacterium CCH3-A5
GGCGGGGCTTTGGGGCGCCCCTGATCTGGTCCTGGGCGGGTCGATCCCGCGCAGGGGCAGTCCCCGCGCGTGAATACCGCCCGAGCGCGAGGCCCGGGCAGCTAATCCGTCGATGATCTTCGGCTTGCGCAGGCGGCGGCGTTACTCAGCCGCCATTCGCATGACCTCGCCGTCGTCGGCGTCATCGTCGTGACCATCCTTTTCGTCTGCCTGATCCACAACTGGTGTCAAAAGCGGAGAGGGGAGCCAGCCCTTGCCGTCCAGTTCGCGCTCGGCCCGAGCGACGGCCTCTGCCTTTGGGCTGCGCTCGATGCCCTTGGCGGCATCCTCGGAGCACCCGGCTTCACGCAGGATGCTGGCGATGGTGGATTTCGACAGGCGCGACAGGAACTCCTGCTCCGGGCTCCACCATGAGCGCATATCGAGAGTGACGGCCTGCGCGATCTGGTTCGCCTGAGCGATCCGGCCACGGCTGATCTCATGGCGCGCGGTGACGGCGTTGAGGTTCGCCGCCGCCACCACCGCCAACAGGTCCGTCAGCGTCTCGATGGGCTGGTCGATCAGCCATGGCCAGAGGTCGGCCTGCTCGCCGGGAAGCCGATAGCCCCATGCATCGACGATCTCGGTCCAGCCGCTGAGTGCGCGGCAGGCCTCCGGCTGTTTGATGCTGAGGTCCAGAGCCTTGCGCTCGCCTCTGATCTCGACCGCCGAATGCATGTGCAGTCCGCGATGGCGATCATAGAAGCAGGCCAGCACAAGCGGATGCAGCATCGCCGCCATCGCGATGTCCGGCCGCTGCGCCAGCTCGACGCGCAGCGCTGCTGTCCGGATTGCCGTCAGTTCCTCGATCACCGTCGCGGAATATCCGCTCGGCTCGGTTTCGAGCGGGGAGGGGAGGGCAGGGGCCTCGTCGCCATCATCATGAGCGTCATCGCCACGACGCAGCCGGTCCAGAGCGGCACGGTCCTCCGCTCTGATGAGACTTCGCGTCACCTGCAGCGATCCGTCATAGCCAATGGCGATGATACAGCCGGCCAAGGCCTGCTCGGCAGCGACGTAGCTTTCGGTCGCGCTCCTGATCGCATCGATGCGCTGCTCGATCTCGGCAAGGCGAGCCTCGTCGGCTGCGATCTGGTCATCGCCATCGGCATAGGCCTCGATGCGCTCGGCCAGGGCGTCGTAGCTCTCGCCAAGGGTTGCAAGCTCGGCCTGCTCGGCTTCGGTGTGATCGCGACGCTGCGGATGGATGCGCCCATATCCGGCATGATGGATGCTGTCGGCCTCGATGCAAACTTCCGTCCAGTTCCACCCCTCCAGCCGGACCGCATCAGCCACCGCTTGCAGCCTCTCGGTCGCCAACCGCATAGCCAAGGGTCGGTCGGTCAGGAACGTCGCCTCGTTCTCGAAAAACAGGTCACGCAGGACTGCGCCACCGGCGGCCTCATAGGCGTCTACTCCGATGAAGCGCACAAGCCGATCGGTGCTGCGCAGATTCTCGTTCGTCAGTGTCGCGCGCAGGTTGCCAGGGCTGCGGCTCCAGCCATCGCGGCCGAACCATGCCGCCTCTTGCGCGCCATGGTCGTCACTGATCGCCAGCGCGCGAGCCTGCTCGATCGTGATCTCGTCGGCGCGCATCGCCTCCAGAATCTTCGGCGACAAAGCCGCCAACTTCAAGCGCTGACGCACCGTGACGACGGACTGGCCGAACCGGCTTGCGATCGCGTCAGCCGGAAGCCCGTCCGCGACAAGGCGCTGATAGGCCAACACCTCGTCCACGACATGCATGGCCTGGCGCTGGGTGTTTTCAGCAAGCGAGATTTCGGCATCGCGCTCGGCCGCCAGCACATTGCAGGGGATGTCGATCGCCTTGTCAAACCGGCCCTCCTTCGCCAGCAATCGCAGCGCCGCCAGCCGCCGCGCGCCGGCGACGACCTCAAACTTCTGGCCCTTCGATGACTTCCTGACGGTGAGGTTCTGGATCAGGCCGTGCGCCTCGATGCTGTCGGTAAGCTCGCCGATACCAGCACTGGAATTGACCTTGCGGACATTGGCCTTGCTCGGGACCAGCTTCGACAGGGCGATGTGCTGGATCGTCGTGGTGAGCGTGCCGATAGCGGCAGTCGTGATCGTCGTGGTCATGGTGGTCTCTCCTTGCTGAGGCCGAAGGCCCGTCACCCGGCAGGGTGCAGGTCCGCCTGCACCTCTGCCTTCGCGGCGA
>LSIB01000117.1 GCA_001556025.1 Rhizobiales bacterium CCH3-A5
CGCTGCCGTCTGCATCGCCGCGACCATCAGCTACTGGTTATGAGTCTGGACCCTAGAGAATCGGGCGGACGGGTTCATGTTGCGAACTTGGGCGGGGTCATGAGCGACCGGGCGACGTGCTGCTCGCCATCAGAAATCCCGGATTTCTCGGAATCGAGCGCGCGGCTGATAGTCTGGAAGACGACGGTCTCCTGGCGAGTGAGCATTGTCGCTGTGACCAGCGCTTGTGAAGCAGCCCTCAGGCGGCGCCTCGCAGCGGTTCATACCCGAAACTTCGAACGACTGGCGGGCGTCCGCGGCGAGAGATCAGAGAGCATCCGCTTGGGATTTCGTGCCATCTCTGCCGCTCTCCGTCAGTCGGCTCGGACGCAACGACCAGCCCGTTTGGCGCGCCTCGATAGTATACTCGGGGGGGACGCCCCCTGTTGGCCCATCGGAATGCAAATAGGGTGGTGCCGTCTGTGAGAGCCGCGCTGAATCGAAGAGTTTCGGTGATCCCGGCTAAAGCCATCAAGGCGCAGATTGCCTGTAGCGTGCTTGTCATGGCTGATGGGGGGTCGTCTAAAAGCCCGTTTCCGATGGCTGCGAGGAAGATCGCTTCCGAGTCCGTCGTACCCAAACGTGATCGAAGAAGCCTTGCCGGGATCATCGCTTCAATAGCCCCGCGAATTTGCTGATAGTTACCAACCTGCCCGTTATGCATGAATAACCATTCACGGTGCGAGAAAGGGTGGCAGTTCGACAGCGATGTGGCAGTGCCTGTTGATGCCCGGACATGCGCGAAAAACATCGCAGATCGCACGCCCCGGCATGTTTTCGACAAGCCGTCGTTTGCCCAGGCAGGCTCGACGCCGCCGTACCGGCGAGGTATCGGTTGATCATCGTACCACCCGAGCCCAAATCCGTCCTCATTCTTCGTCGTTTTGCCCTCTTGCGCGCAACGTGATTGCTGGACTAGCGAATTGGCCGGCGCGCAAATGATGTCGCCGACAAAGACGGGCTCGCCTTGATAGGCAATAAAGCGGCACATTCATGCTTACCCAGCGGCGTCAAGACCTACTAGAGACGATGCTTTTTCAGGGTAAAATTTAGGTTAATGGCTTAGAGCCCGTCCCGAAAGGGTTGAGCGACTGGGGCACTCGTGATTCCAAGGGG
>LSIB01000118.1 GCA_001556025.1 Rhizobiales bacterium CCH3-A5
AGGGGTTGGGGGTGGGGGGCGGACAGGCAAAGCGCGACGGTCATCGCTCGGACGCCTGCGTCGCTCCAATGCGCTGCTCTTGGCTGCGCGCTCGCCCGGTCGTTCGCCCCCACCCCAACCCCTCCCCACGAGGGGGAGGGGCTCGCGTCGAGGATCCGCGCCTTATCTACCCCGCCGTCACCCTGCGCCAGAAGCTCGACGAGAAGCCCGGATCGACATGGCGGGCGAAGTCGCGCCAGTGCGGGAAGGAGGCCTCGAAGGTCGCGGGCGACATGCGCGCATCCTTATACGGATTGACGCGGCCGCCGGCGGCCAACGTCACCCTGTCGAGGTCGGCGAGAAGACGCTCGGTGCGCGGCCCGCGATTTGGGAAGTCGAGCGTCAGCGTCGCGCCGGGGATCGGGAAGGACATCAGTCCGGGCGAGGGCACGTCGCCAAACAGCTTCAGCACGGTCAGGAACGAGGCCTCGCCGGAGGCGAGCGTCAGCCGCAGCATCTCCTCCACCGCCGCGCGCGCATCCGCGATCGGGATCGCGCACTGGAACTGGCGCAGGCCTTTCGGCCCGTAGGCGCGGTTCCAGTCGCGGACCCGGTCGAGCGGGTAGAAGAAGGGGCGGTAGGCGATGCGGCGCGGCGCGGGATCGCGGGCTTGCGCGTTGCGATAGAGCCAGTTGAAGGCGCGCAGGGTCAGCCCATTGATCAGCGGCACGGGCGGCGTGAGCGGGAAGGGCAGGGTACGGCTTGGCTGCGACGGCTCACCGCCCGAGGCCGGGGCGTGGTTGGCGCGGAAAAAGACGCCCCGGCCGAAATCCGCCCCGCTTGCGAGCGAATCGATCCAGGCCACGGTGTAGTCATGCGTCGCGTCCGATTCCGCCGCGATCGCGAAGAAACGGTCTAGCCTGTCGAAATGCAGCACCTCCTGCATCATCTCGGATGAGGCGACCGGCATGAGCTGCAGCGTGACCTGCGTGATCAGGCCGGTAAGGCCGAAGCCGCCGATCGTGGCCGCGTAAAGCTCAGGGTTGAGATCGGGCGCGCAGGTCAGGCGGGTTCCGTACGAGCGCACGAGTTCGAAGGCCCGGACATGGCGGCCGAAGGTGCCGGCGCGGTGATGGTTCTTGCCGTGGACGTCGTTGGCGAGCGCGCCCGCCACGGTGACGAGGCTGGTGCCCGGCGTCACCGGCGGAAACCAGCCGGCCGGCACGACGAGCTTCAGCAGATCGTCGAGCAGCACGCCGGCTTCGCAGGTGACGAGCCCGGTCTCGCGGTCGAAGGTCAAAACCCTGTCGAGCTTGCGCCCGAGGATCAGCGCGCCGCCGTCGTTGAGGCAGGAATCGCCATAGGAGCGGCCATTGCCATAGGCGAGGGCGGGCGAAGGCTGGCCTTCGGGGCCGGCGCACCAGTCCTGCGGCGTCACGAGGCTCGTGTTCCGGGCGACGAGCCCGCCCCAGGAGCGGCAATCGGCGGCGGTTGCGCTCACGGCAGGACCGTCGCCACGACCATGATCGCGACGACCAGCACGCCCATGAGCTGGCTGCGCCAGTCGCGGATCATGAAGACCAGCGGGTCGTCCGGCATCTGGCCGCGCCGCGCCAGGAACCAGACGCGGGCCATCTGGTAGAGGATGATCGGGCAGATCAGCCAGATCACCTCGGGATGGCGGTAGAGTTCCTTGACCGCGGCCGAGTCGACATAGAGCGCCATGATCAGCGCGCAGGTGCAGCCCGACGCCATGCCGAGCTGCGATAGCGCCTCGATATCCTCGGCGTGGTAGCCGCGCCCGGCCTTCTTGAGGCCCGACTGGTCCTGCGTGATGCGCAGCTCCGCATAACGCTTCACCAGCGCCAGCGACAGGAACAGGAACATCGAGAAGGCGAGCAGCCAGGAGGAGAGCGTGATCGCGGCGGCGGCATTGCCCGCGAGAATGCGCAGCGTGTGCAGCGCGGCCAGGCCGAGCACGTCCACCAGGAGCTTGCGCTTGAGATAGAACAGATAGAGCAGCGCCAGAGCGAGATAGGCGCCCAGCGTCAGCAGGAAGAGCTGCGGCTTCGGCAGCAGGGCCGAGAGGCCGAAGGCCGCCACCAGCAGGGCCGGAACCGCCATATAGGCCTGGCGCTCCGTGATCTCGCCGGCTGCGAGCGGGCGCTTGCATTTGGTCGGGTGACGCCGGTCGGCCTCGACATCGACGATGTCGTTGAGCAGGTAGATCGACGAGGCGATCAGGCTGAAGGCGACGAAGGCAATGAGCCCATGGCCGATCGCGGCCAGATCGAAGACATCATGGTTGAGCAGGATCGGTACGAAGACCAGCCCGTTCTTGAGCCAGTGATGAGGTCGCATCGCCCTGATCATCGCGGTCGGTGACATCGCAGAACTCTTCCCGTCCCCAGTTTTGCCTGCCTCAGCCGGCTGCTTCGACGTCGAGTCGAGCCGCGATCGACATGCATCGGCGCTCCGGCGCGGCTGTCTTACTGGAGAAATTGCTAAATCCGGGTGGATGGCGGCCTTGAGAGGCCTTCCCTTCGCCCGCCATGCTTAACGATTGCCTGCGACCGGCGGAAACCGGGCGGGACCGTCCGTAATGCCCTCTTTCCGTGAACGTCCATCTACAGATCGCCGGGCGATCGCTTGCAATGACCGGCTCTCCGTCCGATCCTGATCTCCGCCTTCCAGGGCAGGTTCCCGCCTGCGCGACGCGGTCAGACCGCCCCGATGCCTCCGTTGCGCGCCGGGCCGTGCAAGCCGATCGATGCAATCCAAGCCGTCCAGTTCAAGCCGTCCAATCCGAGTCATGCCAGACACGCCATGCAAGCGATGAACGAGACGGCGGCAGCGAACCGCGAGCGGCTTCTTGTGGTCGAGGACGACCCCGTCACGCGCGCGATGATCGCCGGCTATTTCAGCGATCAGGGGTTTCGCGTCGAAGAGGCCGACAGCGTCGCAGGCGCGCGGCGGGCAGTGAGACGGGTCAAGCCCGAGCTGGTCTTCCTCGACGTCGTGCTGCCCGACGGCGACGGCTTCGATTTCGCCAAGGAGCTGCAGGGCGTTTCGGATGCCGGCATCATCTTCGTGACGCGGCGCGACACCGACATCGACCGCATCGTCGGGCTCGAACTGGCGGGAGACCATTACGTCTCCAAGCCGGTCAACCTGCGCGACCTGCTGGCGCGGGCGCGCTCGCTGCTGCGCCGGCGCAGGATCGAACGCGAGACGGCGCGCCGCTCGACCACGATCACGTTCGGCCCGTTCATGATCGACCTGCTCAGACGCGAACTCGCGACCGTCAACGGCGATCCGATCCGGCTGACGCGCGGCGAGTTCGATCTGCTGGCGGCGCTCGTCGACAGCAATGGCCGGCCGCTGAGCCGGGATTATCTGATCGAGGTCGTCAGCAACCGCCATGGCGAGGTCGACGCCCGCACCGTCGATGCGCTGGTCGCCCGGCTGCGGCGCAAGCTGACCGGAGCCGGCGAACCCGGCGTGATCGCGACCGTCAGCGGCATCGGCTACAAGCTCGGGATCTTCGCCGAGCGCAACGCCTGAGCCGGCCGGGCGGCTGCCGCCGGCCGCCCGGCCCGCAGGCTCTCCAGCGCGTCGGTGCGCGCCTGAGCCAGACGCGCCACCGAGTCCGACAACTCGTCGAGGGGCGCGCTGGCTGCGGCGGTCTCGATCGCAGTGGCCTGCGACACCGCCTGCCCCAGCCCCAGCGCCGAGGCCGAGCTGGCGAACTGGTGGGCGGCGCGCTCCACGCCCTTGCGGTCGGCCGCGCCCAGCGCCTCGCGCAGGGAGGCGATCTGCGCCTCCGACACCGTCGCGAACAATGCGAACAACTCGCCCAGCCGCGAACCGCCGATCAGACGCTCCTGCTGGTCGAGAAAGCCGCGATCGACCGCGCTGTCGGTCATGAGCGTCACGCCATGAACCCGGCCCCTGCGCTTGCGGCCGCGTCCGAGCGCCTGCAGCAGCGAAGCCGAGGTCGCGGGCTTGGACAGGATCGTCCCAAGTCCCGCCTGGCGCAGGCGGCGCATGGTCTCGGGCGAGACGTCCGCGGTCAGCGCCACGATCTCGGGCTGCGCGATTGCGGCCATGGCGCGGATCGTCTGGGCTGTCTCGATGCCGTTAATGCCGGTCATATGCATGTCGAGCAGCACGACATCGACGCGCTGGCGGGCCAGCAAAGCCAACGCCGCCTCGCCCGAGGCCGCCGTCAGTGCGCGGTGGCCGGCCTTGCCGATCATGATGCGCGCGACCTCGCGCGTCACCGGCTCGTCGTCCACGACCAGAACGGTCAGAGGCTCGTCGATCTCCTTGCCGGTCTCGGCCGAGGCCGAGGCGCGCGCGGCCTCGGCCGGCAGCCGCACCGTGAAGGCGCTGCCCTCGCCCGGCGCGCTCTCAAGCGACAGGGTTCCGCCCATCAGCGCCACCAGCTTGCTGCAGATCGCGAGACCAAGCCCGACGCCGCCCGACCGCCGGCCGGTTTCCGGATCGACCTGAACGAAATCCTGGAAGATGCGGCCCTGCATGGTGGGCTCGATGCCGATGCCTGTGTCGCGCACGGTGATGAAAAGGTTCGGCGGCTGCTCCGGCCCCGCCGACGCGAATTCGGCGCGGAGCGTGATCTCGCCCGCATCGGTGAAGGCCACGGCATTGCTCAGAAGATTGAGCACGACCCGGTTGATTCTGGCCGGGTCGCCATGGAGCCTGGCTTTGGCGACGCCATCCAGCTCCAGCTTCAGCTCGAGGCTCTTGCGCTCGGCGGACGGGCGCAGCAAGGCGGCGGCGGCCGCGAGCAGCGGGCCCGGCTCGTAGTCGCGCAGGTCGAGCGCCTCGGTGCCGGCCTCCAGCCGCGACAGGTCGAGGGTGGCGTTGGCGAGGTTGATCAGCGTCTCGCCCGAAACCGCCGCCATCTCGACCAGGCGTCGATCGCGCTGGCTCATGCGCTTGCGGTCGAGGATTTCGAGCACGCCGAGCACGCCGGACAGAGGCGTGCGGATGTCGTGCCCGACGACCGCGAGGAAGCGAGATTTCGCCCTGGTCGCTTCTTCGGCGACCATGCGCGCCTGATCGGCTGCGCGCTGGCCCGCCGAGGCCTGGTCGAGCGCCAGCGCCAGCGCGGCCGTTCGCTGCGCGACCTTGTCCTCCAGCGCGGCGCGGCCCTCCTCCAGACGCTCCGCCATCAGGTTGAACTGCGCACCAAGTTCCTCCAGTTCGTCGCCCGTGTCGATCGCGATGCGCTCTTCGAGCCGGCCTTCGCCGATCCGCGCCGCGCCTTCGCTCAGCGCGCGGACGGGTGCGACGAGCCGCCGGCTCAGCAGGACGGCGCCGATCACCGCCAGCAGCAGCGCCGCGGCCAGCACGCCGACAGAGCGGATGATCGAGGCGTAAATCGGCGCGAAGGCCTCCCACCGGGGCAGATCGACGACAACGAACCAGTCGAGATCGGGCACAGCCGCGAGCACGGACAGGACCGGCCGGCCCTCCATGTCGATTGTGGAAAGGCCGGGGCTTTGCGCGCCGCGCGACGCATCGCCGCCGGCATGGGCCCTGAGCAGCGGCGAGAGATCGGTGTTGCGCAGGACGAAGCGCAGGTCGGGATGGGCGATCAGACGGCCGGAGCGCTGCACCGCGTAGGCCCGCCCCGCCTCGCCGACCTTCAGCCGTGTCACCAGTTCGCGGATGAAGGTCAGATTGACCGTGGCGAGCGCGACGCCGCCGCTGGCGGAGCGCCTGGCGAGCCGCATGTGAGGCTCGGAGCCGCGCCTGAACTCGATCGCGCCATGGGCGGATCCATCGCGCAGCGCCTCCCTGAAGAGCGCATCGCTCGACCAGTCACGGCCCGAGCCGATGCTGTCCCGTTCCGAGCGCGACAGCGCGATGATCTCGCGCCCGTTCCGATCGACCTGCCTCAGCTCGATAATGGACGAAATCTGCCGCAGGAGGCGCAGCCCGTCGAGCCGCGCCTCCTCGCCAGGCGAGCCGGTCTCGCTGGATGCGGCCGCCCAGTCGAGCTGCCGGACGATGTCGCCGATGAAGCCGCCGATGCGCTGGGCCGCCGACTGCGCCTGTTCCTGCTGGACGCGCACGACGAGGGCGCGCTGATCGGAAAACGCGAAGAAGGTGCCGATGAGCCCGTTCAGCCCGAGCGCCAGCGCCAGCGCCGAGGCGACGAAGACCGTGTACTTCCGGGCAAGCGGCCCGCGCCGCCGCGCCGCCTGAGCCGGCGGGCTCACGAAACGATCCGCGCCGCGCGCACGCGCATCGAGAACGGGATCGTGAGGCCGAGCGAGGCCGCGACGCGCTCGTTAACGACGAGTTCGAAGGAGCGCGAGAACTGCACCGGCAGTTCGGCGATGCTCGCGCCGCGGAAGATCAGATCGACATAGCCGGCGACCATCTCGTCGGTGTCGGTGCGCCCGCCGGTATAGGACATCAGGCCGCCATTGAGCGGAAAGGTCTCGTAGCAGTACATCGCCGGCATGCGATGGGCGGTTACGCCAGCGATGAAGGCCTTCGCGGCACGAAAGGTGAAGCTGTCGGGCGGGAAGAACAGCCCGGTCCCCGGGATGCGCGCGAGCTCGCCGAGAACGGCGTCGATCCGGCCGGCGTCGGACACCGGCGCGCCGACGATCGCGACGCCGACCTCGGCGCCATGACGGCGCAGGGCCTCCAGATAGGTCTCGCCGGCCGCCGGCGCCGTCGCCGGATTGAAGACGACCCCGATCCGCCCGACGGACGGGGCCAGTTCCTTCAGCAGCTCGATCCATTTTCCGGCGATGCCTGGCTCGTTGTTGCTGAAGCCCGTGGCGTTGCCGTCGGGCCGCTCCAGCGAGCGCACGAAGCCGCTGCCGACGGGGTCAGAGGCGGTGGTGAACAGGACCGGGATGGTCTTCGTCGCTGCGAGGACGGCGGCGGTTTCCGTGCTCGAGCCTGCGACGATCAGGTCCGGCGCCAGCGCGACGGCCTCCGTGACGGCCCTTTCCAGTGAGCCGGGCTCCGCCGTCACCACCCGAAACTCGAAACGCAGGTTCCTGCCTTCGGCCCAGCCGCGCTCCAGCAGATTGCGGCGAAGAGCCGCCATGCGCGACGCCGCGACGGGATGGTCGAGCGGGATGCCGAGCACAAAGGCGATCAGCTTCCCGCGACCTGCGGCCGACAGCGGCCCGCGCCAGAACGGGAGCGATGCGAGCGACAGCAGGGCTGAACGGCGCAGCATGAAGGGGCCGGGACGACGCGCCGGCGCGATGGCCGCGCTGGCAGGACCATAACGGTGCCATGTTCGCGGCAGGGCGTCGAGAGCGCTGTCGGCGTCGGTGTCGCCGCCGTCAGCGTTGTGCGGTGAGCGCTTTCATACGTTCCAACGCAGCATCGACATCGCCTGCGTTCAGCGCGACGCCGAAGCCGAAGCGCAGCACGTCGCCGCGATGGTCGCTGGCGATGCCGAGCGCGGCCAGCGCCGTCTCCAGCGCGCCGGCATGCGGCGTGCGGAAGGCGAGGAAATTGCCGTGCGCGGCGGCGTGATCGAGCGGCGTGATCAGGCGATCGCGACTCAGATCGTCACGGCCGAGCCCATCGAGGCCGGCGAGAAACCGCTCCATCAACGCGGTCGCATGACGATGGACGACGCCTGCGTCGAGCCCCTGCCCGTCGAGCCAGCCGAGGACGGCGCGCATCCTGTAGAGGCCCGAGGGATCGAAGGTCGCCCCGAGGAAGCGCCCGCCATCGGCCGGATAGCCGATGCTGCTGCCGGCCGGCGCGGCAAGCGCCCCGAAGGCGGCGAACCAGCCGGTGTCGCGGGGGCGCGGGCCGTAGCCCGGCGGGCAGTGCATGAAGCAGCAGCCCTCGCCGGACATGGCGTATTTGTAGCCGCCGGAGATGTAGAAGGCGCGGTCGGCGATGGCGGACAGGTCGGTCGGCAGCGCCAGGTAGCCGTGATAGCCGTCGATGGCGACCAGCGTGTCGCGCGACGGGACGGCTGCGACAAGCGCCGCGAGATCGCCCGTCGTCGCGCCCGACGAAAACAGCACCTGGCTAATGAAGACCAGATCGTGCCCGCCAGCCGCGATCGCCGCCGCGAGCCGGTCATGCAGGGTCGCCAAGGGTTCGGCCGCGACCTCGTCCACGATCACGAGACCGTCCTCCGCCAGCCGCGTCAGTTGTCGCCGGGCGGTGTGGAACTCGGCGCCGGTGACCAGGACGTGCGGGATGCGGTCATGGGAAACGCAGGAGAGCAGCCGGCGCAGGAATTCGTGGGTGTTGGGCGCAAACGCGATCGTTGCGGCGCCGGGCAGGGCGAGATGGCGCGCGATGCCAGACTGGACGGCGGGAATGATCTCGCCGAACACGACGCTCCATTTGTCGCCCGCGAGCCGGGCCGCGTCGCTCCAGGCCGCCTCCTGCGCCGCGAACGTAACGTCCGGCCAGTCGTGATGGCTGTGGGCCGCGAGGTTAATGCGCTCCGGCGCAGCCTGGCGGAAGCGCGCGAAATGACCCGTCCAGTCGCCCATCACACCGCCCCATAGCTGAAGCCCATCCGCGCCCTGACGGCGTCCGGCAGCGCCGGCAGATCGCGCCGGCTGAGCAGATAGGTCGAGAGATGGAACAGGTCGATGAAGATGCGGTGCTTCTCGGCGGTGGCCTTGAGATAGCCATGGCCCGACGAGCCGCCGGTTCCCGGCCTGATGCCGATCATGCGCTCGACCATCAGCGCATGGCGCAGCCGCCAGAGCGTCAGGCTTTCGTCGATGTCCATCAGCGCCTGCAGCAGCCGGAACGGCAGTTGCAGCACCGGCATGTCGCGATAGAGCGAGATGAAGATCGCGGCTTCGATGGCGCGCGGCGACATGCGCCAGCTCGAGCTTGCGGCGGAGGGCTCGAACAGCGCCTCGAAGCGGGCGAGCGCCTTCTCGATCGCGGCCGCGTCCTGCCGGCGCTGCTCTTCCGGCAGCGAGGCGTCCGCGCCGACCTGGCCGGCGTCGCGCCTGAGCGCGGCGACGACCGCCGCGCGGTAGCTTTCGCGGAAACTATAGTCGCCGAGCGCCACGAAAGGCGTTCGCGCCAGCCATGCGTCGAGTTGGGTCAGGAGCGAAACATGGGCGTTGGCGTCGAGTTTGGCCCGGTCCGCCGGGGCCAGCCGCTCGCGCATGCTTTGCTCGTCGATGCGCAGGCGGCGCTCGTCATGGAGGCCGAGCCGCGCCTCGATCAGCCTGAACTGGACCGACTGGAAGCCAGAGGCCGGGGTCAGCAAATCGCGGAAATCGAGGAAGCCCGCCGGCGTCATCGTCTCCAGCACGTCGAGCTGGCCGACGAGCAGCTTCAGGATTTCATGGATGCGGGCGAGTCCGGCGACGATGCGGCCAAGATGCTCGTCGGCCACGCTCTCGTCGGCGAAATCGGCCTGGATGCGGTCGAGCTCGTGCAGGATCTGCCGGAACCAGAGCTCATAGGCCTGATGGACAATGATGAAGAGCATCTCGTCATGGGCGGGTGCGCCCACCCTGTCGCTCTCGGGCGCCTGGCAGGAGAGCAGCCGGTCGACCTGAAGATAGTCACCATAGGACAATCTGCGCGCCGCATTCGCCATCATCGCCGTCCCGCTGCCGAGCCCGAATTGTTTCAAGTTTAAAATAACGTCTCCGCCCCGACAAGCGGCGGCGATAACGCGCCGCTCGCGACCTCGTGACGCCGCCACGGGCCATCTCGTCTTGCGACCCCTGACAGGCTCTGTCGGAACTGTCGGCGATGGCAGTCCGTGGAACGCGGCCTGGCCCGGCGCGTTGGCGCAGTGGCGAAGGGTTTCCGCCATGGCGTGTGAACGACGCCACGACGGCGCGACGAGGATCCGGCGATGCGGCACAGCGTGATCACCAAGGCAGACGCCGTCCCGGCGGGAACGCTGCAGCGTTTCGCGTCCCTGCAGGACTGGCGTCGCCAGATCGCCGATCTGTACGCTGCGGTTCGTGCCCTGCCGCCCGAGGAGGGGTTCGGACATTGGCGCGGCGTCCGCGACCGGCTCTTCCGCGAGCATGCGCAGTCGCCGCTCGCCGCAACGCGCCGCAGCCAGTTTTCCGGCATCAGCTACTACCCCTACGATCCGGCCCTGCGTTTCGAGGTGGCGTTGGAGCCGGCGCATGGCCGAGAGACGATCCGCGTAGAAGCCGGCAAGGACGGGCTGATGACGCTCCTGCCCTACGCCATCACCCACGGGCTGGAAGGCCCGCTCGGCAGGGAGCTGACGCTGTACTGGATCGAGGGATATGGCGGCGGCACTTTCCTGCCTTTCGGCGACGCGACCAATGGCGAGGAAACCTTCTCCGGCGGGCGCTATCTGCTCGACACGATCAAGAGCGCCGATCTCGGCGCGACGCCGGCGGGCCGGACGATCCTGGATTTCAACTTCTCCTACTATCCGTCCTGCGCCTATTCGGAGGCCTGGGTCTGCCCGCTCTCGCCCTTCGAGAACCGTTTGCCGGTCGCTGTACGCGGCGGCGAGCGCGATCCGCTGTCGTGAGCGGCGTTGGACGACGTTTCATCCACGGCACGCCGCTTGCGTGGACGTTTCAACCTTTCCCGCCGGGCTCGCTTGCGCCGTCCGGCACAGCCGCTAGCCTGACCGTCAGATCGACCCGAGAAGGATGAGACCCATGCGCCTCGCCAGAACGTTTTTCGTCGCCGCCGCGCTGATCGCGGCGGGGCTCTCCACCGCCGCCGCGCAGACGATCAAGATCGGCTCGAAGAATTTTACCGAGCAGTTCGTCGTCGCCGAGCTTTATGCTGCCGCGCTGGAAGGCGCGGGCTTCAAGGTCGAGCGCAAGATCAATCTCGGCGGCACGCTCGTTGCCCATGAGGCGCTGAAGAGCGGCGCGATCGACCTCTATCCCGAATATACCGGCACCGGGCTGAACGCCGTGATGAAGGCGCAGGGCGTGACCGAGACCGACCCGGAAAAGGTCCGTTCCATGGTCAAGGCCTTCTACGAGAAAGAGTTCAATCTGACCTGGCTCAAGCCGTCGGGCATCAACAACGGCTACGCCATCGCGGTGCGCCCCGAAACGGCCAAGGAATACAACCTCAAGACTCTCTCCGATCTCGGCAAGGTCGCCGGCAAGCTCCGGCTTGGCGCAGGCACCGAATTCGTCGACCGCCGCGACGGCATCAAGGGGCTGGAGGAGGTCTACGGCATCAAATTCGCCGAGTTCAAGCAGTTCGCCGCCCTGCGCCTGCGCTATGAGGCGCTGAACCAGAAGCAGATCGAGGTCGCCAACGGCTTTTCGACCGACTGGCAGATCGCGGCGGAGAAGTTCGTCGCGCTCGACGACGACAAGTCGCTGTTCCCGCCCTATTTCCTCGCTCCCGTGGTGCGTCGCGAGATCGAGGCCAACCCGAAGATCGTCGCGATCCTCGAAAAGGTCGGGGCGGCGCTGGACAATCCGACGATGCAGGAGCTGAACCGGCAGGTCGAGGTCGACAAGAAGGAGCCGCGCACCGTGGCGGCGGCCTTCCTCAAGGCCAAGGGGCTGGTGAACTGAGCGCGGCTGCGGAGGCGGCCGGGAATGCGGAACGCCACCCCGAGGTCGTCATCGGCGGCGACGCGACCGGCCACGAGACCATCTTCGCGATCGCACTCGATTTCGCGCCCGTTCGTCTGCATGAATCGCTCGGCCCGCGTCTGGCGGCCGCGCGGGCCGTCGTGCTGCGCGCGCTGGCGCGCGGCGAGAGCGTCTATGGACTGACGACGGGGCTGGGCGCGGCGGTCGATACGCGGCTCGACGCCGACGTCATCCCGGCCTTTCAGGCGCGTGCGATCCGGGCGCGGGCCGTGGGCGTCGGTGAGCCGTTTTCGACCGCCGAGGTGCGCGCAACGCTGGCGGCGCGCCTCGTCGCCATCTGCCACGGCGCGTCCGGCCTTTCGCCTGAACTGGCCGCGACGATCGCCGCCATGCTGAACGCCGGCGTCCATCCGGTGGTCCGGCGCATCGGCTCTCTCGGAGAGGCCGACCTAAGCCCGCTCGCGCAGGCTTTTCTGCCGCTCATCGGCGAGGGCGAGGCGGAGTTCAGGGGCGCGGTCATGCAAGGCAGCGAGGCCATGCGTGCGGCGGGCATCGCACTGCCGGCGCTCGGCCCCAAGGATGGACTGGCCTTGCTCAACGCCAATGCCCAGAGCGTCGGGCTAGCCGCGTTGGCGGTCGACGCCATGCAGAAGGCGCGGCATGCCGCCCTGATGGCCGGCGCGCTGTCGTTGGAAGGTTTTCGCGCCAATCTGTCGCCGCTCGACGACGATCTTGCCGTCTTGCGGGCCATGCCCAGCCACAAGGTCGGGGTCAGGTTCCTGCACAACCTTATGTCCGGCAGCGATCTGTTCGAGCCGGGCCGCGCACGACGGCTGCAGGATCCGATCTCCTTTCGCTGCCTCGCCCCCGTGGCGGGACATGCCATCAACGCAATCGGGGCCGCGAGCCTTGCCGTCGACAACGAACTCGCCAGCGCGCCCGATAGCCCGGCCGTGCTGGTCGAGCGCGACGCGATCCTCTCCAGCGTCAATTTCGATACGACCGAGCTCGCCCTTACCTTCGAGGCGGCTGGGCTCGCGCTCTCGCATCTCGCCGCGACCTCGGCGGCGCGGATCATGAAGCTGATGTCACCGGCATCCTCCGACCTGCCGCGCTTTCTCACCCGCCATGGCGGCACGCATGCAGGTTTCGCAACCTCGCAAAAGACGGCTGCCGCGCTGGAGGCCGAAATCCGCCACCTCGCCTTGCCTCTGGGCGCGATGACGCTGCCGGTTGCAGACGGCGTCGAGGATTATGCGCCGATGACGCCGGCCATCGTCGAGAAGACGCGTGCCATTGCGCTGCGCATGACGCGGCTTGCTGCGATCGAGTTGGTCGTCGCGGCGCAAGCCGTCGATCTGCGCGGCGGGATCACGCTCGGCCGCGGCACGGCCGCCGCGCACGGCTTCGTGCGCCGCCATGTCGCCCGCCTCGACGACGACCGGCCGATGGGGCGCGACTACGAGGCGCTGGCGCTGGCGATCGAGGAAGGCGGGCTCATGCCGGCCGAGATGGCGGCCGGCGATGGTGCCGGAGCATGAGCTGGGCGATCGAGAACTGGGATCGGCTGCTGATCGCGCTCTGGGAGCATGTCCGGCTGGTCGGCGCGGGGCTTCTGATCTCGCTCGTCATCGGCCTGCCGCTCGGCGTGCTCTCGGCGCGCAAGCCGCGGTTCTATCTCGCCGTGCTGCTGGTCTCCGGCGCGCTCTACACCGTGCCTGCGCTGGCGATCTTTGCGCTGCTGATCCCGGTGCTGGGGCTCGGCTTCGGCCCGGCGGTGGTCGCGCTGGTGATGTATGCGCTGCTGATCATCATCCGAAACGTCGCGACCGGCCTGCGCGAGATCTCGCCCGACATCCTCGACGCCGCCGACGGCATGGGCTTCGGCCGCTGGCGCAGGTTGTTTGCCGTCGAATTGCCGCTGGCCCTGCCGGTGATCATCGCGGGCATCCGCATCACCGTGGTGACGCAGGTGTCGGTCGCGACGGTGGCCGCCTTCATCAATGCCGGCGGGCTCGGCGACATCATCTTTCAGGGCATCACGCAGGATTTCGGCGAGAAGGTCGTCATCGGTGCGCTCGCGACCTCGGCGCTGGCCATCGCCTGCGACGAGAGCCTGCGCCGGGTCGAGGTGGCCTTGCGCGCCGCACAGGCGGAGAGCGCCTGATGTGGCAATGGATCGGCGACAACCCCGGCATCTTCGGCACGGCGGTCAGCAACCATCTCCAGCTTTCGGGCGTGGCGCTCGCCGCCGTGATCCTGATCGCGCTGCCGCTCGGGCTCGCCCTGACACGCCGGCGCGGCCTGGCGAATGCCGCCATCGCCATCGTCAACATCCTGCGCACCGTGCCCTCGCTGGCGCTGCTGGTGATCATGCTGCCGCTGCTGGGGACGGGCTTCCTGCCGTCCGCCGTCGCGCTCGTGCTCTACGGGCTTCCGGCGCTGCTGCTCAACACCTATACCGGCCTTGTCGAGGTCGACGCCGACATCGTCGAGGCGGCGCGCGGGCAAGGCTTGTCCGACCGGCAGGTGATGACCCGGATCGAGATCCCGCTCGCCTTGCCGGTGATCTTCGCCGGCATCCGCACGGCCGCGGTGCAGATCGTCTCGGCCGCTACGCTGGCCGCCTTTATCGGCGGCGGCGGTCTGGGCGAACTGATCACCGCCGGCATGGCGAATTTCAACTTCCCGCAACTCGTCGCCGGCGCGGTCGCCGTCGCCCTGCTGGCGCTGTTGGTCGAGCTCGCTTTTGCGGGGCTCGAACGGCTGCTGACGCGGCAACTGCGCATGGGTGCTGCATGACGATCCGGTTCGAAGCCGTCACCAAGCTCTTTCCCGGCGTCGCGCGCCCGGCCGTCGATGCGCTCGATCTGACGGTCGACAAGGGCAATATCTGCGTGCTGATCGGCCCGTCCGGCTGCGGCAAGACCACGACGATGCGGATGGTCAACCGGCTGATCGAGCCGACGTCGGGCCGCATCCTCGTCGGCGACCGCGACGTCACCCAAGGCGACCCGGTCGAACTGCGCCGTCATATCGGCTACGTCATCCAGCAGATCGGCCTGTTCCCGCATATGACGATCGCGGAGAACGTCGCGACGGTGCCGAAGCTGCTCGGCTGGCCGGAGGCCCGCATCACGGCGCGCGTCGCGGAGATGCTGGCGCTGGTCGGGCTCGATCCCGGCCAGTTCCTGAGCCGTTATCCGCGCCATCTTTCGGGCGGGCAGCGCCAGCGCGTCGGCGTGGCGCGCGCGCTGGCCGCCGATCCGCCTGTCATGCTGATGGACGAGCCGTTCGGGGCGGTGGATCCCGTGGTGCGTGGCCGGCTGCAGGACGAATTCCTCGCCATTCTGAAGCGGCTGGAGAAGACCGTGATCCTGGTCACGCACGATATCGACGAGGCGATCCGCATGGGCGACGTCGTTGCGATCATGCGCGACGGCAAGCTCGTGCAGTACGATACGCCTGACCGGCTGCTGGCGGCGCCCGTCAACGGTTTCGTCGCGGATTTCGTCGGGGCCGACCGCGCGTTGCGGCGGCTCTCGCTGGTCAGGGCCGGCGACCTCGCCGAGCCCGGCGAGGCGAGCGCCGGGCCGCGCCTGCCGGCGGAGGCCAATCTGCGCGAGGCGCTCGCTGTTCTGCTCGCAAACGGCGCGGACGAAGCGACACTCACCGGCGCGGACGGCACGGCGATCGGCAAGGTGACGCTGGCGGCGATCCGCGCGCGCGGCGCCGCCGCCTGACGCGTTACGCCGGCGCGGGATCGGGCGCGGCGCATTGCGCCAGCATGGCGCGGGCGATTTCGGCCTCGCCCATGATCGTCAGCGTCGCGCCGCACTTGGCGAGGTGCTCGACGGCCGCGTCGGAATGGGCGCGCGCGATGATCGGCAGGTCGGGGTTGTTCGCCCTCGCCTGCTCGCAGACCTGTCCGGCTTCGAAACTCTCCGGGATCGCCACGAAGAGCCGCGTCGCCCGCGCGAGGCCAGCAGCTGCGAGCACAGCCGGATCGGCCGCGTTGCCCGCCAGCACCTCGGCACCGTCGCGCCTGGCGGCGGCGATCGCCTCCGGTTGCTCCTCGATGACGAGCACGGCATGGCCCTGGCCCGTCAGGCCCGCGCCGAGCAGCGCGCCGACGCGCCCGTAGCCGACGACGACCATATGGCCGGACAGCGTCGTCGGCACGATATCGCGCTCGGGCTCGGGCTCCGGCTCGGGCCGGGCGGCGCTCGGCTTCGGCTTGACCGGCGTCGCCTCGGAGGCGAAGCGGTCGACCAGAGCAAACAGCACCGGGTTCAAGAGGATCGAGAGGATGGCGCCGGCCAGGATCAGGTCGCGGCCCTGCTCGGGCAGGATCTTCAGCGAGACGCCGAGACCGGCGAGGATGAAGGAGAACTCGCCGATCTGCGCGAGGCTGGCCGAGATCGTCAGCGCGACCGCGTCCGAGCGGCCGAAGGCACGCATGATCAGCCAGGCGGCGAGCGACTTGCCGATCAGGATGATCGCCAGCGTCGCGATCAGCGGCAAGGGCGCGCGCAGCAGGATCGCGGGGTCGAACAACATGCCGACCGAGACGAAGAACAGGACGGCGAAGGCGTCGCGCAGCGGCAGCGATTCCTCCGCCGCGCGCTGGCTCAGCGGCGATTCGCTCAGGATCATCCCGGCGAAGAAGGCCCCGAGCGCAAACGAGACGCCGAACAGGCTCGCCGCCATGAAGGCGACGCCAAGCGCGATCGCCAGCACCGCCAGCCGGAACAGCTCGCGGGAGCCGGTATGGGCGACCCAGTGCAGGATCCAGGGGATGATCCGGCGGCCGACGATGAGCATGAAAGCGACGAAGGCCCCGACCTTGGCGAGCGTCAGCCCGAGAACGCCCCATAGGCCGAGGTCGAAACGGCCCGCCAGCGGCACGGGCGAGCCGGGACTGGAGCCGTTCAGCGCGTCGGCCAGCGCCGGGATCATCACCAGCGCCAGCACCATGGCGAGGTCCTCGACGATCAGCCAGCCGACCGCGATCTTGCCCTTCTCGGTCTGGACGAGGCGGCGCTCCTGCAGCGCGCGCAGCAGCACGACGGTGCTGGCGACCGAGAGCGCCAGACCGAAGACGAGGCCCGCGATCACGCTCCAGCCGAGCGACAGCGCCAACCCCAGCCCCAGCAGCGTCGCGGCCGCGATCTGGACAAGCGCGCCCGGGACCGCGATGGCGCGCACCGAGAGCAGGTCCTTCAGCGAGAAATGCAGGCCGACGCCGAACATCAGCAGGATGACGCCGATCTCGGCGAGTTCGTTGGCCAGCCCCTGATCGGCGACGAAACCCGGCGTGAACGGGCCGACCGCGACGCCGGCCAGCAGATAGCCGACAAGCGGCGAGATCTTCAGCTTCTGCGCCAGGGCACCGAAGACGAAGGCGAGGCAGAGACCCGCGACGAGAATGGCGATGAGCGGGCCGTGATGCATCTGGTCTCCGGGCTGGGCGAGGAAGCTGGCGGCCTTCGAATCTTGCGGTGTGGGGGCTGTGATTTCAACCTTTGCGCTTCGCGGTTTTGCGCGCGCACGGTGACGCTCTCGCGAAAATGGGCGAGACTGCCGCATCGGCGCGACAGGCAGAGGAAGGCAGCGAGATGACGGCGAAGATCCGAGCGCTTTGCGCCGCAACCCTGCTCTCATCGGTCGCGGGAGCCGCGCTCGCCGCCGAGCCGGCCTGCGAGCCGATTGTCAAGGCGAGCCTGGCCGGCCCGCAGCAAAGTGCGCGCCACCGCGTGACGATGGAGGGGACGGTGATCGAAAGCGTCATGCTCAAGGATGCGATGTTCATGCGGGAGTCGCCGACCTCGTCCTGGCGTCGCGTGCCGATGGACGGCGCCAAGCGCCGCGCGATGGCCGAGCAGGCGCTTGTGATGCTGCCCTTCAGCCAATGCACCGGGCCGGTCTTCGAGACGCGCGGCGGCGTCGCGATGGCGGTCTATTCCTACAAGCAGAGCAATCCGCTGACGCCGGGCAAGCTCGATTCGAGCCGCATCTGGATCGGCCGCGACGACGGGCTGCCGCGAAGGCTCGAATCCGATGGCGGCGTCGTCGCCGAGATCGAGTACGGGGATTTCAAAGCGCCGCAGTAGCGGAAAGTCCCGATCAGGCCCTCGGCTTCTCCAGCAGGATCTGGCCCTGCTTCTCGACGCCGAGCTTGAGTTTTTCCGCAAAGGCGGCGAGCAGCCAGGGCAGCATCATCTCGACGCGGACCAGCGTCTCCTCGACGGTGAGCGTGCCGCGCACCGTGTAGCCTAGCGCGGCGACGCCGAAGCTGAGCTCGTTGTCGCTCCAGCTTTCCTCGACGAGCTGCATCTTGAGCAGGCCGAGCCTGTCGCGGATGCGGTCGACGCCTTCGCGTAGCCGTGCGATCGCCGCCTCGCGGCCGAGTTCGTGGGAAACGGTGATGCTGACGGGTTTTGCCATCACTGATGAGTGGTGACGCGACCGCGCGATGTCCAGCGCGGCCGCGCAATTTTCTCAAAGCTCAGACCACTCGCTCCGTCAAAGCGCGCTGGCCATGGGCGGTCACGCGCCAGCGGCCGCCCTGCGGCTCGACGAGGCCGCGATCCTTCAGACTGATCAGCATGCAATCGTCGAAGATGAAGTGCTTGGTCTGCTCGTCCAGGCTTTCGAGCGCGATCCATTCGGGATCGGACATGATGCCGGGAACGTCGATCTGGAGGTGCTGCGTATCCATGCGCGTCTCCTTCCACTTCCAATGTCTGCTCGAATCCCCTTGTGTCAAAAGACATTGCAGCGAATCTTGACTTCGGCGTGGCGGGAATGGCTCGCCAATAAGCTTTTGCCGGCTTCGCGATCCCGCGCCGCTTGTGCCGAAGGCCGACCGGGGCGATGCTGGCGGCCGTCATCGCAGCTGCGATGCGGCCTGAAGGACGATGCGCGTGGCGACAGCGCCGGCACCAAGACATGGCCCGCCGGCCACGCCGGAGCTGAACCCGCCCGCGCCGCGCGGTCTCTGCACCGATTGCGGCGTGTCGCGCATGGCCGACCCCAAGAGGTGCGGAACGGCCTGCCAGTTCATCAAACCGGACTATCCCGCGCTGGAACGCCAAGTGCATGGCCGCATGCGCGACGAAGCGCGGCCCGATGAGCGCTTCTTCGGCCCGTTCCGCAGCATGCACCGCGCTGCGCTGAAGGCGCCGCGCGAGGGCGCGCAATGGACCGGAATCACCACGCGGCTGGCCGAACGCCTGCTGGAGGAGGGCCTGATCGACGCAGTGCTGACCATGGCGCCCGACCCGAACGATCGCTGGAAGCCCGTGCCCGTGATCGTCACCCGGGCGCAGGACATGGCGCAATGCCGGGGCATGCGCATGGGGTATGCGCCGCTTCTGGCGCTGCTGGAGCCGGCGCGCGCGGCCGGCCACAGGCGCATCGCGCTGATCGGCATTCCGTGTCAGGTCTATGCGCTGCGGGCGCTGGAGCGCGAACTCGGCTTCGAGCGCATTTATGTGATCGGGACGCCCTGCTCGGACAACACCACGACCGAGCGTTTTCACGAATTCCTGGCGCTGCTCAGCGATGCTCCCGACACGATCAGTTACCTGGAATTCCGCGCCGACTACCATGTCGAGCTGCGCTTCGACGACGGGCGCGTCAAAACGATTCCGTTCCTGCGGCTGCCGCTGTCGAAGCTGCCGGGCGATTTCTTCCCGCTGACCTGCCGCACCTGCGTCGATTACAGCAACACGCTGGCCGACATCACGGTCGGCTACATGGCGGGCGAGGGGCGGCAATGGCTGATCGTGCGCAACGCGCGCGGGCAGGAGCTGCTCGATCTCCTGGGCGAGGAGGTGACGCTCGAAGCGCCCGGCAGCGCCGGCAAGCGCCATGCCTCGGTGCAAGGCTTCGCCGGCAATGTTGCGCGCGCGGCCGGCGGCCTGCCGCTCAGGGCGATGCCTGACTGGCTCAGGCCGCTGATGGGCTGGCTGATGCCGAAGATCGGCCCGCGCGGGCTCGAATTCGCCCGAACCCGCATCGAGATGAAGGCGATCGAGACCGTGCTGCATCTGCGCCGCGCGCAGCCGCGCAAGCTGCGCGCCATGGTGCCGGCCCATATCTGGCCGCTGGTCGCGCCCTATGGCCTGTCGCCGGCGGAAGACGAGACACCGCGCCAGCCTCCGCCCGCCGCGCCGGACTGACCGGCTCGCGTATCGTCAGCGGATTTTTCGGGCCATCCACCGGAACTCTGTCGCCGGCCCGCCGTTCTATGGGCTCGACACGGATTTCAGCGATGGAGGTTCGCAATGGCGACCATGAACAAGTTCCCGCCCGACGTGCCCAAGGATTGGGACGAGGCCTCCGACGAGATCGACAATGCGACCTCAGGCCTGCGCGCCAAGGCCTCGAACCTCGCCGAAAAGGCGACCGAGACGGTCAAGGACGGCTATGAGCGCGCCAAGGACGCCATGACGGATATGGACCCCGTCGAAAGCGCGCGGGAGGGCGGCAGGGCTCTGATCGACGCCGTGGAGCGCAATCCCGTCGTGGCATTCGGGCTGGGCGCGTTGAGCGTCGGCCTCGTGGCCTGGGCGGCACTTCGCGAGCCGCCGCGATCGAGCTGGTCGCGCTACGAGCCCGATTACGGCCGCCTGCGCAGCCTGTTCAACAGCTTTTCCAGCGATGCGGCATCGACCGGCGAAAGCGCCCTGAAGAGCGGCGAGAAATGGTTGCGTGGCTATGGCGGCCAGGCGCGCGACTATGCCGAGCACGCCCGCGACTATGCCGGCGAAGGTGGCCGCATAATCGCCCATCGTGCCCAGAAGGAGCCGGTCGCAGCCCTGCTCGGCATCGGCATCGCGGTCTATGTGCTCGGCTCGCTGCTGACCAGCGGTAGCCAGCCCGAGCCTGCTGCGCGCAAGCGCACGGCTGCCAAGCGGTCCTGACGCCAGCGCTTCGGACGTTACCACACGTGAAAAATGAAAACGGGCCCGGCGCGACGCGCCGGGCCCGAATTGTTCTCCCGAACAACGAGGCGGTCAGGCCTCGTCGCTCTCACCACCAGCCGCGACGATAGTAGCCACGGCCGTAATAGGCCCGGTTGTCGGCCGCGATCAGCGCGCCGCCGATCACGCCGGCCGCGACGCCAGCGGCGACCGCGCTGCCGGCCTCGTTGGAGGCGCGGCGGTTCTCGACATAATTCGCCGAACGGCACTGCTGGTAGGCGCGGGTGCCCGGACGGAAGCCCTGCGATTCGCAGGTCACCTCGGCGTCAGCCAGCGATTCCTGCGCGGTCTGGCAGCCCCCCAGGACGGCGGCCAGGGCGCCGACGATCAAGATAGTACGCATTGTGTTTTCCTTTCAGCCTCCCAAGATACGGCCGGACTAAAATCCAACTGTACCGCGAGGTCAAGGATCGCTTGCTTGGCGAGGTTAAGAGCAGGGCGTTCGACCTGTGCGTAACCTTGCGCCGGATCAGGATCGCCGCATCAGCCCGCCTTGCGCGCCGGCTTTTCGACCGCCTTGCCCGAGCGCACGATCGTCTCGATCTCCAGCATCGACTTGCCGGACTTCTCGGCGATGATCCTGTCCTGCTCCATGATGGCGTCGCGCGCCGGTTCGTCGCCGTCCAGGCCGCCGAGCAGCGCGGTGGGCACGCGCCGGTTCGAGGTGCGCGAACCATCGGCGTAGAACACGTCGAACATCACGAACTCGGCCTCGAGCGGTTTGGATTTCTTGCGGGCCATGGTCTGTCCTTTCGCATATGAGCGCTGCCGGCCGATGTCCGGCTGAGGACATGGCGAAGGCGCAAGGCCCGGTCTGGTCTGAACCGACAGCCGGGCTCGGGATGACGGGTCGCGGGGAGGCCTAGACCATGGCTGTCCGCGAGGCAATGCGGCGCGGCGACGGCCGCATGGGCGCATGGCTGCGGCGCACTTGTTGAACGCAGGCCAAACCGTTTAGCTCACCACGGCTCGCGGCGGGCGGGCGCAAGGGGCATCGCGCCAGTGAAAGTGCTGATCGTCGGCGGCTGCGGGTTCGTCGGGTTGAACATCGCCGAGCATCTGCTGGAGCAGGGCGACGAGGTCGTGCTGTTCGACCGGGCGGCGTTGCCGGAGGGTGCAGCGCGCGCCTTTTCGGGCCTGCCCGGCAGCCTTCGCATGATCGGCGGCGACGTCACTGATCGCGAGGCGATCGCGCAAGCGGTCGCGCCGGGCTTCGACGCCGTGGTTATGGGCGCGGCCATCACCGCCGGCTCGGCTCGCGACGCCAGCGACCCCGAGACGATCCTGCAGGTCAATCTTCTGACGCAGATACCGCTGATCGCGGCAGCGCGGGACGCGGGCGTGCGCCGCGTGATCAATCTGAGTTCGGCTGCGGCTTTCGGCGCGGCCGGCGAGCGCGAACCCGTCCTCGACGAGACGACGCCGGGCGACCCCGTCGGGCTCTACGCCGTGACCAAATGGGCGAGCGAGCGCGTCGGCCGCAGGCTCGGCTCGCTCTGGGGCGTGGATCTGGTCTCGCTGCGGCTGAGCGGCGTGTTCGGCCCATGGGAGCGGGCGACCGGCGTGCGCGACACGCTGAGCCCGCAATGCCAGATTCTCAGCGCCGCCGTCGCGGGCAAACCGGCGCTGCTGCAGCGGCCGGGCCTGCGCGACTGGATCTTTGCGCCCGATGTGGCGCAGGCCGTGCGGGCGGTCGCGGCGGCCCCGGCGCTGGCGCATGACCTCTACAACGTGTCCAACGCCGAACGCAGCTCGGCGCTCGCCTTCGGGCAGGCGCTGGCGGATCACTATCCGGGCTTCGTCTGCCGGCTGGCGGAGTCGGGCGAGGCGGCGACGATCGACCTGCACGCCGCCACCGACCGCGCTCCGCTTTCGACCACGCGGCTGGCGGACGATCTCGGCTGGCAGGCGCGGACCAGCCTCGCCGAATCCGCTGCCGGGCTCGCCGCGTGGCAGCGCGAGCATGGCGGCGAACCGGAGACGGCGCGATGAGGCTTCAGGGCAAGGTCGCGGTCATCACCGGCGGCGGTTCCGGCATCGGCCGAGCCACCGCGCTGCTCTTCGCCCGCGAGGGCGCACGGATCGCCGTCGTCGACCGGGACGAGACGGGCGCAAGCGAGACGGTGGCGCAGATCGCCGCGGCTGGCGGCGCGGCGCTCGCCCAGACCGGCGATGTCGGCGAGCCCGGCTTCGCCGACGGGGTGGTCGAGACGGTGATGGCGCGCTTCGGGCGAATCGACAGCCTGGTCACGGCGGCCGGCTTCTCCTGCGGCGGCACGGTGACGACGACCGCGCCCGAGGATTGGGACGCCGTTTTCCGCGCCAATGTCGGCGGCACATTCCTGTTCGCGAAGGCCGCGATCCCCGCAATGCAGCGCCAGGGCGGTGGAGCGATCGTGACCTTCGCCTCGCAACTGGCGCTCGCCGGCGGGCGCGGCAACTCAGCCTACATCGCCGCCAAGGGCGCGATCCTGAGCCTGACCCGAACGATGGCGGTGGACTATGCGGGCGACGGCATCCGGGTGAACGCGGTCGCGCCGGGTGCTATCGACACGCCCATGCTGCGCCGCAGCTTCGCCCGCCATGCCGAGCCGGAGCTGGTCCGCGAGGCCTCGCGCAACCGCCATGCGATGAGGCGCTTCGGCGTCGCGGAAGAGGTTGCAAACGCGGTGCTCTATCTGGCGAGCGACGAGGCGTCCTTCGTCACCGGCACAGTGCTGCCCGTCGATGGCGGCTGGCTTGCGGCGTGACCAAAAGCCGGCATGATCGCTGCATGGGCCCGCCACGATGAAACATGACGGCCTCTCCGTTCTCGAAAGCCGGATCGCGAGCGACCTCGCCCGGATCGCGCATCCGCGCGCGCCTTGGCTCGCGCCAGTGCAGGGGCCGGACGGGAAACCCGCCTTCGACGTCATCGTGGTCGGCGGCGGCCAGTCGGGGCTCGCCACCGCCTTCGGGCTGCTGCGCTCGCAGGTGCAGAACATTCTGGTGCTGGACAAGGCGGCGGCCGGGCAGGAGGGGCCGTGGCGCTCCTATGCGCGCATGCATACCCTGCGCAGCCCGAAAGACTTCACCGGTCCCGATCTCGACGTTCCCAGCCTGACCTACCAGTCCTGGCATGAGGCTAAGTTCGGCAGCGAAAGCTGGCAGGCGCTCGGTCTGATCGACAAGGACCATTGGGCCGACTACCTCGCCTGGTTCCGCCATGTCGTCGGCGTTCCGGTTCGCAATGGTTGCGAGGTCGTCGATCTCGCGCCGGCTTCCGGGCTGATCGCGGTCACGGTCAGGACTGCCGAGGGCACTGAGACGCTGCATGCCCGCAAGGTGGTGCTTGCCACAGGGCAGGAAGGCATGGGCGACTGGACGCTGCCACAAGCGATCGCGGCGCTGCCGCCGCACAGGCGCGCGCATTCCGCCCAACCCATCGACTTCACCGCGCTCGCCGGCAAGCGCGTCGCCGTGATCGGGGCGGGCGCATCCGCCTTCGACAACGCCGCGACCGCGCTGGAGGCGGGCGCGGCCCATGTTCACCTGCTTTGCCGGCGTTCGGAGCCGCAGGTGATCCAGCCCTATCGCTGGCTGACGTTTCGCGGCTTCCTGCGTCATTTCAGCGATCTCGACGATGCCTGGCGCTGGCGCTTCATGAGCGCCATTCTCGCCATGCGCGAGGGCTTTCCGCAGGCGACCTATGATCGCTGCGCCAGCCACGCGGCTTTCACCCTGCATCTTGGCGCTCCGGTCGTCAGCGCGATGCATGCACCCGAGGGCGTCGAGCTTGCGACCCCGGCCGGGCCTGTTCTGGTCGATTTCGTGATCGGCGCGACCGGCATCGACATCGACCCAGGCGTGCGGCCTGAACTCGCCCGCGCGGCGGGCAACATCGCCGCCTGGGCCGACCGCTACCAGCCGCCCGAAGCGGAGCGCGACGAGCGCCTCGGCCGCTTCCCCTATCTCGCCGACGATTACGCGCTGACCGAGAAGACGCCCGGCCTGACGCCATGGCTCGCCGACATCCACCTCTTCACCATCGCCTCGACCATGAGCTTCGGCGCGTCGGGATCCTCGATCAACGCGATGACGACGGCCGTGCCCAAGCTAGTCTCGGGCATCACGCGCGGATTGTTTCGCGCCGATGTCGAGGCGCATTGGGCCGCGTTTCAGGCCTATGACGTGCCGCAGGCCGTGCTGCGGAAGCCGTGAATTGTATGCAGTCTGTATGGCATTACGCTTGCATCCTGTTCCGTCCGGAACCAATCTGGCCTGAAGGCCATGACAACAGGGGAACGACCATGACAACCGCAAGGACGAGCCTTCTCGCTGCCGCGCTTTTGGCCTCCACGGCGCTTCCGGCGCTGGCCCAGACCCGCGCGGAGACGCTGCGCCATGTCACCGGCGCGGCGATCAACACGCTCGACCCCAACATACCCGGCTCGACGCGCGAGGCCTTCGGCCTTTCGCTGCTGACCTATGACCGGCTGCTCTCCTTCGGCAAGAAGCAGCTCGACGGGAAATGGGTCTTCGATCTCGACAAGTTTCAGCCCGAACTCGCCGAGAGCTACACCGTCAGCCCCGACGGGCTGAAGATCACCTTCAAGCTGCGCAAGGACGCCAAATTCCACGATGGGACGCCGGTGACGGCCGAGGACGTGAAATGGTCGCTCGATCGCGCAGTGACCGCCAACGTCCTCGGCAAGGGCCAGTTGCTCACCGGCTCGCTGACGAGTGCCGACCAGTTCAAGGTCGTCGACGCCCACACCTTCGAGGTGACGCTGCCCAAGCCCGACAAGCTGGCGCTCGCCAACCTCGCCGTGGTCTATCCGGTGATCTTCAACTCCAAGCTCGCCAAGTCGAAAGCGACCGCCGAGGACCCCTGGGCGCTGGCCTGGCTGAAGGAGAATACCGCCGGCTCCGGCGCCTACATCATCGAGAGCTACAAGCCCGGCGAGACCACCATCCTGCGCAGGAACCCGGACTGGAACCGTGGCTCGGCCGACAAGCCGGCCGGCTTCAAGCGCATCATCACCCAGACCATCCCGGAAGCGGCCACCCGCGCCAACCTCGTCGAGAAGGGCGACGCCGACATCGTCATCGACCTGCAGGCGACAGACGCCGCCGATCTGGAGAAGAAGGGCAAGCTCAAGGTCGTCTCGACACCGCAATACAACGCCATCACCTTCGTCTCGTTCAACAACCAGATCCCGCCCTTCGATAAGATCGAGGTGCGCAAGGCGATCGCCGCCGCGCTGCCCTATGAGGACATGTTCAAGGCGGCGCTGTTCGGCCGCGGCAAGCCGCTCTACGGCGCGACCTGGGCGGACGGCAAGGCGCCGAGCGGCGACACCTTCCCGATCGTTCAGCCGGTGAAGACCGACATCGAGGCCGCCAAGAAGCTGCTGGCGGCCGCAGGCATGCCCGACGGCTTCTCCACGACCTTCTCCTTCAATGTCGGACAGGCCGGCACGGCCGAGCCGATGGCGGCGCTGCTGAAGGAATCGCTCGCCAAGATCGGCATCAAGGTCGATATCCAGAAGCTGCCCGACGCGCAGATGTCGACGCTGATCAACGAGAAGAAGGTGCCGTTCTTCACAGAGGGCATCGTCGCCTGGCTGCCCTCGATGGACTACTTCTACCGCAATTTCTACATCGGCCCGATCCGCTGGAACTACTCCTCGCTGAACGACCCGCAGATCACCGAATGGGCGCAGGCCGCCCGCTTCGAGCCCGATGCGGCGAAGTATGCGGCCTATGGCAAGGATCTGAACACGCGGCATTTCGAGCTGATGCCGCAGATCCCGCTCTGGCAGCCCTCGCAGGACGCGGTGATGCAGCCCTCGGTCGAGGGCTATGTCTACCAGTTCCACCGCCAGATCGATTTTCGGGATTTGAGCCGGAAGTGAGGGTGGGCCGCGCTTCCTCCCTCCGTCATGGTCGGCCTTGTGCCGACCATCCACGTCTTTCGTCGTCGAGTTCTACGTCCAAGACGTGGATGCTCGCCACACGGGCGAGCATGACGGGCGGGGGACGCTGAGCCCTATGTCCTCCCAACTCGCCACCACCGCCAAGCGCGCCGGGCGACGCTTCCTGTCGTCGCTTCCGGCGCTGTTTGGCGTGCTCGTCTTCACCTTCCTGCTGATGCGGGTGCTGCCGGGCGATCCGGCGGTGTTCTTCGCGTCTGGCCCCACCGCCGGCAAGGAGGAGATCGAGCTGATCCGCAAGTCGATGGGGCTCGACAGGCCGGTGCCCGAGCAACTCGTGCGCTATCTCGGCGATGTCGGGACCGGCAATCTCGGCCGCTCGCTCACCACCGGCCAGCCGGTGCTCAGCGATCTGCGCAACCGGCTGCCGGCCTCGCTGGAGCTGACGTTCTCGGCCCTGCTGATTGCGCTTCTCACCGCGATCCCGCTCGGCGTGGCGGCGGCGCTCCGGCAGGGTTCGGCGGTCGATCATCTCGTGCGCTTCATCTGCGCGCTCGGCGTCTGCGTGCCGACCTTCGTCTCGGGGCTGCTGCTGATCTACGCCTTCTACTACCTGCTCGGCCTCGCGCCGGACCCGACCGGCCGCGTCGACATCTTCACCTCGCCGCCGCCTCTCGTGACCGGCTTCCTGCTGGTCGACTTCGCGCTGGCTGGCGACTGGGAGGGCTGGCGCGCCGCCGCGCGGCAACTCGTCCTGCCGGCCTTCACCATGGCGCTGTTCGTGGTCGCGCCGCTCGCCCGCATCACGAGGGCCGCGATGCTGGCCTCGCTCGGCAGCGATTTCGTCCGCACCGCGAAATCGCTCGGCCTGCCGCGCCGCAAGATCATCGTCACCTACGCCCTGCGCAACGCGATCCTGCCGGTGCTCACCATCGCCGGCATCGTGTTCTCGACCATGCTGGGGGCGAATGTGCTGGTCGAAAAGGTGTTCTCCTGGCCGGGCGTAGCCTCCTACGCGCTCGACGCGCTGCTCTCGTCGGACTATGCGCCGGTGCAGGGCTTCGTGCTGCTGATGGCGTCGATCTTCGTGATCGTGAACCTGACCGTGGACGTGCTCTACGGCATCGCCGATCCCAGGGTGTCGGTGGAATGACGTCCGCGACCCTCCGCCACACCGTCTGGATCCTGCGCGGCAATCCGGTCACGGCCGTTGCCGCCGCAGGGGCGCTGATCCTGTGCATCCTCGCCGTCATCGGCCCCTCGATCGTGCCCTATGACCCGATCGCGTCGGACGTGCCCAATGCACTGCAGCCGCCAAGCGCCAAGTACTGGGCCGGAACGGATCAGCTCGGGCGCGACGTCTTCAGCCGGCTCATCGTGGCGGCGCGGCTCGACCTCGCCATCGCCGCCTCGGCCGTGACGCTGTCCTTCGCGCTGGGTGCGGTGATCGGCTCGCTCTGCGGCTATATCGGCGGCCGGCTCGACCGCTATGTCGGCCGCTTCGTCGATGTGCTGATGGCGTTTCCGCTCTTCGTGCTCGCCATGGCGATGGTGGCGGCGCTCGGCAACCGGGTCGAGAACATCGTCATCGCGACCGCGATCATCAACCTGCCCTTCTATATCCGCTTTGCCCGGGCCGAGGTGAACGTCCGGCGCAACGCCGGCTGGGTCGAGGCGGCGCGCGCCTGCGGCGACTCGCATCTCTCCGTCGTGCTGCGCTTCCTGTTGCCGAACGTGCTCCCGGCTATGGCGGTGCAGGTCTCGCTCAATCTCGGCTGGGCGATCCTGAATGCGGCCGGCCTTTCCTTCATCGGGCTTGGCGTCTCGGCGCCGACGCCGGAATGGGGCATCATGGTCGCGGAGGGCGCACGCTTCATCTCGACCGGCAAATGGTGGCTCGTCGCCTTTCCGGGGCTCGCGCTGATGCTGACCGTTCTCTGCTTCAACCTGCTCGGCGACGGATTGCGCGACATCCTCGATCCGCGCATGCGCACATGAACGCCTTCGCGAACCCGCAGGGCGCACCCCTGCTATCGATCGAGGATCTGCACGTCTCGTTCTCGACGCGGCGGGGCGTGGTCGAGGCCGTGCGCGGCGTTACGCTGCATGTCGCGGCTGGCGAAACGCTGGGCATCGTCGGCGAGAGCGGCTCGGGCAAGTCGGTCACGGCGTTTGCGGTGACGCGCCTGCTCGACGCCTCGGGTCGGATCGCGGCAGGCAAGGTTCGCTTCAAGGGGCAGGACATTACCTCGGCCTCGTCGAAACAGCTGCGCTCCCTGCACGGCGCGGCGATCTCGATGATCTTCCAGAACCCGCGCGGCGCGCTGAATCCGATCCGCACCGTCGCGCTGCAGATCGCGGATGCGGTCGGCGCGCATGAGCGCATTTCCGCGAGCGAAGGTCGCGAGCGCGCGCTCGATCTGCTGAAGGCGGTGCTGATCCGCGATCCCGAAAAGCGTCTCGACGCCTATCCGCACGAGCTTTCGGGCGGCATGTGCCAGCGCATCATGATCGCGATGGCGATCGCCAGCCGGCCGGCGCTGCTGATCGCCGACGAGCCGACGACGGGGCTCGACGTGACCACCCAGAAGACGGTGATGGACCTGCTGGCTAGGATCACCGCCGAGCGCGGCATGGCGATGATCCTGATCACCCATGATCTCGGGCTGGCGGCCCGCTATTGCGACCGCGTCGCGGTGATGCAGCATGGCAAGGTGGTCGAGGAGGCGCAGCCGCGCGGCCTGTTTAGTGCGCCCCGGCACGACTACACCAAGCGCCTCGTCGCGGCCTCGCCGACCGCGACCTCGACGATCGCGGATCTGGCGCCTTCGTCATTGCGAGGAGGCGCAGCCGACGAAGCAATCCAGCGGGGTGGCGCGAACCCTGCTGGATTGCTTCGCTCCGCTCGCAATGACGGAGAGGACAAGCCCGCTCCCGGCACGCCACTGCTGCTCGAGGTCCAGAACCTCGTGAAACGCTATGATGGCGGGGTCGTCGCGGTGAACGACGTGTCGTTCGACATCAAGCCGGGCGAGAGTCTCGGCCTCGTCGGCGAGTCCGGCTCCGGCAAGAGCACGATCTCGCGGTTGGTCTGCCGGCTGATCGACGCCAGCGAGGGCGAGATCCTGTTCGACGGCCAGCCGATCGGCCAGCAGGCGGCGCGAGACTTCCACCGGTCGCCGCTGCGCAAGGACATCCAGATCGTCTTCCAGGATCCGACCGACTCGCTCAATCCGCGCTTCAACGCGTTCGACTGCATCGCCCACCCGCTGCGCCGGCTGCTGGCGATGAACGACGGCGCGGCGCTGACCGGGCGCGTGCGCGAATGCGCGGCGCGCGCAGGTCTGCCGGCCGAGCTGCTGGAGCGCTTTCCGCATCAGCTTTCCGGCGGACAGAAGGCGCGCGTCGGCATCGCGCGCGCCATCGCCTGCCGGCCGCGGCTCCTGGTGCTCGACGAGCCGACGGCGGCGCTCGACGTCTCTGTGCAGGCGGTGATCCTGCAGCTGCTCGACTCGCTTCGCCGGCAGGACGGCATGGCGCTGCTCTTCGTCAGCCACGACCTCAACGTCGTCCGGATGATGTGCGACCGCACGGTCGTGCTGCAGAACGGCGCGATCGTCGAGCAGGGCGAGAGCCTGGCGCTGTTTCGCGCTCCGCAAGCCGCCTACACGCGGCAACTGCTCGACGCCGTGCTGCATCTCGACGGCCCCGGCCAGCGCGAGGCGGCGATGGCTGGCGACTGAGCGCGCCGTCGCGCCTCGATCTCGCAACCGGGCCTTGATCTCGCAACATTGCCGGCGATCATGCGTTCCCGATGCGGCTGCCCGTGCCGCGAGGAGTGTTCGATGCCGCGTATCCTGTTCGCCCTGCCGTTGCTGGCGCTCGCCGCCTGCGCCATCCCTTCGTCGCGCTCCAACATCGTCGTCGTGACCGACAACAAGGCGGTGGTCGAACCGTGCAAGAAGGTCGGCGATGTCGATGGCGGCTCGGGCCTGAGCGGCGTGCTTCTGCTCGATCAGGCGCGCGATTCGGCGCTGGCGCGGCTAAAGATCAGGACCGCCGAAATCGGCGGCACCCATGTGCTGAGCCCGGTCGCCGCGCTGAACTGGAAGGGGGCGAGCACGGCGGGCATCGCCTATGCCTGCCCCAACTGAGCGCCTGAGCCGCTGTCCCCTTCGATCAGCGGCTTCATCCGCCCCAGTTCCGCAGCGACGAAATCGAGGAACAGGCGCACGCGCGGCGAATGCCTGAGATCGGGATGCGTCAGGAGCCAGAGATCGGCTGAAAATCCGGGATCGGGCGCGGCAAGCCTGACCAGACCCGGCCGCCTGTCGGCGATGAAGCAGGGCGCGAAGCCGATGCCGATGCCGGCCTCGACCGCCTCGGCCAGCCCGAGCACGGTGTTGACCCGGTAGACGATGCGCTCGGGCGCGACATGGCCGGCGAGATAGCGCACCGCCTTCAGGCCGGCGAACTGGTCCCCGAGCGAAACCCAGTTATGCGACCACAGGGTCTCGATCGCGATGTCGCCGGCCTGCGGAAAATCGCTCGCCCGGCCGTAGAGCGCCCAGGCGATGCGGGCGGCGCGCCGGCCGACCAGCGTCTCGGGCGGGTTGTCGGTGGCGCGGATGGCGACGTCGGCATCGCGCTTCGACAAATTCAGCGCCTGATTGCTCAAGAGCACATCGAGCCGGATGTCGGGACACTGCGCCAGAAAGCCGGCGAAGACCGGCGTGAGCAGATCGACCAGCAGCGTGTCGTTGGTGGTGACGCGCAACTCGCCGGCGGGCTTGATCTCCTGCCCGGCAAGACGGATCGCAAAGGCGCTGATGTCATCGTCGAGACGGACGGCGAGCTGCGCCATCTCCTCGCCGGCGGGCGTCGCGACATAGCCGCTGCGATGGCGCTCGAACAGTTTGAGACCCAGCGCCGCCTCGATCTGCCCGAGGCGGCGGAAGACGGTGGAGTGGTTGAGGCCGAGCGCGCCGGCGGCGGCCGGCAGCGTCCTCGTTTCGGCGATCGCCTTGATCAGGCGGAAATCGTCCCAGGCCAGCAGCTTGCTCGCATCGCTCATCCGGGCACTCTCGGGCATGGCTTCGCCACCAGCAAGGCTGGGGGCCTCGCTGGTGGCGAAAAGGGGGCGCGGCGGCATGGATCAGGCGGCGACGGGCGTCCCGCCGAAAGCGGGCCGGTCCGACTTAAGCGCCAGCGCGCCGTCGCCGATCAGGCCATGGGCGAGCGCGGACAGCGCCAGGAAGGCGGGGTATTCCCAGCCGCCATTGGCCGCCGTGAAGAGCCAGCCATTGGGAGCATGGACCGCCAGCGCGCCGAGCAGGACCGGCAGCAGCGCCAGCGAGACATAGCGGCCGTAGAAGCCGGCCAGGATGGCCAGTCCGCCGAGCAGCTCGGCCAGAATGATCGGCCAGGCGAGGAAGGCCGGCAGGCCGACCTGTCCCAGAAATCCGGCGAAACCGGCCGGGGTGAAGACGACGAGCTTCAGATAGGCATGGGCGATGAACATCAGGCCGAGCGCGACGCGCAGGCCAAGAGCGCCATAGGGGGCGAGGCGGGCATCAATCATGGGAGCATCTCCAAAAGGGACCGGTTCGGTCTCGGCCCAGAAGATTGGCCGTGATCATTCGCAATGCAAATTGGGATTTGCCAAGCTGGACATTGCGCCATCGCAATCATTCGGCTCTGGCGCGAGCGCCGCCTCATCCCGATCTTGGACACCATCGGGGCTCGCCCTCTCACCCCCTTCCAGGAGGCGTCACCATGCAGACCAACGGCATCCACCATGTCACCGCCATTTCCGGCCATGCCGCCCGCAATCTCGATTTCTACGATCGCGTGCTTGGTCTGCGGCTGGTCAAGAAGACGGTCAATTTCGACGATCCCGGCACATATCACCTGTATTACGGTGATGCGGATGCGGCTCCCGGTTCGATCGTGACCTTCTTCCCCTGGGAGCATGCCGCGCCTGGCCGGCTCGGCGTCGGCGAGACGCAGGAGACTGTGTTCCGGGTTCCCCAAGGCGCGATCGGCTACTGGACGCACAGGCTCGTCGCGCATGGCGTGCCGCATGACCAGCCGGTCAGGCGCTTCGGCGAAACCGTGCTCGCCTTCCGCGATCCCGACGGGATGCGGCTCGCGCTCGTCGGCGTTGCCGGCATCGAGGCGGAGAAGGCGTGGGTGGGCGGCGACGTTCCCGCCGAGCATGCGATCCGTGGCTTCCAAAGCGTCAGCCTGCTCGTCGCCGACGCCGCGCCGACGGGCGCGATCCTGAGCGATGTGTTCGGCTTCCGCGAGATCGGGCGCGAGGACACGCTGATCCGCTACCAGGCGGAGGGCGAGGGTCTTGGAAAGATCGTCGATCTGCGCGTCGCCGGCGGCTTCCTGCCGGCGCGGCAGGGCGCGGGCTCGGTGCATCATATCGCGTTTCGCGCCGCTGACGATGCGGCGCAGAGCGAGATGGTGCGCAGGCTCGCCGAACATCATGGCATCCGCACGACGGAACAGCGCGACCGGAACTATTTCCGCTCGGTCTATTTCCGCGAGCCGGGCCATGTCCTGTTCGAGATCGCGACCGATATGCCCGGCTTTGCCGTCGACGAACCCGTCGAGAGCCTCGGGCAGGCGCTCAAGCTTCCGGCCGGGCTGGAAAGCCAGCGCGCCCGGATCGAGGCGCTGCTGCCCGCGCTGAACTGAGATGAAGGTCCCTCCCTGCGGATTCCGATTCCGACCGGCCATCATTCCGATAATTGACCGGCCGGGATTC
>LSIB01000119.1 GCA_001556025.1 Rhizobiales bacterium CCH3-A5
CAGCCGGATCGGCACCATAGCGCCGCCGTTGGGCGGGGGCGTCCACATCATCAAGATCTTTGCCGGGAGAAGGCGGCCGGCAGAGATGACTCGACCTTGTTCTGAGGATCTCCGCGAGCGGGCTCTGGCGCGGTTCGATGCCGGAGAAAGCATCCGCTCGATCGGTGCGGCGCTGAAGATCAGCCCGTCCTGCGTCTCGAAGTGGCGCAAGCTCAAAGCGCAGACGGGCTCGCTCGATCACGGCAAGATCGGCGGGCACAAGAAGCCGCGCCTGTCGGGCGAGACGGCCGTTTGGTTGCGCGAGCGCTGTCGGTCGGGTCGTTACACGACGCGCGGGCTGACGGCCGAACTCATGGCGCGCGGGATCAAGAGCGACCGCCGGACGGTGTGGGTGTTCCTGCATGCCGAAGGGCTGAGCTTCAAAAAAACCGTGCTGCCGGCAGAGCAGACCCGGCCTGACATCGCCCGCAAGCGCGAGCGCTGGAAGGCGCATCAGGCCCGGATCGACCCGCGCCGTCTCGTCGTCAATCCTCTGCTGAAGAGCGCGCTCGCTGCCATCTCACAACGCGCGCCCTTTGAGATCGTGCACGGAAAAGCCGCGCGCCCAGGCTGCGATCGTGAAGCACCGTTCGAGTGCGTGATGGAGCGTACCATCGAGTTGATGGGCCTCCGGCTCGAAATCATCGGGCTTGAGATTAAGCTCCCGCAGCGCCTCGAATGCGGCGGGCCGGAACCAGAACATCGTCCCCTCAAAGAAGCCGAGCCGTATCACCGGATTGACAGCCTGCATCCGCTCTGCGACCATGCGTACGCGTGGTTCGTCAGCCATCCAATATGACGGAGCACTCCGCCAGCACTGCCCCCATCCTACCATTCCGGTCGATGCGTCGTTGAAACACGCGACCGCACGGCAGACCGCGTTCCAATCCCCGCAGAGTCTGTCGAAGAGCAGCTTGCGTCGGATCTCTCCATCCATGAGGTGAGGACTGCGCTTCGTATGGAGCTTCAGTACTGCGTCGTATCGTTCGAACGCTCCTGTCGACAGCAGGCTCAGGAACGGCGCGATATCCCGTCCGCGGTTTTCCTGTTCGTGGATGAAGACATCCGTATGCCCAGCAGCGAGAGCCTTGACTGCCCCCGCCCGGTCAGGGGGTACGGTCAAGAATAGAGGCGTGCCTTCAGGCAAAAGGTCGCGACAGGCGAGGACTTCATTGAGGATGTCGGGATAATAGATATGAGCGACGACAGCGACCCGCGCGCCCGGCCATGTCGCCCGTTCTGCCCCGGCAGTCCGGCTCTTTCGCCATGACCGCACGAACTCGGACACGTACAGTGCCCCCACCGTCAGCACCGCCACTTTCTGAAAGAGATGTTGCGCATACGCCCGGCTCCGGGCCATAAGAGACTCATTCGGGACACGGGGCATTCTAGCCGTCACGGACGCTCGCTGCTCACTGATTGGGCAAGGATAATGCCTCATGCAGAAAAAAATGGGGGCCGTCCAGTTCGATGCCGCAGCGGAAGAAACACACGGACATCATGCTTCTGAGCCGGACGGCAATTCGGGTTAGATAGACGTCGCCGCTCGACAAGGGATTGTCCATCATGCTCGCCGCTTACGCCATCGATGGCAAGAAAAGCTCTGGTCAAATTGACAATCCACTCAGCGGCATGAAAGGCAAGAAAAACCATCGGGGACAGAGACCATCATGGCCAGCCTCATAGCACCGCTGTTGCGCGCAATCCGTCGCATCGGTGGCCTCGGTGCGGCATTGCGGCGAACACGTGACGTCCTTCATCAAGAGGGAGCAACCGGCCTCGTTCGACGCCTCCGGCGAACATGGAGGCAAGAAGCGCGTTACGAGGATTGGATCGCACGCTTCGACGACCGCCCAGAAGAGCAGCGGCTAGCGCTCGAACAGGAGATGCGTTCATTATCAGAGCGGCCGGTCTTTTCCATCATCATGCCCGTCTTCGAAACCCCAGTCGGCCTGCTCGACGCAGCCATCACGTCCGTACGTGGCCAGATCTATCCCGATTGGCAACTCTGCATCTGCGACGACGGCTCGACCAGCCGGCATGTTGCGGAGATTCTCGAACGTGCCAGCAAGGAAGACAGACGCATCGTATGGATGCGGCTCGACACCAACCAAAACATCTCCGCCGCCTCAAACGCCGCACTGAAACTCGCCGAAGGCGAATGGATCGTTCCGCTCGATCATGACGATATGCTTCGGCCGCACGCATTACTGGAATTGACGAAGGCTGCGCAGGACAACCGCGATGCTCGCTTCATTTATTCCGACGAAGACAAAATCGATCTTGCCGGCACTCGGAGGTTCGATCCGCATTTCAAACCAGACTGGTCTCCGGACCTCCTTCGTTCTTTCAACTACGTGAGTCACCTCGCTGCGGCTCGCGCCGAGGATGTGCGCAAAGTCGGTGGCTGGGCGCTCGGCCTCGAGGGCGCGCAGGATCATGACCTTTATCTCAAGCTGACGGAAAACCTGAGGCGCGACCAGATTCTCCACATCCCGAAAATTCTGTACCATTGGCGCGTGGCGGAGACATCGACGGCAGGGGGAGGTGCAGCAAAGCCCTTTGCCATGAAGGCGATGCGCCTTGCGATATCGGAGCACCTTAGGCGCATGGGCGAAGACGGCGAGGTCAGATTGCTCGAGGACGCGCCGGTGGCGCGAGTTCGATATCGCCTTGCAGAGCATGCCCCCCTCGCGACGATCATCATCCCCAACAAAGACATGCCCAAACTCATCGGGTCGTGTATCAAGTCGATCCGCTCGCTGACGCGCTATCCGCGCTACGAAATCCTCATCGTGGACAACGGATCGACCGATACAGAAACGCTCTCACTATACGACGAATTTCGTATGGGAGACATCAGGATCCTGGAATATCCGGCCGAATTCAATTACTCGGCCATGAACAATCTGGCGATTAAAGAAGCGCGGGGCGATGTCCTGGTTTTCCTGAACAACGATACAAGTGTGATCACTGAGGACTGGCTCTCCGAGCTCGTAATGCACGCGATCCGGCCGACCGTTGGATGCGTCGGCGCAAAGCTCCATTACGATGACGATACCATTCAACATGCTGGCGTCGTCGTTGGCGTCTGCGGCATCGCCTGCCATGTGTACCGAGGCTTTGGTAGTCAGGATTACGGTTATTTCGGCCGTCTTCGGGTCGTGCAGAATCTCAGCGCTGTGACAGCGGCTTGCCTCGCCATCAAGCGATCCATCGCACTTCAAGTCGGGGGATTCGACGAAATCGCACTGAAGATCGCGCTCAACGACGTCGACTTTTGCCTAAAGGTCCGCGAGGCCGGCTACGACAACGTCTGGACACCTTTCGCTGAGCTCTATCACTTCGAAAGCAAGACAAGAGGGTATGAGATAGGCCCGGAAAAGCGAGCTCGGTTCGAGCGCGAGAGCGCGATCCTGCGAGATCGCTGGCCAGGGTATATTGCGAATGATCCTTGCTATTCACCTCACCTGACGCGGACGAGCGAAACCTCGAACATTAGAACAGAGTGAATTGAGAAATTCAACCTAAACTAGATTCGCTTTATAATAAATAAAGGTCAGGTTTATACCTATTTCATTGTTGTTTATTTACCGGTATATCTTGAATTGACAGTATCGACGAGGGTGATATGACTTTAACAAATTCAACTTCTCCGGAACTCGATGCTGACACGCGACTGGTCAATGCGCTCTATCGAGGTATCCTCCATCGGGATCCATCACCTGATGAAGTCGCAGCCTGGCTGGCCGGGCTCAGATCGAGCGATCCCCACTATAAAATCGTTGGGGCCGACGCAGCGGAGGCCTTCCTGGCTTCGGAAGAGCGCAAGAATCTGCTCGCCAACCTGGTTGCCCCATCGCAGTCAGCGCTGCCCGCCGATTGGCCGCAACTATTCGTACCGCCCGGCCACTTCTATTCGCCGATCGTCGATCCTTCAGGCACGATCACCGAGAAACGTCATGGCGAGCGGCCGATGCCGGAGCAACTGACCGGCCTGGATATCGATCGCGTGAGCATGCTAGCCGCTTGGACGGAGTTGCTGCCTCATTTTCTAGCCTGCCCCTTCGGGGCAGACCGCACGCCCGGCTTTCGCTACTGGTTCGACAACCCGGCCTATTCCTACGCCGATGGGGCGACGCTATTTGCCATGATCCGGCGGCATCGACCAAAACGCATCGTCGAGGTCGGCTGCGGATGGTCATCGGCCTGCATGCTGGATACGATCGACCGAGAGCTCTTCGGTCTTTGCGAGACGACGTTCATTGAGCCCTATCCCCAGTTGCTCCGCGAATTAACGGCGGCAAACCCCTTTACAGGCCGGATTATCGAGACCGCCGTTCAGGACGTCGATCTTTCGGAATTCGAACGACTCGAGGCCAACGACATTTTGTTCATCGACTCGACGCATGTTCTGAAAACCGGTAGCGATGTCGCGTTCGAACTCGCTGAAATCCTGCCTCGATTGCAGCCAGGCGTCCTCGTCCATTTCCACGACATCTTCTGGCCTTTCGAATATCCGGATGCCTGGATTTTCGAAGAGAACCGATCTTGGAACGAGATTTATGCCCTTCGCGCCTTCCTGACCGACAGCAGGGACTGGAAGGTTGAGTTTTTCGGGCATTATCTCGTTTCCATCGAGGGCGGGCGTGTCGAAAGCGATTTCCCGCTGTTCACAAAAAACCCTGGCGGCGCGATTTGGCTGCGTAAGCATTCACTATCTTGACATGGCACGATTTGCCACGCTTTCGCTTGCGAGAACAAAATGATGATAACGGTTGTGAGCCTGCCCCCGATGCTGGACCGGCCTGCTGGCCGCTTCCAGGGGGTAAA
>LSIB01000012.1 GCA_001556025.1 Rhizobiales bacterium CCH3-A5
CGGCGGGCGCATAGCCCTTGCCCTTCTGCGTCACGACATGGACGAGGATCGGGCCGTTGCCGGCGTCGCGGACATTGCGCAGCACGGGCAGGAGATGGTCGAGATTGTGTCCGTCGATCGGCCCGACATAATAGAAGCCGAGCTCCTCGAACAGCGTGCCGCCGGTCCAGAAGCCGCGCGCATATTCCTCCGTGCGCTTGGCCTTGTCGTGGAAGAAGCGCGGCAGCCGCTCGGCCAGATGCTTGGCGATCTCGCGCAGCGACCGATACGTCCGCCCCGAGACGAGCCGCGCCAGATAGGCCGACATCGCGCCCACGGGAGGCGCGATCGACATGTCGTTGTCGTTAAGGATGACGATCAGCCGCGAGCCGAGCGCACCGGCATTGTTCATCGCCTCGTAGGCCATGCCGGCCGACATCGCCCCGTCGCCGATCACCGCCACGACATTGTTGGGCTTGGCCCCGAGATCGCGCGCCACCGCCATGCCGAGCCCCGCCGAGATCGACGTCGAGGAATGGGCCGCGCCGAACGGATCGTATTCGCTCTCCGAACGCCGGGTGAATCCGGAAAGTCCGCCGCCCTGGCGCAATGTCCGGATACGGTCGCGCCGGCCGGTCAGGATCTTGTGGGGATAGGCCTGGTGGCCGACATCCCAGATCAGCCGGTCGCTGGGCGTCTCAAACACGTGGTGAAGCGCGACCGTCAGCTCGACCACGCCCAGCCCCGCGCCGAGATGGCCGCCCGTCACGGAGACCGCGTCGATCGTCTCCAGTCGCAACTCGTCGGCGAGCTGGCGCAAATCGCCGTCCGGGAGCTTGCGCAGCTCGTCGGGCGTCCGGATGCGGTCGAGGAGGGGGGTCTGTGGGCGCTTCGTCACAGTGCCGGTCTATCTCATCGGCAAGGTCGCGCACAAGGTCGCGAGACTTACGCCTCTTGACGCAGCAGATAGGCTGGGCTCGCCTCGGGCCTCCAAGTCGAATCTGGCCCGGAACTTGCTGAGTTCGGCCCGAACCCAACACGGTTACGCAGGAGCATCCGATGCCGAGCCCGTCCCGACGCCGTTCCTCGCTGCGCCGCCTCGTCAGGTCGCTCTCGCTTGCCGCCTTAGCGGGCGCGCTGCTCGCGCCGCTGCAGGCCGGCGCCCAGACCCTGCGCATAGGCATGACGGCGTCGGACATCCCGACCGCGACGGGGCTGCCCAACAACGGCTTCGAGGGCATGCGCTTCCTCGGTTATCCGATCTTCGAATCGCTGATGCTGTGGGATTTGACCCGCACCGACCAGCTCGCGACGCTGCGCCCGGGCCTCGCCGAGCGCTGGGAGCAGGCGGCCGACGACCCGAAGACCTGGATCTTCCATCTGCGCCGGGACGTGAAGTTCCACGACGGCGCGGACTTCAACGCCGATGGGGTGATCTGGAATCTGGAGCGCTATTTCAACAAGGATTCGGCCCAGTTCGAGCCGCCCGCCGCCGGCATCACCCGCGCCCGCATTCCGGTGATGGGCACCTATAAAAAGATCGACGACCACACCGTCTCCATGACGACGACGCAGGCCGCCTCCTATTTCCCCTATATGGCGGTCTACATCCTGTTCACCTCGCCGGCCTCCTTCGAGAAGGCCGGCAAGGACTGGGCCAAGGTCGCGACGCTGCCGGCCGCCGGCACCGGGCCGTTCCGCATCACCAGCATCGTGCCGCGCGAGCGCGTCGAACTCGCCCGCCATGACGGCTACTGGGACGCGGCCAAGAAGGCCAAGGTCGAGAAAATCGTGCTGCAGCCGATTCCGGAGGCGACGGCGCGGATGGCGGCGCTGCGCTCGGGCCAGGTCGACTGGATCGAAGTGCCGCCGGCCGACGGGCTGCCCTCGCTGAAGCAGGCCGGCTTCCAGATCGTCACCGGCTCCTATCCCCATCTCTGGCCGTGGTTCTTCAGCATTGGCGCGACCAACAGCCCGTTCAAGGATGTGCGCGTCCGTCAGGCGCTGAACTATTGCGTCGACCGCGCCGGCCTCGTCGAACTGCTCAACGGCACGGCCGAGCCTTCCGTAGGCTGGCTCAAGGCGAGCGATCCGAACTTCGGCAAGCCGGTCAATCGCTACACATTCGATCCGGCCAAGGGCAAGGCGCTGCTGGCGCAGGCCGGCTTCGGCCCGCAGAAGCCGTTGTCGTTCAAGGTGATGATCTCGACCTCCGGCTCGGGCCAGATGTCGCCGCTGCCGATGAACGAATTCATGCAGGCGAGCTTGAAGGAGGCCTGTGGCGTCAATGTCGAGTTCAACGTCACGGAATGGCAGGTGCTGCTGAACAGCATGCGCGCGCTGCCCGATGCGCCAAGCCTCGGCGGCGCGCTGAGCCTGAATGTCAGCTCGCCCTCCTCGGATGTCGGCGTGATGGCGCGCTATTTCGCGGCCGCCGGCGCGCCGCCCAACGGCTTCAACTTCGCCAACTGGAAGGACGACATCTTCGAGGCGGCTTTCGCGAGGCTCGCCACCGCGACCGACCCGAAGCTGATCGCCGAGCAGACCGCGATCGCCCATGAGCGCCTGGTCGACAATCCGCCCTGGCTCTATATCGTCCACGACCTGAACCCGCGCGCCATGTCGCCCAAGGTCAAGGGCTTCGTCTCGCCGCAATCCTGGTTCGTCGATCTCACCTTGGTCAGCCTGCAGTGACGCCATGAACGATGCCTCGCCGATGCCGACCGATCTCGCACTCGCGCCGGCGCATGTCCTGGCGCGGGAGATCGCCGCGAAACGCGTCTCGCCCGTCGATGTCGTCGATGCCCTGCTGAGCCGGATCAACCGGTTCGAGCCGAAGCTGCAGGCTTTCGTCGCCGTCTACGGCATGGACGCCAGGCTCGCGGCCGAGGGCGCCGACAAGGCGATCCGCTCCGGCCACGCGGTCGGGCCGCTCCATGGCGTGCCTGTGGCGCTGAAGGACCTGATCGAGCTGGAAGGCCGCATCACCACCGGCGGCTCGGCAATGTGGCGGCAGCGCCGCTCGACCGTGACGGCCACGATCGCGCGGCGGATGATTTCGCAGGGCATGATCGTGCTCGGCAAGACCCATACGGTCGAGTTCGCCTATGGCGGCTGGGGCACCAACCAGCATATGGGCACGCCGTGGAACCCGTGGGACGGCGTCGATCCGCGCACGCCCGGCGGCTCCTCGAGCGGCTCGGGCGTCGCGGTCGCGGCCCGGCTTGCGCCCTGGGCGATCGGCACCGACACGGGCGGCTCGGTCAGGCTGCCGGCCTCCTATTGCGGGCTGACCGGGCTGAAGGCCACGATCGGCCGCATCCCGACGTCGGGCATCCTGCCGCTTTCGACCACGCTCGACACGCCGGGCCCGATGGCGCGAGACGTCGAGGACGTGGCGCTGCTCTACAATGTGCTGCAGGGCCCCGACCCCCTCGATCCCAATACGCGCGGCGTCGCGCCCGAAGACCCGTTGCCCGTCATGCGACGCGGCGTGCGGGGTCTGCGCATCGCGCGCATGCCCGAGGCCGAACGCGCCGGCTGCGACGCCGATGTGCTCTCGGCCTATGACCGTTCGCTCGACCTGCTCGCCCAGCTCGGAGCGGAGATCGTCGAGATCAGGCTGCCTTTCCTGCTGGGCGATTTCGTCGGGGCGCAGGCGGTGACGGCGTCTGAGGCCTATTTCTTCGACCGCGAACTGGTCGATGATCCCGCTGCACAGCTCGACGAGGCCGTGCGGCCGCGCGTACTCGCCGGCAAGACTGTCTCGGCGCAGGACTATCTCGCGACCAAGCGGCGGCAACAACTGGACAAGCTGGTGATGGCGAACGCCATGGACGGCATCGATGCGCTGCTGACGCCGACCACGCCGACGCCGGCAATCAGGCTGGCCGATGTCGACCAGATGGTCTTCCCCTCGCGCTTCACCCGCTTCGGCAACTTCCTCGAAATGTGCGCGCTCTCGCTGCCCAACGGCTTCACGGCCGGGGGACTGCCGCTGTCGCTGCAGATCTGCTGCGCGGGCTATCAGGAGGCGACCGCGCTGCGCATCGGCTGGGCGCTGCAGCAGGCGAGCGACCACCATCTGCGCCTGCCGCCGATGGTGGCTTAAACCGGCACAGGAATCGGGTGGGTCAGGACGGATTGTGATGGGAGAGCTTGCGGATCACGCAAGCAGGAACCCCAGCCATGTCCGCTCCGCTCCCCGCAGCCCTGCTGCTCACCGGCGTTCTGGCGCAATTCGCCGACAAGCTGGCGCTCGATACCATCTCGCTGGCGGCGACCGAGGCCGGCGCAAGCCCGCGCCTCGTCGGCCTGCTGGTCGCGGCGCAATCGGCGGCATGGCTGCTGATCTCGCTGCCAGCGGGCGTCTTCGCCGATCGCATCGCGCCTCGTGCGCTGATCCGGCTTGGCGGCGGGTTGATGCTGGCGGGCTCCGCGCTCGGTGCAGCTCTGCTCGGCCTTGGCCAGATCGGTCTTGCGCTGGCGCTCTCGACCTTTCTTGCGGCGGCCGGCCCGGTCGTGATCGCGCTGTCGATCTTCGTGCTGCTGCCGCGCATGGTGGCCGTGCCGGAGCTGCCGCGCGCCAATGGCCGGCTCGAACTCGGCCGCGCGCTGCTGAGCTTCGCCTCGCCGCTGATCGCAGGCTGGGCGGTGGCGCGCGGCGCGGGCTCGCTCGGCCTCGGCATCTGCGCGGCCGTCGGCCTCGCCATCCTGCTCACGGCGGGCCGCCTGCCGGGCGACGCGCCGCCGCCGCAGCCGCGCTTGCCCCTGCACCGCGCCGTCGCCGAGGGTGCAGCCTTCGTCGCGCGCCATCCCTATCTCCGGCCGATCGCGCTCTGCGCTATCGCCTGGAACCTCGCCTTCTTCGCCTTTCTGGCGCTGTTCGCGCCCTATGCGGCGCGCGTATTGCTGCTGGAGCCGGCGATGATCGGCCTCGCCTCCTCGATCGCCGGCGTCGGCTCGATCCTCGCCGCGCTCCTTGGCCCGACGCTGATCGCGAAGTTGCCGACCGGGGCGCTGCTGGTCTTCGGCCCAGCCGTCTCGCTGCTTGGTGTCGGCGCGCTGGCGCTCGCCCCGCCCGCGCTCGGCGTGCCGGCGCTGGGCTTCGCCTTCCTGCTGCTCGGCTTCGGCCCGATCCTCTGGTTCATCACCCAGACCAGCCTGCGCCAGGCGGTGACGCCGCCCGACCTGCTTGGCCGAGTCAGCGCGACGCTGACGACCGCGATGTACGGCATGCGGCCGCTCGGCGCGCTGGCCGGCGGCTTCGCCGGTGAATGGTTCGGACTGCAGGCGGCGATGTGGCTGCCGGTTGGCCTGTTCGCCCTCTCGACATTGGCGATCGTGGCATCAGTGATGCCCGGGTTGAGGACGATGCCGGAGAGAGTTCTCACCCCTCCGGCAGCGGGATGAACTCCGCCTCGTCGCCGGGCACGGTGTCGAAGCGGCCGGCCTTCCATTCCGCCTTCGCTTGGTTGATGCGCTCCTTCGAGGAGGAGACGAAGTTCCACCAGATGTGGCGGGGGCCGTCCATCGGCTCGCCGCCGACCAGCATCAGCCGGCTCTGGTCGAGCGCCATGATCGAGATGCGGTCGCCTGGCTTGAAGATCAGCAACTGGCCTGCGGAGAATTCGTCGCCGGCGATGTCGATCTTGCCTGAGACGATGTAGACCGCGCGCTCCTCATGGTCGGCGTCGAGCGGCAGGATCGCGCCGGGCGAGAGCACGGCTTCGGCATAGAGCACGTCCCACGGGAATTTCACCGGCGAGGTCTGACCATAGGCCTGGCCCATGATCAGGCTGATGCGCTTGCCGCCTTCGACGATGCGCGGCAGTTCGGGCGCAGCGTGGTGGACGAACTCCGGCGCATTTTCCTCATGCGTCTTCGGCAGCGCGAGCCACGCCTGGATGCCATAGAGTTTCGGGGCCTTCAGCCGCTCTTCGGCGCCGGTGCGCTCGGAATGGACGATGCCGCGCCCCGCCGTCATCAGATTGACCGCCCCCGGCCTGATCGCCAGCGCGGTGCCCAGCGAATCCCGGTGCATGATCTCGCCATCGAAGAGGTAGGTGACGGTCGAAAGGCCGATATGCGGGTGCGGGCGGACATCGATGCCTTCGCCGAGCAGAAACTCGGCCGGCCCCATCTGGTCGAAGAAGATGAACGGCCCGACCATTTTTCGCCCGATCGAGGGTAGGGCGCGGCGCACCGAGAAGCCGCCGAGATCGCGGGCGCGCGGCACGATCACCTGCTCGATCGCCTGGCAGGAGCGGGCGTCGCCGAGGATCGGGTCGTCGGCCGGCATCTCTGACATGCGGAAGTCCTCCTCGGTCGAACAGCCTACCTGTCCACATCCAGCGCCGTCACCCCCGTCGGCTTCCCGTCCGCGCCGAGCGTGATCTTCTCGATCCGCGCTTCCGCCTGCTTCAGCAGGGCGTCGCAGCGGGCCTTCAGTGCCTCGCCGCGGGTGTAGATATCGATCGATTCCTCCAGCGCGACATCGCCGCGCTCGAGTTTGGCGACGATCGTCTCGAGTTCCTTCAGCGCCGCCTCGAAGGGCAGGGCGGCGATATCGGCGTTGGCGGCAGAAGCGGTCTTGAGGTCTGGCACGGCGTGATTCCTGTTTGGCGCAGTCTATCAGCCCGCGCGCCCTGCGTCGCAACCGCAAAGCGCCATCGTCACACCGGCAGCGCCGAGGTCTTCTTGATGGTGCGCAGCGTCAGCGTCGACTGCACGCGGGTGACGCCGGGCAACTGCGTCAGGATATCGGTGTGAATGCGCTCGAAATCGGCGCTGTCGCGATAGATCACCCGCATCAGATAGTCGTGCGCGCCGGCGAGCAGATGGCATTCCAGCACCTCGGGCAGCGTCTTCACCGCCTGCTCGAAGCCTTCCAGCGAGGCGCGGCCCTGCTGGTCGAGCGTGACGAACACGAAGGCGGTGCCGGGAAAGCCCGCGATCTTGTCGTCGAGCATCATCGCATAGCCGCGGATCAGCCCGCTCTCCTCGAGTTGGCGCACGCGCCTGAGGCAGGCCGAGGGCGACAGATGCACCTTCTCGGCGAGGTCGGAATTGGTGATGCGCCCATCCGCCTGCAGGATGCGCAGGATCGAGCGGTCGCGGGAATCGAGTTCGATCGTCATAGTGTCGGCAAATCCCTTTGCCGCGATGCTTCGTCGCAAAGAATGCGCGACGCAAGCAATTTTCTGCATCGATTTTTTGCTGCAGCGCGCAAATCGGCGACGTCTGCACAAAAGCCTGCATGATGCTGTCGCTCTGGTTTGCCGCCCACCTGTCTTTCAGCCCAGGTCGAGCCGGAATGGCTCCCCCTCAAACGCGTCGGCACCGCGCCCGATCCGGGCGATGGCGCGGCTCATCCGTCCATCGCGTCCGAGGTTCGCATCGGCCAGCGCGACCAACCGCGAATTGGGCGTCGCCGAAGGCGAGGCGGCGCGCAGCGCCTCGGCGATCTCCTCCTCGTCGCGCATCGGCGCGAGCGCGCAGGCGGCGATGTAGGCGGCGGCCGTCGAGCGGCTGATCCCGGCCCAGCAATGGATCACCATCGGAGCGGCGCGGTCCCAGTCGCGCACGAAGCGCAGGAAGCGCTCGACATGCTCTTCCGCCGGGACGACATGCCCGTCCATCGGGGCGGCGATGTCGGACATGCCCAGGAAGAGATGGCGGTCTTCCGCGATGCTGGCAGGCCGCTCGACCCTGGTCGCGACGTTGATCAGCGTGACGAGATGGCTCGCCTGCGCCGTCTCCACGGTGTCGTGGAGCCGCGCCAGCGACGAGACGTGGAGCGTGGGCATATGGGCGTCCTGTCGAATCGATTCCGTCCGGACATGCAGCCAAGCATGCCGCGATGACAAGGATATCGACAGCGCCGCTCCCGGCGCTAGAACCCTCGCTCGACACGCCACGACCCCGGACACGACACCGCGATGAATCTCTGGCTCCGCCTGCTCTGGCTGCTGCTCACCACGGCCTTCCGGCCGCGCCTGTCTCTGCCGGGGGAAGCCTCCGTCCTGCCCTTCCGGGTCTGGCCGCACGACCTCGACACCAGCCTGCACATGAACAATGGCCGCTACTGGACGCTGATGGATCTCGGCCGCACCGATCTGATGCTGCGCTCGGGGCTGTGGCGCGCGGTGCTGAAGCATCGCTGGGTGCCGGTCGTGAACGCCGGCACGATCCGCTTCCGCCGCGAGGTCAGGCTGTTCCGGCCGTTCCGCCTTGAGACGACTATCCTGTGCTGGAGCGAGAGCTGGCTGGTGATGCAGCACCGCATCCTGACGACCGGCCGCGACGGAGCCGAGATCGTGGCGGCGGTCGCCTTGGTGCGGGCCGCGCTCTACGACAAGGCGGTGAAAGCGTACGTCCCGGTCGCGCGGCTGCTGGCCGAGATCGGCGTCACGGCCGAAAGCCCCGAGCCCGCCCCCGAGGTCGCGGCCTTTCTCGCCGCCGAGGAGGCGATGCGGCAGGCCGGAGCTTCCGGAGGCTGAGCGCTACTCCGCCGCCAGCCGTGTCGCGCGCCATTGCGCCAGCAGCGCCCGCAGCGCGCCGGGCTTCAGGGGCTTGTTCAGCAGATGCACGTCGAGCGCGATGGCGGCCTCGCGCACCTGGGGCGAGCGGTCGGCGGTGAGCAGGATCGCCGGCACGCGCATGCTCGTCCGCTCGCGCAATGTGCTGATCGCGGTCAGGCCGTTGCCATGGTCGAGATGGTAGTCGGCGATCACGACATCGGGCTCGCCCTTGCTGCGCAGCGACGCCAGCGCCTCGTCCAGCCCCGGAGCGGTGGTCACCACGCAGCCCCAGCCCGTAAGCAGCCCGCGCATCCCGTCGAGAATGGTCGGCTCGTTGTCGATGACGAGCAGGCGCAGGCCGGCGAGCTGGCCGGCGGGCGACTGACGCGGGGCCGCGCTCGTCGCCATCGCCGGCAACGGCGCTGCGCGCGGCGCGAGGATCGCGAAGCGCGTGCCGCGTCCCGGCGCTGAATCGAGCGTCAGCCTGTGGTCGAGCGCCTGCGCGATGCGCTGGACGATCGAGAGCCCGAGGCCTAAGCCCCGCGCCACCTTCGCGCCCTGGTCGAGCCGCTGGAACTCGCGAAACACCGTCTTCTGCTTGCTTGGAGGGATGCCGAGCCCGGTGTCGAGCACCTCGACCGAGACCTGCGCGCCGCGCCGCCGGCAGCCGACCAGCACCTTGCCGCTCGGGGTGTACTTGATCGCGTTCGAGATCAGGTTCTGCAGCAGCCGGCGGATCAGGCGGCGGTCGGAGCGCAAAGCGACGCTCGTGGGCAGGAAGACGAGTTTCAGTCCCTTCTCCTGCGCGCTCGGCTCGAACTCGCGCTGGAGCTGGCGCAACAATTCGTCGAGCCGGAAGGCCGTGATCTCGGGCTTGAGCGCCCCGCCGTCGAGCCGCGAGATCTCCAGCAGCGCTGTCAGGATCTCCTCGACCGCGTCGAGCGAGGCGTCGATGTTTTCGGCCAGTTCCGGCTGGCCGGTGGCGCGGTCGCGCTCGACCAGCGAGGTGGCGTAGAGCCGCGCGGCATTGAGCGGCTGCAGGATGTCGTGGCTGGCGGCGGCGAGGAAGCGCGTCTTGGAGGCGTTGGCATCGTCGGCGGCGGCCTTGGCCCGCTGGAGTTCGGCGTTGACGCGCAGGATTTCCTCGGTGCGCTCGACGACGCGGCGCTCCAGCGTCTCGTTGGTGCGCTCCAGCTCTTCCTGCGCGGCGACTGCCTCGGTGATGTCGGTATAGGTCGTGACCAGGCCGCCGTCGGGCAGCGGGTTGGAGCGGATTTCGATGACCTTCTTCGACGGGTAGAGCTTGAGACGCACCGGCTCGCGGTCGCGCACGAAGCTCTCCAGTCGCGCCGCCATCAATTCGTCGAGCTGGCCGTCGCCATAGGCCCCGCGCGCCGCATTGTAGCGCACCACCTCGTCGAGCCCGGTGCCGAAACGGACCAGCGAGGGCGGCAGGTCGTAAAGCTCGATGAAGGCCCGGTTCCAGGCGAGCAGGCGCAGGTCGCGGTCGAGCACGGTGATGCCCTGGCCGGCGTGATCAAGCCCGTGCTGGAGGATGTCGCGGTTGTATTGCAGGGCGGCCGAGGCGTCGTCGAGCAGCTTGAAGGCGGCCTCGGTGGAGAGGTTGCGCCGCCGCAGCAGCAGCGAGAGCACGAGCCGCGACGAGGCGGCGCCGATCGCCGAGGAGAGCAGGTGCTCGCCGAAGCGCAGCAGGTGGATGTCGGCCTCGCGGTTGACGTTGTGCGCCTCGCCGCGCCCGCTGGCGAAGCTCTCGAAGGCGCGCTGCGTCCGCTCCTGGCCGAGATAGCGCCCGATCGTCGCCTGCAGCTCGGCCTCGGTGACGCTGGAGCGCCAGAGCGAGAAGGACTGGGCCATGGTGGCGCGGTCGGATTCGACGAAGGCGTTGGCCTGCAGCCGCTCCATCGCATTGGCGGGGCGCAGCAGCGAGAAGCCGACATAGGCCAGCAGGTTGAGCCCGAGACTCCAGGCGACGCCATGGGGCAGCGGCGGCAAGGCCAGCCCGAGCAGCGCCTCGGGCTTGAGCGCGCTCATGCCGAGGGGGCCGAGCGAGACCAGGCTCGCCCACTCGCTGCCGGGATGAACGAGGCTCGGCAGCAGCAGCGTGTAGGCCCAGGTCGCGATGCCGACGCAAAGGCCGACCGCCGCGCCCAAGGCCGTGCCGCGCCGCCAGAGCAGGCCGCCGAAGAAAGCCGGCGCGATCTGCGCGGTCGCCGCGAACGAGAGCAGGCCGATCGAGACCAGCGCCGCCTCGCCCGCCGCCCGGTAATAGGCATAGCCGAGCAGGATCACGATCAGGATCGCGATCCGCCGGATGATCACCACCTGCGAGCCGAGATCGCCGCCGCTGGCGCCATTGTCGGACTCAGGCTCGGTCACCCGGTTCGGGTCGGTCAGGCCGCGCCGGCCACGCAGCAGCAGCGGCATGACGAGATGGTTCGAGATCATGATGGCGAGTGCGACCGAAGCGACGATGACCATCGCGGTCGCGGCCGACAATCCGCCGACGAAGACGAGCAGCGCCAGCAGGTTGGCCTGCTGCTGCAACGGCAGCAGCAGTACGGTCATGTCGCGATCGACGCCGGGGCCGGGCAGGAAAAGTTCGCCCGCCATCGCCAGGGGCAGCACGAACAGGTTGATCAGGATCAGATAGAGCGGGAACATCCAGGCCGCGCGGCGCACGTCGCGCGGGTCGCGGTTCTCGACGATCGCCATGTGGAACTGGCGCGCCAGCAGAAGCGAGGCGCAGGCCGAGAGCAGCGTCAGCGTCAGGAAGGTCGGCCAGTTCGAGGTGCGTTCCCAGATCGGTGGCGCGCCGCCGGGCGGGTTGGCCGCCTTGGCCAGCAGATCGCCAAAACCATCGAACAGGCCGTAGACGACGAAGACGCCGAGCACGAGGAAGGCGACAAGCTTGATCAGCGATTCGACCGCGATCGCCAGCACGAGCCCGTCCTGATGCTCGGTCGCGTCAATATGGCGGGTGCCGAAGGCGCAGGCGAAGCCCGCCAGCACCATCGCGACGAGGAAGGCGAGGTCGCTGAGCACCGGCACGTCCGGCGTCAGCGCCTGTCCGCCGGTCGCGATCAGGAAGACTGAGAGGGAGTTCGCGACCGCTTTCAGTTGCAGCGCGATGTAGGGCAGGGCGCCGATGACCGCGACGAGGCAGACCAGCGCCGCGACGCGCTCGCTCTTGCCATAACGCGCGCCGACGAAATCGGCGATCGAGGTGATGTTCTGCGATTTGGCGATGGTGACGATGCGGGCGACGAAGCGGTGCCCGAAGCCGATCACCAGGATCGGCCCGACATAGATGCCGAGAAAGTCGAACCCGGCGCGGCTCGCGAAGCCGACCGAGCCGTAAAAGGTCCAGGAGGTGCAGTAGACCCCAAGCGCCAGCGCGTAGATCGTCGTGCGGGCCCGGCCCGCCATCATCATGCGGCGGCCCGAGGTGTCTGCCATATGCGCGACCGCGAACAGCCCGCATAGATAGGCCAGCGCCACCAGAATGACCGACCAGGCTGGGATCATCGTGCCTCCACCGCCGCGAGCCCGGCATGGTGCGATCGTAGCCGGCTGGCCATGCCCTCGCCATAGCCCATTGGGCGTGAAAAGCGGCAGGACATCCGCGCGATAGACCGTTCGGCCGGCCCCTTGGCGGTTTCAAGCCGTCGCCATCTCGGCTAGCGTTTGCGGGTCAAACGGTGCGGCGCGCGGCCCGCCGGCGTTTCGGGACTGGAGAGGGGCAGCCATGCTGAAGGAATTCAAGGAATTCGCGCTGAAGGGCAACGTCATCGACCTGGCCATCGGCGTGGTCATCGGCGCGGCCTTCGGCAAGATCGTCGATTCGCTCGTCGGCGACATCATCATGCCGATCATCGGCGCCATCCTGGGCGGCCTCGATTTCTCGAACTTCTTCATCCGCCTGAGCAGCGCCGTGACGGCGCCGGCGCTCGTCGACGCCAAGAAGCAGGGAGCGGTGCTGGCCTACGGATCCTTCCTGACCGTCGCGGTGAACTTCATCATCATCGCCGCCGTGCTGTTCATGGTCGTCAAGGCGATCAACACGTTCAAGCGCAAGGAAGCCGCCGCCGCGCCGCCGCCGGCCGCGCCCGCCGAGGATGTGGTGCTGCTTGGTGAAATTCGCGACCTGCTGAAACAAAAGACGGTCTGAACCCACAGATCGCTCGCGCTGATTCATCACCGCGAGCGATCGTCCCGATCTCGCGATTTCATGCCTGCCGCCGCTTCGATCGGCTACAGCATGGCATGCGTTTCGCGAGGACGACCCGATGACCATGACGACCCTGCCCGGTGCGAACCTGATCGCCGAACTGCGCCCCGAGGCCCGCAATGCGCCCGAGAGCGGCATCGTCGAGGTCGTCAACCATGGCCGGCTCAAGCCCGGCCTGATCCCGCTCTGGGTCGGCGAGGGCGACTTGGCCACGCCCGATTTCATTATCCGCGCCGCCAACAGGTCGCTGGCCGACGGCGAGACCTTCTACACCTGGCAGCGCGGCATCCCCGAATTGCGCGAGGCGCTGGCGCGCTACCACACGACGCTCTACGGCCAGCCGCTCTCGTCCGACCGCTTCTTCGTCACCGGCTCGGGCATGCAGTCGGTCCAGATCGCGGTCCGGCTGATCGCGGGGCCGGGCGACGAACTCGTCATCCCGACGCCGGCCTGGCCGAATTTTGCCGCCGCGATCGGCGTGGCGGGCGCAAAGGCCGTTTGCGTGCCGATGGACCTGGCGCAGGGACGCTTCTCGCTCGATCTCGAAAAGCTCGAAGCCGCCATCACGCCCAAGACCCGCGCGATCGTCATCAATTCGCCGGCGAATCCTACGGGCTGGACAGCCACCCGGGCCGAACTGACCGCGCTTTTGGCGCTCGCCCGCAAGCACGGCATCTGGATCGTCGCCGACGAAATCTATGGCCGCTTCGTCTATGACGGGCAGCAGCGCGCCGCATCCTTCCACGACGTCATGGAAGCGGAGGACCGCATCCTCTTCGTCCAGACCTTCTCGAAGAACTGGGCCATGACCGGTTGGCGCATCGGCTGGATCGAGGCTCCGGCCGCCTTTGGCCAGATCATCGAAAACCTGATCCAGTACTCGACATCGGGCTCGCCGGTCTTCGTCCAGCGCGCGGCAATCGCCGCGCTGGAGGAGGGCGAGCCCTTCGTCGCCGACCAGATCGCGCGCGCCACGGAAGGCCGCCGGATCATTGCCGAAGGGCTCAAAGCCACCAATCGCGTGTCGCTGGCCGCGCCGGACGGGGCGTTCTACCAGTTCTTCACCGTCGATGGCCGGCAGGATTCGCGCGCGCTCGCCATCGAACTGGTGGACAGCGCCAATGTCGGCCTCGCGCCCGGCACGGCCTTCGGCCCCGGCGGCGAGACGGGCCTGCGCCTGTGCTTCGCGCGAAAAGCGTCCGACCTCGTCGAGGTGGTGGCGCGCATCCAGCGGGCGCTCTCGGCCTGAGCCGCTCGCAGCGTCCCGGAAGCGGGGCTGACCTGCGCGCGGACCGTTTGCGCAAGCCGGCGCAGGCGGGCATTGAACAGGGCGGCGCGGGCTTGTCCGCGAGGACGACCCTGCGAGCGATGAACCCGGCGCGATACCCTTCGAGGCGGCTGACGATCTGGACCGGAGAGGCGGCCGTGATCGCCATCGCCGCCATCGGCGGCGCGTTGTTCGCCCTGCTCGGCGTTCCCGCCGCCTGGCTCTCGGGCGCGATGCTGCTCGTCGCGGTCATCGGCGTGCTGCGGCCGCTGCCCGTCCTGCGAAAGCCCTGGTTCGATGCGACCATGCTCGTCTCCGGCGTGCTGATCGGCTCGGCCGCGACGCCCGAAGCGCTGGCAGCGGCGTCGCGCTATCCCGGTTCGATCGCGATCATGTTCGTCGGGCTCGCCGCGATCATGCTCGCGACCGGGGCCTATCTCCACTATGTCGCGCGCTGGTCCTGGATAGACTCGCTGCTGGCGGCCGCACCCGGCGCGCTTTCGGCCGTCATCGCCGTCGCGCAGGACAAGGGCGCCGATATCGGCAAGATCGCCGTCGTCCAGTTGTTCCGCATTCTGGTGCTGGTCGCCCTGCTGCCAAGCGTCATGCAGGCGAGCGCGGCGGGGGGCTTAAGCCTGCCGCCGCCGGCCCATATCGTCGATCTCGGCGGGCTCGTCCTGCTGATGACGTCTGGGCTCGTCTGCGGTCTCGTCTTCGAGCGGCTGGGCGTCACCGCCCCGCTGATCCTCGGCGCGACTCTCGCCAGCGCCGTGCTGCATGGCGGCGGCTGGGTCGAGGGGGTGCTGCCTCCAGGCATCCAGACGGTGGCGCTGGTCATGCTCGGTGCGGTGATGGGTGGGCGCGTCTCCAATGTGAAGCGCAGCGAGCTGATGATGCTGTTCCCGCTCGCGATCGGCGGCTTCTTCGTCTCGATGGCGGTGGCGCTCGCCTTCGCCTGGCCGGCCGCGCTGGTCGCCGGCGTGCCCTACGCCTCGGCGATGGCGGCGTTTGCGCCGGGCGGGCTGGAAGCGATGGCGATGCTCGCCTTCTCAATGGGGCTCGACCCGCTTTACGTGGGCGCGCACCATCTGGCACGCTTCTTTGCACTGGGGCTGGCGATGCCGTTCATTGTTGCGCGGCTGAAGGCCGAGCCGCCGAAGGGGTGAGCTTTGCTTTCCCGCTTCCGATTCAACTTCTCTCCGTCATCCCGGAGCTCCGCTTCGCTGCGTCCGGGATGACTGGCGGAGGGGGGTGTTGGGGTGGTGGCGAACCTCAATCCAGCCCGATCGTCGTCAGATCCTGGAACCAGTGCTGCGCCAGCACGAACTTCTTGATCTTCGGCGAGAGCGCATGCGGGTTGGTGTCGTGGACGACCCAGCCCAGCACGGCGTCGTCGACGATCAGGCTGTGCGCCTTCGCGAGCAACTCGTCCTGCTTGGCGATGTCGAAGCTCTTCGTCGCCTCGTCGAGCAGGGCGTCCACCGCCGGGCTCGACCACGTTCCCCAGTTCACCCCCACGGGGGCGACTTGGTTGGAGTGGAAGAAGCGGATGATCGCATAGAGCGGGTCCGAGGTAACATAGGCGATGTTGTTCGACGAAACGTCGGCGTTCATCTCGTCCTTCGCGCCCTTGCGCCAGCGCGTATAAAGCACCTCGAGCTCGACGACCTTGAATTCGATTTCGATGCCGACATCCTTGAGGTTCTGCTGAATGAACTCGTTCATCGGAAGCGACTGCATCTGGCCCGAGCCACCCTGCGCGATGACGAAGGTGGTCTTGAGCGGCTTGGCCTTCGAGTAGCCGGCCTCGGCGAGCAGCTTCTTCGCCGCCTCGGGATCGTATTTGATCTGGAACGAGGGCTTGCCGAACCAGGGACTGGTCGGGTCGACCTGGCCGATGGCGGGTCGCGCCAGCCCGTTGAGCAGGGCGACGATGCCCTCGCGGTCGATCGCGAGATTCAGCGCCTTGCGCAGGCGGACATCGGCCCAGGGCGAGCCCGGCGCCACGCTGAGATGATAGTTCCAGACATGGGGCGTGACGTTCTCGACGATCGACATCTTCGCCGCCTTGAGCTGCGGCACGGTGTCGGGGGCCGGCGTCTCGATCATGTCGACCTGGCCGGTGATCAGCGCGTTGGTGCGCGCCAGCACTTCCGGCATCGGCAGCAGGATCAGCCGGTCGACCTTTGGCAGCCGCCGCTTGTCCCAGTAATCGGCGTTCTTCACCAGTTCGGCGCGCTCGCGGGGCACGAGCTTGTCGAGCCTGAACGGCCCGGTGCCGGACGGCGTCATCGCGAACTTGTCCCAGTCCTTGCCGACCTTCTCGTATTGCGCCGGCGAGGACACCAGGAACCAGAGCATCTGGTAGGGGAAGAACGAATCGACCGCCTTGGTGGTGATCTCGACTGTCTTGGGGTCCACGACGCGATAGCTCGCGACGGATGGCAGGCGCGGCCTGACCTGAGCCGCCTGGCGGCGGTCGAAATGGGGGGCCTTGTCGTCCAGAACCTTGTCGAGGTTCCAGACCACGGCAGCCGCATCCAGCGCCGAGCCGTCATGGAATTTCACGCCGTCGCGCAGCGTGAAGAGCCATTTCTTCGGGTCGGCCGGATCGACCTTCCAGCTTGTCGCGAGTCCCGGAACCAGCTTGCCCGGCCGGTCGGCGACATCCATCTCCCAGGCGACCAGCGGGTCGTAGATGGTGTAGCCAGTGAACTTGTAGGCGCCGGCGCCGCGGTCGGGCTGGCCCGAGGTCAGCGGAATGTCGGCGAGCGAGATGGCGTAGCGCACCACGCTTTCGGCCTTTGCGATGCTGGCGAGCGAAAGGGCAAGCGCGGCCGACAGTGCCAAACGTTTCAACATGCATGCAGCTCCTGGAGGAAATCTGCATGCACTTCAGCAAGCCGCGTGCCATGGGCCGATGCCCGCGATCACCAAGCCGTGAGGTTGCGGCTCTTCAGGCGCTGAGCAGCGGCTTCGCGGCGACAAGCGCTCCTAACTCGGCGAAACCCGCCTCCGCCAACTTCGTCGGCAGCGGACCGCCGGTCGCCCAGTCGAGAAGTTCGACGGTATGGACCACGGGCACAGTGGAGCCCTTGTCGGCAAAGCCCTTCGCGAGCTGTGTCATGCAGCCGATATTGCCGGTCGCGACCAGCCGGGGCTTCGTCCGCTCGATATGGCCGACCTTGCGGGCGCGGAGCTGGCCCGCGATCTCGGGCTGAAGGATGTTGTAAACGCCGGCCGAGCCGCAGCAGATATGGCTTTCGGCTGCCTCCTTGACCCGAAAGCCCGCAGCGGAGAGCAGGCGCTTGGGCCCATCCTTCAACTGCTGGCCGTGCTGCATCGAACAGGCCGAATGGTAGGCGATCGGCATCGAGACATCGCGCACCGGCTGCAGCTCCAGCGTCTCCAGGAACTCGGTGACGTCCTTCGCGAGAGCGGACACTCGCGCCGCCTTCTCCGCATAGGCCGGCTCGTTGCGGAACATGAAGCCGTAATCCTTGATCGTCGTGCCGCAGCCCGACGCGGTGATCACGATCGCGTCCAGCCCCTTGCCCTCGATCTCGGCCGTCCAGGCGTCGATGTTTGTTCGGGCGAAGGCGAGCGCATCGTGCTCCTGGCCCATATGATGGACGAGCGCGCCGCAGCAGCCTTCGCCCTTCGGCAGCACGACCTCGACGCCGTGACGCGTCAAAAGCCTGATCGCCGCCTCGTTGATGCCGGGGTCGAGCACCGGCTGCGCACAGCCCGACAGCATCGCGACGCGTTTCGTACGCGGGCCGGCGGCGGCGAAATGTTGTGGGCCTTCCATGGCGGAGCGGGTCGGCAGGCTGCCGGGCGCAAGCTCCAGCATCGCCTTCAGCCGCGCCCCGACCAGCGGCAGGCCGCCGAGCAGACCAGCGAAGGGTTTTCCGAGCATCGCCGCCGCCATGGCGAGCCGGAAGCGCCCCGGATAGGGCAGCACGGCCGCGAGTACGCGCCGCAGCGCCCGGTCATGCCAGGAGCGCGTGTAGGTCTCCTCGATATGGGCACGCGCATGATCGACGAGATGCATGTAATGCACGCCCGATGGGCAGGTCGTCATGCAGGACAGGCAGGACAGGCAGCGGTCGACATGCTTGACCACCTCGGCCGTGGCCGGCTTGCCGTTCTCCAGCATGTCCTTGATCAGGTAGATGCGCCCGCGCGGGCTATCGAGTTCGTCGCCGAGCAGCAGATAGGTCGGGCAGGTCGCGGTGCAGAAGCCGCAATGCACGCAGGTGCGGAGAATCTTCTCCGACGCCGGAAGGCGCGGATCGGAGGCGAGAAGAGCCGGGGTGAAGTTGGTCTGCATGACACGGCATCCAATGCACCTCCCGTCATGCTCGGCCTTGTGCCGAGCATCCACGTCTTGCGACGCGCGGGAAGGAAGACGTGGATGGTCGGGACAAGCCCGACCATGACGACGAATAAGGGTCGCTCAAACCCCCGCATACATCCGGCCGGGCTCGAACACGCCCGCCGGATCGAAACTCGTCTTGATGCCGGCGGTGACCCGCATCAGCGGCTCGGCCAGCGGTTGGAACACCGGCACGCTCGCCCGGATCGCGTCGGGCGCGCGCACCAGCGTCGCGTGGCCGCCGAGCGGCCGGATCGCCGCGCGGACCGCGTCTGCCCCCGCATCGCCCTGCGCCGGCACGCCGAGCCAGACCAGCCCGCCGCCCCAGTCATAGAACCAGCGCGCGCCTGGAAGCATCATGCCCAGCGCCGCCATCGCCTTCGGGCCGTTGCCCGGCGAAAGCGACAACCGCCACACCGCCTCGTCCGTGCCCGCGAAGAAGCGGGCGTCTCGGACCTGCTGCCAGAGCACCGCCGACGCCTCGCCTTCGATCAGCTCCGGCTCGCCATGCCCGCCCAGCAGAGCCTGCAACTCGGCCTTCCGATAGTCGATCGAGTCGGAAAAATTCTCCAACCGCAGCAGCGTTTGCGCCTGTTCGGCGCCGATGCCGGCCGGCAGATGCGCCGCCGCGAAAGGCTCGAAGGGCGAGCCGAGCGCGGCGCTCAGCAATGCCGCCCCGGCCTCGTCCGACAGGCCGCGCCAGATCAGCGTAACGATCCGCTCCGGCGTCGGCAGCACGCGAAAGGTCACCTCGGTCAGGAAGCCGAGCGTGCCGAAACTGCCGGCGACGAGCTTGACGAGGTCCAGGCCCGTGACGTTCTTCATCACCCGCCCGCCGGACTTGATCGCTTCGCCGTTGCCGTTGACGAGGCGGATGCCGATCAGGGAATCCCGCGCCGCGCCCGCATTGATCCGGCGCGGGCCGGAGACGTTGCCGGCCGCGACCGCGCCGATCGTCGGCTCTCCGCCTGTGCCGAAAAGCGCGCGGTGGTCCATCGGCTCGAAGGGCAGCATCTGGCCGCGCTCGGCAAGCGTCTTCTGGACCTCCGCCAGCGGCGTGCCCGCGCGCGCGCCGATCACCATCTCGGCCGGCTCGTAGAGCGTGATGCCGGTCAGGCCCGCGCTGGACAGCGTGGCCTGCGTTTGCGTCGGCCGCCCGAGCCCGGCACGCGTCCCGCCACCGACGATGGCGAGAGGCGTCCGGGCGGCGATGGCGGAGGACACGAAGGCGCAGGCGTCGGCCTCGGAGGGGGGTGTGTGCAGCATCACGCCGCCACCCGCCCTTCCAGCGGAAACACCTTGGCCGGGTTCATCAGCCACTTCCCGTCGAACACGGCCCGCACCCGCATCTGCTGCTGCAGATCGGCCTCGTTGAACTGGAAGATCATCAGGTCGCGCTTCTCGATGCCGACGCCGTGCTCGCCGGTGAGGCAGCCGCCGACCTCGACGCAGAGTCTCAGGATGTCGTTGCCGGCGTCCTCGGCCTTCTGCGCCTCGACCGGGTCGTTGCAGTTGTAGAGGATCAGCGGATGGAGATTGCCGTCGCCGGCGTGGAAGACGTTGGCGACGCGCAGGCCATAGCCCTTCACGATCGCATCCATCCGCCGCAGCACATGCGGCAACTGCCCGGTCGGGATCGTACCGTCCATGCAGATATAGTCGGCAATGCGCCCGGTCGCGCCGAAGGCGGATTTCCGGCCCTTCCAGATCGCGGCCGATTCCATCGCCGACTGGCTTTCTTTCACCGTCTTGACGCCGTGCTCGCGGGCGATCGCGACGATGCGGGCAAGCTGCGCGTCCATTTCCGCGTCCGAACCCTCGACCTCGATGATCAGCAGCGCCTCGACATCCATCGGATAGCCGGCCTTGGCGAAGGCCTCGCAGATCTCGATCGCCGGCTTGTCCATGAACTCCATCGCGACCGGGATGATGCCGGCTCCGATGATGGCCGCGACGGCCTCGCCCGCCTGCTCGCTGGTCGGGAAGCCGAACAGCACGGGCCGCGCGCCTTCCGCCGAGCGCAGGATGCGGACCGTCGCTTCCGTCACGATGCCGAGCTGCCCCTCCGAGCCGACGACGAGGCCGAGCAGGTCGTAGCCCGGCGCATCGAGATGGCCGCCGCCGATCTCGCAGACCGAGCCGTCGAGCATGACCAGCGTGACGCCGAGCACGTTGTTGGTCGTGACGCCGTATTTCAGGCAATGCGCTCCGCCGGAGTTCATGCCGATATTGCCGCCGATCGAGCAGGCAAGCTGCGAGGACGGATCGGGAGCGTAGAAGAAGCCCTGTTCCGAGACTGCGCCGGTGACCGCGAGATTGGTGACGCCGGCCTGCACTTTCGCGATGCGATTGGCATAGTCGATGTCGAGGATGCGGTTCATCTTGGAGACGCCGATCACGACGGCGTCCTCCTGCGGGATCGCCCCGCCGCAGAGCGATGTGCCGGCCCCGCGAGGCACCACAGGAACGCCGTTCTCGCTGCAGTATTTCAGCACCGCCGCGACCTCCTGGGTCGTCGAGGGCAGCACGACGGCGAGCGGCAGGCGGCGATAGGCGGTCAGCGCATCGGTCTCGTAAGGGCGGCGCTCGTCGGCGCTGGTGATCAGCGCGTCCGGCGCGACGAGCTGTGCGAGCCCCGCGACGATGGCGTCTCGCCGGGCGAGGATGCTCTGGTCGGGCGCGGGGAATGCGATGGCGGACATGGGCGACCTCGGATGCAGCGAGCAGCGTCCTTCCCGTCATTGCGAGCGCAGCGAAGCAATCCAGCGTCTCACGCAAACCTCTGGATTGCTTCGCTGCGCTCGCAATGACGACGGAGGTCAACCCTAGACCAATTCCAACTCGCTTGCAGTGCGACCATCGTCCATGATTATTTCCATTTCCGAAAAGATCGGACGGGGCTAGCGTGGCGCATGGACAGGTTTGGCGATCTCGACGTCTTCGCCCATGTGGTGACGGCCAAAAGCATGTCGGCGGCGGGGCGGCAGCTCAAGCTGTCGCCGGCGGTCATCTCCAAGCGCATCAGGCGGCTGGAGGAGCGGCTCGGCGTGCGGCTGCTTCAGCGCACCACAAGGCAGCTTTCGCTGACCGAGGCCGGCCAGGGCTTCTATGAGCGCGTCGTCTCGATCCTGTCCTCGATCGAGGATGCCGAGGCCTGGGTCGCCAGCGGCACGGGCCAGGCGCGCGGCACGCTGCGCGTCTCCGCGCCGACCTCGTTCGGGCGCATGCATATCGCGCCGCATCTGAAACCCTTCCTCGACGCCAACCCGCTGGTCAGCGTCGACCTGATCCTTACCGACGCCTTCGTCGACATCATCGGCGAGGGCTTCGACCTCGCCGTGCGCATCGCCGATCTGCAGGATTCCTCGCTCGTCGCCAAGCGGCTGGCCCCCAACCACCGCGTGCTCTGCGCGTCGCCGGGCTATCTCGCAGCGCGCGGCGTGCCCGACTCGATCGAGGCGCTCGCCCGGCACACGCTGATCACCCACAATGCCGACCAGTGGCGGCTCGACGGGCCGAGCGGGCCGGTCAATGTCCGCGTCGGCGGGCCCTTGCGCACCAATTCCAGCGAGGTGGTCCGCGAGGCGCTGCTGGCCGGCGTCGGCATCGCGCTGCGCTCGACCTGGGATGTCGGGCCGGAGCTGAAATCGGGCGCGCTGCTGCGTGTGCTGCCGGAATATTCGGTCGGCAAGCGCGTTGCCGTGCATGCGGTCTATCCGAGCCGGCGGCATATGGAGCAGAAGGTCAGGGTCTTCGTGGATTATCTGGCGGAACTCTATGGCGCGACGCCGTATTGGGACGAGGGGTTGAGTTTATGAGCCAGGCGGAGATTGCGATGTTTGGCGTTCTCGAAGGCACCGGGGTCAGCGTTCTCGATCCGCGCTTCCACCGCATCGTGCCGGGCTCCGCCCGTGTCGAGCGGCTCTGGACCGGCTCGCGCTGGGCCGAGGGGCCGGCCTGGTTTCCGGCGCACAATACGCTGGTCTGGTCCGACATCCCCAACGACCGGATGCTGCGCTTCGACGCCTTGTCGGGCCAGACGGCGGTCTTCCGCCAGCCGGCGCGCAACTCCAACGGCAACACGGTCGACCGCGAAGGCCGGCTCGTCACCTGCGAGCATGGCGGCCGGCAGGTCACGCGCACCGAGCATGACGGGCGCATCACCGTGCTGGCGAGCCATTACGAGGGCAAGCGCCTGAACTCGCCCAACGACGTCGTCGTCAAGTCCGACGGCTCGATCTGGTTCACCGATCCCGATTACGGCATCCTCAGCGACTATGAGGGCGACCGCGCGGAGGCTGAGATCGGGCGCTGCAACGTCTATCGCATCGACGGCCAGAGCGGCGCGCTGACGGTGGTCGCGGGCGATTTCGTCAAGCCCAACGGGCTGGCCTTCTCGGCCGACGAGAGCATTCTCTACATCGCCGACACCGGGGCGAGCCATGATCCCGAAAACGGCCCGCGCCATATCCGCGCCTGCGTCGTGAATGGCGCGACGCTGGGCGGCTCCACCGTCTTCGCCACCTGCACGTCAGGCCTGTTCGACGGTTTTCGGCTCGATGCCGAGGGCCGGATCTGGACCTCGGCCGCCGACGGCGTCCACATCTATCACCCGGACGGCACGCTGATCGGCAAGGTCGCGATCCCCGAGATCGTCGCGAATCTGTGCTGGGGCGGGCCGAAGCTGAACCGCCTCTTCATCTGCGGCACGACCTCGCTCTATGCGGTGATGACGCATGCGAATGGAGCGGTGCGGCCGGGCAGCTAACTCCCGTAAAGCACCCGCCGCATCTTCTGCTGCGCCTCGGTCATCGCGCGCTGCTTGCTCGCCATCCCCTCCAGCGCGGCCTGCACCTTCGCGCGCAGCGCGGGGCTCGTCGCCTCGATCTGCGAACCGTTGAGCTTGATCGCCTGCCGGTTGCTATCGACAAGGTCCGCCATTGCCAGAATCGCGCCGAAGGCCTCGTCCGTCGGAGGAAATATCTCGCGGAAGGCCGTGACCGGCTGCGTCACCAGCTTGTCGTAGACCGACGCATAGACCGCGCGCAGGTCGTCCGGCTGCTTCAGCGCGGCGCGCTCGGCCTCGGTCGCAGCCACGGCCTCGTCTAGCGCGGTGCGCATCTTGCCGAAACCGGCCCGCACCGCCGCGAGATCGGCCTTGCGCGAGACGACCTCCGCGATCGAGCGCGGCACGCCATTGCTCATCGCCTGCTGCATGGGCGTCGCGACCGAGGCGTTCATACGCTCATGGAAGCGGGTGATGACGGCGTAATGCCCGGCATAATCGCCAAAGGTTTTCTGCTTCTCCGCGTTCGGCTGCGGCACGCGCGCCCCGGGGCGCGGCAGCACCTCGGTCTGCAGGAAGGCGATGAATGCCTTGCGCTGGTCGGGCTCGCTCGGCCCGCAGGCGGCGAGTGCAAGGGCGACGATGAGGCTGGCGAGGATCGTCTTGAGCCGTGACGCCATCACGCTCTCCCTCCGATGCGGGCGCGCGATGCTAGCCGATGCGGGCCTTCGCGCCTAATGCGCCGCGCGCTTGCCCCGCTGGCGTCGGCGGGCTAACCCCTGCGCCCAGCATCTCGCCCTGGCGCGCCTGACAGGAAGCACGAAATCCATGTCGAAAACCGACAGACTGAAAGCCCGCCAGCCGCGCGGTTTTGTCGATCGCGGCCCGGCCGACGTCGCCGCGACCGAGCGCATGCTCGGCGTCATCCGCGAGAGCTTTTCGCGCTACGGATTCGAGCCGGTCGAGACGCCCTTCGTCGAATTCTCGGATGCGCTGGGCAAGTTTTTGCCCGATCAGGACCGGCCCAATGAGGGCGTCTTTTCGTTCCAGGATGATGACGAGCAGTGGCTCTCGCTGCGCTACGACCTGACCGCGCCGCTCGCCCGCTACGTCGCCGAGAATTACGACGCGCTGCCAAAGCCCTATCGCAGCTATCGTGCCGGCTACGTCTTCCGCAACGAGAAGCCGGGGCCGGGGCGGTTCCGGCAGTTCATGCAGTTCGACGCGGATATCGTCGGGGCGGGTTCGGTCGCGGCCGATGCCGAGATCTGCATGCTGGCGGCCGACACGATGGAAGCGCTCGGCATCAAGCGCGGCGATTACGTCGTCAAGGTCAACAACCGCAAGGTGCTGGACGGCGTGATGGAGGCGATCGGGCTCGGCGGGGAGGAGAATGCCGGGCGGCGGCTGACCGTGCTGCGGGCGATCGACAAGCTCGACAAGTTCGGGCCGGAGGGTGTGCGGCTGCTGCTTGGCGAGGGGCGCAAGGATGAGAGCGGTGATTTTACGAAGGGCGCGGGGCTCAGTTCCATTCAGATGGATCTAGTTCTAACTGCTGTAACATTGATTGACCCCAAATTCCTTCAAGTTAAGCCGCATTACCTCAAGTTAATCTCGTTTTTCAATCGTGGTTACCGCAAGGCGTTTTCAGTCAAAAAATATCGGGAATACCTCCGTGCAATATTGGGTCAGAAAGATCTCCCTACAATCGTCGAAGAGGGATTGGAAGAACTCGAATCAATTCGGAAAATGTTGCGCGAGGAAAAATATGACAAACTTCGCATCCGCATCGACCCCTCCGTAGTCCGCGGGCTCGAATACTACACCGGCCCGGTCTACGAGGTCGAACTCACCTTCCCGGTCACCAATGACGACGGTCAGATCGTTCGCTTCGGCTCTGTCGCTGGCGGCGGGCGTTATGACGGGCTGGTCGGGCGCTTCCGGCCCGAGCCCGTGCCGGCGACCGGCTTCTCGATCGGCGTCTCGCGGCTTTACTCCGCGCTGAAGGCGGTGAAGTCGCCGATCGTCGATGCCAAGGCCGAGCTTCCGCTCGTCGTCGTCACCGCGATGGACAACAAGTCGCCGGAGCACATGCCCGTCTATCAGGCGATGGTCTCCGAACTCCGCAAGGCGACCGACGACTCCGGCAGGCCGCTGCTGCGCGCCGATCTCTATCTCGGCTCCTCGGGCTTCAACGCCCAGATGAAGTACGCCGACAAGCGCGGCGCGGTCTGCGCGGTGATCCAGGGTTCGTCGGAGCGGGAGGCGGGGACCGTGATCGTCAAGGACCTGATCCTCGGCGCGGAACTCGCCGCCGCCGGGCGCGAGGTCAAGGATTCCGCCGAGCACAAGGAGCGGCAGGCGCAGGCGCAGATCACGCGCCCCGCCGGGCAACTCGTCGAGGCCGTCAGGGAAGTGCTGGCGCGCTACAAGTGAGCCTCTTCCCCTCCCCCTGGTGGGGAGGGGATAGGGGTGGGGGGCGAATGACCGGGCGAGCCCTACCGACGTCGAGCCCGGTCGTTCGCCCCCCACCCCGGCCTCCGCTTCGCTCGGCCGACCCTCCCCACCAGGGGGAGGGGGACGATTCACCCATTTCCCTAAAAACCGTCGAAAATCCTCGGCGCCGCTGCTAGACCCGCAGCCTCAACAGGATGAACCGCCAGTGCCCGCATCGCGCGCCAGCATCGAGACCGTGACCGCGCTGCTGGAGCGCGAGGGCTACGCGTTGGCCGAGCCCGCGATCCTGCAGCCGGCCGACGTGTTTCTCGACCTGTCGGGCGAGGATATCCGCCGGCGCATCTTCATGACGCAGGATGCCGAGGGCAAGGACTGGTGCCTGCGGCCGGAATACACCATTCCCGTCGCGCTGGCCCACATCGCCTCGGGCGCAACCGAGCCGGCGGCCTATTGCTATTGCGGCCCGGTGTTTCGCATGCGCGCCGGCGAGCCCGGCGAATTCACGCAGGCGGGGCTCGAATCCTTCGGCCGCGACGATCTTTCCGCCAGCGACGCCGAAATCATGGCGCTGACCATCGAGGCGGCGTCCGCGCTGGGCCTGCCCGCGCCCCGCATCGTGATGGGCGACGTCGCGATCCTGAATGCCGTGCTCGACGCATTGTCCGTGCCCCATGGCGCGCGCCGCCGGCTGATGCGCGCAGTGGTGCAGGGCAGGGGGGCGGAGAGCGTCGCGGCGCTGGCACCGGTCGCAGCGGAGGGCGAGGCGGCCCATGCCGGCCTTCTCAAGGCGCTGGAGGGGCAGGAGCCCGGGGCGGCAAAAGCCTTCGTCGAGGACGTACTGTCGATCGCCGGCATCGCGGCTGTGGGCGGGCGCAAGCCAAGCGACATCGCCGAGCGCTTCCTGGCGCGCGCCGCCGAGCGCGAGAATCCGGTCGGTGCCGAGACGCAGGCGCTACTGGCCGAGATTCTCGCCGTGTCCGGCGATCCCGATACGGCCTCCGCCGCATTGCGAGTTCTGGCCGACAAAGCCTCGCTCGATCTCGCCCGCGAACTCGATGCCTTCGACGAGCGCACCGGCTTCCTCGCCGTGCGCGGCGTCGATGTCGCTCAAATCGCGTTCTCGGCCGGCTTTGCCCGCAATCTCGACTACTACACCGGCTTCATCTTCGAACTGCACGATCCTGCGCGGGCGGACGGCAAGCCCGTCGCCGGCGGCGGGCGCTATGACGGCGTGCTCGGCCGGCTTGGGGCAGGCCAGCCGAAACGCGCCGTCGGGGCCTCGCTCTGGCTCGACCGGCTGCCGGGAGCCGCCTCATGAGCAACGATGCAGCGCTCGTCATCGCCGTCCCCTCCAAGGGCCGGCTGCAGGAAAACGCCGCCGCCTTCTTCGGCCGCGCCGGGCTGAAATTCGTGCAGTCCCGCGGCGAGCGCGAGTATCGCGGCGCGATCGCGGGGCTGGAGGGGGTCGAGGTCGCCTTCCTCTCGGCCTCCGAGATCGTGGCGCAGCTCGCCTCCGGCAAGGCGCATCTCGGCGTCACCGGCGAGGATCTGGTCCGCGAGCAGGTCACGGATGCCGACAATGCGGTCGAGATGCTGACGCCGCTCGGCTTCGGCCACGCCAATGTCGTCGTCGCGGTGCCGCAGGCCTGGATCGACGTCAGGACGATGGCCGATCTCGACGACGTCGCCTCGCTGATGCGCGCGAGGCAGGGCCGCAAGCTCCGCGTCGCGACGAAATACGTCAATCTGACGCGGCGCTTCTTCGCGCAGCACGGCCTCAACGACTACCGCATCGTCGAGAGCCTGGGCGCGACCGAGGGCGCGCCGGCCGCCGGCACGGCCGAGATCGTCGTGGACATCACCACCACCGGCTCGACGCTGGCCGCCAACGCGCTGAAGGTGCTCGACGACGGCGTGATGCTGGCCTCGGAAGCCAATCTCGTCGCCTCGGTCAACGCGCATTGGAGCGAAACGGCGCGCAGCGCCGCGAACGCCATCCTGTCGCGCATCGCCGCCGAGGAAGAGGCCCGTACCGTGCGCGAAGTGCGCGCCAATCTCTCTGACGCGGGCGAGACTCTTGCGGAGATCGTCGCCAGTGTCGGTGCGCGCATGCCCTTCGGCCCGGCGATCGCGGGAGCGCCCGCGACGATCCATTGCCCGGAGAAGGCGGTCTTCGCGCTGGTCGCAAAGCTGGCGCAGGCTGGAGCCGACGACGTCACGGTCTCCGCCCCGGCCTATGTCTTCCGGCGCGAGAACCCGCTGTTGGCGAGGCTTCTGGCCCGGATCGGCGGCGCCGGCTGACAAAAAACGAGGCCGCTCCGGGGGGAAGCGGCCTCGCATGATGCGGCCTGTCCAGGGGGGAACGGCAGGCCGCCAAACTCGTCGTGTCCCCGACGTTTGGACGACTACACGCAACTCAGGCGGGTGGATGCAGCGCCTGCGGATATTTTCGCCGGCGGCGACGGGCCATCCGGTCGGACATCTGGTCGGCCATCAGCTTGGCCATCTCTTGGGCATGATTCAGGGCGATGGCTTGCGTTCAGGGTTGATCCGTTAACGATAGCGCTCTACGCGCTGTCTCTCGGACAAGCCGCGCGACCGTTTTTGCTGATGAGTGCAGGTAGGATGATGATGAACCGACGCTTTTGCCTCGCCGCCGCTTTCGCCACGCTCGCCGCTACGACGCTCGTCGCCAGCGATGCGTCGGCGCAGCGCCGCCAGCAGATGCCCTCTCGCGAGGAACTCGGCACGCCCGCGCCGGCGCCGATCCCGCAGCAGGAGAAGAATTTTCCGCTCGGAGCCGCCTGGAGCGCCTCGACGCTGAACGGCAAGTCGGTCGCCGGCATGCGCGCGACGCTGCTCGTCGACGCCAATCTGCGCGGCACGGGCTTTGGCGGCTGCAACACCTTCTCGGCCGCGGCCTATCCGCTGCGCCAGCAGGGTTTCGCCGTCGGCCCGCTCGCCTTGACCAAACGCACCTGCGACAAGGACATCTCAGGCTTCGAGCGCAGCTATCTCACCGCGCTGCGCGGTGCGCGCAAATGGGATCTGGTCCAGGGCCGGCTGGTGATCTCGACCGCGCTCGGCGATCTGGTCTTCGAGCGCGCGCTTTAACGCGCCGCCCGGTCAGGCCGGAACGGTCGCGGCCCTGGGGCTGAAAGTCCCGTCCGCATTCGGCTCCATCGTGACAATGGCGTCGTGCATCTCGCGCAGCGTCGAGCGATGGCCGATCGAGACGACCTTCGTCTCGGGCAGCCCGGTGCGGATGGTTTCGTAGATCTCGCCCTCGAGCTTTTCGTCGAGCGAGGCGGTCGCCTCGTCGAGCAGCAGCCAGTTGGGTTTGGCCAGCAGGGCGCGCGCCACCGCCAGCCGCTGCTGCTCGCCGCCCGAAAGCCGCTGCCCCCAGAGATCGACCTCGTCCAGCCGCTCGCTGAGATGGCCGAGCCTGACCTTGTCCATCGCGTCGCGCAGCGCCGCGTCGCTGAAAGCGTTCTCCTCCGCCGGATAGGCCAGCGCCGCGCGCAGGGAACCCTGCGGCAGATAGGGCCGCTGCGGCAGCAGCATGACATCGGCGCGCTCGGGAATGCCGACCTTGCCCTCGCCGAAGGGCCAGATGCCGGCGATGGCCCGAAACAGCGTCGATTTGCCCGAGCCCGACGGCCCGACCAGCAGCGTCGCCCGCGCGCCGCCAAGCGCCAGCCCATCCGCCCGCACGATCGGCTTGCCATTGGGCAGCGTCAGGGTCGCGCCGTCGATGGTCAGGCTTTCGCCCGGCCGTCGGTCGCGGTCGACACCGCCCTCCTGCGATTCCTGCGCCTGCTGGATCGCCGCCTCGAAGGAGGTCAGGCGGTTGATCGAGGCGAGGTAGGAGGCGATCGACTGGTAGCTGTTGATGATGAAGGAGAGCGCCGTCTCGACGCGCCCGAAGGCCGACGAGGTCTGCGTCAGCGTGCCGAGCTGGAACTCCTTGGCGAAATAGCCCGGCGCCAGAAGCAGGAACGGGATGACGACGTTGGCCTGGTTATAGGACAGGGTGAAGCTGGTGATCTTCAGCTTGCGCCACATCAGGTCGTAGAAGTTGCGCACGATCGCGCGGAAGCGCTGGCCGAGATGGGCCAGTTCGGCCTTCTCGCCGCGCATCGAGGCGATCTGCTCGGAATACTCGCGCAGACGCGCCATCGAAAAGCGGAAATCGGCCTCGCGCTTCTCCTGCTCGAATTCGAGCGGGATCAGCCAGCGGCCGATCAGATGGGTGATCCAGGTCGCCAGCGCCGCATAGAGGAAGGTCGCCCAGAAGATGAAGCCTGGGATGACGATATCGGTGCCGGGCACGCGGATCGTCACAGGCAGGTTCCACAGGATGATCGCGAACGAGACCAGCGTGGAAATCTGCGTCAGCAGGGTCAGCGAGAAGGCGTAGGTCTGGTTCAGGAAAGCGCGCGTGTCCTCGGCGATGCGCTGGTCGGGGTTGTCGGCCGTGCCGGCGAGCGACATCCGGTAATGCGCGCCGGCCGAGAGCCAGCGCCGGTTGTAATCGGCCGCCATGTATTCGCGCCAGCGGATAAGCAGCACGCTGTTGGCGACAATCTCGATCAGGTTCGTGACAACCGAGATCGTCGCCCAGACGCCGAACACCCAGATGAGCTGGTACCAGAACGCCGAGACGTCGTAGTTCTGCAGCGCGTTGTAGAAGTCGCGGTAGAAGAAGTTGAGTCTCAGCGCGATGCCGACCTGCGCCTGGTTGAGCACGATCAGGAAGACCAGCAGCGCCACCGCCGAATGGCCGAGGCTGACGCTGAACTTGCCCAGCGGCCAGAAATTCAGCGTCGAGCGTTCCTCCGCGAGGAAATAGGGCGAGGCGATGCGGGCGATGCGCTGCACCACCGGCGCAAACGAGATCAGATAGATCAGCGTGCCGAAGACCGCGACCGTGGTCGGCAGGCTGGCTGGCGGGGCGACCGCGCTCCAGTTCGCCGGCCAGAAGCCGAGCTGCGCCAGCACCGCGCCCGCGCCAAAGACGACATATTCCGTGCCGAAGATCGCCGAGAAGATCTTCAGGAAATAGGCGATGCCGGTGGAGCGGAACACGGCCGCCGCCAGCAGCAGGCCGACAACGCCCATGCCGATCATGCCGGCGCTGCCAGCCTGGGTTCCCACGCCGAGCGCGATCACGGCCAGCACGGCGACGGCAAAGCTCAACGGACGCATCGGCACTATCCTGACAGGGGAAAGCTCGCGACGGACGCCGCGATTCGAACCATGATCCAGTGCAGCGCAACAGACAAGAAAGCCCGGCTCAAGGCCGGGCTTTCCACATCAGCGCATTGTGATCGCCGCTCAGGCGCGGTCGAGCGACCAGCGGCCGGGGCCGCTGGCGAAGAGCACGAGGAAGCCGCCGGCCACTGCCAGGTTCTTCATGAACAGGAGCTGCTGCATCCGGTCCGGGGCGGAATGGAACAGGATGGTCGCGATGATGGTGAAGCCGAACAAGGCGAGCGCGACCAGCCGCGTCTTGAAGCCGACGACGATCATCAGGCCACCGACCAGCTCGAGCAGGATGACGGCCGGGAGCAGGATGCCGGGAACGCCCTGCGCGGCCATATAGGCCTGGGTCCCGGCATAGCCGCCGATCTTGGAGTAGCCGCCTATGACGAACATCAGGGCGAGCAGGATGCGGCCGACGAGCTTGGCGGAATCGGTCAGGGCGGGCGAGGTCAGCATGGGTGTCCTTTCGGCGGGGCCGGTTCTTGGCGCGAGGCGATGCTCTACCGTCAGAACCGGCAAATTGAAAGGATTCAACCGGCAAATGCAATTTGCGGCACTGCAATATTCGTAGATTTCAAGCCATTTTGGGGCAACTCCAGAAATCGAGCTCAGCCGCCCGGCTTCTGCTTGCGCCGGGCCTCCAGTTCCTCCGTGACAGCGATCACGTCGAGATAGTCCTCGTGCTTCGCCGGCGCATAGGCCGAGACCTGGCCATCGGTGAAGGTCCTGAACACCTCGGGAGCGTCGGTCTTCATCGCCATCATCGCCGCGACGAAATCGCGCTTGAGCCCCTCGGGCAGGTTGGCCCGGGTCGAGAACGGGCTCGCCGGGATCAGCGGCGAGGTCCAGATCACCCGCGTCGAGCCCTGCGGGATCATGCCCCGGCCGGCGAGCCGCTGCACAACGCCCGAATTCTCGTTGACCTGAAAGGTGGCGACCGCCTCGAACTGTCCGCGCACCAGCGCGATCACCGAATTGTCGTGGCTGCCCGAGAACACCGTGCCGCTGAAATGGGCGGCCGGGTCGAAGCCCTGCTTGCGCAGGTAATAGGACGGGAAGGCGTAGCCGGAGGTGGAATTCGGATCGGCGAAGGCGAAAGCCCTGCCCTTCAGATCGGCAACCGTCTTGTAGGGGCTGTCAGCGCGTACGACGATGACGGAGAAGTAGCCTTCCTGGCCGTTATTGTCGACGTCGCGGAAGAGCGGCTGCAACTTGTCGCCGAGCACGCGCCGGCCGAGCGAATAGACCGCCGGCCCGAAGCGCGAGAATTCGAGCTGGTCGGCCCGCATCGCCTCGACAAGGCCGGCATAGTCGCTGACCCGGTAGAGTTTCACCGGCACGCCGAGCGCCCTGGTCAGATAGTCGATCACCGGCTGGGTGCGGGCTAGCGCGGCCGCCTCGTTCTCGGCGGACGACACGCCGAAGCGGATTTCCTTGATCGTCTGCCGCCAGTCGGCTTGGGCGAGCGCGGGGAGGGCGGATATCGCAGGCAAGGCGGCGAGCAGCGAGCGGCGCGTGATCATGTCGGACCCCTTGTCGGAAGCCGACACAATGCGCTCGCGCATTGGTCAAACGCGCAACGATCGGATGTCGAAGCGATGACGGCCGGCGCCGACGTCAGGCCGCCTGACGTCCCTGGGCTGCGCCGTCACGGGCCTCGTCTGCCCCGTCGAGCCTCGCCAGCGATTCCGCCAGCGTCGCCATTCGCTCCCGGATCGGCGCGGTCCGGCAGGTGTGGTCGTCGTGGAAACCACGACCTCGGGTTGCGGTTATGAAAAAAGGCCCGGCTCACGCCGGGCCTTCGTTCCGTCGATCTGGACGCCTGGATCAGAAATCCATGCCGCCCATGCCGCCGCCGCCGCCCATCGGGGGCATCGGCGCGTCCTTCTTCGGCGCCTCGGCGATCATCGCCTCGGTGGTGATCAGCAGGCCGGCGATCGAAGCCGCGTCCTGGATCGCCGTGCGCACGACCTTGGTCGGGTCGATGATGCCGGCCTTGACCATGTCGCCATAGACGCCGGTCTGGGCGTTGTAGCCGAAAGCGTATTCCTTCGACTCCAGCAGCTTGCCGACCACGACCGCGCCGTCATCGCCGGCGTTGTCGACGATCTGCTTGGCCGGGGCCATGATCGCCTTGCGGACGATCTCGACGCCGGTCTTCTGATCGTCGTTCTGGGTCTTGATCGCCTTGACGGTCGAGAGCGCGCGCAGGAGGGCGACGCCGCCGCCCGGCAGGACGCCTTCTTCCACGGCCGCGCGGGTCGCGTTCAGGGCGTCGTCGACGCGGTCCTTCTTCTCCTTGACCTCGACCTCGGTCGCGCCGCCGACGCGGATGACCGCGACGCCGCCGGCGAGCTTGGCCAGACGCTCCTGCAGCTTCTCGCGGTCATAGTCCGAGGTGGTCTCCTCGATCTGCGCCTTGATCTGCGCGACGCGGCCCTCGATGTCCTTCTTTTTGCCGGCGCCGTCGATGATCGTGGTGTTCTCCTTCTCGATGCGCACCTTCTTGGCGCGGCCGAGCATCTGGAGCGTCACGGTCTCGAGCTTGATGCCGAGATCTTCCGAGATCATCTGGCCGGCGGTCAGGATCGAGATGTCCTCGAGCATGGCCTTGCGGCGGTCGCCGAAGCCCGGCGCCTTGACGGCCGCGACCTTCAGGCCGCCGCGGAGCTTGTTGACGACGAGCGTGGCGAGCGCCTCGCCCTCGACGTCCTCGGCGATGATGAGCAGCGGCTTGCCGGTCTGCACCACGGCCTCGAGGATCGGCAGCATCGCCTGGAGCGAGGAGAGCTTCTTCTCGAAGACGAGGATGTAGGGGTCTTCCAGCTCGGCGACCATCTTCTCGGCATTGGTGATGAAGTAGGGCGAGAGATAGCCGCGGTCGAACTGCATGCCCTCGACGACGTCGAGCTCGGTCTCGGCGGTCTTGGCCTCCTCGACAGTGATGACGCCCTCGTTGCCGACCTTCTGCATGGCGGTCGCGATCATCTTGCCGACCGACTCGTCGCCATTGGCCGAGATCGTGCCGACCTGGGCGACTTCCGCGTTGGTCGTGACCTTCTTGGAGTTCTTCTTCAGGTCGGAGACGATGGCGTCGACGGCGAGGTCGATGCCGCGCTTCAGGTCCATCGGGTTCATGCCGGCGGCGACCGACTTCAGGCCCTCGCGCATGATGGCGGCGGCCAGCACGGTCGCGGTCGTGGTGCCGTCGCCGGCGGCGTCGTTCTGCTTGGAGGCCACTTCCCGCACCATCTGGGCGCCCATGTTCTCGAACTTGTCGGAAAGCTCGATCTCCTTGGCGACGGTGACGCCGTCCTTGGTGATGCGCGGCGCGCCGAACGACTTGTCGATCACGACGTTGCGGCCCTTGGGACCGAGCGTCACCTTGACGGCGTTATTGAGGATTTCGACGCCGCGCAGCATCCGGTCGCGCGCATCGGTGGAGAACTTGACGTCTTTGGCTGCCATGAGAGCAACTCCTTACGAAATATCGGGGGGAAAAAGCGGTCTCAGGCTGATCAGCCGATCACGCCCATGATGTCGGATTCCTTCATGATCAGGAGATCCTGGCCATCGATCTTGACCTCGGTGCCCGACCACTTGCCGAAGAGGACGCGGTCGCCCTTCTTGACGTCGAGCGCGACGAGCTTGCCGGCGTCGTCACGGGCGCCGGGGCCGACGGAGACGACTTCGCCTTCCTGCGGCTTCTCCTTGGCGGTGTCGGGGATGATGATGCCACCCTTGGTCTTCTCCTCGCCATCAAGGCGGCGGACCACGACGCGGTCATGCAAAGGACGGAACTTCATGGTTCTGTCTTCCTCTTGGATCGAATTCTGGTGCGGACTGCGCCGACGGCGCCCGCGATGGGCATCTGTTAGCAGTCGCTTGAAGAGAGTGCCAACGGATGGTGCGGAGATAGGCGCGGCGCTTGCGCAAGTCAAGGAAACATCGCGGATGAAGGTGAATTCCGGCGCGACGTCGGGGCCTGGCCGACCGGCTGCCAAATCCGACACGAACACGCTAGCATGGCAGGATGACGACGCCCGCTCCCGATCCCCGTCTCGACGACATCGCCCGTTCCTGCGTCGCCCTGCATGTTCGCATGACCGCGCGCGCCGTGACGCGGGCCTATGACGAGGCGATGCGCCCGAGCGGGCTCAAGATCACGCAGTTCGTCCTGCTCTCGGCGCTCAGCACGGGCGCCTGGCGCTCGGTCACCGAACTCGCCGAACGCTTTGCGCTGGAACGCACCTCGCTGACGCGCAACCTTCAGCTGCTGGCGGCCGAAGGGTTGGTGGAGCCGGTGGTCTGCAAGGGCCGCGCCTCGATCTACGCCGTCACCGACAAGGGCAGGGCGGCGATCGAGGCCGCGATCCCCTATTGGCGCGCCGCGCAGCAGCGCATCGAAAGCGGGCTCGGCGAAGCGCGCTGGGGCGAGACGCGCGAGGGCCTGAAGGCGCTGCGCCGGATCGCGCGGCAGCCAGGTTGAAGCGCGAGGCGGCTTGACGACAACGCGGCGCGAGCTATCGTGCATCTACACGAAAGCGACGAGGCGGCGATGTCGGGCGAAGGCGGAGTGGTGACGCGCGAGGTTCTCCTCGCCCAGGATGGCCTGAGTTTCCTGCGCGGGCTTCTCGATGGTTCGCATCCGCCCGCGCCGTTCGCGCTCTCGACGGATATGCGGCTGGTCGAAGCCGACGAGGGCCGCGTCGTCTTCACCGGCGTGCCCTCGGCCCGTTTCCTGAACCCGCTCGGCACGGTCCATGGCGGCTGGACCGCGACGATCCTCGATTCCGCCATGGCCTGCGCCGCGCATTCGACGCTCAAGGCCGGCGAGGGCTACACCACGCTGGAGATGAAATTAAACTACGTCCGGCCGGTGCTGCCCGACAGCGGCACGGTGCGCTGCGAAGGCAAGCTGATCCATCGCGGTGGGACAGTCATCACGACGGAAGGGCGGCTGGTGGACGAGCGCGGCAGGTTGCTGGCGCATGGGACGGAGACGTGTCTGGTGCTGGCCGCCAAGGCGAGGCCCTGAGTTCTCTACCTCCGGCTCACCGCCACCGCCCCTGCCACGATCAGCAGCGCGCCCGCATAGGTCGTGATCAGCGGCACCTCGCCGAACATCGCGTAGCCGAGCAGGCTCGCCCAGATCAGCGCGGTGTATTCGATCGGCGCCAGCCGCGAGGCTTCGGCGCGGGCGAAGGCCGAGGTCAGCATTAGGTGCCCGCCGACGGCGAGCAGGCCCGCCAGCCCGTAGGCGGCGAGATCGGCCGCAGTCATCGGTACGAAGGCCAGCATGGCGGGAACGGCGAGGCACAAGGCCGGCCCGCAGTTCTGGAACACGACGATGATCGCGGGATGCTCCTTCAGCGCGATGCGCCGCAGCAGGATCAGGTTGAAGGCGTAGGCCACCGCCGAGAACAGGGCGGCGGCGACGCCGAGCTCGGCGCTGGGCAGATGTCCTTGCAGCCGCGGCCAGACCATTACCAGCATACCGGCGACGCCGAAGCCGAGCGCGGTGAAGATGCGGCTGTCGAGCTTCTCCTTCAGCAACAGGCCGCCCAGCAGCGCCACGAAGACTGGTGCGAGGAAGGACAATGTCAGCGCCTCCGCCAGCGGCAGCACCGAGATCGAGTAGAAGAAGCTGCCGGCCGTCACCACGACGACAGGCACACGGATGGCGTTGCCGATCAGGCTCGCGCGCGTCGGAAAGGCGGGTCGCGCGATCGCCAGCACAACGAGCGAGACCAGCCCGCCCATGGCGAAGCGCATGAACAGCGCCACGATGAAGGGGTGCTCGCGCATCTGACCCTTGATCACGGCGTCCATCGCGGTCAGCAGCGCGATGCCGAGCGCGGCGCGCAGCGCGGTGGTCAGGCTCATAGCGTGAGGCCGTCGAGAGGCCTGTCGATCAGCGCTTTGCGGAAATGGTACTCCCATGTCGCCGAGACGTCGGCGAGGTAGCGCTCGCCAGGCCAGCGCTTGAAGCCGAGTTTCTCATAGAAGCGATGACCGCGCGCAAAACGGCTGTCCGACCACAGCATCATGTCGGCGAAGCGGCCAGCCTCCGCGAAGGCGAGCGCGCGGGCAAACAGCGCCTGCGCCAGTCCGGAGCCGCGAAAGGCCGGGTCGGCATAGACCTTGAAGATCTCGACCGCGTTCTGCTCGGGCACGGGCAGAACGCCGAGCGAGCCGGCGATGCCGCCACCGGGCGCATCAGCCACCCAGAGCCGGCCACCCTTTGCGGCAAAGTGGCTCGCCGGCACGCGCAGTTCGGGAAACTCCGACCACTCGAACAGGCAGTTGGGATATTCTGCGAAGCTCGCCGCGATCAGCGTGGCCAAGGCTTGCGAATCGCTGTCGCGGGCGTCGCGGATGGGGAGCAGGGCGGCGGTCATGCACTCGGCAATAGCGGCAGCGCGTCGCGCGCGACAGGGGGCGGGCAGGGCAGTCCCATTCGGTTGGCGCATGCCGGGCCGTCAAAGAGTGGCCTGCGTTTTCAGCGATGGCGCTTGATAGCTTGGCCAAAAGTCCGTGCGGTCGGCGACGTCCTGCGGCACGAGTACCAAAGCATTTCCGACGACATCATCTGGAGCGTCGTCAAGGACGAGCTCCACGCTTGAAAGCCGTGATGGCTCATCCGTTCCGAGCTTGAAGCTCGATCAGGCTAACGCTCACCTCCACAACGCCAGCCCCGCATCCGCCGTCAGCTTCAGCGCCGCGACGAAGAGCAGCCCGTAGCACCAGACAAACAGCGTCTTCTGGTCGAGCCGGTCGTGCACGATCCGGCCGAGCCAGATGCCGAGCGGTACCGCCGGGGCCAGCGCCAGCGCGCCCCATAGCGCCTGCGGGTTCTGCAGCCCGAGCAGGAGATAAGGCGGCAGCTTCAGCCAGTTGGCCAGCGTGAACAGCGCGATCGTGGTCCCGACGAGCAGGCTCTTGGGCAGGCCTCGGCCGAGCAGATACATCGCCACCGGCGGCCCGCCGGCATGGGCGACGAAAGTGGTGAAGCCAGACGCCGTGCCCGCCAGCAGCGCGAGCGGAGGGGAGACCGGCCGCGAGCCCGGCGCGGCGAGCCGGCCCTTCAAAAACCATTGCAGCGTGAAGACGAGCGTGGTCACACCGATGACCAGCGTGACGAGGCGCGGATCGACGCGCACGAAAACGAGCCAGCCGATGCCGATGCCGGCGACGAGGCCGGGCAGGAGCCAGACGAGGTCGGGCTTCGAGCGGGTTTCGGAGCCGAAGCGCCGCAGCGCCATGATGTCCATCGCCGAGACCAGCATGGCGACGATGATCGCGGCGTCGAGCGGCTTGACTACGAAGGCGAGCAACGGAATGCCGAGAATGGCGAGCCCGCCGCCAAAAGCGCTCTTGCCGATGGCGATGACGAGGATCGTTGCCCAGCCGACGAGGTAGAACAGCGGATCGATTGGCATCAGGAGATCGTGTCGGCCTCTCTGTGGCGGCGCGCTTGGAAAATCGACGCCCTGCCGCTACGCCAATGGTCGGCCCTGTCTCCGGCGTCTGCCTGAGTCGCGAGGCTTCCAGACCGCCGCGACCGAGCCGACATGACCGTCCTTGTGCCCTTCGTCATAAATGCCGGGCTGAACTTCGTCCTCGGGCTGCTCATCGCGTTCTTTCTGGGTCCGGCCGAGTTCGGCCGCTACGCCATAGGCGCGGCGATCATCGTGCTGGTCAATACGGCGCTGCTCGACTGGGTCAGGCTGTCGGCGGTGCGGTTCTATTCGCTGACGACGCGCGATACGCAGCCCGAAATCCGCGCCACGCTCGATCTGCTGGTCGCCGGCATCAGCATCTCGCTGGCGGCGCTGCTGGTCGCGGCGGTCGTGGTCGGCGTCGATGTCAGGCTGCCGGCGATGCTGCTTTCGGCCGCGGTGCTGGCGGGCATCGGGGCCGGGCTGTTCGACTATCACGGCGCCATCGCCCGCGCCCGCTTTCTGGACGCGGCCTATGCGCGCCTGATCATCGTAAAGAACCTGATGGCGCTGGTGCTGATGGTCGGCGGGGCCTGGCTGACGCGCGACCCGACCGTGGTGCTGTTTGGCGGGCTCGTCAGCGTCGCGGTCGCGCTGCTGGCGGTGCGCCGGGCGCTGGCCGATGCGCCGTTGTCGATCAAGGCCGCGCGCAAGGACGTGGCATGGATGTTCTTCGTCTACGCGCTGCCGCTTGTCGCCGGCAATGCGATCTATTCGCTGATCCCACTGATGAACCGCTCGCTGCTCGCCAGCGCCCATGGCTATGCCGAGGCCGGCTATTTCTCGCTGGCGTCGGATATGGGCCTGCGGCTGTTCGGCGCGCTTGGCGCGACGCTCGAGATCGTGCTGCTGCGCGAGATCATCCGCCTCGACGAGACGAAGGGCCGCCTCGCCGCCGAGAAGAAGATCGCCAGGAACGTCGTCATCGTGCTGGCGGTGGCGCTGCCCGTCGCCGTCGGCCTGTGGCTGGCGCTGCCGGCCTTTGACCGGCTGATCGTGCCGGCGAGCTTCCAGGGCCGCTTCGCCGCCTATATGGCGATCCTGCTGCCCGGCTTCGCCGCGATCACGATTTTCCAGGCAGCGCTCTATCCCGTCTTCCTGATCGGCAAGCGCACCGGCATCGCGACGCTGGTCGCGCTGCTCGGGCTCGCCGTCAATGTCGCCGTCGTCGCCTCGCTGGCGAGAGGCGGCGAGCCGCGCGCTTACGCGCTCGCGCAGAGCGCCGGCTTCCTGACCGTGCTGGCGGTAACCGGCATCGCCGCATTGCGAGCGCTCCCGCAATGGCCGCCCTTGCGCGATTGCGGGCTCGTCCTGCTCGCCTGCGCCGTCATGGCGGCGGCGATCTGGCCGCTGCGGGATACGCTGGCCGCTCCGATCGAACTGGCTTTGCAGGTCGCGGTCGGCGGGTTGATCTATCTGGCGGTCGTCTGGTTCGGCGACGTCGCCCGGATCCGCACCGGCCTGATGCTATGGTGGGCGATGCGCAAGAGCACAAAGGCCGGAGCGAAACCGACATGAAAACGACCCCGATCAGACTTGTGACGCCGATCAGATTTGCCCTCGCGGCGCTTGCGGTCTGCGCCGCCGGCCCCGCACTGGCGCAGACAGCCGACCAGCTTGTCGGCCGCTGGGGGCTCGCAGCCTATTTCCGAGAGGCGGATGCGCCGCGTGTCAGGGCCGCCGCCGCGGCCCAGTGCGGCGCGCCCTACATCATCGGCAAGGGCCCGGCGGGCGGCGTCATGCTGCACCGGCCGGACGAGAGCCGCACTAGCGAGCATGTCGTGAAATCGTCCCTGCTGGGCAAGAGCTATATCGGGCCCGCCGGCGAGGGCGGGGGAGCGAAGGACCGCGAGATCGTCTCCTTCGACGGCGCGACGCTCGTGTTGCGCTGGGTCGATGAAAGCGTCGACAGCCGCTACGGCACGATGGTCTTCGTCAAGTGCCGGCGCTGACAGGCGACAACCTTTCGTTCACCCTGTCCGTTGCCGATCCGCTAAGGTTAATTCGCTGAATTCGCGGGATTAATCGTCCTGCGCCCGGATCACGGCTAACGATTCACCATTCCTTTTAAGGACGACGCCCAGGCTCTCTCTCAGGTTGATGTCGAGAGAGTTTGCGTCATGCGTCCAGTCCGCTTCCTGACCTTCACCGCGCTTGCGGGCGCGCTTGCGGTCTCCGGTTCCGCCATGGCGCAGAGTTTCGGCCAACCCATGCGCCACGACCCCTTCACCACCGGCTCGACGCTGGCGCGCGGCCCCAATTATGGCGGCGGGTTTATCGAGATGCTGATGACGGGCCGCGATCCCGGACAGCAGGCGCGCGGCGCTGCGGTCTACAACCGCCCCGGCGGGCAGAGCGCCTATGGTCAGCGCAGCCATGCTCCGGCCAGCTATGGCGCCGACCCCTTCGCTCCGCCTCTCGAGCAGCGTGTTCCGGGCCGCCGCATGGCGGCGCTCGGCGAGCCGGTCGAGGCGCAGCGACCGATCGAACGCGTCATCGACCCCCGCTTCCAGAAGCAGGAGGTCGCCTATGATGGCAAGCACGCGCCGGGCACGATCGTCATCGACACGCCGCGCAGGTTCCTGTTCCTGGTCCAGCCTGGCGGACGGGCGCTGCGCTACGGCATCGGCGTCGGCCGTCCAGGCTTCGAATGGGCGGGCATGAAATCGGTCACCCGCAAGGCGGAATGGCCGAACTGGACGCCGCCTCCCGAAATGTTGAAGCGCCGGCCGGACCTACCGCGCTTCATGACCGGCGGGCCTGACAATCCGATGGGTGCGCGCGCCTTGTATCTCGGCTCCTCGCTTTATCGCATTCACGGCACCAACGAGCCGCACACGATCGGGCAGGCGGTGTCCTCGGGCTGCATCCGCATGACTAATGACGACGTCACCGACCTTTATGAACGCGTGCGCGTCGGCGCGAAGGTGCTGGTGATCTGACGTCGAGCCTGAGGTCGAAATCAGGCTGCGGCCAGCAAAAAGCCCGCCCGGCGCGAGCCGGGCGGGCTGTCGTCATTCTCGGGGATTGTTGTCAGGCCCAGCTGTCGTCGTCGCCGCCGCTGAAGCTGGAGCCGTCGTCGTAGCCTGCATCCTGCGGCGCATCATAGCCGGCGTTCTGGTAGTTGGCGGCGTTGGACGAGCCATCGTCATAGCTGGTGTTGTCGCTCGCGGTCTGCGTGTTGCCCGCCCCGTCCGCCGGGGCCGAGCCGCTGCTCGCCGCTTCCGCCGGCTTGGCCTCGCCAGCCTTGCCGCCGCCGCTGAAGGCGTTGGTCAGGACGCTGCCGAGCATCATGCCGCCGGCGACGCCCGCCGCCGTCGTCAGCGCGCTCGCCATGAAGCCGCCGCGCGCGGGCGGCTGCTGTTGCGGCTGCCCGCCCCAGGGCCCGGGCTGCTGCGGGGCTGCGCCCATGCCCTGCGGAGGCATACCCCCACCCTGCATCGGAGCCGCCTGCATCGCGCCGTTCTGCGGCGTGTTCCAGGCCGATGACGGCTGACCCGCACGCTGCGGCATCGACGGCACCGACCTCGGGCGCGGCGCGGCCTCGTCCTGCCTGCCGCCGCCGAAAATGCCCGAGAGGAAGCCGCCCGACTGGGCCGGCGCGCTCTGCTGGCGGCTCTGGAGGTCCTGCAGCTGCGCCTGCAGGTCCTCGACCTGGGCCTGCAGGTTGGTCAGCGCGGTCTCCTGGACATAGACGGCCTGCGCCATGGCGTAGGGCGCATAGGGCTGCTCGCGCAGGCGATCCGCGATGTAACGTTCAGCCTCGGGGTCGCGGGGCTGGTTGGCCGCCTGACGCAGGCGGTCGAAAATCCCGGCGATCACGTCGCGTTCTTGCGGCGTCATCGTCATCTCCTCTCATCGTTGGGCAGCGCGGCTGCGCGGCCGGATGGAAGGTGGTGTGGTGCTGTGACGGTATCAAGGCGTTTCCGCAGGCCCCGAAAGAACTAATCCGCCCGGAGGGAACCCGTGGCGTCAAACGCGAAGCCCGCCACCACGGCTTCCGTGATGGCGGGCTTCGATACGATTGCCGCGGGGAAACGTCGAGGTCGGACGCGATCCGTCCTGATCACGTCAGATGCTGTCGTCGGGCAGCGGGATCGAGCCGTCCTCCGCCGGGTCCGGCGTCAGCAGGGTGCGGCGGTTCAGCACCACGACGGTCGTCCCCGTCGGCACGCGGCTGTACAGGTCGATGATGTCCTGGTTGAACATCCGGATGCAGCCGCTGGAGACCGACTTGCCGATCGACCACGGCTCCGAGGTGCCATGGATGCGGTAGAGCGTGTCGCGGTTACCCTGATAGAGGTAGAGCGCGCGCGCGCCGAGCGGGTTGTCGAGCCCTGCAGCCATGCCACCGGCCCAGGGGCCGTTCTTCTCGGGATCGCGCGCGATCATTGCCGCCGTAGGCGTCCAGCGCGGCCATTCGGCCTTGCGCGCCACGGTGGCGCGGCCGCGCCAGGACATGCCCTGCTTGCCGACGCCGATGCCGTAGCGGATCGCTCGGCCGCCCTCGCGGACGAGGTAGAGGAAGCGGTTGTCGGTATCGACCACGATCGTGCCCGGCGCCTCGCGCGTCGGATAGGAGACCTCCTGCCGCAGAAAGCGCTCGTCGACCTCCGAGAGATCGGTCGCCGGCAGCGGGAAGGTTTCCTCCGGCTGCTCGCCATACATGGCCAGATAATGCGCGCTTATGCCCGGCGGTGTCGCCACCTCGAAGGGCTGCGGCTGCGCGCTGACGCAGGCCGCAAGCCACAGCGGTATCAGCATGACGGCGAACCGCCGCAGGAGACGCGGGAGCAGGGATGGGGCCGGAGCGGCGGTGGTCGCGGGGGACATGAAGTTTGGCTCTGCTGATTTTGGTCTTGCGGACGGGCGGATAACGAAAAGGCGCGCTTCAGGTTCCCTGGAGACCAGATTTCTTAGAAGCACTGCACCATGACGTTCAAGGCGCGTCGCATGGCGACGGGGTGAACAGGTCGTGGCGAAATAAAGGCGGACACAATCTGTGGCCGATTGGCAACAAATCCTGCGCAGCCGCGCCTTCCTCAGCAGCGGTCAGGCTGCCTTGGCCGCTCCGATCATCGTCGCGGCGATGTCGGCATAGAGCGATGTCCAGGCGCGCTCGACCGCAGGCGTGAAACCGTCCCCCAAAGACGTCTGCAGCGTCCAGATCAGCGCCGCGCCGACATTGTCGTAATGGCGAGGCTCGACATGGTAGTCGCGGTGTCCGCGGCCGAGCTTTTCGAGCAGGATCGTGAGCCCTGGGCGATCGTTCAGCGTGGCGATGGCGACCAGTAGCGTCTCCATCAGCTTGGCGCCCTGGGCCTTGATGTCGCCCTTGAACAGTGGCCGCACCTCCGGCGCGATCTCGAAAAGCCGGTCGTAGAAAATCCGCGCCGTCTCGGTTTTGCGGCGGTGCAGATGGGCAAATGTTTCGCGGATCAGCGCGATGTCGTTTTCCGTCATTGATCGCTCCCCATATGCCGTCGCTGGCCGGGGTTCGTCACGTTACGATCTGGCGTCGATTGCGTGCTCGATCCATTCCGCCCACGACGTCACGAGACTATATCATCTGATCTGGTGACAGAAGCGAAATTGCAGAACGCCCTATGGTATCTGGCTGAATCGTAAATGGTTTCGGTCACGCTGCGCGGTCTGGACGCGCGCGCCGCGACCCCGTCACGCTCAACTCCGACGCAAGACCAGCCCGAGCCGCTCGCGCCGATGCCAGCGCCACAACATCAGCACGGCGACGATGGCGAGCGACGCCGCAAGTCCGATCCAGATGCCGACGCCGGCGAGCGGGCTCGCAAAGCCCAGGCCGGCTGCGAGCGGAAGTCCGATGACCCAGTAGCCGAGCAGCGCAAACAGCATCGGCACGCGGGTGTCGCCGAGGCCCCGCAGAACGAGCGAGCCGACGATCTGCGCACCGTCGAAGATCTGGAAGATCGCCGCCCAGAGCAGGAAGGCGATCGCCAGCTCCGCCACCGCGCTCGCGCCGGGTTGCGCGCGGTCGAGAAAGGGCGCGATCAGCCAATGCGGCGCAAACAGCATCATCAGCGCCATCAGCGCCATAAAGCCGATCGCCAGCGCGATCGCCGTCGTGCCGGCCCGGGTCACTCCATCGGGATCGCCGGCTCCGAAGGCGCGGCCGACGCGCACGGTGCCGGCCTGGCCGATGCCGACCGGGACCATGAATGTCAGCGAGGCGATCTGGATCGCGATCGCGTGCGCGGCCAGCGAGGACGGGCCGATCAGCCCCATCATGAAGGCGGCCCCGCTGAAGATCAGCACCTCGAAGGCCGCCGTCGCGCCGATCGGCAGGCCGAGCCGCCAGAGGCCGCGATAGCGCGGCCAGTCCGGTACCCAGAACCGGCCGAACAGCCGGTAGCGCCGGAAACGCCTGTCCCGCGTGACGACGATGGCGAGGCCGAGCAGCATCAGAAGCGAGGACAGCGAGGTCGCCAGACCCGAGCCCGGCAGGCCGAGCGCCGGAAAGCCGAGCCGGCCGAACATCAGGCACCAGTTCGCCAGCGCGTTGAAGGCGACGGCGACCAACATCACCACCATCGCCCAGAACGGCCGTTGCAGCGCCGCCAGAAAACCGCGCAGCACGAGGTACAGAAAAAACGGCAGCAGCCCCCATTGCAGGGTGCGCACATAGGATGCCGCGGCCTGCGACAGGGCCGGATCCTGCCCGAGCAGCAGCAGAACGGCCTCCGCCTGCCACAGGAAGAGCCACATCGGCCCGACCAGCGTCAGCGCCGCCCAAAAGCCCTGCCGTACGGTGCGGCGGAGCTCGCGCACGGCATGGCGATTTCGGCCGAGTTCGATCGCCAGCATCGGCGGGACCGCGCCCATCACGCCGATGCCGAAGATCAGCACGCCGAGATAGAGATTGGCGCCGAGCGCGCCCGCCGCCAGCGCCTGCGGGCCGAGATGCCCCATCATCGCGACATCCGTCGTCGTCATCGCCGTTTGCGCCACATTGGTCAGGACGATCGGCCAGCTCAGCGCGAGCATCGCCCCGGCCTCGGTCAGCCAGGGATTGCGCTTGCGCGCGGGCGGCGCGATTTCGGACAAGACGATGTCGGACATGGCGAGTTCTTGGAGAACAGGGCCGTCGCTTCTACCCGTGTCTCGCCGCGCGCAAAAGCCGCGCCCGTGCAAGGCGCGGTTGTCTCTCCGGTCTGGGCCGGCCGCGCGTGCGCCGCAGACCGGCCTGCCTAAACGTGGCTGGCGGCCAGGCCCGCGCCCGGCCATCATCGCATCATCAAAGCCCGCACAGAAAGACGCCCGCCTTGGCCCCTTCACCCGATCCCGCGATCGTCTCGCTCGACGCCACGGCCCTGTCCGCCGCTATCCACGCCCGGACCATCTCCTGCGTCGCCGTGATGGAGGCCTATCTCCACCAGATCGAGCGCTTCAACCCGGCCGTCAACGCCATCGTCTCGATGCGCCCGCGCGCCGATCTCCTCGCTGAAGCCGCCGCCTGCGACGCCGAACTCGCGGCCGGCCGCTCTCGCGGCTGGATGCACGGCTTCCCGCAGGCGATCAAGGATCTGGCCGATTGCGCGGGCTTTGCCACCACCAAGGGTTCGCCGGTGTTCAAGGACACGGTGGCGCAGAGCGACGCCATCTTCGTCGCACGCATGCGGGCGGCGGGTTCGATCTTCATCGGCAAGACCAACACGCCCGAATTCGGGCTCGGCTCGCACAGCTTCAATCCCGTTTTCGGCGCGACCCGCAACCCCTACGATCCTTCGAAAGCCGCTGGCGGCTCCAGCGGCGGGGCCGCGACCGCGCTGGCGCTCCGGATGCTCCCCGTCGCCGACGGCTCCGACCATGGCGGCTCGCTGCGCAACCCCGCCGCCTTCAACAATGTGCTGGGCCTGCGCCCGGCCTATGGCCGCGTGCCGGTGGCGACCGACGAGGTCTTCCTGCCAGGCATGAGCGTGGCCGGCCCGATGGCCCGCAAGACCAGGGATCTCGCAGCCCTGCTTGCCGTGCAGGCCGGCTATGATCCGCGCGTGCCGATGTCGATCCGGCAGGACCCCGCCGGTTTCCTCGGCCCGCTCGACCGCGACGTGAAGGGTCTCAGGATCGGCTGGCTCGGCGATCTCGATGGTCATCTGCCGATGGAGGACGGCGTCAAGGCGCTCTGTCGCGAGGCGCTGAAAGCCTTCGAGCGTCTCGGCGCAACGGTCGAGGATGCGAGCCTCGGCTTCGATCCCGAGGCGATCTGGCAGGCCTGGAAGACGCTGCGCTCCTGGCAGATCGGCCATACGCTGCTGCCGATCCATGCCGATCCGGCCAGGCGCGCCCTGCTCAAGCCCGAGGCCGCCTGGGAGGTCGAGCGGGGCCTCGAACTCACCGCCGCCGACATCATCAAGGCGTCGGCCCTGCGCTCGGCCTGGTATCAGCAGGTCGTGGCGCTGTTCCAGCGCTATGACGTCATGGTGCTGCCGAGCGCGCAGGTCTTCCCCTTCCCGGTCGAGCTGCGCTGGCCGGCCGAGATCGCCGGCCGGACAATGGATTCCTACCATCGCTGGATGGAGGTAATCGCGGCGGTGACGATGTCGGGCTGCCCGGCCATCAGCGTGCCGGCGGGCTTCAATGCGGCGGGCCTGCCGATGGGCATGCAGCTTTGGGGGCCGAACCAGTCCGAGCGCTTCCTGCTCGAACTCTCGCAGGCCTATGAGGACGCGACGGGCTGGGTCGAGGCGCGCAAGCCCGGCCCGCTCGCCGTTTGAGCCGCCCGATGAGCACCAATCTGCGGATCGACGGCGAGCGGCTGGTCTCGCGGCTGGCGGCGCTGGCGCGGATCGGCGCGACGCCGGAGGGCGGCTGCCGCCGGCTGGCGCTCTCGGACGAGGACGGGCAGGGCCGCGACTGGCTGGTCGCCGAGATGCGGGCGCTCGGGCTCGACGTCCGCATCGACGCCATTGGCAACATCGTCGGCATCCTGAAAGGGCAGCAGGAGGGGCCAGCCGTCATTCTCGGTTCCCACATCGACACGGTCGGCACAGGCGGGCGCTTCGACGGGGCGCTCGGCGTCGTCGCCGGCGTCGAGGCGCTGGCGGCGCTGAGGGACGCCGGCCTGACGCCGAAGCGCGACATGGCGGTCATCGCCTTCACCAATGAGGAGGGCGCGCGCTTTCATCCCGACATGCTGGGCTCCTATGTCTGGGCCGGCGGCATGAGCGTGACGGACGCTCACGCGGAGAAAGATGCGGATGGCGCGGTGCTCGGCGAGGAGCTGCGCCGTATCGGTTACGAGGGAGCCGAGCAGCCGGGCTTCCTCAAGGCGCATGCCTATCTCGAACTCCATATCGAGCAGGGGCCGGTGCTGGAGAGCGAGGGTGGCATTCTGGGCGCCGTCACGGGCGTGCAGGCGATCTGCTGGCTGGAGCTGACGCTGAGGGGCCGCCCGAGCCATGCCGGCACGACGCCGATGGCCTATCGCAAGGATCCCGGACTGGCTGCGGCCCGCATCAACATCTTCGCCCATGAACTGACCAAGCGCATCCCCGGCCAGCTCGCCAATTGCGGCGTCATCCGCGTCCAGCCCGGCAACGTCAACGTCGTGCCCGAGACGGTGGTGATGACGCTCGATCTGCGCAATCCGCTCGATGCGCCCATGGCCGAAGCCGAAGCCGCTATTCGCCAATTCTGCGCCGAGATTTCGGCTGCCGACGATGTTGCGATCACCGTCCGCGACCTCGCGCGCTTCCCGGCGACGCCGTTCACCGAGGCGCTCATCGCGACAGTGGAGCAGAGCGCGGCTGAACTCGGGCTGCCGATCCGGCGGATGATCTCGGGCGCGGGGCATGACGCGCAAATGATGGCGCGGCTCTGCCCGACCGCGATGGTCTTCATCCCCTCGATCGGGGGGCTCTCGCACAACCCGGCCGAGTTCTCGAGCGAAGAGGACATGGTGAAGGGAGCAAACGTCCTGCTGAGCGCTGCATGGCGGGCGGCGAATGCGTGAGATGCAGCCGCGCTTGGCTCAGTCGCCCTGCCGGAGATCTTGCCTCAGCGCGGTCGAAACCACGTCGTAGCAGCGCAATCGCGGCGTCGTTCCGATCGGTCGACCGCGCCAACTCCAACTCCGGCCGAAGATGACGGCCGGTTCCGTGACGTCCTGGAACAGGATCGATCCGAACCGGCGTGCCGTCTCGGCGTGGAAATACATAGCCCTGATCTGCGCTACGCTTCGGTATTGTCCGTAATTGGCTAGCTTGTATCCGTCGAGGCTGAGATGCAGCGCAGTCCGCAGATAGCCGGGATGGCGTGTCGCGACCGGCATGATGGCGCTGGTGGCCTCAAGCAGTCTCGCCTGGCGGTCCGGCGTCGTCCTGAAAATGTTGATGAACTGCGCTTGGCCGCCGCCCGGCTCGATGACCGGGCCTGGCCAATGCAGCGATGCGTCGTCGCCGGACACGTCGAGCAGCGCCGGACGATAGAGGCTGGCGGCAGGATCGGCGAGGACGGCCGCGGCCTCAGGGCTGTCCGGCGCTAGCGCGCGCAGCAGAGCCCGGCCAGCCGCGCTGCCGGCCAGCCCGGCCCTATGGCCGCCCGCGCGCCAGCGGCCATAGACCGCGACGAAACGGCGGCGCAGGGGAACGGCCCCGGGCAGCCAAAACAGGGGTTGCTGCAGGGCGGGAAGCGAAGCGTGTGTCGCGCCGGCGATGAAATCCCGGTCCTCGATTGCGATTTCGGCCAACGTCTCGGCCGCCCTGCCAGCCAGTTCCGCCAGATCGGGCCCAGGCACGCTGAACACGTCGATGCTGACGACCTCGTCGCGATCCGAGATTATCGGCACGGAAGGCCGCTTCAGATGATCGTTTCCCAACAGCATGCCTCCGACCTGGTAAGTCCACGCATGACCCCATCCGCATAATCAGCTGTTTTCAGGGCCGGAACTTTTCGCGATGGTGTCCAGAACTCGATGCCGATGCCGCCGGGATGCTTTCATGACGACAATCGCCAGCCTTTCCGCCGCCGAGCTCGGCCCGCTGTTCGCCTCCCGAAAACTCTCGCCGGTCGAGGTCGCGAAGGATGCGCTCGGCCGGGTCGAGCGCTTCGAGCCGCAGATCAACGCGTTCGTGGTGCGTGAGGCGCAGTTCACGCTGGCAATGGCCGAGGCCGCCGAGACGCGTCACCTCAGGGGGCAGGCGCTGGGACCGCTCGACGGCGTTCCGGTGACCATCAAGGACAATATCGGTGTCGCCGGCTGGCCGATGCGGCGCGGTTCGGCGGTCGGCAGCGATGCACCCTTCGCCCATGACGCGCCCGCGACGGCGCGGCTGCGCGAGGCCGGCTGTGTCTTTCTCGGCAAGACGACGATGCCCGAATATGGCTGGAAGGGCGTCGGCGATTCTCCGCTTTCGGGCATCACCCGCAATCCCTGGGACACGAATACGGGGCCGGGCGGCTCCTCGGCCGGCGCGGCCTCCTGCGCGGCGCTCAACCTCGGCTGCATCCATATCGGCACGGATGGAGCGGGTTCGGTCCGCATCCCCGCCGCCTTCACCGGCGTCGTGGGGCTTAAGCCCACCTATGGCCGCGTGCCGGCCTGGCCGGTCTCGACCATGGGCTTCCTCGCCCATCTCGGGCCGTTGACGCGCACCGTCACCGACACGGCGCTGGCGATGAATGCGATCGGCCGGCCCGACAACCGTGACATGACCGCGATGATCGACGAACCGCCCGATTTCGTCGTCGCGCTGAAGGGCGGCGTCAAGGGTCTGCGGCTCGCATGGTCGCCGAAACTTGGCGGTGACGTCCCGGTCGATCCCGAGATCGCGGCGCTGACCCGCGAGGCGGCCTTCGCCTTCCGCGATCTGGGCGCGACTGTCGAGGAGGTCGATCCCGGCTTCGCCGATCCGATCGAGACCCTGATGACGATCTGGTCTGCAGGCGCGGCGCTCGCCTTGCGCAGCATGGGCGAGGCAGAGCGGGCGCGCATGGATCCCGGCCTCGTCGCCGTGGCCGAGGCCGGCGAGCGCGTGCCGGGCGCGGCTTATGTCGATGCGCTCCTGAACCAGCGCAATGCGCTTGCGCATCTCATGGCGCAATTTCATGCACGCTTCGATCTGCTGCTAACGCCGACCCTGCCGCTGCCGGCCTTCGCGGTCGGCGCGAATACGCCAGCCCATGGCGGCTATGGCGACGACTGGACGCGCTGGACGCCCTTCACCTACCCCTTCAACATCACGCAGGCGCCTGCGATCTCGCTGCCCTGCGGGCTGACCAAGGCAGGTCTGCCGGCTGGCCTGCAGCTTGTGGGTCCATTTGGACAGGATGCGCTCGTCCTGCGTGCGGCGGCAGCTTTTGAATCGGCGCGGCCCTTCGCCCGCGTCGATGTGCCGATCAAATCGATTTAGGCGCTATCGTCGCAATTTTCTGCGTCCTGCGGGCCAATGCGGACAGGGATTGCCGTTTTCCCCGCTGAAAGTCGGATCGGTTCCGTTTGGCACGAAGCGTGCAAGCCCGAGCCGCGCCGCCGGTCGTCCGTTTCGCGTGTTGTCAGGGCCGATTTTTCTGCCCAAACTCGCGCCAAGGTCGCCCGCACAGAGGTTGCCGCGTTCAGGGGAGAGCATGTGATGGACCGCAGAACATTTCTGAAGACCGCTACTGGCGCAGGCGCACTCGCCGCCACTGGCGGACTGGCCATGCCAGCGCTGTCGCAAGGCGCGGCGGCGAAGACCTTGCGTTTCGTGCCGCAGGCCAACCTCGCCAATTTCGATCCGATCTGGGGCACGCAATATGTCGTGCGCAACGCGGCCCTGCTGGTCTGGGACACGCTTTACGGCATCGACTCCAAGTTCCAGCCGCAGCGCCAGATGGTCGAGAGCGAGACGGTCTCGGCCGACGGACTGGTCTGGACCTTCAAGCTGCGTCCGGGCCTCAAGTTCCATGACGGCGCGCCCGTGACCTCCAAGGACGTCGTCGCGAGCCTCGTGCGCTGGTCGGCGCGCGACCCGATGGGCCTGATGCTGCGCGCCATCCAGAACGAACTCGTCGCCGTCGATGACAGCACGTTCAAGTGGTCGCTGAAGCAGCCCTATCCGAAGATGCTGCTGGCGCTGGGCAAGAACAATTCGCCCTGCTCGTTCATCATGCCCGAGCGCATCGCCAAGACCGATCCGTTCCAGCAGATCACCGAATACATCGGCTCCGGCCCGATGAAGTTCGTCCGCGCCGACTGGGTTCCCGGCGCGAAGGCCGTCTTCGAGAAGTTCGCCGACTACGTGCCGCGCTCGGAGCCTGCCGACTGGCTGGCCGGCGGCAAGAAGATGCTGGTCGATCGCGTCGAGTGGGTGATCATGCCCGACGCGGCAACGGCTGCGGCAGCTCTGCAGAACGGCGAGGTCGACTGGGTCGAGACGCCGCTGTCGGACCTCGTGCCCGTGCTCAAGAGGAACGCCAACATCAACGTCGATATCGGAGATCCGCTCGGCAATATCGGCGCCTTCCGCATGAACCATCTCCACCCGCCCTTCAACAATGTGAAGGTGCGTCAGGCGGTGATGACGGCGCTGAACCAGGAAGACTACATGCGCGCCGTGGTCGGCGACGACAACGCGCTGTGGAAGCCGCTGCCGGGCTACTTCACCCCGGGCACGCCGCTCTACACCGAGAATGGCGGCGACGCCCTGAAGAAGCGCAACATCGCTGAGGCCAAGAAGCTGCTCGCCGAGGGCGGCTACAAGGGCGAGCCGGTCACCTGCGTGGTGGCGCAGGACCTCGCCGTGCTCAAGGCGATGGGCGACGTCACCGCCGAACTGCTCAAGAGCATCGGCATGACGGTCGATTTCGTCGCCACCGACTGGGGCACGGTCGGTGCAAGGCGCGCCCAGAAGACGCCCCCCGGCCAGGGCGGCTGGAACATGTTCCACACCTGGCATGCCGGCGCCGACTGCGTGAATCCGGCGTCCTACACCGCGATCCGCGGCAATGGTGACAAGGCCTGGTTCGGCTGGCCAGACAGCCCCGCCGTCGAAGCCGAGGTGACGAACTGGTTCAACGCCAAGAGCCTCGACGAAGAAAAGGCGATCATCGCCAAGCTGAACAAGGCTGCCGCCGACGACGTCATCTATGCGCCGACGGGCTTCTTCCTGGCTTATCAGGCGTGGCGCAAAAACGTATCGGGCGTCTCCAGCGGTCCGTTCCCGGTGTTCTGGGGCGTTAACAAGGCGTGAACGGCGGCGCTGGGCAGGACTTTTTGGCCCAGCCCTCTCCACCGTCATCCCGGACAAGCGGCGCAGCCGCGCCGCTCCGGGATCCATCATAGAGCACCGACTGAGCTCTAGGATGGATCCCGGATCTCCACTTCGCTGCTTCCGGGATGACGGCGGTTCTTGACGACACCGTATCCGGTCAAGCCAGGTTTCTCCGATCCTATGTTCGCATTCATCGTCAGACGCATCATCACGACGATCCCCGTCATGGGGTTCGTCGCGTTGTTCGTCTTCTCCCTGCTCTACATCGCGCCCGGCGATCCGGCGGCCGTCATCGCCGGCGACCAGGCTTCGCCCGCCGATGTCGAGAAGATCAGGCTGAGCCTAGGGCTCGACCGGCCCTATCTCGTGCGCTTCGGCGAATGGTTCTTCCGCGTGCTGCAGGGCGATCTCGGCACCTCGATCTTCACCTCGCTGCCGGTGACGCAGCTCATTGCCCAGCGTATCGAGCCGACAGTCTCGCTGATGGTGCTAACGCTGATTCTGGCGGTCTCTATCGCCGTGCCGCTTGGCGTGCTCGCCGCCTGGAAGGCCGGCACCTGGATTGACCGCGCGGTCGTCGCCTTTGCGGTCTTCGGCTTCTCAGTGCCGGTCTTCGTGGTCGGCTACCTGCTTGCCTACACCTTCGCGCTGCAGCTCGACTGGGTGCCGGTGCAGGGCTACACGCCGCTGTCGCAGGGCGTCTGGCCCTGGTTCAAGAACCTGATCCTGCCGGCGATCACGCTCGGCTTCGTCTATATCGCGCTGATCGCCCGCATCACCCGGGCCTCGATGCTCGACGTCCTGCAGCAGGACTACATCCGCACCGCCCGCTCGAAGGGCGTCGCGCAGAACTCGATCCTGTTCGTGCATGCGCTGAAGAACGCCGCGGTGCCGATCATCACCATCATCGGCATCGGCGTGGCGCTGCTGATCGGCGGGGCGGTGGTCACCGAGAGCGTCTTCGCCATTCCCGGCCTCGGCCGCCTGACGCTGGATGCGATCCTGCGGCGCGACTATCCCGTGATCCAGGGCGTCGTGCTGATCTTCTCCTTCGTCTACGTGCTGGTGAACCTGATCATCGACCTGATCTACACCCTCGTCGATCCGAGGATACGCTATTGAACGCTCAAGCCCCAGCACCCGTGCCCGCCGAACTCGCGGTCGCGCCCGCGCTTCCGGATGTGTTGAAGGCCCGCAAGCCGCTGACCGGCTTCACCGGCTTCCTGCGCAAAAACCCCTCGATCGCGATCGGCGGCGCGCTGCTCGGCGTGATGTTCTTCATCGCCGTGTTCGCGCCGCTGCTCTGGACGGTCGATCCGACCTCGATCTCGCCGGCGCGGCGCACCCGCGTGCCCTCCGAGCTCTACTGGTTCGGCACCGATATGCTCGGCCGCGACATCTATTCCCGCGTCATCTACGGCGCGCGCGTCTCGCTGCTGGTCGGCTTCAGCGTGGCGATCCTGGCCTCGATCGCAGGGCTGACCATCGGCCTGTTCTCGGGCTTCGTGCGCGTCGCAGACGGTATCATCATGCGGGTCATCGACGGCATGATGTCGATCCCGCCGATCCTGCTCGCCATCGCGCTGATGGCGCTGACGCGCGGCTCGGTCCAGAACGTCATCATCGCCATCACCATCGCCGAAATCCCGCGCGTGGCGCGCCTCGTGCGCGGCGTGGTTCTGTCGCTGCGCGAACAACCCTATGTCGATGCTGCGGTCGCGGCCGGCACGCGCACGCCAATGATCATCTTCCGCCACATCCTGCCCAACACCATGGCGCCGATGAGCGTGCAGGCGACCTATATCTGCGCCAGCGCCATGATCGTCGAGGCGATCCTGTCCTTCATCGGGGCGGGCATCCCCCCGGCGACGCCGTCCTGGGGCAACATCATGGCCGAGGGGCGCGCGCTCTGGCAGGTCCGCCCGCACATCATCCTGTTCCCGGCGATCTTCTTGTCGCTGACCGTGCTGGCGGTGAACCTGCTCGGCGACGGCCTGCGCGACGCGCTCGACCCCCGCATGGCGAAGAACCTCTGACATGGCCCTGCTCGAGATCGACCAACTCCAGACCCATTTCCGCACGCCCGACGGCATCAACCGTGCGGTCGATGGCGTGTCGTTCAGCATCGAGGCCGGGCAGACGCTGGCCGTCGTCGGCGAGTCCGGTTGCGGCAAATCCGTTACAGCCATGTCGATCCTGCGGCTGATCCCGGAGCCGCCCGGCAAGATGGCCGGCGAAATCCGGTTTCAAGGGCGGAACCTGCTTGAGTGCAGCGACGCCGAGATGCGCGCCATCCGCGGCAACGAGATCTCGATGATCTTCCAGGAACCGATGACGAGCCTCAACCCGGTGCTCACCGTCGGCCGCCAGATCGGCGAGACGCTGCGCCTGCACCAGAACATGTCGTCCAGCGAGGCGACCGAGCGCGCCGTCGAGATGCTGACGCTGGTCGGCATCCCCGAGCCACGCCGCCGTGTCGCGGAGTATCCGCACCAGCTCTCGGGCGGAATGCGCCAGCGCGTGATGATCGCCATCGCGCTCGCCTGCTCGCCCAAACTCCTGATCGCCGACGAGCCGACCACGGCGCTCGACGTGACGATCCAGGCCCAGATTCTCGACCTGATGCGCGACCTCAAGGCCCGCGTCGGCGCGGCGATCATGCTGATCACCCATGATCTCGGCGTCGTGGCGGAAGTCGCAGACCAGGTCGTGGTGATGTATGCCGGCCGCAAGGTCGAGGAGGCGTCCGTCGGCGATCTCTTCGCCAATCCGCGCCATCCCTACACACAGGGGCTGCTGGGCGCCGTGCCCAAGCTCGGCTCCTCGCTGACGGGGACGACCGAGCGTCTCGCCGAAATCCCCGGCCTCGTGCCGAGCCTCAAGCGAAAGATCGACGGCTGCGTCTTCGCCGGCCGCTGCCCCAAGGCGCAGGACGTCTGCCGGCAACTCGCGCCGGGGCTTGAGCTCAAGGCGCCGGGGCATGTCGCGGCCTGCCATTTCGCGCCGAAGGAGGCGGTGGCGGCATGAGCGCTGAACCGATCCTCCAGGTCAACGACCTCAAGAAGCACTATCCGATCCGCGGCGGCTTCTTCTCCGGCGTCACGGCGAACGTCTACGCCGTCGACGGCGTCTCCTTCCACATCGACAAAGGCGAGACCCTGTCGCTCGTCGGCGAGTCCGGCTGCGGCAAATCGACGGTCGGCAAGGCGATCCTGCGGCTATTCCCGATCACGGCGGGCCAAGTCGTGCTCGGCGGACAGCGCATCGACCAGCTGTCGGCGGGCAAGCTGAGGCCGCTGCGCCAGCGCGTGCAGGTCGTCTTCCAGGACCCGTACTCGAGCCTGAACCCGCGCATGCGCGTCCGCGACATTCTGGCCGAGCCAATGACCAATTTCGGCCTCGCGACCGGCAAGGACGAGATCACCGAGCGCGCCATGAGGCTGATGGACAAGGTCGGCCTGCCGCGCGACGCCGTGCATCGCTGGCCGCATGAGTTCTCCGGCGGCCAGCGCCAGCGCATCGGCATCGCGCGCGCGCTCGCAGCCGAGCCGGAGATCATCATCTGCGACGAGGCGGTTTCGGCGCTCGACGTTTCGGTCAAGGCGCAGATCGTCAACCTGCTCGGAGACCTCCAGAAGGAGCTTGGCCTGGCGCTGCTCTTCATCAGCCACGACCTCGCCATCGTCGAGCACATGACGCATCGCGTCGCGGTGATGTATCTCGGCAAGATCGTCGAAATGGGCACGAAGCAGCAGATTTTCGCAGCCCCGCGCCATCCCTACACCAAGGCGCTGCTCTCGGCCGTGCCGGTGCCGGACCCGAAGGTGAAGCGCGAGCGCATCCTGCTCAAGGGCGACGTACCGAGCCCGATCAACCCGCCAAAGGGCTGTCGCTTCAACACGCGCTGCCCCTATGTCTTCGACCGCTGCCGCTCGGAGGAGCCGCCTTTGCGCGCAATGACAGAGGGCCATGTCGCGGCCTGCCATCTCCACGACCTGCCCGCCGCCGACAACCCGCTTCTGACGCAAGGCGAACCTGTGCCCGCCCACGCTTGACCAGAGAGCGGCGCGAGGCCGACGATCCCGCCATGCCTGATTTCGTACTGAACCCGCATCTCGACCGCTCGGCCGCCTATGGCGACGAGCGGCGCGGGATTTTGTCACTCGATGCCGCCCGTACGGCCCATTCCGCGATCACCGGCTGGTCAGGCTATGCGCCGACGCCGCTGCGCGATCTGCCGGCCATCGCCGACCAGCTCGACCTGGCGCAAGTGCTCTACAAGGACGAGGGCGAGCGCTTCGGGCTGAAAAGCTTCAAGGCGCTGGGCGGGGCCTATGCGGTCGACCGGCTGGTGGCGGCCAAAGGCGCGGCAGGCCTGACCGTGACTTGCGCCACCGACGGCAACCATGGCCGCTCTGTCGCCTGGGGCGCGCGTCGCGCCGGCGTGAAGGCCGTGATCTATGTCCACGAGACCGTCAGCGAGGGCAGGGCCGACGCCATACGCTCATATGGCGCGACGGTGGTGCGCGAGGGCCGCACCTATGACGACAGCGTGCGCGCCTGCGCGGAAGCGGCCGCCCGCAACGGCTGGGAGATCGTCTCCGACACCTCATGGCCGGGCTACGAAGACGTGCCGAAGGACGTGATGCAGGGCTATGCCGTGCTCGCCATGGAGGCGGAGGCGCAAGGCGCGAAGCCGACCCATGTCTTCGTGCAGGGCGGCGTGGGAGGTCTGGCGGCGGGCGTGCTGTCCTATCGCTGGGAAAAACTGGGGAAGGAGCGGCCGATTCTCGTCGTGGTCGAGCCCGAAAAGGCCGCCTGCCTATTCGAATCCGCCAAGGCCGGCGCTGTCATCGCGGTCGGCGGCGATCTCGACACCATCATGGCGGGGCTTGCCTGCGGCGAGCCCTCGATCCTGGCCTGGCGCATCCTGAAACCCGGCGCGGACGCCTTCATGACCATCCCCGATGCCGACGCCGCCGATGCGATGAAGCTGCTGGCGAGCCTCGGCGTCGTCGGCGGTGAATCCGGCGTGGCGGGTCTCGCCGGGCTCATCAAGGCGGCCGGCGATCCGCATCTGCGCGCGCAACTTAAGCTCGACGAAACGTCGCGCGTTCTCTGTTACGGCACCGAGGGCGCGACCGATGCCGAAGTCTATCGCAGCATCGTCGGGCGCAGCGCCGAGGAAGTTCGCGGCGATGCGTGACGGTCCCGAAGTCCGCTCAGGCAGTGAGATCGACCACCGCCTCGCCCGACACTGCGTCGGTGACGTTGCCGCCGCCGAGATCGTCCAGCGTGTCGCGAAAGCTGTTCAGCGTCGCAATCATCTGCGGCCGTGCGGTCTTGATCGCCTCGGCATCAGCCCATTCGCCGATCAGGCAATAGCTCCGCTCGCCGGTCTTGATGATGTGCCCCGCGACCAGTCCGGGCCAACGCGCCTTGCCGTCACGATGGGCCGCGAGAAAATCCTCGTCCCGGCCTTCCTTGACGCGGAAACGCACGACATTGAACGTGGTCATGGCTTTGGTCCCCCCGCCGCGCGAACGCCCGGCGGCGGTTCGAAGCCGCGCAGGCGGGCAGCCTATGCAGGCTACCGCTACGTCAAAGGCAGGGCAATGGCATCATGACCCGGATCCTCACCATCGCCGCCGCCCAGATGGGACCGATCCAGCGCGACGAGCCGCGCTCCTCGGCCGTGGCGCGCATGGTCGCGCTGATGCGGCAGGCGAAGGAGAACGGCTGCGACCTCGTCGTCTATCCCGAAGCGGCGCTGACCGCCTTCTTCCCCCATTGGTGGATGGAGGACGAGGCCGAGATCGACGGCTATTTCGAGAGCGCCATGCCCTCCAACGAGACCGCGTCGCTGTTCGAGGAGGCGAGGCGGCTCGGCGTCGGCTTTCATCTCGGCTACTGCGAACTGGCGCAAGAGGAAGGCCGGAAGCGCCGCTTCAACACGGCGATCCTCGTCGACAAGTTGGGCGCGATCGTCGGCAAATACCGTAAGATCCATCTGCCGGGCCACCCCGAGCATCGACCCGACGCGCCGTTCCAGAACCTGGAGAAGCGCTATTTCGAGACCGGAAATCTCGGCTGGCCGGTCTGGCGGGCGATGGACGCCAATATCGGCATGATGATCTGCAACGACCGGCGCTGGCCCGAGAGCTATCGCAGCATGGGTCTGCAGGATGTCGAGCTGATCCTGCTCGGCTACAACACGCCCAAGCACAATCCGCCTGCGCCGGACCACGACCGGCTCGGCAATTTCCACAACCAGCTCGTGATGCAGGCCGGCGCCTACCAGAACGCCTGCTGGGTCGTCGGCGTCGCCAAGGCGGGGCTCGAGGCCGGCGTCGACCAGATCGGCGGCTCCTGCATCATCGCACCGACCGGCGAAGTGGTAGCGCAGGCCGTCACCGAGGGAGACGAGCTGGTGATCGCCCGCTGCGACATGGACCTCGGCAGAAGCTACAAGGCCTCGACCTTCAATTTCGCGAAGCACCGCGAGCCGCAGGCCTATGGGCTGATCGTCGAGCGCAAGGGCGCGGTGGGGCCGGCGTGATGGGGGCGGGCTTGCTGGGTCGAGCACGCAAGCGTAGTATATCCGTGGTGGATATACGGAGGTGGCGATGCTGACGAAAACTCCCAAAACGACCAAGCTCTTCATAACCAACCGCAGCCAGGCCGTGCGTCTGCCGAAGGAACTCGCTTTCCCGCCGGAGGTGACCGAGGTCGACATCATCAAGCAGGGTCGTGGTGTGCTGATCGTGCCGAAGGGCAAAGGCTGGGATGATTTTTTCGACAACGGCCCGTTCGCCAGCGAAGACTTCATGGTGACACGGGACCAGCCCTTAGCCGCTGAGGAGCGCGAAGAGTTCTGATGCTGACCTATATGCTGGATACGAATATTTGCATTTATCTCATCAAGGACAAACTGCCCGGCCTCAGACAGCAGTTCAGGCAGGCGGACGGACGTGTTTGCCTATCCACGATCACGCTGGGTGAGCTCATATTCGGGGCCGAGAAGTCTGAGTGGCGGATACAAAACCTCGAAGCGCTGGAACGCTTTGCCGACAGGATGCCGGTCTTGCCGTTCGACGCCGAGGCTGCCGCTCATTACGGCGAGTTGCGCGCGGGGTTGAGCCGCGCCGGCACTCCCTGCGGTCCGCTCGACACCCAAATCGGCGCTCACGCCCGCAGCCGAAGCCTGATCGTCGTCACCAACAACCGCCGCGAGTTCGACCGCATGCCAGGCCTGCGCGTCGAGAATTGGGTCTGACGGACCCGCCCGATATGCTTCCTTCCATTCCCGCACCCACCCTTCAGGACAAGCCATGACCCACGATCTCATCCTCAAGGGCGGCCGGGTCATCGACCCGTCGCAGACACATGACGGCGTCCTCGATGTCGCCTTCACCGACGGCAAGGTTTCAGGCTTCGGCAAGGACCTGAAGGGCGCGAAGGAGATCCGCGACGTCTCCGGCTACATCGTCACGCCCGGCCTGATCGACCTGCACACACATGTTTACTGGGGCGGCACCTCGCTCGGCATCGACGCCGACGAATTCTGCCGGGCCTCGGGCGTCACCACTTCGGTCGACACCGGCTCGGCCGGACCGGGCAACTGGCCTGGCTTCCGCAAGCACGTCATCGAGCGCTCGCAGGCGCGCATCCTCGCCTATCTCCACGTCTCGCATGCCGGCATCTACGGCTTCGACCACCGCGTCATGGTCGGCGAGAGCCGCGACATGGCGATGATGAACCCGATCGACTGCGCCGAGGTCGCCGACAAGAACCGCGACCTGATCGTCGGCATCAAGGTCCGTGTCGGCCTGCACGCCTCGGGAGACCAGGGCACGGCCCCTCTCAACGTTGCGCTGCAGGTCGCAAACGAGGTCGGCATGCCGCTGATGTGCCATATCGACCACCCGCCGCCATCCTATGAGGAGGTGGTCAACATGCTCCGCCCCGGTGACGTGCTGACCCACGCCTTCCGCCCTTTCCCGAACGCGCCGTCGACCGCGCAGGGCACGGTCAAGCCCGAGGTGCTGGCGGCCCGCAAGCGCGGCGTCATCTTCGACATCGGCCATGGCAAGGGCTCGTTTTCGTTCAAGACGACGCGGGCGATGCTCGCCAACGGTTTTGAGCCCGATGTGATCTCGTCGGACGTCCACAAGCTCTGCATCGACGGCCCGGCCTATGACCAGGTCACGACCATGTCCAAGTTCCTGCTGATGGGCATGAGCCTGAACAACGTCATCGCCGCCTCGACGGTGAACGCCGCCATGGCGCTGAAGCGGCCGGAATACGGCTCGCTGCGGGTCGGCTCGCTCGGCGACGCGACGATCCTGACGGTGAAGGAAGGCAAGTTCGACTATGCCGACGTCACCGGTGAGCACATGACCGGCGATCGCAAGATCGTCTCCGAGGGCGTCGTGCTGAAGGGCGCGTGGTGGCACCCGAAACGCTCGAACAAGTTCAGGAAGGTGGCCTGACGGGCCTCCTGAGTGCGCCGTCATGCTCGGGCTTGCCCCGAGCATCTCTGGCCGGAGATTCTCGGGTCTCCGTTTTGCTCCGCCCGAGGATGACGCTCTTTTTTAGAAAGGAACCGCCCATGTCCGCCGAAGCCAAACTCGCCGAACTCGGCCTCACGTTGCCCAATGTCGTCCCGCCCATGGCGAACTATGTCCGCTTCAAGCGCGCCGGCGATCTGATCTTCCTGTCGGGGCAGGGGCCGCGCAATCCGGACGGCTCGATCCCCAACGGCAAGGTCGGCAAGGAATTCACCGTCGAACAGGCCTATGAGTTCGCGAAGAACACCGGTCTCGGCCTGCTTGCCGCGATGAAGGAGGCCGCCGGCTCGCTCGACAGGATCGAGGTCATCAAGCTGCTCGGCATGGTCAACGGCGTGCCCGAGTTCGGCGACCAGCCAAAAGTCATCAACGGCTGCTCGGACCTGTTCGTCGCCGTGCTCGGCGAAAATGGCCGCCATGCCCGCTCCGCCGTCGGCATGGGCTCGCTGCCCGGAAACATGCCCGTCGAGATCGAGGTCATCGTCAAGGTGCTGCCGTGAGCGCCCTGAAGGAGGACATCGCGAGGGCCTACGGCACACCCGCCGTCGTCATCGATCTCGATGTCGTCGAGGCCAACATCGCCCGGCTGCAGGCGGCCTGCGACGCCAAGGGTGTCGCCAACCGCCCCCATATCAAGACGCATAAATCGCCCGAACTCGCGCGCCTCCAGATCGAGGCCGGCGCGCGCGGCATCACCTGCCAGAAGCTCGGTGAAGCCGAGGTCATGGCCGATGGCGGCATCGATGACATCCTGATCAGCTACAACATCCTGGGCGAGCAGAAACTCGGCCGGTTAGGGGCGCTTCAGCGCCGCGTCCGCATGATCGTCGCAGCCGACAATCCTGTCACGATCGCGGGCCTGCCGCAGGCGGCGGCCATCGCGGGGCGCGATCTGGAGGTCGTCGTCGAATGCGACACCGGCCGCAAGCGTGCCGGCGTCGAGACGCCGGGCGAGGCGGTCGAACTGGCGAAGCTGATTGCGGGCTCTAAGGGTCTCACATTCGCGGGCTTCCTGATGTATCCGCCCGAGGATGGCTGGGAGCGCACGCAGACCTTCCTCGACACGGCCAATGCCGGCCTGCGCGATGTGGGGCTGGAAGCTGGCATCATCTCGACCGGCGGGTCGCCGAACATCCCCAATATCGGCAAGCTGAAGGGCGCGACCGAGCACCGCGCCGGCACCTCGATCTTCAACGACCGCATGCAGGTTGCTGCCGGGGTCGCCACGATCGAGGACTGCGCGCTGAGCGTCTACGCCACGGTGGTGAGCCGCGCCGGGCCGGAGCGCGGCATCCTCGATTCAGGCTCCAAGACCTTGACCAGCGACACCGGCGGTCTCGATGGCCACGGGCTGATCCTGGAATACCCGGCGGCGAAGATCGCGAAATTCGCCGAGGAGCACGGCTTCCTCGATCTCGCGGCGAGCAATGAGCGGCCGGTCGTGGGCGAGGTCGTGCGCGTGGTGCCAAACCATGTCTGCGTCGTCGTCAACATGGTCGACCGGCTGGTGACGGTGCGCGGCGACAGGCTGGTCGGCGAACTGCCGGTGGCGGCGCGGGGGAAACTGAGCTGACCGGATAAGGCACGGGGAACCCTCTGCCGGATGGGAGAGGGGCAGGGCTGAGGGGTCGGCCCTTCAACCAGCGAAGCGAAACCTATCCGCGCTTCCGTTCAGGCCAATCTCGAAACGTCCGTCACCTCACCCCTGCCCCTCTCCTTACAGGAGAGGGGTTCTTCCAGCGCTTCACCTAGCCCTCCGGATGTCGCGCATTCCACGCCGCCGCATATTCCGCGCAGAGCCTATCCAGTTCCGTCCGGTCCGTGACGCCAGCCGGACGCGCCCGCGAGGGCGACGCCATCTGGAAGGGCACATAGCGCTGATGCGCCAGCCGCCAGAGCCGGCGCAGTTCGGCCAGCGGATCGGCGTGGTCGTCGACGCGGATATCGAAGCTCGGCGCGGGGTCGCCGTTCCAGATTCGGATGGCGCAGGATTGCCGGCCGCGCTTGTCGCCGCCGGCCTTCTCGCCGGCTTCGAGCGCCACCAGCAGCCGCTCGTCGAAGTCCAGCGCCGAGCCCGCGACATAAGCCTTGAGCGTCTGATCGATCACCTCGGGCCCGGCCAGCATGTTGCCGGCGACCGAAACCTGCGGCCCGTCGACCGCGCCGCACCAGTCGATGCAGGCCGCCCCCGTATGCGAGGCGGTCCTGCCGTCGCGGTCGATCAGATGGAGCTGGCGATGCGCCCGGCCCTCGTCTGCCGCCGTCAACGTGGCGACGATCTCGACGGCCGAGCGGCCCTCCTGGAGCAGGCGCAGGCCGTCGATGCCGTAGAGCGGATTGACGAAGGCCTGGCTCGCGATCGCGCCGACGCGACCGCAGCCCGCGGGTACGCGCGCGCCCACCGCGAAGGCGCAGGTCGATACTGCGACGCCATAGGCGCCGGTGGCGGCGTCGCGGGCGACGATGGACCATGTCATGGCAAGGTTCCTCAGTGTCAGTGTCGCTGGTGAGTGCGCTCTTCCCCTCCCCCTCGTGGGGAGGGGAAGAGCGCACTCACCAGCGAC
>LSIB01000120.1 GCA_001556025.1 Rhizobiales bacterium CCH3-A5
CTAGCACTACTTTGGCAGATTTTTAGGAATGAGCCAGCAGCGACAATACGGACACGCGTCGGAGGCGGCCGTTCGAGCATGGTTATGATGGCTGCCCGGATCGCTGGCAGGGTCGGCTGCGGTGGCGGACCGTGGATTCTTTTTTTCCCGCTTCGCCTTGTTGAGGCGGTGGGACTGGAGGAAGGCGTAGGCGATCATCGTCATAAGCGCGTGTCGGTGCAGCCCCTTCCATGATCGTCCCTCGAAGTGGTCGAGACCAAGCTCTTCCTTCAACTGCTGATGCGCCTGCTCACAGATCCAGCGTGCCTTGATCGCGCCGGCCAGGCGCGTGAGCGATGTGTCGGCCGGCAGGTTCGAGAGATAGTATTTGCGGTCCCCATTCGAGCGATGTTCTCCGATCAGCCAGACCTCCTCGCCCGGGAGATGCTGGGCGCCCATGGCGCCGATCCGCTGTGGCGGACCGTCGGCGACACGCACGCGCCTTGCGGCAAAGCGGGCCTTCAGG
>LSIB01000121.1 GCA_001556025.1 Rhizobiales bacterium CCH3-A5
GACCTCGTTGTCGTTGGCGAAGCGGGCCGAGCCATGGGTGGCGTCGTCATCGACCATCCCGAAATGCTCGATCATCGGCTTCACCGCGAAGCGCGCCAGCGTCATCAGCCCGAGCAGGCAGGCGAGCAGATTGCCGGCGAGATGGAGCCAGGTCCGGGCCATACCGATCGCGTCCATGGCGAGATGCACAGTGAAGAGCAGGACGAGGGTGACGATGCCGGCGATGGCTCCGACTTTTGCGACATAGTGGATCGCGCCGAGGGGTCCAAACACAGCGCAGCCCAGCGCCCATAATGGATCGCGCCAGGCCGCTCGCAGCATGTTCACGAAAGCGACTTTTGCCAGCATCAGGCACGCTCACCAGTAGCGGCCGGCTCGGCAGAGGCCTGAGCCGCAGCCTTCTCGGTCGCCGACAGCTCGATCAGGTCTGGGAAGAGCGTCCGGTCACCGTCGCGGGTCAGAAACCCCGGCAGCTCGCGCTTAAGCCAGGTCCGCAGCCGGTCGACGAACTCGGCGTCCTTGCTGGTCTCGAGCCGCTGCAGGACCAGCGCCCCGAGCAGCACTTTCCGTCGTGTGTCGTTGGCGCGCT
>LSIB01000122.1 GCA_001556025.1 Rhizobiales bacterium CCH3-A5
CGCGCGCCGCCAGGCCGACATCGGCCGACGTCACCTGGATCGTCCGCACCGTCGCCGACAGACGCTCGACGGTTTCGTTGAAGTCGTCGCGCAGCTTGACGTAAGCCTCGGGCATGTCGATCGCGATCTGGTAGGTGAGATTGCCCTGGGCCAGTTCCGCGAGCCCCGACGCCAGCGCTCCCAGTACGGCTTCGAGCTGGTGGGCTTCCTCGGTCTGACGCCGCTGCGACGCGGTGCGCTCGGCTTCGGTCATGCGCCGCGTCTCGTCCATCATGCCGGACTGGCGCACGGCTTCGGCTTCGAGTTCCGCCTTGTCGATCGCGGCCTGACGCAGGATGCCGAAGGCGTCGGCCATGGCGGCGATCTCGTCGCCGCTGCGCATGGCGGGAACCTCTGCTGCGAGATCGCCCGAGGCCAGCTTGTGCATCGCCTCCTTCAGGACGCCAAGCGGCTTCAGCATGCGCCGCACCAGCAACAGCAGCAGGCCGCCGCCGACGAGTGCGATCAGCAGGCCGGCAGCGATGTTGCCGACCATCATCGTGTCGATGACCTGCAGGAAGTCGGCCTGCTTGATGCCGACGAAGAGGATGCCGATGACCTGATTGTTCGACTTCTGGACGATCGGCTCGTAGATCGTGAAGTAGGACGTGCCGAGAATGTCGGCCGCACCGGAGTAGGTTACACGCTGCTTGAAGACAGCGTCATAGGCCGGGCCCTGCGCCAGCTTGGTGCCAACCGCGCGGCCACCATCGGGCTTCTCGACATTGGTCGCGACCCGGACATCGCCCATGAAGACGGTGGCGACGCTGCCGGCCAGCGTCTTGACCTTGTCGACGGCGGCGAAATTGCCGTTCACGGCCTCGTTGCCGAAGAACAGCTTGTCGCCCTCCAGCCGGGGCTCGCCCTTGGCGGCGAGCAGATCGCGCAGCAGGTTGATGTTGACGGCGAGGCTGGACTGGGCGCGCTCGCGCATCGCCTTGTCGGCGGCCTGGATCGAGACCAGCATCGAGGCCGCCACGGCGACGCCGACGATGACGACGCCGAGGACGGCCAGACGAAGCGAAATCGGCAGCCGAAGAGAGAAGCGCTTCATGGGGTTCTCTGGAGTTTGGGTCGAAAAAACGAAAGCTCTCCGGCCACTTCGCAGCAAATGGGTAAAAATCGGCTTAAATCTGGAAGAATTCCGGTGTGATGGCGCAGCACGATCTGGCGCATTTTCGGGCACGATGGCCGCTCCGGTGAGAAACGCTCAGAGGCTGGCGGCGAAACCTTGGTCTGCGACGCCATAGACGCGCACCGTATTGCGGCCGGCCGCCTTGGCCGCATAGAGCGCCACGTCGGCGTCATGATGGAGCTGTTCGGTGTCGCCGCCCTCGCGCGCGTAGGCGATGCCGATGCTCAGGCCGATGAGGAGCTTCTGGCCCATCGCCCCAAATGGCTGTTCGATCGCCGCGATCAGGCGCTGCGCGGTGCGCAGGGCCTGATCGGACCCTTCGGCCAGCGTCGACACCACCGCGAACTCGTCTCCGCCAAGCCTCGCCAGCATGTCGTCGCCGCGCAGGGCGGCTCTCAGCCGTGTGGCGACCTGCCGGAGCAACTCGTCGCCGACGAGATGGCCGTACGTGTCGTTGACTGCCTTGAAGCGATCGAGATCGAGGCAAAGCAGCGCGACGCCGTCGCCATGGCGACGTGCATGCGCCAGGCTGCGCTGCAGGTGATCGCGGAACAGGCTGCGATTGGGCAGGCCCGTCAGTTCGTCATGACGGGCCAGATGCTCGATCCGCCGTTCGGCTTCCTTGCGCTCCGTGATGTCGAAGTTCAGTCCGATCATCCCGCAAGGTTCGCCCTGCGCGTCGAGCATCACCCGGCCGCAGCCCGAAATCCAGCGCCAGGTCCCGTCGGGCGCACCGACGGGACGAATCCGGAAATCGGCGGCGTAGGACCCGCGCTCCGCCAGCGCGCTGGCGGTTTTCTCCCAGACCATGTCGAGATCGTCGGGGTGGCAGCGCTGCCCCCAGTCCGATACCGGCATCTCGATGCTCTGGCCGTCGTCACAGCGCCAGCCCCACATGCGTGCGCTTTCGCTGGAGAGCCTGACGCTGTCCGACCGGGCATCCCATTCCCACATACCGGCTCCGGCCGCATCCTGCGCCAGACGCAACAGCTCGGCGTTCTCTTCCAGCTTGCGCTTGGCGGCATAGAGGTCGTCGATGTCGAGCGAGGTGCCGAGCCATTCGACGACGTCGCCCGTCAGGTCGGAGCGTATCGGAATCATCACCAGCCTGTGCCAGCGCCAGGCTCCGTCGAGCCGCCTGAGCCGACCCTCGACCTCGAAGGTGGTTCCCGTCCGATAGGCCTGCTCGCGGGCGGCGCTCATGCGGGCCGCGTCGTCGGGATGGTTCAGCGCGATGCGCTCGGCGAGACTCGAGCCGATAGGGCCGTGATAGGCCGCCATCTGCGCATTGAAATAGATCGCGGTCCCATCCGGCTTCGCGATCCAGACCTTTTGCGGCAAAGCGTCGGCGAGCGTCCGGTAGCGCTTCTCGCTGGCGACGACGGCCGCCTCGACGCGGCGGCGCTCGGTGATGTCGGTATACGTTCTGACAGCGCCGCCATTGGCCATCGCGACCGTGCGAACCTCGACGACCGAGCCGTTGCTGCGTAGCCTTTCGTAAACCGGCGGCATCTCGCAGACGGGGTTGAGCGCGATGGCCGCGCGCGTCTTGGCGTCTAGCCGGGCGAACTCGCCCATCGTGTCCTGGATCGCGCGGATCTCCTCGATCGTCACGGTGGTCCCGAGGATTTCCGGCGGCAGGCCGAGCAAGTGGACGGCGCGGCGGCTGATGATCGGCATCCGGCCGTCGGCGTCGATGACGGCCAGTCCCTGGTCCATGCTGTCGAGCGTCGCCCGCAGGAAGTCGCCGGTCTCGGTCAGAGCCGCCGTCCGCTCGGCGACGCGCTGCTCCAACTCGCGGTTGGCCTCTTCCAGCGCGCTCGCCTGCCAGCGCAGCCGCAGCGCGGCTTCGCGCATCTCGGTCGCGACCTGATCGGTTTCGCGAACGCCGGTCGGCTTCGCCGGGGCGATCTCGTCATCGTGCAGGGCGCGGGCGATCACGGCGAGCGCGGACTGCGCCGCCACCAGCCGTCTTGCGATCGGAATGGCGATGGACAGGCCGAGCGCCAGCAGCGCGGCTGCAAGCGCGCCAAGCATCCAGAGCGAGCGATGCAGCGGCGCTTCGAGCGCCGCACGCTCCAGCCCGGTCGTCACCAGCCAGCCGGTCAGCGCCGAGCGCTGATAGGTGCCGAAGATGTCGAGCCCTTCCACGCTGATCCCGGTCCAGGTGCCTTTGTCTCCAGCAAACTCGTCGAAGCCAGCCAGCTTCTGCCCGATGAAGCGAGCCGGTTCGAGCGATCGCGTGATGATTGTGCCGGCGCTGTCGGTCACCGCGCTGCGATAGGGCAGGGGGAGCTTGGCGAGTTCGAGCGCGGCCGCGAGGCGGGCCGGAGACAACGCCAGGCTCAGAAGGTAACGGGTCTCGCCGTCGCGAATCACGGGCACGCGCAGCAGCACCAGAGGTGCGCCGGTGTTGGGTCCGACGATCAGGTCGGAGACGTAAGGCAGGCCCGTCGCGACGAGGGCGGCGTCGCCGGCGATCTGGACCGTCGGCAAGAGCGCTCCGCGGGGCAGCCGGGTGTTGACCCTCTGCCGGTTGGTTCGGTCGCGCAGGATGAGATGGGCGCCTTCTGCTTCGGTGAAGGCGCGGGCCTGTTCCTCGAAGCGGGCATAGTCGCCAGCGTCGAGCGCCGGCGAGGTCGCGAGCGCCTGCAGGGTGGCGAAGCGGCTGGAGACGAAACGGTCGAGATTGGCGGCGAGATCCGCGGTCAGCCTGACGGCGTCGGCTTCGAGCCGGGCGCGCTCCGCCTGCAGCAGCTTGTGGGTGAAAAGCCCCGAGAGCACCAGGCAGGGCACGAGCAAAGCGAGTACGACCGCGCCGATGTACCAGGCGGTCGACAGCCCCGTCTTCCGCGCTAACGCGCCGCCCATGCCGGCCGATGCGTTTGCACGGCCTGGTGTCGCCTGCGCGCCAAGGGGGGAAGGGTGGTTCATCTGACGTCCGGCGTCCGTGATAGGCCGCGTCGCGACGATGGCTGACGATTGGTTAAGCGCTGGTGAAATCGGGCTGCTGCATTGGCGCGCGCCATCGCGCATCGACCGGCCAGGGCGGCCTCGGGCCATCGCGGATCGGGCTGCTCACGGGGCCGTCGCGCTCAACCGCGCGACCGTCGCCAGCCCGCCATCGATCAGCAGGTTGATGTCGTTGGTCGCAATGATCAGTTTTGCCCCGAGGTCGTGAGCGTGGCTTGGCAGCAGCGCCTCGGCGACGCCGATGACGGAGAAGACCTTGCCGTGAGCGTGGGCCGCGCGCGCGATCGCGGCGAAGGCCGCCAGCACCTCGGGATGATCGACCGCGCCGACATGACCCATATCGGCGGCGAGGTCGTTGGCGCCGACCATCAGGACGTCGACGCCCGGCACGGCGGCGATCGCCTCGGCATTGGCGACGCCCCGCGCGCTCTCGATCATCAGCACGACCAGCGTCTCCTCCTCGATGCGGCGCATCATCTCGACCGCAGGCGGTACGCGAAAGCCGAGCCTGACCAGAGGGCTCGGCAGCGAGCGCCTGCCGACCGGCTGGAAGCGGCATTTCCCGACGATCAGCCCCGCCTCTTCCGCCGTCTCGACATGAGGCACGACGACGCCCTCGGCCCCGCAATCGAGCACCCGGGCGAGGTCGGGATGCGTCGGCCCGCCGACGCGCACCAGCGCCGGCAGCCCAGCCTCCCAGGCAGTGACGCAGAGCGAAGCCGCATCGCCAATGCCGATCGGTCCGTGCTCGGTGTCGATCAGCAGGCAGTCGAAGCCGCAACTCCTCGTCACGGTGACGATCTCCGGCGATCGCATGACGCAGGCCGCGAGCCCGAGCGAGAGCGGTTGCAGGCCGAAGCGCTGGCGCAGGGTCGTCCGCATGGTGGGAAGGCTCCGAGGGATGATGGAGCCGCCTAGCAGATTTCGGGCCTAGCGCCCCATCACCAGTTTCGGCAGCCAGGTCGTCAGCGGCGGCCAAAGCGTGATGGCGACCAGCACCGCCAGCAGCGGCATCAGCCAGGGGATGATGGCGCGCGACATCGCCTCGAAGCTGATCTTCGCGATTTTCGATGTCACGAACAGCACCACGCCGACGGGTGGCGTGATCGTCCCGATCATCAGGTTGAGCACGAAGATCAGGCCGAACTGGATCGGGTCGATACCGAACTGGTTCGCCGCCGGCACCAGGATCGGGACCAGGATCAGCATGGCCGCCAGCGCTTCCATGAAGCAGCCGACGAAGAGCAGGAGCAGGTTGACGATCAGCAGGAACATCAGCGGGTTGCCCGCGAGATCGACCAGCATCGGCCCGACTGTCTGGGGGATGCGGGAAATCGACAGGCACCAGCCGAGCGCGGCCGCCGTCATCACCAGCGCCAGCACCACTCCGGTGGTCTCGACCGTCTGCACGACGAGTTCGGGGAGGTCGTCGAGCGAGAAGCTGCGATAGACGAAGAGGCCGAGCACGAGCGCATAGGCTGTGGCGACGGCGGCGGCCTCTGTCGGCGTGAAGATGCCGGCCATCATGCCGCCGAACAGGATCACGGGCGTCATCAGCGCCCAATGCGCCTCCTTGTAGGCGGCCCAGAGCTGCGCCGAGCCGGGGAAGGGATGGCGCGGCATGCCGCGACGGCGGGCGACGACGGTGACCATCGCCATCAGCGCGCCCGCCATCAGCAGGCCGGGGATGACGCCGGCCAGGAACAGCCCGCCGATCGAGACGTCGGCCGAGACGCCGTAGATCACCATGGGCAGGGACGGCGGGATGATCGGGCCGATCGTCGCCGAGGCGGCCGTGATCGCGGCCGCCGTCTCGGGGTCGTAGCCCTCGTCGGTCATCGCCTTGATCTCGAGCGTGCCGACGCCGCCGGCATCGGCCACCGCAGACCCCGACATGCCGGCGAAGATCACGCTGGCGAGGATGTTGGCATGGCAGAGCCCACCGCGCATGAAGCCGACGCAGGCTGTGGCAAAGGCGAAAATCCGGTCGGTGATGCCGGCCGAGTTCATGATGTTGCCCATCAGGATGAACAGCGGCGCGGCCAGCAGCGGAAAGGAATTGGCCGATTGCGCGATCTTCTGCGGCACGATGCCGAGCGGGAAGCCGCCGAAGACCGCGAAGGCGATGGCGGCGAGCCCCATCGAGACGAAGAGCGGCACGCCGATCAGCAGGGCCGCGAACCAGACCGCGAGAATCTGCAGCATCAGCGTGGTCATAGCGGCTGCGATCCCGGTTCGGCGGCCGCGAAGCGTCGGCCGGACACAACGTCGCCGATCTCGGCCAGCGCCTGCAGGATCAGCGCGAAGCCCGCAACCGGCATGACCATGTAGAGAGCCGCCGTCGAGACCGGCAGTGCGATCGAATCCACATCCCAGGTCCGCTCGATGAGGCCGAAGGAATAGCGCGTCAGGATCGCCGCGAAGACGATGATCGCCGCTTGCGTGACGATTTCCAGCGTATGGCCTGCGCGCCCCGAGAGCTTCTCGGCGAAGACGGTGATGCGGATATGCGAGCGCCGCCGCGCTGCAATGATCCAGCCGGTGAAGCCGGTCCAGACCAGGAGATACTGGGCGAGTTCGTCCGTCCAGGCCAGCGGCGCGTTGAGCTGGCGCGAGACGACGCCGGCGACGACGGTGGCGAGCAGCGTCAGCAGCAGCGCGACGGCGGCATAGCGCACGAGTCGGTCCGAGAGGTTGAGGAGGGATTTCAGCATTTTTTGCCGTGAGGGCGGTTAACGAGACTCCTCCCTTCCCCCTCGTGGGGAAGGGTATTGGGGGGCGGGCGACCGGGCGAATGGTTGCTTCGACAGAGATCGGAATCGCATCGGTTGCCTTGCGGAGGCGCGGGCGTGGACCTCGCGGCCGCTCGCTCCGGCATTTCGCCCCTACCCCTAACCCCTCCCCACAAGGGGGAGGGGAGTTGGGTCGAGGCTTTCACAGCCCCGCCAGCGTATCCCAGGTGCCCTTGCCCCATTTGCCTTCGAACTGGGCCGGCAGCGTCGCCAGAACCGGCTTGCGGAAGGACTCGAGGTCGGGCTCGGTCACGCTCATGCCGGCGGCTTTGAGGGTCGCGACGAGGCTGCCCTCCTGATTGCCGAGTTCGGCGTCCTGCCAGGCGGCTCCGTTTGCGATGGCCGTCTCCAGCACCGTGCGGTCGGCCTCCTTAAGGCCCTTCCAGAAGTCGCTGTTCACGATGACGAGGCGCGGCGTAATGATATGCCCGGTCAGGATCAGGTGCTTCTGAACCTCCTGCAATTTGGCGCTGTGGATCGTCGGCAGCGGGTTTTCCTGGCCGTCGACCGCGCCCTGGCTCAGCGCCAGATAAAGCTCGTTGAAATTGACCGGCGTCGCCTTGGCCCCCCAGGCCTCGACCATGGCGCGGAAGGTGTCGACCGGGGGCACGCGCAGCTTGAGGCCGGCCACGTCGGCGACTGACTTCACCGCTTTCGAGCCGGTGGTCAGGTGGCGCTTGCCGTAATAGGTGACGGCGGCCATGCGCATGCCGCGCTTCTTCTCCAGCTCGGCGTTCATCTGGGTAAACACAGCCGCCTTGCCGACCTTGGCCATATGGGCGGCGTCGCGCCAGAGATAGGGCGCCTCTATCACCGAAAGCTGCGGCAGGAAGGAGCCGAGTGCCGCCGCCCCGTCCGTGGTCATGGTCAGCGCGCCCGAGGCGACCGATTCCATCATGTCCTTGCCCGAGCCGAGCTGCCCCGCCGGGAAGGACTGGATGTCAACGCGGCCGGAAGTCTTCTCCTTCACCTCCTTGGCGATGCGATCGACCATCTGCACCTGCGGGTGGGTGGCCGGCAGCATTTCGCCCCAGCGCAAAACGGTCGCCTGAGCGCGCAGGACCGTGGGCATAGCGATGCCGACGCCTGCGGCTGCGGACGTTATGAGAAAGCGGCGTTTCGTGATCGTCGTCATGGTGGTCTTCTCCCCGGTGAACGGCCGGTTCTCCGGCTCGATGTCTGTTCGTGCGTGAGTCGGTCGGTCGTGCCTCAGTAGGTCATGGCCCGGTTGCGGGCGTTGCCGATATGGGCGCTCATCTCGTCGGCTGCGGCGTCGGGATCGCGTTTCTCGATCGCCGCGATGATCCTGAGATGATCCTCCATCACCGGGATCAGGATGTGGTTCTGGATGCGGGTTTCGTATTGCCGGATCAGCCTGATCTTCAGCCAGGTGACGCGAAACGCCTGGCTGACGATGTCGTTGTCGAGATGGTCGATGATCGCCTCGTGCATCAGCCGGTCGACCGTCTCGGCGTCCTCGATCAACTGCGGGTCGCCGCCGGCCCTGGCGCGCGCCACGATCGCCTCGTGGCGGGCACGCTGTCCGGCGATCTCGGCGTCGGTGGCGTTCACCGCATAGAGGGCGGTGGCCTCGCGCTCCAGAAAGAGCCGGAACTGGAAGGCGTTGCGGATCAGGTTGAGGTCGACATGGGCGACCTGCATGCCGCGCTGCGGCACGGTCTTGATCAGCCCTTCAGCCTCCAGCCGGGGGATCAACTCGCGGATCGCGCCGAGCGGGAACCCGGTCATGGCGACGAGCTCGCGCTGGGTGACGAACTGGCCCGGCCTGATCTCGCGCGCCAGCAGCCGCTCGGTGAAGCTCGCATAGGCGCGCTCCCGCAGCTTCAGCGGCTCGGCGTCGCGCGCGGGCTCCGGCTGGTCCACGCTCTCTCCTCAGGCGGCTTTGGCGCGGGTGATGACGTCGAAGGCGGCGAAGAGGCGCCGGGCGCGCGCCTCGTCCAGCGCCTCCAGCGGCGGGCGCATCGCCCGATAGCCCGGATCGCCATGGAGATGGCCGACCAGCGCCTTGACCGCCGGCAGCACGGGATGGCTGCAGATTTCATCGACCAGCGCATTCACGGTCGGGTCGTCGGTCCCCTCGTAAACGATCGGGCGCAGAAGATGAGGCACAAGGTTGGCGACGCCGCAGATCGTGCCCTGAGCGCCCGCCCGCACCGCGCGCCCGAGCAGGCGCTCGTCGCCGACGAGGATGGCGAGCTCGCCATGGGCCTTCAGGAAGGCTTCGGTGCTGGCATAGTCGCCCGAGGAATCCTTCACGCCCGCAATCAGCCCCGGAAAGGCTGTCTTCAGCCGCTGCACCAGCCCAACGTTGATGTTCACCGCCGTGACCGAGGGGATGTGGTAGAGGATGATGTTGCGCGCCGACGCGCCGAGCTTCTCGATGAACTGCGCGAACCAGGCATGGAGCCCGTCATCGCTGACGCCCTTGAAATAGAAGGGCGGGGCGACCAGCAGGCCTTTGGCCCCCGCGTCGAGCGCGATCCGCGCCTGGTCGATCGCTTCATGCAGCGAGGCGGCGGCGATGCCGGCGTAGACCTGCCGCGACGGATCGAGCCCCGCGCCGATGAGCGCGCCCATCATGGCGGTGCGGGCCGGTAGGCCGAGCGCCGCGCCCTCGCCGGTCGTACCGAAGAGCGTGACCGAGTCGCAGCCCTGCGCCAGCACATGACGGGCATGGTGGACGAGACGCGGCAGGTCGATGGCGCCGCCCTCGCGCATCGGCGTGGTGATGGCGCAGGAAAGGCCGAAGCGGTTGGAGTCTATCGCCATGCGCGTGATCTTTCGAATGCATCTGCTGACATGTCAGTCCGATATCGCAGTACTATCGTGATCCGATCTTGGTTGCAAGCTGACATGTCGCCGTGCACATAGTCGGTCTCCGTCATGGAAGGCTCACGCGACATGCCAGAGGCCGCCCCGATCCCGACACGCCGGCTCGGCCGCGCCAGCCTGTCCGTGACGGTGCTCGGCTTCGGCGCGGCGCCGCTCGGCGATCTCTATGCGAAGCTCGACGAGGCGGCTGCCGTCGCAACAGTCGAGGCGGCATTGGCCGGTGGCGTCAGGCTGATCGACACATCGCCGCTCTATGGCCATGGCCTGTCCGAGCACCGCGTCGGTTCGGCGCTGAGGCGCTCGTCCGCGCGCGGCGTCGTGGTCTCGACCAAGGTCGGGCGCGTGACGGAGCCCTTCGCGGGGCGTGGCGATGGCTCGGGCTATCTCGGCGGTCTGCCGCACGCCTTACGCTTCGACTATTCCCATGACGGCGCGATGCGTTCGCTGGAACAGTCGGCGCTCAGGCTCGGCGTCGATGCGATCGACATCGCGCTGATCCACGACGTCGATGTCTGGACGCATGGGGCGGACGCGATCGAGGCCCGCTTCGCGGAGGCGATGGAGGGGGCCTACCGCGCGCTGGAGCGGCTGCGTGCGGCCGGCGCCGTCAAGGCGATCGGCGTCGGCGTCAACGAGGCGGCGATGTGCGAGCGGTTCGCCCGCGCCGGGGATTTTGACACAATGCTGATGGCGGGGCGCTATTCGCTGCTGGAGCAGCCGGCGCTCGCCGCCTTCATGCCGCTGGCGCTGGAGAAGGGTATCGGCGTGATGCTCGGTGGGGTGTTCAATTCCGGCATCCTCGCGACGGGACCGGTTCCGGGCGCGAAATACAACTACAGGCCGGCGCCGCCCGGGGTCATGGCGAAGGTCGCCGCGATCGAGGCCGTCTGCACCCGTCATGGCGTGTCGCTAAGGCGGGCCGCGCTCCAGTTCCCGCTCGGGCATCCGGCAGTTGCGAGCCTCGTCATGGGCGCGGTGTCGCCGGGCGAAGTCGCGGACCAGATCGCGGACATGGCCGCGCCGGTTCCCGCCGGGCTCTGGGCCGACCTTAGATCCGAGGGCCTGCTCGCGCCCGACGTGCCTGTGCCGGGCTGAGGCGATGCGGATCGACGCCCATCAGCATTTTTGGAGTCTGTCGCGCGGCGACTATGGCTGGCTGACGCCGGCGCTCGGCGAAATCTATCGCGATTTCGGACCCGACGATCTCAGGCCCCTGCTGGCCGCGCATGCCATCGACCGCACGATCCTGGTGCAGGCTGCGCCGACGGAGGCCGAAACGCGCTATTTGCTCGGTCTCGCCGCGCGGACTGATTTTGTCGCGGGCGTCGTGGGCTGGGTGGATTTCGAGGCCTCCGATACGGCCGGACGTATCGCCGCGTTGGCGGCCGATCCGCTTCTCGTCGGTCTGCGGCCGATGGTGCACGACATCGCCGATGACGACTGGCTGACGCGGCCGGGGCTCGATGCGGGCTTCGCCGCGCTGATCGGGCAGGGGCTCGTCTTCGATGCGCTGCTGAAGCCGCGCCATATCGCGCCGATGCTGCGCCGGCTGGAGCGCAGCCCCGGTCTATCGGTAGTGATCGACCATGCCGCCAAGCCCGACCTCGCCGGCGGCGATCTGGCACACTGGCGGGACGGGATCGCGGCGCTGGCGCGTTCCGAGGCCGTCGCCTGCAAGCTCTCCGGGCTGGTCACGGAAGCCGGCCCGGACTGGACGATCACGACGCTCGAGCCCGTCTTCGACCATCTTCTCGCGTGCTTCGGGCCGGAGCGGCTGATCTTCGGCAGCGACTGGCCGGTCGTGACGTTGCGGGCGAGCTATGGGCGCTGGGTCGAGACGGTCGCGGCGCTGCTGTCTACACTCGGAGCGAATGAACGCGACGCCATCATGGGCGGCACTGCGCGGCGGGTCTACCTGTCGCGCCGGGGCCGCACAGGCTGAGGAAAAACCAATCATGCTCAAGGGGATTGATCCTCTCCTCTGCGCCGATCTGCTCTGGATCCTCGCGGCGATGGGTCATGGCGACGATCTCGCTCTGGTCGACGCCAATCACCCCGCCGAGACAATCGCGCGGGCGACGGCGAGCGGGCGGCTGGTTCGCCTGCCCGGACTGACCATGGGCCGGGCGGCGCGCGCGATCCTGTCGGTGCTGCCGATCGACGATTTCGAGCCCGCGCCGGTCCGGCGGATGCAGGTCGTCGGCGACGCCCAGGCCGTGCCCGAAGTTCAGGCGCAGGTCCAGCGCGAGGTGGACGCGGCGCTGGGGCGGGTCTCGCCAATGGCGGGGCTGGAGCGCTTCGCCTTCTATGCGGCGGCGAAGGCGGCGTTCGCTGTGGTGCAAATCGGCGACCCGCGCCCCTATGGCTGCTTCCTGCTGCGCAAGGGCGTGATCGCGGGCCAGCCCTGAGCTATTCCGCCGCCATCGGGGCCGGTTTCGGATTGCGGATTTTCGGCAGCTTTTCGGCGATGCCGTAGAGTTGCTCGCGCCGGTCGATCTCGCGCCAGACATCGTCGGGCGAAATGCCGATCTCGCTCCAGAGCACGACGAGATTATAGATCAGGTCGGCGCTTTCGAGGATCACGCGCGGCCGGTCGCCCTGCACGGCCTCAAGCCCAACCTCGACGGCTTCCTCGGCCAGCTTCTTGGCCATTTTCGGCACGCCTTCGCCGAGCAGCTTGGCAGTGCGGGAAAAGGCCGGATCGCGCGAGCGCGCGGCCAGCACGGCGGCGTGTAGCCTGTGGACCGAATCAACCATGGCTGGAGAATCGTCTCGTCGCATGAGGGTTTGATGACGCCTGGATGAAGACCGCAACGCGACAGCATGACGAATCGCGACGTCTCGAATCTACGCTGGAATACGCTCCGCGAAAGCGGTTTCGCGCGGCGTTCGTCGCGTCAGGATCCTTTTGCGGGGATAGCGTAAGGTGCAAACAGCGTGGCGACGGCGCGATAGACCTCGGCCTTGAAGGGAATGATCAGGTCCGGCGTCAGCGCCAGCTTTTCCCAGCGCCAGGCATCGAACTCGGCCTTGTGGCCCCCGGCGGGATGCTCGATGTCGATTTCGCCTTCCGCGCCCTCGTCGAGCCGGAAGGCGAACCATTTCTGGGCCTGGCCGCGCCAGCGGCCCTTCCAGGCTTCTTTGCCGATATCGACCGGCAGATCGTAGCTCAGCCAGCCCGGCGCTTCCGCGATCAGCGTGGCGGAGACGACATTGGTCTCCTCCTGCAATTCGCGGCGGGCGGCCTGGAGCGGCGTCTCGCCTTTGTCGATGCCGCCCTGCGGCATCTGCCATTGATGGGTCGCGTCGACATGCTCGCGCAGCGCCTTGTTGGCGCGCCGGCCGACGAAGACGAGCCCGTCCCGGTTGAACAGGGCCAGCCCGACGCAGGGGCGATAGCCTTCGGGAGCGTCTGTCGTCATCATCGAAGCGAGCCGGTCGTGCCGGGATTGCGGAAGCCGCGCGCGGCGCTGACCGGGACGAGCGCGATGCCCTTGGCCTCCAGCGTCTGGGCCCAGCGCGCGATCCGGTCGATCGAGACCGGGAGCGCGCTGGCGGCGGCCACCGCGATGCCCTGCTCGCGGGCGAGCGCTTCCAGCCTGGCCAGCTCCCTGTCGATGGTGTCGGCGCGGACGACGCCGTCGATGACGCGGTCGACTCTCAGCGCCGGAATCTGCGCCCGGCCTGCCGAGGTGGCGAGCAGGCTGCGCGAGGACGAGCCGTCATCGACGACCATCAGCCCGCGCCCGGCGATCTCGCGCAGCACCGGCGAGAGCGCCGCCTCGTCGGCGGTCAGGCGTCCGCCAAGAAAATTGACGATGCCGACATAGCCGGTGAAGCGGCCGAGCACCCATTGCAGACGATCGATGTTCTCGGCCGCCTTCGGCCCCGACAGCAAGGTGTGAGGGCCGGGGTCGTTGTCGGGATAGTCGAAGGGCTCCATCGGCACCTGCAGAAAGACCTCGTGACCCTCGGTGCGGGCGCGCTGCACGGTGCGCTCGAGCTCGGCTCCATAAGGCGCGAAGGCCAGCGAGACGACGCCGGGCAGCTTCGTGATCGCGTCCGCCGTGCCGCTCTGGCTGATGCCGAGGCCGCCAACGAGCAGGGCGATGCGGCCCGCAGGCTTGGCCACCGCCTGCGAGCCGAGCGGACGGGCATAGACCTGCGCCGGCGTCGCGCCGTCGGGGCCGAGCTTCGGCAGCAGGCCATGGCGGGTGCGCTCGGTCAGGCGCGGATCGGGCGAAGTCGCGAGCCTGACCGCGCCGCTGTCGGGGATGGTGATGACGATCGAGCCTGGCGCGTCGGTGCCGCCGGGCCTGACGACGGTGACGCCGGCCTCGGTCTCCATCTGGCGGGCGCTGGACTGGGTGCGTGGCTCGGGCTGCGCGGTCGCGGCCGGCGGCAGCGCAGCGGTTTGCGGCGCTGCGCGGCGCTTCTCGATCGAAGCTGTCGCCGTGGGCTCGCCGCCGGTCGGATCCCGCCTGATCGCCACGACCAGCAGGAGTGACGTCAGGCTCAAGCCCACGAGGCCGGCGCAGCCCCATGCGATCCAGCGGGCCCAGGGCCTGCCGGATTGCGGTGGGCGGTCCTGACCAAGCGGGCGGTCAAGCTCCGTGAGCGGCATTCCGGCCAAGGGCAGCCGTCCTCGATGCGTACGAATCGGGCCCGAATCAGCGGCCCGCGCGCTAGTCTTGTCGCGTCGTGGGCGCGCCGTCGAGCCCGAGGCCTTGGGCAACAAAAAAGCCCGGGCGGATTTCTCCGTCCAGGCTTTCGATTTCGCTAAGGCCGAGGTCCACTTTGTCGGCTTGGCGACGCCTCAGTTCGGCTTCGGCGCGTCGGGTGCCGGGGCCGTCGCCGGCGCGGCGGCGTCCTTCTTGACGCCGCGCAGCAGGTTCAGCGCCGCGATCAGCTGGGTGTCCTTAGTCGGGTCAGCGGGAACATAGGAGGCCGAGCCGGACTGCTCGTCCTTGCCGTCGCCGGCCTTGAGATGGCCCTTCAGTGCCGCCTCGCCCTTGTTTTCGGTGAGCTTGTCTTTCAGTTCGGCCGGGATGTCCTGGATGACCTCGACATCGGGCGTGATGCCCTTAGCCTGGATCGATGTGCCGGCCGGGGTGTAGTAGCGCGCCGTGGTCAGACGCAGGCCGCCATTGCCGCCGAGCGGGATCACGGTCTGGACCGAGCCCTTGCCGAAGGAACGCGTGCCCATCACGGTGGCGCGCTTGTGGTCCTGCAGCGCGCCGGCGACGATCTCGGCAGCAGAGGCGGACGAACCGTTGATCAGCACGACGACGGGCTTGCCCTTGGTCAGATCGCCGTTCTTGGCGTTGAAGACCTGCGTCTCCTCGGCATTGCGGCCGCGCGTCGAGACGATCTTGCCGCGATCGAGGAAGGCGTCGGACACCAGCACCGACTGGTCGAGACGGCCGCCGCGATTGTTGCGCAGATCGATGACGTATCCCTTGACCTTGTCGGCGCCGATCTCGGTGTTGACCTTGTCGATCGCCTTGCGCAGCCCCTCATAGGTCTGCTCGCTGAAGGTGCCGATGCGGATATAGCCGATGTCGGCCTCGACGCGCTCCTCGACGGCCGGCACGACGATGGTCGAGCGGGTGAGGGTGAATTCCAGCGGCTCGGGCTTGCCGGGACGCTCGATCTTGAGTTTGACCTGCGTGTTGATCAGCCCGCGCATCTTCTCGACGGCCTGGGTCAGGCTCAGGCCCTTGACCTCGGTCTCGTCGATCTGGCGGATCAGGTCACCGGTGAGGATCCCGGCCTTGGAGGCGGGCGTGTCGCGGATTGGCTTGGCGACCTTGAGGACGCCATCCTCCATCGTCACCTCGATGCCGAGGCCGCCGAACTGGCCACGCATGTCGGTGTCCATGTCGCGGAAGGACTTGGCGTCGAGATAGCCGGAATGAGGGTCGAGCGAGGAGACCATGCCGTTGATGGCGGCCTCGATCAGCTTCTGTTCATCGGGCTTCTCGACATAGTCGGTGCGGATCTTCTCGAAGATGTCGCCGAACAGGTTGAGGCTGCGATAGACCTCGGCCGAAGCCGCGACCGCGCTGGTGGAGGAGAACAGCCTGGTCTGGGTAACCACGCCCGTCAGGCCCGCGCCGGCGATTGCGCCGGCCAGAACGAGAGAAACCTTGCGCATCATCCGCGAACCTTTTCGCTTTGCGGTTTCGTCCACCAGGGCGTCGGATCGATCGAGACGCCGTCCTTGCGGAATTCGATATAGAGGATCGGCTGCCCGGTGCCCGAGCCGACGATCGATGCCGCAGCTTCCGACGTTTCGCCCATCACTGCAACAGGTTCTCCGGCGAGAACGAACTGATTGAGCGATACGTCGATCCGCTGCATGCCGGCCAAAAGAATATAGTACCCCCCACCCGCATTCAGGATCAACAATTGCCCGAAGGAGCGGAAGGGACCAGCATAAGCCACCCAAGCGTCAGAAGGTGCCGAAATCAGGGCATTGGGGCGGGTGCTCACAGAAATTCCGCGCGTCTGGCCGCCAACGCCGTCGTTTTCGCCAAAACCACGCAATTGTGATCCGACGGCCGGCAGCGCCAGCAGGCCCCGCGCCTCGGCAAAGGCGATCTTGGGTGCGAGTCTGGCAGGATCCTTGAAAGCGAGCGCGGCCATGCGCTGGCGCTGCTCGCGGGTCTCGGCCTCGAGCGCCTGACGTGCCGAATCGGCGGCGCGCGTCGCCGCCGAGATCTCCTTTTCCATCCGTTCGACGAAATCGCGCATGGATTTCGCCTGCGCGGCAAGCTCACCGGCCTGGCTGCGCTGGGCGTCGGCATCCTTGGCGGCGCTGGCTTCGCGGTCGCGCCTGGCCTCGACCAGCGAGGCGAGGCGCTGGCGTTCAGTCGCGAGCTGCTCGAGCTCCGTGGTGATCGCCTTGCGTTCCGAGCCGATGCCGTCGCGCAGGCGCACCAGCTCGCCGAGGTCGGCGCTGAGGATCTCGATTTCCTGGCGCAGATCGGGAACCACAGCGCCGAGCAGCATCGAGGCGCGCACGGCTTCCAGGATGTCTTCGGGCCGCACCAGCACGGCGGGCGGCGGGCGCCGGCCGATGCGTTGCAGAGCCGCCAGAACCTCGCCGATCAGGCCGCGCCGGCCCTCCAGCGAGCGCCGGATCGCCGCCTCGCTGCTCTGCAGCAAGGCCAGCCGCTCCTCGATGGCGCTGACGCGCCGCTCGGCGGCCTGGGCGCGCCGTGTAGTCTCCAGCAGCGAGCCGTTCAGCGCGGCGCGGTCGGCGCGGATCGCGGCGATCTCGGCCTCGAGCTTCCTGCGCGCCTCCGCATTGTTCGACAGCCGCTCCTCTATCGCCTTCAGCTCGCCCTCGCGCGCCTGTTTCTCCGCCTGCTTGGTCTGGGCCTCGCGGGTGAGTTGGTCGGGATCGGGGGTGGGGGTCTGGGCTGTGGCGGGGGCAAGCGTGAGAGCGAGCAACGCCAGACCGGCGAGCCACAACCTGTCCCCTTCCCCCCGCTTGCGGTGGGGAAAGGTTAGGGATGGGAGGGCGTGCAGAAAGAGGCTCGACTTCGCAGCCGGGCAATGACGGCCTGGACTCGGCCCCCCATCCCGACCTCCCCCACCGCAAGCAGGGGGAGGGGGGAGCGGCGTGCCTCGACGAATCAGGGAGCGCAAAAGCGTCATGCGCGATGATAGGGGTGGCCGGCGATGATCGTCATCGCCCGATAGAGCTGTTCGAGCGCAAGCGCGCGCACGATCTGGTGGGGGATGGTCAAGGCGCCGAACGCCAGCGTGAGGTCGGCGCGGTCGCGGATGTCCTCGGCCAAACCGTCGGCCCCGCCGATGACGAGGCTGGCATTGGCGGTGTCTGCGTCGCGCGCGGAGGCGATCTTCGCTGCGAAGGCATCGCTGGTCTGGCTCCTGCCGCGCTCGTCGAGTGCGATGACGAGACCTGGCTGGAGCTTGGCGAGGATCGCCTGGCCCTCCTCGCGCTTGCGCTCGTCGGGACGGCGGCCGCGGCTTTCCGGAATTTCGATGATGTCGGGGCCGCTGAGTCCGAGCCCGCGCCCGAGCGCGGCGGCACGCTCGCGGTAGCGTTCGCAGAGGTCGCGCTCGGGGCCGTCCTTGAGACGGCCCACGGTGATCAGCGCGAGGCGCATGACAGCATGATGCCGAAAAGTTGGGACCGGTTTTCAGATGACATCATGCAGCGGAGAGCCGTCAGATCAGCTGACGAGCCGCTCATTGGGCCGGTCGGCGCCCCACATCTTTTCCAGATTGTAGAATTGGCGCACTTCCGGGCGGAAGATGTGGACGATGATGTCGCCGGTGTCGATCAGCACCCAGTCGCAGGCCGGAACACCCTCGACCTTGGGGGCGGGCAGGCCGGACTCCTTCAGCGCCTCGACCAGCGAATCGGCGATGGAGGCGACATGGCGGTTGACGCGGCCGGACGCGATGATCATCGCGTCGGCCAGCGAGGTCTTGCCGACCAGATCGATGACGGTGACGTCCTCGGCCTTCATTTCTTCGAGGACATGCAATGCGAGGGCAACGCTATCGGCGGAGGGGTTGTCCGACATAGCGGCCTGGGGAAGCGGCGCGGGCTCGGCTTCGCCAAGGGTTTGACGGTTCAGTTCCGTATCCTCTCGATCACGACGCGCTCCTGGCGCGACAGGATCAAATTACGCCCTTCGGGGCCGAAATTCAATCGGATTCGGCCTGCGCGCGCAGTTGCGTGGACGACAGCGCCGAACGCCTGCCGTGCAGAAAGACCCAGGCGGGAGCCTCCGCGCCTGCCAGCGCGCCAGCCTGGTTCTCCGAAATTCGCCAGCGCGAGAGCCAGTTGGCGGCGGGCGAGGCGACGGCGCGGTGGGTCGAGCCTGGCCGGTCGACCACCGCGATCGGCATCATCCGGGCGATCGCGCGCCATTCATTCCAGCAGTGGAAGCTCGCCAGATTGTCGGAGCCCATGATCCAGACGAAACGGACGCCGGGGCAGCGCAGGGTCAGCGCGCGCAGCGTGTCGGCGGTGTAGCGGGTGCGGAGCTTCGCCTCGATTCCGGTGGCCTGGATACGGGCATGGTCGGCGATTTCGCGGGCGACCGCGATCCGCGCAGCGAGCGGGGGCAGGCGGGCATTGTCCTTGAGCGGATTGCCGGGCGTCACCAGCCACCAGACCCGGTCGAGCTGTAGGCGGCGCAGCGCCGTCAGGCTCGCGAGCCGATGGCCGTCATGGGCCGGGTTGAACGTGCCGCCGAACAGGCCGATGCGCAGGCCCGGCGCATGCGGCGGCAGGCGCAAATGCTCGCCGCTCGCGACGGAACCGGGGGGCACGACGTCGGTTCCGGTCACGGCCTGATCTGGCCGTCGCCATGGACCCGGTACTTGAAGGAGCAGAGCTGCTCGACGCCGACCGGCCCGCGGGCATGCATGCGGCCCGTGGCGATGCCGATCTCCGCGCCGAAGCCGAACTCGCCACCGTCGGCGAACTGGGTCGAGGCGTTGTGCAGCACGATGGCGGAATCGACCTCGGCGAGGAAACGGGCGGCGGCGGCTTGAACTGCCGTGACGATCGCCTCGGTGTGGCTGGAGCCAAAGCGGGTGATGTGGTCGATCGCCTCGTCGAGGCCCGCGACGACTTTGACGGCGATGGTCCTGTCGAGAAACTCGGTCGCCCAGTCAGCTTCCGTCGCCGGCGTCACGCGGGGATCGACGTCCTGCGTCGTCGCATCGCCGCGCACGGCGCAGCCGGCGTCGAGCAGGTCGATCACCAGCGGGCCGAGATGGGTTGCGGCGCAGGCCTGATCGACCAGCAGCGTTTCGGCCGCGCCGCAGACGCCGGTGCGGCGCAGTTTGGCGTTGAGCACGATGGCCCTGGCCATGGCGAGATCGGCCTGCGCATGAACGTAGACATGGCAGTTGCCGTCGAGATGGGCGAAGACCGGGACGCGCGCATCGCTCTGGACACGGGCGACGAGGCTTTTGCCGCCGCGCGGCACGACGACATCGACGCAGCCGGACAGCCCTTTCAGGATTTCGCCGACGGCGTCGCGGTCGCGGGTCGGGACGAGCTGGATCGCGTCCGCCGGAAGGCCGGCCGCCTCCAGCCCCTCGCGCAGAGCGGCGGCGATGGCGCTCGACGTGCGAAACGAGTCGGAGCCGGCGCGCAGGATCGCGGCGTTGCCGCTCTTGAGGCAGAGCGCGCCAGCATCCGCGGTCACATTGGGACGGCTCTCGAAGATGACGGCGATGACGCCGAGCGGCGTCGCGACGCGCTCGAAGCGCAGGCCATTGGGTTGCGTCCATTCGGCAGTGACGCGCCCGACGGGGTCGGCCAGCGCCGCGACCTCGGCAACGGCGTCGGCGACGCCGTCGAGCCGGACCGCGTCGAGCATCAGCCGGTCGATGAAGGCGGCGGTCTGGTTGCCGGCTTTGGCGTCGGCGAGGTCGAGCGCGTTGGCGGCGAGGATCGCCTGCGCGTTCGCGCGCAGCGCGTCGGCCATGGCGAGCAGTGCTGCATCCTTCCGCGTCGTCGGCGCCAGCGCGACAGAGCGAGCGGCCGCCCGCGCCCGCCGGCCGAGATCGGCCATCAGCGGTGCGATGTCGACGCCGTCGTTCCCTGATGAGACCACGCGCAGGGCGCTTTCACTCGTCATCGCACACCTGTTCCAGCTATCCGCGCCGACCTTAGCCCAGCCCGAGCGCCATGTCGTCCCGGTGGATCATCTCGGCGCGGCCGGGATAGCCCAGCACGGCGGCGATGTCGCGGGAGGCCTTGCCCAGCACAAGGGCCGCCTCGGCCGCGTCATAGGCGACGAGGCCCCGACCGAGCACGGTTCCCGTCGCATCGCGGATCAGCACCGCATCGCCGCGTGCGAAATCGCCCTCGATCCGGCTGACGCCGACCGGCAGCAGGCTCGCCCCGCCGCCGAGCGCGCGGGCCGCGCCGGCATCGACGTAAAGCGAGCCGCGCGGCTCCAGCGAGCCGGCTATCCAGGTCTTTCGCGCCGTGGCGGGCGTCGAGGCGGTGAGGAACCAGGTGCAGCGCGCGCCTTGATTTATCGCGGCGAGCGGGTTCTTGGGCCGGCCGTCTGCGATCAGCATGTGCGTGCCGCCGGCGGACGCGATTTTTCCGGCCTCGATCTTGGTGCGCATGCCGCCGCGCGACAATTCCGAGGCCGCGCCGCCCGCCATCGCGTCGATCTCTGGCGTGATGCGCTCGACGATCGGCAGATGCCGGGCCGAGGGGTCGCTGGCGGGCGGCGCTGTATAAAGCCCGTCGATGTCGGAGAACAGCACCAGCAGGTCGGCGCCGGCCATGGTCGCGACGCGGGCGGCGAGCCGGTCGTTGTCGCCATAGCGGATCTCGGTGGTGGCGACCGTGTCGTTCTCGTTGATCACCGGAATGGCGCGCAGATCGAGCAGGCGGCCGAGCGTGGCGCGGGCATTGAGATAACGCCGGCGCTCCTCAGTGTCGGCCAGCGTCAGCAGGATCTGGCCGGCGGTGAGGCCGTGGGCTCCCAGCGCCTCGGCCCAGGTCCGGGCGAGCGAAATCTGGCCGACGGCGGCGGCAGCCTGACTTTCCTCCAGCCTGAGCGGGCCCGAGGGCAAGCCGAGCACGGTGCGCCCGAGCGCGATCGCGCCCGAGGAGACGACGAGGAGATCGGCCCCGCGCTGATGAAGTTCGGCGAGGTCCTCGGCGAGCGCCGCGAGCCAGGCCTGGCGCAGACGGCCGCGCGCCCGGTCGACGAGCAGGCTGGAGCCGACCTTGACGACGATGCGGCGGAACTGGGCGAGCGAGGGGGTCTGCACGGGCATGGCGCTGGGAACTGGACAAGGACAGCCCTGCCTTTGGCGAAAAGCGCGCGCTTGTAAAGCGTTGCGGCCTGCCGGCGAAGCGCGCCGCGCCGATTCAGCCGCGGGTTGCATTGACAAGCGCGGTTCTAGCGCCCATATGACCATGGTCGATATTTAGGCCGAACGACGTGGCCCCGCGCATGAGAATGCGCCTGCTGACGACCTTCACCGCTCAAAAAATCGAAATCCTTGCGCGTGAGCGATCGCGCGCCGTCACACTACAAGCGAAAGAGGTTCGTCATGGCCGCTGGCACAGTCAAATGGTTCAATTCCACCAAGGGTTTCGGCTTCATTCAGCCGGATGATGGCGGGCAGGACGTGTTCGTCCACATCAGCGCCGTCGAGCGGGCCGGAATGCGCGATCTCCGCGAGGGTCAGAAGATCTCCTACGAGATGGTTCAGGACAAGCGCTCGGGCAAGATGTCGGCCGACCAGCTTCGCGCCGAGTGAGCCCAAGGGCCGCGTTGGCCTGGTCTCGGAATCGGTTAAGGCGACCGCGGATGTACCGGCGCCCGAGCCACCAGATCTGACGACGACGCGGCACGATGAGGGGTCGGGGTTCAAAGCCCGGCCCTTTTTCCGTCATTCCAAACGCAGGAGACAAAACGCCATGCAGGTTCTCGTCCGCGACAACAATGTCGACCAGGCCCTCCGGGTCCTGAAGAAGAAGATGCAGCGCGAAGGCGTGTTCCGCGAGATGAAGCGCCGCTCGGCTTATGAGAAGCCTTCCGAGAAGCGCGTCCGCGAGAAGGCCGACGCCATCCGCCGCGCCCGCAAGGTCGCCCGCAAGCAGATGCAGCGCGAGGGCCTGATCGCCGCGCCGAAGGTCAAGCCGAAGCCGGTCCGCGCTGGAAGCCCAGCCCCCGCGCGTTGATTTCGATACCAATCCGGCGCGAATTGGATTATTGCCCGCTCGCGGGCTGACCTTTCGCCCGTCTGAACCCGAAGAAGGCCGACCTTGAAGAACCCGAACGACCGCAGCTTTACTGATCGCCAGTCCAACTCCGCAGCCGCCAAGAAGGCGCTTCTCGAGCGCTTCAAGGCGAGGCCGGGACCGGACGACCCGATCATGCAGCAGCGCCGCGCGGAACGTGAGGCCGTCGCCGCCGCCCGCGCCGCCCGCGAGGCCGAGAAGGCCGCCATCCGTGCCGAAGAAGAGCGTCTCGCCGAGATCGAGCGCGCCCGCCTCGCCGAGGAGGAGCGTCTGGCCGAGATCGCCCGCGAGGTCGAGCGCAAGGCCGAGCAGGCCAGGCGCGACGCCGAGCGCCCGCGCAAGGTGCTGCTCGAGGCCGTGCAATACGCCCAGATGCGCGCCGCCGGCAAAGGTCGTCGCTGAGTCTGGGCGCCGGCTGCCGCCTGACCGGCGCAGCCTTTCGATCCGGTTCGTCGCTTCCTCGTCGGGCCGGCAAGACCTTCGACCGCGCAGACCATCCGGACTGTGTCCGGTCGAAGCTAAACTTGCCTGAGAGGAGCGCGATCGCTCCGGGCCGACGGCCCGAAGCGCGAATCCCGCTCCCGCCCGAGACCGGAGCGAGCCGCATGGCCACGCGAGGATTGTCGGCCGACGAGATCAAGCGTCGCGCCCAAGCCGCTTTCGACAAGGCCGACGCCCGCAAGCAGGAGGCTTCGCGCGCGATGGAGGCCGAGCGCGCCGCGCGCGATGCCGTGCTGCAGAAGACCGAGCGACTGCGCGCGTTGCGCCTCGCCAAAGAAGCCGTCGAGGCCGAGACGGCTGCGATTGTCGCCGCCGAACAGGCCGCGGCGAAGGCCGAGATCGTCGAAGCCAAGGCCGCGGCAAAGGCCGCCAAGACCAAGACCGCGACCGACAAGGCCGCCAGAAGCGCGGAACGGGCGATCAAGAGCGCCGACAAGGCGCTGAAGGCCGCAGCCAAAGCGGCCAAGCGCGAAGCCGTCTGACGCACGCGTCGAATACGGCCTCGACGGTTCTCGTCAGGTAGCGACGAATGTCAGCGCCGCGCCGTTGATGCAGTGTCGTTTGCCGGTCGGGGCCGGGCCATCGTCGAAGACATGGCCGAGATGGCCGCCGCAACGGCGGCAATGCACTTCCGTCCGCGTCATCAGGAACTTGCGGTCGGTCTTCGTGCCGACGGCGTTGGGCAGCGCCTCCCAGAAACTCGGCCAGCCCGTGCCGCTGTCGAATTTCGCCGACGAGGCATAGACCGGAAGGTCGCAGCCGGCGCATCGGAAGACGCCGGCGCGCTTCTCCCTGTCGAGCGGGCTGGTAAAGGCGCGCTCGGTGCCCTCCCGGCGAAGCACCTCGTATTGCGCCGGCGTCAGCAGCGTTTTCCACTCGGCGTCGGTGCGGGCGACCTCGAAGACCCCGTCCACGGCGGCATTCGCGCCGTCGTTTCGACCTGCGAGGATAAAGCCGGCAGTGCTCACCGCGCCGATCGCGGCGGCGCCGGACAAGAGATTGCGTCTCGACAGCATGGTGCGACTCCTCGTCACTGTTTCCGATAACGCAACAGAGTTGATCCGGCTGCTTGCGCGATCTCACGATGCCGCGACCGATTTCGTGCTGCAGTGCAGCTAAACGGCGCGCCGCAGTCCCATTGGGGTCAGGATGAGCCCCGATTTTATGGTTGTCGTCGCAACTGTCAGGCGATTTTCATGTTGCGCTGCGAAGAGTTTCCGAGCGGGCAGTCGAATGCCGTTCGACGTTTCATGCCGCGTCGGCGGCGTCGAACGCTGTGTCGGATAGACTTTAGTCTTAAGTCGCACTCTTGCGTTGCGAAGAGAAGCGATAAACTCTGCACCATCGCGGCGCAAAGCCGCTTCAATGACTCGTCCAGCCTACAAGGACAGAGCAGCAGGGGAGAAGACACGATGTCGGAGACTGTCAAACCACGTGCGAGCCGCCGCAACTTCCTCAAGGTCGCCGGCCTCGCCGGCGCCGGCGCCATCGCGATGCCGCAGGTCAGCCGGGCCCAGACGGTGACCTGGAAATATCAATCGACCTGGCCCACCAAGGATATCTTCCACGAGTTCGCAGGCGACTTCGCCAAGCGCGTCAACGACATGTCGGGCGGCCGCCTGAAGCTCGACGTCCTCGCCGCCGGCGCGGTCGTGCCGGCCTTCCAGATGCAGGATGCTGTCCATGCCGGCATCCTCGACGCCGGGCACGGCGTCTCGGCCTACTGGTACGGCAAGAACAAGGCGTTCTCGCTTTTCGGCACCCCGCCGGCGTTGGGCTGGGACGCCCATTCCTTCCTCGCCTGGATGAACTATGGCGGCGGCTACGAACTCTACAACGACCTCGTCCAGAACCAGCTCAAGCTCAATCTCGTCGGCATCCTGACCGGGCCGATGCCATGCCAGCCGCTCGGCTGGTTCAAGAAGGAACTCAAGACCGCCGACGACTTCAAGGGTCTGAAATACCGCACCGTCGGTCTCGCGGCCGACCTGATGCGCGAGATGGGTGCGGCGGTGACGATCCTCGCCGGCGGCGAGATCGTCCCGGCGCTGGAGCGCGGCGTCATCGACGGGGCCGAGTTCAACAACCCGTCCTCGGATTCTCTGCTCGGCTTCCAGGATGTCGCCAAGTTCTTTATGCTGCAGAGCTACCATCAGGCGGCCGAGAGCTTCGAGATCCTGTTCAACAAGGCCAAGTTCGATGCGCTTTCGCCGGAGCTGAAGGCGATCGTCAAATACTCGGCCGAATCCGCGTCCTCGGACATGAACTGGAAGGCGCTCGACCGCTATTCCAAGGATCTCGAGGTGCTGCGCGGGAAGGGCGTTAATGTCATCCAGACGCCAGAAGCGATCCTGAAGGCGCAGCTCGCCGCCTGGGACAAGGTGATCGAGAAGCTGGGGGCCGATCCGTTCTTCAAGAAGGTGGTCGATTCGCAGAAGGCCTGGGTCCAGCGCTCCGTCGCTTATGAGCGCGTCAACACGCCCTCGCGCGAACTGGCCTACACGCACTTTTTCAAGGCGTGAACGCAGGCGTTTCCACTCTTGCAACGCCCGCCATCCCGACAGGATGGCGGGCGTTTGTCGCGACGCAGACGACGTCCGGCGGAATCCAGGAACGGCGATGAAGTTCATTCTGGCGATAGACAAGTTCAACACCGCCATCGGCAAGTTCGCCGGCTGGGCGATCCTGATCCTGACCTTCGCGATCAGCTACGAGGTGTTCGCGCGCTATGCGCTGCGGGCGCCGACCGAGTGGGCCTTCGACGTCAGCTATATCCTCTACGGCACGCTGTTCATGCTGGCGGGGCCCTATGCGCTGGCCCGCAACGCGCATGTGCGGGGCGATTTCCTCTATCGGCAGTGGTCGCCGGTGACGCAGGCCAAGCTCGATCTCGTGCTCTATATCCTGTTCTTCTTTCCCGGCATCATCGCGCTCGCCTGGGCCGGCTACAAATTCGCGGCCTTCTCCTGGCTGATCAAGGAGCACTCCTCCAATTCGCCGAACGGGCCGCCGCTCTACCATTTCAAGTCGCTGATCCCGATCGCCGGCGTGCTGATGACGGTGCAGGGGCTGGCGGAGGTGGCGCGCTGCGTCATCTGCATCCGCACCGGCGACTGGCCGGCGCGCCTCCACGACGTCGAGGAAACCGAGAAGCTTATTCTCGAACAGGCCGCCGCCGCGCAGGGCGCGCCCACCGCAGGAAACGCGATCTGATGTTCGGCATGGGAAATCCGGAACTGGGCGTGGTCATGCTCGTCCTGTTCATCTTCTTCATCATGCTCGGCTTTCCGATCGCCTTCACCCTGATGGCCCTGGGGGTCGGCTTCGGCTTCTACGCGATGGGCGACACGGTGTTCGCGCTGGTGGTGCAGCGCACCTACTCGGTCATGGCCAATGACGTGCTGGTCTCGATCCCGCTGTTCATCTTCATGGGCTACATCATCGAGCGGGCAAACATTCTCGACAAACTGTTCCACTCGCTGCAGCTCGCGCTCGGAAACATCCCCGGTTCGCTCGCGGTCGCGACGCTCGCGACCTGCGCGATCTTCGCGACTGCGACCGGCATCGTCGGCGCGGTCGTGACGCTGATGGGCCTGCTCGCCTTTCCCGCGATGCTGCGGGCAGGCTACGACGTCAAGCTCTCGGCCGGCGTCGTCTGTGCCGGCGGCTGCCTGGGCATCCTGATCCCGCCCAGCGTGATGCTGATCCTCTATGGCGCGACGGCGGGCGTCTCGGTGCCGAAGCTCTATGCCGGCGCACTGTTTCCCGGGCTGCTGCTGGCGAGCCTCTATATGGGCTACGTCATCATCCGCTGCTGGCTGAACCCGGCGCTGGCGCCCAAATTGCCCAAAGAGCAGACCGACGTCCCGTGGTCGACCGTGCTTTGGGCGCTGGCCAAGAGCTTCTTCCCTCTAACCATCCTGATCATGTCGGTGCTGGGCGCGATCTTCTTCGGCTTCGCCACGCCGACGGAGGCTGCCGCCGTCGGCTCGCTCGGCAGCCTGATCCTGGCGGCGGCCTATCGCTCGCTCACTTTCACCAAGGTCAAGGAGTCGGTGATCCTGACGGCGCGGACCTCGGCGATGGTGTGCTGGCTCTTCGTCGGTTCGTTCATCTTCTCGTCGATCTTCGCCCTGCTGGGCGGTCACGAGCCGATCAAGAACCTCGTCACGGCGATGAACCTGTCGCCGACCATGTTCCTGATCGTGGCGCAGATCATCATCTTCATCCTCGGCTGGCCGCTGGAATGGACCGAGATCATCGTGATTTTCGTGCCGATTTTCCTGCCGCTGCTGGAGTTCTTCAAGATCGACCCGCTGTTCTTCGGCATTCTGATCGCGCTGAACATCCAGACCTCGTTCCTGTCTCCGCCGGTGGCGATGGCGCCGTTCTACCTGAAGGGCATCGCGCCGCCGCACGTCACTATCAACCAGATCTTCTCCGGCGTGATGCCCTTCCTCTGGATCGTCTTCGTCGCGCTGATCCTGGTCTACACCTTCCCCGGCATCGCGCTCTGGCTGCCGAAATATCTCTACGGCTGAGGCCTCCCGGTCTCGTCTGGCCCGCTCAAATCGCTGGCGCAACGCGCGCCAGCGATTAATCTTTGGCGCGATTGAACCTTAGCCGCGCTCGCAGCGACCAACCCATGCGAGCCGCTATGCCGGGCCTCGAGCGCGATGCATACGGAATCCGACGACGATCTCGTCAAGCGCATCGCCTCCGGCGATCGGCTCGCGATGAAGGTGCTGTTCTCGCGGCATCAGGTGCGGGTCTACCGTTTCGTGCTGCGGCTCGTCCGCGACGAGACGCTCGCGGAGGATGTGATCAGTGACGTCTTCATGGATCTGTGGCGGCAGGCCGACCGCTTCGAGGCGCGCGCCTCGGTCGCGACCTGGCTGCTCGCCATCGCGCGCAACAAGGCCTGGTCGCTGCTGCGCAAGCGGCGCGAGGCCGGGCTCGACGAGGATTACGCCGAAAGCATCCCGGACGAGGCCGACGATCCGGAAATCGTGCTGCAGAAACAGGACAAGGGTCTCGCGCTCAGGGCCTGCCTGGAGCGGCTTTCAGCCGAGCATCGCGAGGTCATCGACCTCGTCTACTACCACGAGACCTCTGTCGAAGAGGTGGCGCGGATCGTCGGCATCCCTGAGAACACCGTCAAGACGCGGCTTTTCCATGCCCGCAAGAAGCTCGGCGAGATCCTCAAGGCAGCCGGAATCGACCGGGGCTGGCCCTGAGATGCCGGTCCTGTCCACCGTTCAACCGATCCCGAAGGGAGGTCTGTCATGACTGACGCCATCGCGACCGACCCCAGGCGGGCGGAACTGGAAGAACTGCTGCCGTTTTACGCCAATGGCCGGATTTCGTCGGCCGACAAGGCGCGGATCGAACAGGCGCTCGCCGCCGATCCGGAACTCGGGCTTCGGCTGGAGATCATCCGCGAGGACATGGCCGAGACGGCCCTGCTGAACGAGAGCCTCGGCGCGCCGTCGCCGCGTGCGCTCGACAGGCTGATGGCCGGCATCGAGGCCGAGCCCCGGCAGGCACCGCTGATGGCCCGCGCGAAAGGCGGCATGATTGCGTGGTTGGGCCGGTGGCTCGCCGCCCAGCCGCCGCGCCGGCTGGCTTGCGCCGGGGCTGCAGCGCTGGCGATCATGGTCGTCCAGGGCGCGGTTCTGACGGGGCTTGCCGTGCGCGGCGGGGGCGGCGCATTCGAGACGGCGTCAGCGCCGACGCAGGCGTCCGAGCGCTATGTGCTGCTGAGTTTCGCGCCTGAGGCCAAGGCCTCCGAGATCGCCGCCTTCTTCCGGCGCTATGAGGCGTCCGTGGTCGATGGACCGCGCGCCAACGGCTTCTTCAAGGTGCGTGTCGGCGACGCCAAGCTCTCGACCGCTCAGGTCGATGCCATCGCCGCGCGCATGAAGGCCGAGGCCGGCATCGTCAGCTTCGTCGCGCCCGCACCGTGAGCGATTGCCCGCTCGCCTGAACATGCGCGCCGTCGTAATGTGATCTCTCGCGGAGGCGAAACGCCATGTCGCTGCTGCCATCGGGCCTTGCCGCAATCCTTCGTCCCGTTCGCGCTTCGCTGCTGACCGGGGCCGCCATCCTCCTGACGGGCTGTGCCGCTCTGGCCGGCGAGGGCGGGGGCGGCGGCGACAGCCGCGAATATCCTGTCTACAATCCTGCCCAATCGCGGGCGTCCCAAGGCGCAGGCCGGCAACCCTCGTTCCGCGAGCCGCAGATCAGGCAACGCGAGAGTCTGTCGCGGACGCCGGGCCGGCCCTTTCCCGGCGAACGGCCCGGGCGGCCGGATCGTCGTCCGGGCGGCGGCTGGGGCGGTCCGGCCGTCGGCATCGGGGCCGGCATTATCGGCGGCATCATCCTCGACCAGGCGGTGCGGCGGCCGGTCTACGACCCCTACGAGCCCCTTCCGCCGCCGCGCCGTGTGCGCCGCCCGGTCATCGTCGAAGATTATGACGTCGAGGAGGTCGCGCCGCGACGGCCACGGCGTCCGCCAGTTCAGCAGGCGGCTCCGCCGCGGCGCGCGCCGCCGCCGGCCCAGACAGCGCGGCCCGCACCGCGCCAGCCGAACGTCGTCGTGCCGGCGCTGGCCGAGACGAGGCTGGTCAGCGAGGAGATCCTGTTCGAGCTTGCGCCCAACGCGCAGCTCGACGCCGTGCTGGCCCGCCACCGCGCCACCCTGATCACGAGCCGGCGCTTCGAGCTCGCCGGCGTCACCATCATCCGGGCGCGGCTGAACGACGGCCGTAGCGCCCGCACGGTGCTGGCGCAGATGGCGGGCGATGCGAGAGTCGCCAGCGCCCAGCCGAACTACGTCTATGCGCTGCAGCAGGATGCGCCCAAGCCGGCAGCCGGCGACGCGCAGACGCCGGTCGCGTCGGCTCCCGCGACGCAGCCTGCGCCATCCGCCCTGCGCATCCGCCAGCCGCAATACATCGTCGACAAGCTCCGGCTGGACGATGCGCACCGGCTCGCCAGAGGTGAACGCGTTCGCGTCGCGGTGATCGATTCCGGCATGGATGGCGCGCACCCTGAACTGCAGGGGATCATCGCCGGCAGCTTCGACGCGCTCGGGCAGGAGCCCGCCCCGCATGCCCATGGCACGGCCATGGCGGCGGCGATTTCGGCGCAGGCGCAACTGCAGGGCGTCGCCCCCGCCGCGCGCCTGCTGGCGGCGCGGGCCTTCTCCGGCACGGCCGGGCCGGCCTCGGCCAGCGGCACGACGTTCCATATCCTCGCCGCCTTCGACTGGGCGGCAAGCGAGGGCGCGCGCGTTGTCAATCTGAGTTTCGCCGGCCCGCAGGACCGTCTGCTCTCGCGCACGCTCGCCGGCGCCAAAGCCAAGGGCATCGTCAGCATCGCGGCGGCCGGCAATGGCGGGGCCAAAGCCGCGCCGCTCTATCCCGGCGCCGACGCCAACGTCATTGCCGTGACGGCGACCGACGCCGACGACAAGCCCTTCGCGGGGGCCAATCGCGGGGCTTACGTCACCGTGGCCGCGCCTGGCGTCGATGTGCTCGCAGCCGAGCCGCAGGGGCGCTACGCCTTCTCGTCTGGAACCTCGATTGCGGCGGCCCATGTCTCGGGGTTAGCCGCCCTGATCCTGGAGAAGCGGCCTGACCTCGATCTCGACGGCGTACGCAAGCTGCTGATGGACAGCGCGGTCGATCTCGGCGCGCGTGGGCGCGATCCGGTGTTCGGGGCAGGCCGCGTCGATGCGCCGGCAGCGCTCGCAAAGGCTGTGCCGGTTACCGCTGCACGGCCCTGACGGCTCGCGCAGGCCCTTGACCTTCGCGGTCCCATGCTCCTGATGTCGCGGCATGCCGCGCCGTCCAAAGCTCCTCTTCGTCGCCACAGAAGACTGGTTCTTCGCCTCGCATTTCCTGCCCATGGCGCGGGCGGCGCGCGAACTCGATCTCGAGGTCGTGGTGATCGCGCGCGAGCGCCAGCACCGGCGGATCATCGAGGCGACAGGCGCGCGGCTCGTCGCGCTGGAGGCGGAACGCCGCAGCCTGTCGCCGGCCGGGCTGGTGCGGCAGATCATGGCGCTGCGGCGGCTGATCGCGCAGGAGAAGCCCGAGATCCTGCATTGCATCGCGCTCAAGCCGATCGCGCTGGCAGGGCTCGTCGGCAAGCTCGCCGGCGTCGAGCGGCGGGTCTACGCACTAACGGGACTGGGCTTTCTCGGCGCGCGCAGGGGCCTCATTGCGGCGCTCGCCCGGTTTGGCGTCTCGCTCTGGCTGCGCGAGGCGATCGACGGGCCGAAGGTGCGCTTCCTGTTCGAGAATCCCGACGATCCGGTCGCGCTGGGTCTGGACCCGGCCGACATCGCCAAGGTCGCGCTGGTCGGCGGGGCCGGCGTCGATCCGCTGATCCTGATGCCTGAGCCGATGCCGCTGTTCCCGCCGCTCCGGGTCGCGCTGGTGGCGCGCATGCTCTGGTCGAAGGGCGTCGATCTCGCGGTCGAGGCCGTCAGGCTGGCGCGGGCCGAGGGCGCGCGGGTGGAACTCACCATCCATGGTGCGCCCGACCCGTCCAATCCCAAGGCGATCCCCGAGGCGACGTTGAAGGAATGGGCGGCGCGGCCGGGCGTGACGTGGGCCGGGCCGACGCGCGACATCGAGGGCGTCTGGCGCAGGCATCATCTCTGCTGCCTGCCATCGCGCGGCGGGGAAGGGCTGCCGCGCAGCCTGCTGGAGGCCGCCGCCTGCGGGCGCGCCATCCTGACCACGGATGTCCCCGGCTGCCGCAGCTTCGTGCGCGACGGGGTGGACGGCATAGTGGTTCCCGCCGAGAATGCAGCCGCGCTCGCCAAGGCGCTCATCGTCATGGCGGGCGCGCCTTCGCTGGTCGACCGCATGGGCGCAAGCGCCAGGCTGCGGCTGCTCGACGGGCATACCGAACGCGACGTGATGGACAGGGTCAAAGCGCTCTATCGCGGTCTGCTCGCGGCACCGACGACGGACAGCCTCGCGTGAGCGGCGCGGGCGTGGCGCTCGACCGACGGAAGTTCATTCTGGCGCATACGGCCTTGCTGCCTGTTCCGCATGCGCCCGAGATTTCGCTGCATGTCGCCCAGGAGGCTACTGAGCTCTGGCAGAAGACCGAGGACGAACTCGCCGTGATCGGCCTGCCGCCGCCGTTCTGGGCGTTTGCCTGGGCAGGCGGGCAGGCCTTGGCGCGCTTTCTGCTCGACCATCCGGAGACCGTCGCCGGGCGACGCGTGCTCGATGTCGCCAGCGGTTCCGGGCTGGTCGCGATTGCGGCCGCCAAAGCCGGCGCGGCGCGTGTCGAGGCTTGCGACATCGACGCTTTCGCGGCGGATGCGATGGCGCTCAACGCGGAGGCGAATGCGGTTGCGCTGACGACCCGGCTGGAGGATCTGGTCGGCCGCGACGAGGACTGGGAGGTGATCTGCGCCGGCGACGTCTGCTACGAAAAGGCGATGGCGGAACGCGTGGTCGTCTGGCTCGCAGGCCTTGCCCGGCGCGGCGCGCTCGTGCTGATCGGCGATCCGGGACGCAGCTACCTGCCGCGCGCGGCGCTGACCGAGATCGCCAGCTATCAGGTGCCGGTGACGCGCTCGCTCGAAGATGCCGAGATCAAGCGCAGCGCGGTCTGGCGTCTGAGCGGAGATCCGGCCGTGTGAGCGGGCGGGGAGCGGTCACACTGCGTTCAGGCTGCCGCAGTTAAGCCTTGTCTCAATGCGATGCGATGCGTCGCAGTCCGAGGGAGAGCCGTCGTGACATCGAAACTTCTCGTTCCCGCCATTCTTCTCGGCCTGACGCTGTGCGCCGGGCCGGTCCTTGCGCAGCGGGCCGGAAGCTATCAGCAGAGTTGCTCCGGCTGGGATATGGATGGCGACCAGATCGTCGCCGCCTGTCCCGACGCGGCCGGCACGCTGCGCGCCGCGCGCATCGATCCGCGCGGCTGCGCGGGCGACATCGCCAACGTCAACGGCACGCTGGTCTGCCGCGGCGGTGGTGGTGCCCCTCCGGCTTCAGCCCCGCGCGCCGCGCCGCCGCCTCAGGCTCCACCCCGCGCCGCTGCGCCGCCGCAGCAAGCGCCGCGCCAGGAGCAGCGTCAGGAGTTCCGCGACGAGCGCCGCGACCGCCGCGACGATGGGCGCGGACGCGACGCCTATGGCGAGCGCCGCGATCGCGGCGGCTATGACGACCGCCGTCTCGACCGTGGCGGCGACGGGCGGCGCTACGAGGATCGCCGGCGTCGCTATCAGGACGAGGACGAGGATTTCGACGATCCGCCGCCGCGCCGCCGCTTCGACAACCGCTGGTGAAGGCCGGCGGCCTCAGCCGCCGTGCTTTTCGAGGAAGGCCTCGACACCCAGCGCGCGGAAATCGTCCAGCGCGCCACGCAGGCGGGCATGATCCCAGTCCCACCAGCCGAGCCGCAGCAGGCGCTCGGCGATCGGCCCTGGGAAGCGGTCGCGGATCGGCCGCGCCGGATTTCCTGCCACGATGGCATAGGGCGCGACGTCCTTGGTGACGACCGCGCCGCCGGCGACGACCGCGCCCGTGCCGATGCTCCGGCCCGGCAGGATGATCGCGCCATGGCCAATCCAGACGTCGTGGCCGATCGTCACCGGCGTCGAGCGCCGCCAGTCGAAGAACGCCGCGTCATCCTGCGCGTCCTCGAAATAGGCGCTTGCGCGATAGGTGAAATGCGACTGGCTCGCCCGCTGCATTGGGTGGTTGCCGGGGTTGATCCGGGTCATCGCAGCGATCGAGCAGAACTTGCCGATCGTCGTGTAGATGACATTGGAATCGTTCACGACATAGGAGTAGTCGTCCATCGACGACTCGACGAAGGCGGTGCGCGCGCCGATTTCGGTATAGCGTCCCAGCGTCGCCTGCCGCACCTGCGCGGTCGGGTCGATCAAAGGTTCAGGTCCGAGTGTCTTGCCCGCCATGGCGTCAGCTTCTCCTGTGTCGTCAACCGTTTCAGATGCGCGGACCGGCGCGCTCGTGCTCGTCGTCGGCCCGTCGGGGGCCGGCAAGGACACGCTGATGGACGCCGCGCGCGCGCGGCTCGCGGAATGCCGTTTCGCGCGCCGGCTGATCACGCGTCCGGCGATGATCGGCGCGGAAGATCATGACAGTTGCTCGCCGGCGGAATTCGAGGCGGCCGTCGCACGCGGCGAGATCGCGCTGCACTGGCAGGCGCACGGGCTGAGCTACGGCATCCCGGCGGCCGCATTGGCGGGCGTCGGACGAGGCGAAGTCGTGATCGCCAATGTCTCGCGGGGCGTGATCGCGCAGGCCGAGGGTTTGGGCGCGCGCGTCGTCGTGATCAACATCACCGCGCCGCGCGATGTGCTGGCGAAGCGCCTCAGCCTGCGCGGGCGCGAGAGCGAGGCCGACATTGCCGCGCGACTGGCCCGGGAAGCGCCATTGCGGACGAAGACCGCAGAACTGGTGACGATCTGCAACGACCGTACGGTGGCCGAGGGGGCGGATGAGCTGACCCGGGCGATCGCGGCGCTCCTCCCGCATCGCGCGCTCAACTCAGGCTGACGGAATCGAGCAGGCGGAAGCGGCTCTCGCGCGTCTCCTGCCGGAACAGCGCGATCCGGTCGATCGCGACCGGGCCGCCGGGCACCGCCTGCGCATAAGCCTGCGCCAGCGCCAGCCTGACCGGGGCGACCATCTCCTGCGGCAGCGAGCCCGTCAGCGTCATGTGAAAACGGAAGGCGTCGCCGACATAGGGATAGCCATAGGCTTCGAGATAAGCGCGCTGGGCCGGCGTCAGCGGGCTTTTCAGCCGCCGCGCCCTGTCGGCCTCGCCCAGCGCCGCGCGAAACGGCTCGAAGGCCTGCACCAGCGCGAAGGCGAAGCGCTGCAGCGCCGGGTTTTCTCCGGGCGGCGTCAGAGCGACGAATGAGCCCAGCGCCGAGACGCTCAGGCCCGTCAGCACCACGGGCTCAAGGCTTGCGGCGTAATTGTGGGTGAAGGCCCGAAGCTGCGCTTCGCTCCGGCCGGGCGCGAGCGTGAAGGGCGCTTTCAGCGTGGCGTGAAAGCCGTAGCGGCGGGGGTCTTCCGTCAGGCCCGGCCATGCCGAGACGTCGCAGCCATCGGGCAGGGCGAAGGGGATGTCCTCGCCGGTGATCGCGTCATAGCCCAGCACGGCGCTGCCGAAGCGCCAGAGCGCGCTGTCGGCAGCCGGCGCATAATACAGGGCGTAGCACGGGCCGCTCAAAACGCGCGCTGCCCTTGCGACCAGACGGTGGCGATCACCGGCGTCGGGCCCAGCGCCCGGAAGCGCACGATGTCGGCGCGCAGGCCGGCCTTGAGATGGCCGCGATCCGTCAGGCCGAGAATGTCGGCGACCTTCCAGGTCACCATGCCCATCGCCTCGGGCAGGGCGATGCCATGCTCGGCATGGAGCTTCAGCACGGCCTGGAGCAGGCTGGCTGGAACATAGTCCGAGGAGAGGCCGTCGAGCAGGCCCTTCTCGGCCAGTTCCGAGACCGAGACGCCGCCGGAATGCGAGCCGCCTCGCACGACGTTAGGCGCGCCCGCGACCGTCGCCAGCCCGCGCTCCTTTGCGGCAGCGGCCGCCTCGACCGTCGTGGGGAATTCGGAGATGACGGCGCCCGACGCAACGCCGGCCTCGACATGGTCGAGGGTTGTGTCGTCATGGGTCGCGATCGGGATGCCCCGCGAGCGGAACAGATCGACCACGGCCGACCAGTTGCGCGAGACGTTCGCCGCGCCCTCCTGCTGGCGGACCGTGACGTCCTCCTCGAACTCCTCGACCGTCTTGCCGTTGCCGAGCGCATAGGTGCGCAGGTGGTCGATATTGCGCCACTGGCGCTGGCCCGGCGTGTGGTCCATCAGCGAAACGAGCTGGACCAGTTCGTCGTCCTGATAGGGTTCGATATCGGCCAGCAGGTCAGGGCTCGTCAGCTCGCAGCGCATATGGATGCGGTGGTCGATGCGGAAGACGTTTTCGCGACGGCCTTCGGCCAGCGCCAGCATGACGTCGGCGAAAATGTCCTTGCGGTAGTCCTTGGCCGAGAAGGGCGTGCCGGCGCAGATCGCGTCATAGACGGTGGTGACGCCGGCCGCCGCCATCTGCGCGTCATGGACGAGCGCGGCCGCCAGCCCGTTCGGCCAGAACACTTTCGGCCGGGGCATGAAGTGCTTTTCCATGTTGTCGGTGTGCATCTCGACCAGGCCCGGCGCGACATAGTCGCCGCCGATGTCGAGCGCGCCCGGCACCGAGGAGAGCCCCTGGTCGACGGCGGTGATGCCGGCCTCGTCGAAGACGATCGTACCGGTGACGACCTCGTTTTCGAGGATCAGGCGGGCATTGGTCAGGATCGTCGTCATCAGGCGGCCTTCCGGAAATCGGTGATGTCGAGATAACGCGTCGCGACCCTTTCGCGCACGGCCTCGTCATGGAAGATTCCGACGATGGCCGCGCCGTTCTGGCGTGCCTCGGCGATGAGCTCAACCACCACGTCGCGATTGGTGGCGTCGAGCGAGGCGGTGGGTTCGTCGATCAGCATGATCGGCGAGGGATCGACGAAGGAGCGGGCGATGTTCACGCGCTGCTGCTCGCCGCCGGAGAAGGTTGCGGGTGCAAGGTTCCAGAGGCGTTCGGGCAGGTTGAGCCGGGCAAGCATGGCCTGCGCGCGGATGGTCGCCTGCTCGGGCGATAGGCCGCGCGCCAGTACCGGATCGCGCACGATGTCGAGCGCCGAGACGCGCGGGATCACCCGCAGGAACTGCGAGACGAAGCCGAGCGTGCGGCGGCGGATGTCGAGCACGGTGCGTGGCACGGCCGCGACGATGTCGATGGCGCGGCCAGCATGGGTGATATGGATATGGCCGGATGTCGGCCGGTAATTGCCGTAGAGGATGCGCAGCAGGCTCGATTTGCCCGCGCCCGACGCGCCGGCCAGCACCAGCGCCTCTCCGGCCGCGACGCTGAAATTGACGGCGTCGAAGACGGGCAGCCGGACGCCGCCCTGATTGTGCAGGGTGAAGGTCTTGGCGACGTTCTCGACGTGAATCATCGTGGTCATGGTGTCAGTGCCTTGTGCCGGCGGAGTGACGCGGGTGTGACGGGGCGCCTGCAGGATGAAGCGCGCCCACCCCTCGCCTGTGAGGAGAGGGGTTCCCGGTGTCCCTCGCCCCGATGTTGGTTCTTTCACACACTCAGCACCGCCGAGGTGAGAAGCTGCGTGTAGGCGTGGTGCGGATCGTCGAGCACCTGGTCTGTCAGGCCCTGCTCGACAACATGGCCGTCCTTCATCACCATCAGCCGGTCGGTGAGCAGCCTCGCTACGGCGAGGTCGTGCGTGACGATGATGGCGGCCAGCCCGAGATCGCGGACCAGCACGCGCAGCAGGTCGAGCAGCCGGGCCTGCACCGAGACGTCGAGCCCCCCCGTCGGCTCGTCCATGAAGACGAGCTTCGGCTCCGAGACCAGCACGCGGGCGATCTGCAGGCGCTGCTGCATGCCGCCGGAGAACTGGCGCGGGCGGTCGTCGATGCGTTCGCGGGAAATCTCGACGCGGGAGAGCCAGTCGAGCGCGCGCTCTCTGATGCGGCCGTAATGCCGGTCGCCGCGGTCCATCAGCCGCTCGCCGACATTGCCGCCGGCCGAGACGTCCATGCGCAGGCCGTCGCGCGGGTTCTGGTGGACGATGCCCCAGGCGGTGCGCATCAGGCGGCGGCGTTCCTGCTCGGCGACCGAATAGATGTCGAGGGCTGAGCCTGCGCCCCTGAACAGCACCTCGCCCGCATCGGGCCGGTCGATGCCGGCAAGGCAGCGCAACAGCGTCGATTTGCCCGAGCCGGATTCGCCGACGATGCCGAGCACCTCACCGGGCCAGAGCTCGAAGGAGACGTCCGCGCAGCCGATGCGCTCGCCATAGAAGCGGGAAACGCCTGCGACGGAGAGTAGCGGCGCGGGGTCGAGCGCCGCGTCGGGCGGGGGGACATGGACGGTCATGGCTGGTTCTCCTCGACGAGATGGAGCGCGGCCGCGTCGCCCAGCATCGCGCCGCGGTGGCCGGCCTCGCGACGGGTCTCGCAATGGTGGCTGTCGGAGCAGACGAACATGCGTCCGCCCCGGTCGTCGGTGACGACTTCGTCGAGATAGGAGTCGTTTGCACCGCAGAGGCCACAGGGCTGGCTCCAGCTCTGGATGCGGAAGGGGTGGTCGTCGAAGTCGAGGCTCCTGACGCTGGTATGCGGCGGCAGAGCGTAGATGCGCTTCTCGCGGCCGGCGCCGAAGAGCTGCAAGGCCGGCGACATGTGCATCTTGGGATTGTCGAATTTCGGGATCGGCGACGGCGCCATGACATAGCGGCCATTGACCATGACCGGGTAGTCATAGGTCGTCGTCACCTCGCCGAAGCGGGCGATGTTCTCGTAGAGCTTGACCTGCATGAGCCCATATTCGGCCCAGGCGTGCATCTTGCGCGTCTCAGTCTCGTGCGGCTCGAGCTTGCGCAGCGGCTCCGGCATCGGCACCTGGTAGACCATGATCTGGCCGGCGCTCAGCGGCGCTTCGGGAATGCGATGGCGGGTCTGGATGATCGTGGCTTCGGGCGTCGCCTCGGTCGTCTTCGCAGCCGCCGTGCGCTCGAAGAAGCGGCGGATCGAGACCGCGTTGGTGGTGTCGTCCGCGCCCTGGTCGATCACCTTCAGCGTGTCGTCGGGGCCGATGATCGCGGCCGTGACCTGGATGCCGCCGGTGCCCCAGCCGCGCGCCAGCGGCATCTCGCGCGAGCCGAACGGCACCTGGTAGCCCGGGATCGCGACGGCCTTGAGCAGCGCGCGCCGGATCATCCGCTTGGTCTGCTCGTCGAGATAGGCGTAGTTGTAAGCCGGCTTCGTATCGTCGGCGGAGAGCGTCTGGTGGATGGTCATTCGGCGGCCTCCTGCAGGAGCTCGTTCTCGCGCGCCAGCCGCTCTTCGCGCTCGCGGGTGATGCGGCGGATCAGCTCGAGCTCGCCCTGGAAATCGACATAGTGCGGCAGCTTGAGGTGCTCGACGAAACCGGCCGCCTCGACATTGTCGGAGTGGTAGAGCACGAACTCATCCTGCTGGGCCGGGTAGGTCGCGGCCTCGCCGAATTCGCGGCACTTAAGCGCCCGGTCGACCAGCGACATCGACATCGCCTTGCGCTCGGCATGTCCGAAGGCGAGGCCGTAGCCGCGCGTGAACTGGGGAGCGACCTCTTTCGAGCCGGTGAACTGGTTGACCATCTGGCATTCGGTCAGGGTGATCTCGCCGAGATCGACCGCGAAGCCGAGTTCCTCGGGGGTGAATTCGACAGATACCTCGCCGACCCTGATCTCGCCGACGAAGGGATGGTTGCCGCCGAAGCCGCGCTGCACGGAGTAACCGAGACCCAGCAGGAAGCCTTCGTCGCCGCGCGCCATCGCCTGCAGCCGGACATCGCGATCGGCCGGGAAGGAGACCGGCTCGCGGGTGAGATCGAAGGGGCGGGGGTCGCCTTCGGGCGGCGTCTCCGGCTCCATCAGCCCTTCCGCCCCGAGAATGTCGGGCACACGGGGCATGTGGGGATCGAGGGGAGCGACGTCATGCTCGGGCGTGACCCGAGCTTCTCCGGGCGAATGAGGCACCGGTGAAGTAAGCCCTTCTCGTCCGGAGATGGTCGGGTCAAGCCCGACCAGGACGTCGTGTCCCTCCATCAGCGCAAAGTCGAACAGACGGTGCGTGTAGTCGTAGGTCGGCCCGAGCACCTGCCCGCCCGGCAGATCCTTGTAGGTCGCCGACACCCGCCGGCGGATCGCCATCGCGGCGGTGTCGACCGGCTCCGACGAGCCGAAGCGCGGCAGCGTGGTGCGGTAGGCGCGCATCAGGAAGGCCGCCTCGATGACATCACCCTGCGCCTGCTTCAGGGCGAGCGCGGCGAGGTCCATGTCGTAAAGCGAGCCCTCGTTCATGACGCGTGCGCAGGCCAGGCCCTGCTGCTCGCGGATCTGCGCAACCGAGAGTTCGGGCACGGCCTCGTCGCCGCGCCGTGCCTGCGCGATCAGATCATGCGTGGCGAGGATCGCGGCCTCGCCGCCCTTCACGGCGACATACATCAGCGGGCCCCCAGTACATGCGTCGAGCGCGGCAGGCCGATCATGGCATCGCCGCAGGTGAGGATGACATCGACGCCGAGCGGGTAGCTCTCGGCATTGGCCGCGATTTCGGCCCAGAAGCCATCGCGCAGGCCGCGTGGCGCGATGGTGCAGGAGCCGGCAATGCCGGGACCGGAGAGGGTGACGCCCGAGCCGCCGTCGAGAGCCGCGCAGGAGACGATGACGGTGGTCGAGCGGTCGGGGAACTGGTCTTGGCCCGGGTTGAACTCGGCAAGTCGGGGGCCATCAGCGCTTCCGTCGATCACGGCGAAGCTCGCCGACGCCGGCGCCTCGACCAAGGCCGCGCCACAATGGAAGCGCAGCCAGGCTCCTGCCGGGCCGTCCCGCAGGCCGGGCGGCAGCCAGATCGGCGTCTCGTAATCGGCGAGCGTCAGCAGGATGGTCGCAGCCGCGCCGTCAAGACCCTCGGGGCCGGGCGCATCTCGGGCGATCTCGTGGTGCGTGCCGGGCTCCGACAGGCTTGCGAGCAGCGCACGAAATGCGCTCTGCGACTGGAAAACGGGGTCGGAAAACCCCGGCGCGATCAGCATTCCGCCAGCCATCACGCGCCCCTGACCAGAGTGAAGAAATCGACCTTGGTGGCGGCGGCCTTGCGCGAGGCGAGGTCGCGGGCGGCGACCTGCGCCTCCGCGAGCCGGGCGATGCCCTGCCGCAGCGCGCCGTCGCTTTCGCGCTGGAGGCGGGCGTCGAGGATCGCGGCGAGCCTTGCCTTGCGGCCGTCGCGGCCAAGCGCATAGGAGAAGCCCATCGCCCCGTCCGAAAGCCGGACGATGCAGCGCGTCATCGTCGCCTCGCCGAGATTGAAGCGCCGGCCCGCGCCGCCGGCCCGCCCCTCGACCATGACCGTGCCGGTCTCCGGGGCCTTCATGATCTCGTGGGCCGGAAGCTCCGGCCCGGACAGCGCCTCGATCTCGGCGCGGCTGGCGCGGGCGAGAACCGCCATCCAGCGTTTGCGTTCTTCCGGTCCGCTCATGGTGCAGGCTCTCTGGTCAATCTAAAATGTCTAGACTATAATAGGCTTGTCGCTCGAAAAGGTCTATACATTTTGGATGAAATTTTGATGACGGCTCCAGCGGAGCGCGAGATCGAGCCGGTCGGCGAGAGCGGCACTGCCTGGCGGCGCATCGCCGACGGGCTGGCCGAGGCGATCGCGCGCGGGGACTACCGGCCCGGCGACACGCTGCCGGCCTCGGTCGCGCTGGCCGAGCAGTTCGGCGTGCATCGGCACACGGTCCGCCAGGCCTTCCGCCATCTGGCGGAGCAGGGGCTGGTGACGGTGGCGCGCGGACGCGGCACGCAGGTCTCAGCGCCGCGCTTTCCCTATCGCATCGGTCGTCGGGTGAGCATGCGGGCGAATTTCGGCGCGGCCGGCATCGCGGTGTCAGGCGCGATCCTCGCCGCCGAAATTATCGCCGGAGAGGCAATGCCCTGCGCGGCTTTGAGGCTGACGGAGGGCGCAAGGCTCTGGCGCATCGAGACGCTGAGCCTTGCCGGCGGCGTGCCGGTCGGCACCGGCGTTCACTGGCTGGAGGCAGCGCGCTTTCCCGGTTTCGATGCGGTGCTGGCTGCGGCCGGCGTCTCGATCACGGCCGCGTTCAAGGCCTGCGGCATCGGCGATTATGTGCGCCGCTCGACCCGCCTTTCCGCCCGCCTCGCCAGCGAACGCGAGGCGGTGCTGCTCAAGATCGAGCCCGGCGCGGCGGTGATGCTGTCGGGCGCGGTTGATGCGCTGCCCGACATGACGCCGATTCATCTGGTGGACAGCGTCTTCGCAGGGGAGCGCATGGAGATGGTGGTCGAGCCGTTCGAGGCGTGACCACAGCCGCCATGCCTCATGATCACTCTGCCGGCTGCGGGTGGGCCTGCGCTGTCGGTTCGGCAGAAGCCGCACGCGTCTTGCGGGCGAGATAGGTATAGGCGACCGGTACGACGAACAGCGTCAGAAGCGTACCGAAGCTCATGCCGCCGACGATGACCCAGCCGATCTGCCGGCGGCTCTCGGCACCGGCTCCGGTCGCGAGCGCCAGCGGCACGGCTCCCAGCACCATCGCGCCGGTGGTCATCAGGATCGGCCGCAGGCGCAGTTCCGCCGCCTCGACCAGCGCATCGACCATCTCTTTGCCCTCTTCACGCAACTGGTTGGTGAATTCGAGGATCAGGATGCCGTGCTTGGTGATGAGGCCGACCAGCGTGATCAGACCGATCTGGCTGTAGACGTTCATCGTGCCGCCCGTGAACCAGAGCGCAGCCAGCGCGCCGGTCAGCGAAAGCGGCACCGAGACCATGATCACGACCGGGTCGATGAAGCTCTCGAACTGCGCCGCCAGCACGAGATAGATGAAGAACAGCGCCAGCAGGAAGACGATCAGGATCGACGAGCCCGACTGCTTGAACTCGCGGCTTTGTCCGCCATAGTCGATCTGGACGGAGGCCGGCAGGACCTTGGCGGCCGCCGTCTCCAGCACGGCGAGCGCGTCGCCGAGCGAATAGCCGGGCCCGGGCACGGCCGTGATCGTCGCGGAGCGGAGCTGGTTGAAGCGGATCAGCTCTTTGGGCGCGACATTTTCCTCGATGGTCACGAGCGAGGATAACTGCACAACCGCGCCGTTTCGGCCCATCAAGTAGATCGTCTGCAGGGCCTGCGGCGTGTTCCGGTCCTGGCCTTCGACCTGCACGACGACGTCGTATTGCTCGCCATTCATGTTGAAGCGCGTGACCTGGCGGCCGCCCAGCAGGGTCTCCATGGTGCGGCCGATGACATCGACGCCGACGCCGAGATCGGCGGCGCGCTGGCGGTCGATCGAGACCTTGAGCTGCGGCTTGTCGAGGATCAGGTTCGATTCGAGATTGGTCAGAGCGGGGTTGCCGCGGACCTCGGCGATGAGCTGATCGACATAGGTCTTGATCTGCTCATAGGGCTCCGCTGAACGCAGCACGAACTCGACTGGCCTGCTGGTTGCGCCGCCACCGCCGAGCGATGGCGGATTGGTGGCGAAGAGCCTGATGCCGGGGATCTGGGACAGGCCGCGATTGATCTCGGTGACGATGTCCTGCTGCTTGCGGCCGCGCTCCTCCCAGGGCTTGAGCCTGGCAAAAGCGATGGCGCGCGTCACATCGGGAAAGCCGACGATGACGAGATAGTTCTGCACCTCGGGCAGCTTGGAGAAATACTCCTCGACGCGGCGGGCGTAGTCGGCCGTGAAGCTCAGCGTCGCGCCCTCTGGAGCGACGCCGATGGCGGTAATGGTGCCGCGATCCTCGATCGGCGCGAGCTCCGAGCGCAGGCTGGTAAAGAAGAAATAGCTTCCGCCCGCGACGGCCAGCGCCAGAACGACGATGACCGGGCGCATCGACAAGGCGGCGCGCAGCGAGCGGCGGTAGCCGTTGGACATGGCGTTGAAGCCGCGCTCGAGCCAGTTGTAGAAGCGGCCATGCGAGTCCTGGTGCCTGATCAGCTTGGCGCACATCATCGGCGTCAGCGTCAGCGCCACGAAGCCCGAGACCAGAACCGCGCCGGCCAGCGTCAACGCGAATTCGACGAAAAGCTTGCCGGTGCGGCCGGTGGAGAACGCCATCGGCGCATAGACCGCGACCAGCGTCAGCGTCATGGCGATGACTGCGAAGGCGATCTCCTTGATGCCGCGAATCGCCGCGGCGTTCGGCTCCATGCCGTCCTCGATATGGCGGTGGATATTCTCCAGCACCACGATGGCGTCGTCGACGACAAGGCCGATGGCGAGCACCATCGAGAGCAGCGTCAGCGTGTTCACGGTGAAGCCGAAGGCATACATCAGTGCGAATGCGCCGATCAGCGACACGGGTATCGTGACCAAAGGGATCAGCGTCGCGCGGAGCGAGCGCAGGAACACGAAGATGATCAGCACCACCAGCGCCACCGCCTCGGCGATGGTGGTGTAGACCGCCTTGATCGAGCGATCGATGAAGATCGAGGTGTCGTAGGAGGTGGCGATCGACATGCCGTCGGGCAGATCCTCGATGATGCCGGGAAGCGCCGCCTGCACGCCGGTCGAGACGTCGAGCGGGTTGGCCGTCGCCTGCTTCACGATGCCGATGGTCACCGAGTTCCGGCCCGAGAACCACGCCGCGTTGCGCTCCGCCAGCGCGCCGAGTTCGACCCGCGACACGTCGCCGAGCTTCACCGAAAAGCCGTTCACATCCCGCACGACGATCTGCTGGAACTGCTCGGGCGTGGTCAGGCTGGTCTGGGAGAGCACCGTGAATTCGCGGTTGTTGCTCTCGATGCGGCCGGACGGGATCTCGACGTTCTGCGCCCGCATCGCCGCCTCGATCTCCTGGACGGTGATGTTGTAGGCGGCCATGCGGGCGCGATCGAGCCAGACGCGCATGGCGTAGCGGCGCTCGCCGCGAATCTGCACCTCGGCCACGCCGGTGATGTTCTGGACGCGGTCGGTTATGAAGCGGTCGGCGAAGTCGGTCAGCTCGAGCGGGTTGTGCCGTGTCGAGGTGAGCGAGAGGAACATGATCGGCTGGGCGTCGGCCTCGACCTTGGCGATGATCGGCTCGTCGATTTCGGTCGGCATGCGGCCGCGCACGCGGCTCGCCCGGTCGCGCACGTCGGAGGCGGCGACGTCGGGATCGACGTCGGGGCGGAAGCGCACGGTGATGTTGCTGGTTTCCTGCCGGCTGGTCGAGGAGATGATCTCGATGCCCTCGATGCCGGCGATGGAATTCTCGAGGATTTGCGTGACCTGCGTCTCGACGATCTCGGCCGAAGCCCCGGTATAGGTCGTGCGCACCGAGACGGTAGGCTCGTCGATGTTGGGATATTCGCGGATCGTCAGGCGCGTATAGGAGACGATGCCGATCAGAACGACCAGCAGACTGAGCACCGTGGAGAGGACGGGGCGGCGGACGAAGAGTTCGAACAGGCTCATCGCAGCACGCTCGGCGCGGGCGCTTGCGTCGCGCTGGTCTGCACCGGGGACGCATTCTTGATCGCCACCGTCGCGCCGTCACGCAAACGCATCTGGCCGGCGCTGACCAGCTGCATGTCGGCCTTGAGACCCTTCACGATCTCGACCTTGCCGGGCAGGCGCTTGCCGAGTTCGACGGGCACCCGCTTGGCCTTGCCGTTCTCGACGACGTAGACGATCTTGCCGACCCCGTCGGGCACCACCGCCGTCTCGGGGATGACGATCGCGTTTTCGCGCTGGTCGACGACGATGACGATGCGGGCGAAAAGGCCGGGCTTGAGCACGAGATCGGCGTTGGGGATCGCGGCGCGCAAGCGGATGGCGCGGCCGTTGACGTCGACGACAGGATCGATGGCGAAGATCCTGCCGTCGAAATCGCGCCCGGGCACGGCATCGACCCTGACCTTGATCGGCTGGTCGGCCTTCACGCGCGATAGGAAGATCTCGGGCACGCGGAAATCGACCTTGATCGGGTCGATGTTGGTCAGCGTGATCAGCGTTTTGCCGACCGAGACATAGTCGCCGACGCCGACCGAGCGCAGGCCGACGACGCCGTTGAAGGGCGCGACGATGGTGGATTGCGCGAGCTTGGCCTGGGCGAGCTGGAGCCGCGCCTCGTTCGAGGCGAGCTGCGCGGTCGCCTGTTCGAGCGCCACCTGCGTGCCGGCGCCGCGCTGAACCAGCGCCTGGTTGCGCTGGAAGTTATCGCGCGAAAGGCTGAGGTCCGCCTGCGCCTGCTTGAGCTCGGCGTCGAGGATCGCGGTGTCGAGCTTGACCAAAGGCTGGCCCTTGCTGACGCGCTCGCCCTCCTTGAAGCCCAGCGACATGACGCGGCCGGCGATCTCGGGCGCGATCACGACGGATTCGTCGGCCGCCAGCGTGCCCAGCGCCTCGACCTCCTCATTGACCGTCATGGTCTCGATCTTGCCGATCTCGACCGGCACACCTGCCGCCTGCGGATTGGCGGCGGCCCGGGCCGCGTTCGGCTCGGCTGCCCCCTTGAAATGCCTGTAGCCATAGAAGCCGCCGCCCGCCGCGCCGGCGATGAGGAGGAGGATGAAAAGGCGCTTCATGGGGCTGGACGCTCCGCTACCGGATGCATAGATTGGACTGGACGGTCCAGTTTGCTAAGAGACCATATGGGCGGAAGCATGGCTGAATCAACCACCTTGCGGCGGCAGGCGTCGGCTCCGGGCGTCGTCGAGCGTCCGTCGGTCGAAAGGGCGCGGCCCGACAAGCACAGCGCCATAACCAGAGCCGCCTCGGAGATGTTCCTGTCCGAAGGCTTCGACCGGGCGAGCCTCGACCAGATCGCGCAGCGGGCCGGCGTGTCCAAGCAGACGATCTACAGCCACTTCGCCGACAAGGACGCGCTGTTCAAGGCGATCTGCACGGAACTCACTGAAACATTGACGATTCCGCTGCGTAAGACGCTGCCGGCGCAAGGCAGTCTGCGCGAGATTTTGCTGCGGCTCGGCGAGGATACGCTGCAGTTAATGTTGCGGCCGGCTTCGCTAGATCTTCACCGACTGGTGATGAACGCGGCCGCGCGCTTTCCTGAACTTGGCAGGGCCGCTTTCGAGGCCGGCGCGACCCGGATGGTCGACGACCTCTCGGCCCTGCTGGCGCAACGGTCACAACTGCGTGATGGGCTCGCGAGGCCGCTTTCCGAGGACGAGGCGCGAATTCTCGCGGAACAGTTCATCGGCATGCTGCGCGGCTTCCACCAGCAGCGCGCGCTGCTCGGCGTGAAGCCGGAATCGCCTCAGGCGCGGCGCAGATATGTCCAGGCTTGCGTCGATCTGCTGCTGCGCGCCGTCTGAAGCGGTCGTGAAGTCCGGTGGCCGGGGCGGTTGCCCGGCCGGCGAAATTGCCGTCCCATGGCCCGGCCAGCCGCTCTCCCGGGGACCTTTCATGTCGCAAACTCAGCGCCCGCCACTGCCACCCTTCACGCCCGAGACCGCAGCCCAGAAGGCGCGCATGGCCGAGGACGCCTGGAACTCGCTCGATCCGCAGCGCGTCAGCCTCGCCTATACGGCCGACAGCCGCTGGCGCAACCGCTCCGAGTTCTTCTCGGGTCGCGAGGCGATCGTGGCCTTCCTCGAACGGAAATGGGCGAGCGAGATCGAGTACCGGCTGATCAAGGAGGTCTGGGCCTTCCATGAGAACCGGATCGCGGTGCGTTTCGCCTACGAGCATCATGACGCCGCCGGCAACTGGTATCGCTCCCATGGCAACGAGCAATGGGAGTTCGACGAGAACGGGCTGATGCGCCGACGCGAAGCCTCGATCAACGACGTCCCGATCGCGGAGGCCGAGCGCAAGTTTCTCTGGGAAGGGCGGATCAGGCCGGCGGATTATCCGGGGCTGACGGCGCTGGCGTTGTGACGAGGGCCGGCGCTGTCAGAGCGCGCCGGCTGCTCGAAAATCCGACTGCCGGCTAAGCGTATGGCCGCCGTCAGGCGATTTTGTCATGGGCCTGTCATCGTCCAACGTTAACGCTTTGTGCAGTGCAAGAACGACTGGCGTTGCGCGAGAACCGCGACGGCATTCGTTTCATGCCGTTTCGCAAGCGAGAGCCGGTTCATGCTGCGTATCGAAGGCCTGACCAAGCGTTTTGGCGGCAAGGCCGCCGTCGAAAACGTCACGCTTTCGATCCCGCGCGGCGAGATGGTCGGCATCATCGGCCGCTCTGGCGCAGGCAAATCGACGCTGTTGCGCATGCTCAACCGCCTCGCCGATCCCAGCGAAGGCCGCATCCTCTCTGGCGAACGCGATGTGACCGCGCTGAAGGGCGCCGCCTTGCGCGCCTGGCGGCGCGACACGGCGATGATCTTCCAGCAGTTCAACCTGGTCGGCCGTCTCGATGTGCTGACCAATGTCCTGCTCGGCCGGCTGAACCATCGCTCCGCGCTGCTGACGCTGGTGAAGAGCTTCTCTCAGGACGACAAGGTCCGCGCCATCGCCGCGCTTGAGCGGCTCGACATGGGTCATCTTCTGGCGCAGCGGGCCGAGACGCTGTCGGGCGGCCAGCAGCAGCGCGTCGCCATCGCCCGCGCCCTCGTGCAGGAGCCTACCGTTATCCTCGCCGACGAGCCGATCGCCTCGCTCGACCCGCGCAACACGCAGATCGTGATGGACGCGCTGTTCCGGATCAATCGCGAGGACGGCATCACCGTCATCTGTAATCTGCATCATCTCGATATCGCGCAGAAATACTGCGACCGGCTGATCGGCATGGCTGCCGGCAAGGTCGTCTTCGACGGGCCGCCCCACGCGCTCACCGCCGAGATCGCCGCCGAACTCTACGGCATCGAGGCCAAGGACGCCGGCGCGGAGGCGCTCGACCAGCTCGACGCCATTGCCAGCGAAGAAGCCCAGCGCGCCAAGCAGAACGTCGCCTGAGCCTGCCGACCGCCTTTCCCCTGGTCCAACAGTCAAGAACCCGACCGCAACAGGAGCAAACCCATGCTGACCCGTCGTCAAACCCTCACGCTCGCCGCCGCCGGCCTCGCCGTTTCGCTCGCCGCCCCGGCCTTCGCCCAGGACTGGAAGGCGAAGTATCCCGAGCTCGTCTTCGCGATCATCCCGGCCGAGAACGCGTCCGGCGTCGTCGAGCGCTACACCCCCTTCGTCAACTACCTGTCGAAGGAACTCGGCACCAAGATCACGCTGCGCATCGCCAGCGACTATGCCGCCCTGATCGAGGGCCAGCGCGCCGGCAACATCCATATCGGCATGTACGGCCCGTCCTCCTTCGCGCGCGCGCTGATGACCGGCGCCAAGATCGACGCCTTCGCGATCGAGACCAATCTCGACGGCACCAAGGGCTATTATTCGGTTTTCTATGTGAAGAAGGATTCGCCCTATCAGAAAATCGAGGATCTGAAGGGCAAGAATCTCGGCCTCGTCGATCCGAACTCGACCTCCGGCAACAACGTACCGCGTTTCGCGCTCGACGGCATGAAGATCGATCCCGAGACCTATTTCGCCAAGGTCGTCTATACGGGCAGCCATGAGAATGCGGTGATCGCGCTCGGCCAGGGGACCGTCGATGTCGCCGCTAACTGGTGGAACGACGAGCAGGAATCGAACCTCCTGCGCATGGCCCGCAAGAACATGGTCAAGGCGGAAGATTTCCGGATCATCTACAAGTCCGATCAGATCGTGAACTCGCCGATGGCCTATCTTTCCGACCTCCCGACCGATCTCAAGGCCAAGATCAAGGACGCGGTGCTGAACCTCGCCACCAAGGACAAGACCGCCTTCGACAAGATCTATGAAGGCAAGCAGGGACCGCTGCAGGCCGTCGACAACAAGGCCTATGACCCGATCATCGAACTGAACAAGTTCGTTGACGCGCTGCGCCGCAAAAAGGCGTCGTAAAAACGCCGCGATCCCTTTCCCGTCATGGTCGGCCTTGTGCCGACCATCCACGCCTTCGGTCGTCGAGCCCCGTGACCAAGACGTGGATGCTCGCCACAAGGGCGAGCATGACGAGGAGGGGGCCGTCGCTCAACGCCACTTCCGGCAGCAGAACCCAAATGACCCTCGCGATCGACCGCAGCGACCCCGCGATCTTGGCCCATGCCGCCGCCTATCGGCAGGCCATTTCGGCCAAGCGACGGCAGACGCTGATCGGCGTCGCGATCTTCGTCGCTCTTGTGCTGGTCTCTGCCCGCGGCTCGGAGGTCGATCTGCAGAAATTCGCCGAGAACGCATGGCGTTTCCCGAAATACATTCTCGAGACCATGCCGGCGCTGCGCTGGAACAGCCTCGGCGCTGATCTTGCCGAATGGTTCTGGGGCTGGAAGGGCTGGCTCAAGCTGCTGTGGCAGACCGTGTTGATCGCCTATGTCGGCACGATCCTCGGCGCGGTCGGCGGTTTTTTGCTCTGCTTTGTCGCCGCCGCCAATCTCGGCCGCTCCGGCACCTTGCGCTTCGTCACGAGGCGCTATCTCGAATTCTGCCGCACCGTTCCCGAGATCGTGTTCGCGCTGATCTTCGTCATCGCCTTCGGGCTCGGGCCGCTGCCCGGCGTGCTTGCGATCGCGATTCACACCACAGGCGCGATGGGCAAGCTGTTCTCCGAGGTCGTCGAGAACATCGACATGAAGCCGGTCGATGGGCTGACCGCGACGGGCGCCGGCTGGTGGCAGGTGATCCGCTTCGCGGTCGTGCCGCAGGTGCTCTCGAATTTCGCGAGCTATTCGCTGCTGCGCTTCGAGATCAATGTCCGTGGCGCTTCGATCATGGGCTTCGTCGGAGCCGGCGGCATCGGCCAGGATCTGATCGAGGCGATCCGGAAGTTCTACTTCACCGATATCAGCGCCATCCTGCTGCTGATCATCGTCACCGTGATGCTGATCGACTACGGCACCGAGCGCCTGCGCCACGCGCTGATCAGCCTGGAGCACGGCAAATGAGCCTCGCTTTGTCCGCCACTGAACGAGCCGCGCTCGTTTCGCGCCACAAGGCCGCGATCGACGGCTCGCTTCGCAACCGCCTGATGACGATCGCGGTCGTAGCCGGGCTCGTCGGGCTCTTCCTCTACGGGCTTTCGACGCTGGAGGTCTCGTTCTGGCGGATCATCTCGGGCTTCGGCAATCTCGGCACCTTCGTCGTGCTGATGCTGCCGCCCGATCCGGGCTCGTTCGCGCGGGCGATATTGTTCGTCAAGGCGCTGTTCGAGACGATCGCGATCGCTTTCCTCGGCACCATCCTGGGCGCGATCATCGCCTTCCCGCTCGGTTTCATCGCGGCCAAGAACGTCATCGCCAACAAGGTCGTGCATTTCCTGGCGCGGCGCTCGCTCGACACGGTGCGCGGCGTCGATGCGCTGATCTGGGCCTTGATCTGGGTCAATGTCGTGGGCCTGGGGCCTTTCGCCGGTATGCTCGCGATCATGACCAGCGACATCGGGGCGTTCGGCAAGCTCTATTCGGAGGCGATCGAGGCCGCCGACCGCAAGCCCGTGGAGGGCGTCACCTCGATGGGCGGCGGCAAGCTGCACGAGATCCGCTTCGGCATGATCCCGCAGGTGCTGCCGGTGATCGCGAGCCAGGTGCTGTACTATATCGAGTCCAACACGCGCTCCTCGACCATCATCGGCATCGTCGGGGCCGGCGGCATCGGGCTTTATCTCGCCGAGACCATCCGCACGCTGGAATGGCAGCAGGTTTCTTTCCTGATCCTGCTGATCCTCGCCGCTGTGACCGCGATCGACTTCATCTCGAGCAAATTGCGCTTCGCGATCATCGGCAAGCGCGCCATCTGACTCCGCGCTATTGGAGGCGGACAGAGACGCTCTCGCTGACGCCGGCTGAGTCGATCACGGAAATCCGCACGAAGCCGCGCCCGCCGGGCTGCCAGGCGGCCTCGCGCCGGCGGGTGGGCGACAGTACCGGCGCGCCATCGACCAGCCAGGTGAAGGGCGGCGCGCCGCCGGTGACCTTGAGGTTGAGGAGTGCGCGGCCATCGACGGCCGAGGCGGCGAGGTCGATGCGCGCGCCCTCCGGCGGGAAGGCAAGCTTGAGCGTGGGCGTCGCCATGGCCAACACGGTCTTGGGGATGTCCTGTCGCAGATGGCGCAAGGGCGGCGGCAATTGCGCGGCGCTGGCGGTGATCGCATCCGCCGGCATCGGGAAGGCGCGCGGGTCGATCCCGAGCCTCGCGAAGGCGTCGAACAGGATCGGAGCCGCCACGCTGCGCCCAACGAGGCCGGGCACCGCGCCATTGTCGGCCCGCCCGACCCAGACGCCGATCGTGTGCTTGCGGTCGAACCCGACCGCCCAGGCGTCGCGATAGCCGTAAGAGGTGCCGGTCTTGTATGCGATGCGGCCGGGAGCGGCGTTGAGCGGCGGCGGCGCGCCGAGCAGCGTATCGGCGACATACCAGGCGGCGACCGGATCGACGAGGCGAAGCGGGAGCGCCTCCGCCGAGGGGGAAGATTTGACGGTCAACTCCGACATCTGCCCGCCGCGCGCCAGCCCGACATAAAGCCGCGTCAGGTCCGACAGCGTGATGCCAAGGCCGCCGAGACCGACCGCCAGCCCCGGCGCGCCGCCCTCCTTGGGCATGGCGACCGTGACCCCTGCATCGCGCAGCCGCGACAGGAAGCGCTGCGGCCCAACCGCCGAGAGCAACTCGACAGCCGGCAAGTTGAGCGAGAGCTGCAGCGCCTTTCGCGCGGACACCATGCCCTGGAACGTCATATCGAAGTTCTCGGGCACATAGATGCCGTAGCGCGTCGGCCGGTCCTCCAGCATCGTTTCGGGATGGGCGAGGCCGTTGTCGAAGGCGAGCGCGTAGATCAAAGGCTTCAGCGCCGAGCCGGGCGAGCGCAGCGCACGCGTCAGGTCGAGCGAGCCGGCGCGCTCGGCGGCGAAATAGTCGACGCCGCCGACCGAGGCGCGGATCGCGCCGGTGTCGTTGTCGACCACGAGGATCGCGGTCGAGACCTGAGGCGGCAACGTCACGACGCGCTCGCGGGCGAGGCTTTCGAGATTGGACTGCAGGCGCGCATCGAGGGTAAGCCGGTGGACGGGCTCAGCGGGAGCCTGCGCCACGACCTGCTCGGCGACATGCGGGGCGAGGTTGGGGAAGGGTTTTCGCGCAGCGGGGATCGGCTCGTCGCGGGCGGCGGCGATTTCGGCCGACGTAACTAGTCCTGCTCTGGCTGCACGAGCCAGGACGCGGTCACGGGCGCGCTCGGCGGTGGCGGCGAAGCGGTCGGGACGGCGCTGCTCGGGGGCTTGCGGCAGGGCCACCAGAAGCGCGGCCTCGGCAGTCGAGAGCCGCTTCGGCTCCTTGCCGAAATAGGCGAAGCTCGCTGCGCGCACGCCTTCGAGATTGCCGCCAAAGGGGGCGAGCGTCAGATAGAGATCGAGAATGCGGGCCTTTTCGAATCGCCGCTCCAGCTCGATGGCGCGCACCGCCTGCCTGAGCTTGGCGGCAAGCGAGCGCTCCTCGCGCGGCTCCAGCAGCCGGGCGACCTGCATCGAGAGCGTCGAGCCGCCGGAGACGATGCGGCCGTTCGCGAGCGCCTGCCATGCGGCGCGGGCCATGCCGAGCGGATCGATGCCGGCATGGCTGTCGAAGCGCTTGTCCTCATAGGCCTTCAGCATGGCGAGGTAACGTGGATCGACGTCGGCATGCGTGACCGGCAGCTTCCAGCGGCCGTCATCGGTCAGGAAAGGCCGCAGCAGACGGCCCTCGCGGTCGAGCACGACGGTGGAGCGATCGGAGGCGGTTGTGAGGTCGAGCGGGGGGAGGCTGGCGGCGTAGGCGAGGAGGGCGGCGCACCCCGTCATTGCGAGGAGCGTCAGCGACGAAGCAATCCAGCGGGCTGCGCGACGGCTCCTGGGTTGCTTCGCTGCGCTCGCAATGACGCCTGGCACTTCCATCGCCCTACCGCGCCGAAGCGATGTCCACCGTCCCGAACGCCGTGCGCCCGAAGCGATCGGGCCGGTACATGTCCTCGATCACGGCGGCGGGCGCGACATAGCGGCCGGGCGAGACGGCGCGGGCGATGTAGGCGACGGTGAAGGCGAGTTTTTGGGAGCTTGAGCCGTCGCGGTCAAACGCCGCGACATAGCGGTCATCGCGCGCTTCGGAGTGGACCGGCGTGACTTCCTGCTTCAGCCAGTCGAGCCCGGCGGTCGAAGCGCCTTCGGTCAGGTTGGCGTTCTCGATCTCCAGGCCCGCCGGCAGCGGATCGACCAGCAGCACCCGGCCGTAGCGGGTCGTCGGCTCGGTCACGGTCAGCGCCACGACATAGCGCTCGTTCTGGCGCAGCCGCGCAGGGTCGGCCCGCTCGCCCTTCATCGTGTAGATCACGCGCTCCAGCCCGAAGCCCTGGTTCAGCGCGGGCTCGGCCCCTGTCGGGATGCCGGAGACGGTGATCACGGCCTGCGCTGCGCCCGCGCCGGGATTGGCGACGGTGAGCGGCCGGGCCTCCAGCGCCTCCTGCGAGATCGTGCGGTAGAGCGGGCCCTTACGCTCGGTTCCGTCGACGATCAGCGACATGCCTTCGGCGTCCTTGGCCATGGCTTGGGCAGCGAGCACCATCCACATCTGCTCCTGCGTCGAGGTGTAGCGCGCAGCACTGCGCGCCTGCTCGACGACTGAAGCGGCGCGCGAGATGTCGGCGCGTTCGCCATTGGCCTCGGCGATCAGCGCCAGCACGCCCGCGCCGTCGCGCAGGCGCGTGCCGTAATCTGCCCGCGACAGCCCGTCATCGCGGGTCGCCTGCAGGCTGGCGAGGGCGCTGGTGAAGGCGGTCCGGCCACGCGCGCGGTCGCCGAGCGCCGACAAGGCCGCGCCGATCTGGCCGCGCGAGAGAGGCGTGGCGAAGTCGTTCAGCTTGTTGTCGGCGAGATAGCGCAGGTCGCCCATCACCGGCCGGCCGTTGCGGGCCAGCACATAGAGCGCATAGGCGATGCCGGCAGCCTCCTCCTTGTTGATCTCGCTGGTATTGACGACCTGGTTGCGCAGGCGATCGAGGGCGAGGTTGAAAGCGATCGTCGGCACCGCGAACTGGCGCTCGCGGGCGCGGGTAAGGAAGTCGGCGACGAACGCATCGAGCCAGAGATCCTCGCCGCCGACGCCCCAGAGGCCGAAGGAGCCATTGGCGCCCTGGCGGGCCAGCACGCGCTCGATCGCGCCATTGACGCGCTCGTCGGCGTTGGCGTCGAGCGCCAGGTTCTCCATCGTGGCGAGCCTGTTGACCGCGAGCAGCGGCAGCGCGCGGCTGACCGTCTGCTCGGTGCAGCCGTAAGGGTAGCGGTCGAGCGCCTTGAGCAAGGCCGGCACGTCGAGCGCGGCCAGCGGCGAGACCGAGACCGAGACCTGTCCGGAATTGGGCACGAGATCAGCCATCAGATCGGCAGAGACGGTGATCGAGCCGCCATTGCCGGGGATCGGCCGGACGACGCGCCGTGCGATCGTCGCGGCTGAAGGCTGCACCCGGACAGCGAGATTCTGCACCGTGCCGACGCCGTTCGGCCCGGTGATCTTCACATCGAACTCGGCTCGGCCCAATCCTGCGGCAGTGACCGGCAGCGTCATCTGCGTCTTGGCCCCGGTGGCGAGCTGGACCGTGCGGCGTGTCGCGTCGGCTGCTATCAGGACGGGGCCGCGCACATCGAGATCGACCACATAGGGCCCGGCCGGGCCCTCGACATTGTCGATCTGGAGGTGGAAACGCGACTGGTCGCCGATGGCGAGGAAGCGCGGCAGGGTCGCCTGCGCCACCACCGGGTCGCGCACGATGACGTCGGTGCTGGCCTGCCCGGTGCGGCCGGCGCTCCAGGCCACCGCCATGACGCGGACCGAGCCGTTGAACGCCGGCATGTCGAAATCGATCTTCGCCGTGCCGTCGGGGCCGACCTTCACCACGCCGGAATAGCGCGCCACCGGCTCCTGCGTGGGCTTTTCGCCGCCGAGCGCGGGGGCTGCGTCGCCGCCAGTGCGGATCGCGCCGCGCACGCCCTGCATGCCGTCGATCAGATAGCCGTAGAGATCGCGCAGTTCGTGGCCGAGCTGGCGCTGGCCGAAGAAGAATTTGCTCGGATCGGGGCTCTCGAAGCGTGTCAGGTTGAGAATGCCGACATCGACGGCGGCAACCGTGACGAAGGCGTCCTCACCGGCGCGCGCGCCGGCGACCTTGACCGGCAGAGACAGGGTCGAGAGCGGGCGAATCAGATTGGGCGCGCCGAGATCGAGCGTCAGCGTCCTGCTCTCCTTGCCGATCTGGAACCAGGACAGGCCGATGGCGCGGCCGGGCAGACGCTGGGCGGCCGTATCCATCGGGCGGTGCGCCAGCACGACGAGATAGGCGCTGGCGCCCCACTCGGCCTTGACCGGGATCGACGCTGTCGCGCCGCCTGCGGATACGTCGATCGTGCGCAATTCGCTCAGCCGGTCGCTGACCACCGCGATCGTGGCCTTGCCCGCGAAACGGGGCGCGAGCCGGACCTGCAGGCTCTCGCCCTCGGCGTAGGACGCCTTGTCGAGCGCGACATCGAGCACGTCGGGCGTATCGGCGGTCTTGTCGGCCTCGTAGCCGACGGTGAAGGAAACCGAGGTCTCGGTGGCGTCCGCGCCGTCGGCCGAGACGTCGAGCCGGTAAGTGCCCCAGTCGACCGCCGAGGCGATACGCGCGCCTGCATCGACCGTCACCGCGATTTCGCCATCGGCGACGCGGCGCGTCTGCTTGACGCCCTCGAAGTTCCAGCGCCCGTCCTGGAAGAACCACTGGTAGTTCCGCGTGACCTTGGACAGCGTCCATTTCACGCCGGGCCGGGCGAGGCGGCGGCCGTCGCCATTGGCCATGATGACCTCGAAATTCGCGGTCTGGCCGTTGCCGAGTTCGCCGTCCCTGAACAGCTTCTTCACGCCGATCGCCGCGCCCTTGGGCACGATCGGCAGAGTCACCGAACGGGCGATGGCGCGTCCGCCGGGCTCGCCGACGCGCAGGGTCAGTTCGACCTCCAGAGGGCGGTTGGTCTCCGGCTGTTCGACCGGATTGGCGAGCGTGGCCTTGCCGGCGGCGTCGGTCGTGGCGCTTTCCTCGAAGTCGAACTGGCGCGGCTCGAAGGCCTCGTCGGTCAGGCCGACCTCGTAGCCGTCGAAGCCGGTGATGGCGCTGGCGGCGGCCGACTTGATCGTCAGCGAGCCGGTGACGTCGAGCTCGGAGCCCGGCGCGCCGTAGAGATAGCGCGCAGTCACGTCGATCTCGGCCGGCTCGCCGGCCTGCAGGACCGGCTTCTTCGGCGCGAGCGTCAGCTCCAGCCGCTCGGGCACGTAGTCCTCGACGAGGAAGGAGACCTCTCCGATCGCGGGACCCTTCGGATCGGCGAAGGCCTGCACGCGCCAGGTGCCGGTCTGCGCGCCGGAGATCAGCGGGATTGCGTGGGCGCGGCCGCCGGCGCCCTGGTCCTCGACCTGGCGGCGGCGGTATTCGACGCCGTCGGGGCGCTTGACCGCGATGGTCAGCGGCAGCCCGGTCACCGCCGCGCCGCGCGCATCGCGCAGCAGGCCGGTAAGATAGACCGTCTCGCCCGAGCGGTAGACGCCGCGCTCGGTGTAGAGATAGGCGTCGAGGCCGGCAGGGGCGACGCGGCCCTTGACGCCGCGGTCGGAGAGATCGAACGCCGTCTGCTTGAGGTCGAGGAAGCCGTAATCCTCGCCCAGCAGCGCGGTGACGAGGCCGGGCGCATTGCCGCCCTGGCCCTTGCCGAGCCCTGAGTCGAAGCGGGCATAGCCGTTAGCGTCAGAGCGGGCCGTGCCCAAAATCTCGTTGTTGCGGGCGACGAGGCGGATTTCCGTGTCGGCGACGGGAGAGGCGTCGGCGAGCGAGCGCACCAGCACATGCACGCCGTCTGGTCCGGTGAAGGCGGTGAGGCCGAGATCGGAGACGACGAACCATTGCGTGGCGCGCGTCGTGCCGTCGTCATAGTCGCCGCCGTCGCTATCGGATGGCGCTGGCGCCGCGCGGCCGCCGGAAGGCTTGGCGAACATCACATAGACGCCGGGCTTGAGCGCGCCGACCGCCTCGATCACCGGGAAGGCGGTGACCACGTCCTTGTTGAGTTCGGACTTGACCTCCATCGAGCCGGTCCAGACGGTCTGGCCCTTGTCGGAAGCGATCTGCTTCGACTGATAGGAGCCAAGCTGGCCCAAAAAGTCCTCGGAATGGACCGAGTTGATCAGATTGCGGTCGCCGATGCGCATCACCTCGAGATCGAGCCTGTCGGCATTGACCGAGACGACCGGGACGCCCTGCTGGCCGGTGCGCGGCAGCACGTAGTTCTTGCCAGTAAAGCGCACAGACGGCGTGCGGTCGCGGACATAGATCTCGTAATCGCCCGATTTCAGCAGTTTCTCGTCGGGAATCGCCGAGGGCACGCCCTGGCGGATGACGAAGGCGTAGCGCTCGCCATGGCGCAGGCCGTCGACGCAGATCTGGCGCTCCTCGGCGCTGACGGCGAAATCGCCGCGCCCGCCTGAAACCGCCACATAGGGCGCAAAATCGACGCGGCCGCGCGCCAGCGGTTCGGAGAATTCGAAGCAGGCGCGGGGCGAGGCTGCGTCGGCATCGACCTTGTTGCCGGTGAGGCGGAAGCCGCGCGTTTCGCGCAGGGCCTCGTAGGCGGTGCGCAGCGATGCATTGTCGACGAGGTCGAGGCTGAGGCGATAGGTCGTCAGCGCCGGACGCCAGACCTCGTTCTTCTCGAAGGTGCGGGCGAGCACGCCGAGCGAGGCGGCCTCGTCGGCCCGGTTCGCCGAGCGCTGATAGGCGAGATAGGCCGCCGAAACGGCTCGCTCGCGCAGCTCGTAGCGCTCGCGGTAGTCGCGCGGCTCGATCGCGTTGGCGGCGTTGGCCATCAGCCGCCAGGCGGCGGCGTTGTTGGGCTCGGCCACCACGGCTGCGTTGGCGCGCGGCAGGGCGGCGCGGGCGTCACCCCGGCCGAGCGCGGCGAGGCCGTCGCGCAGAGCCGTCGTCGCGGGCTGTCCGGCCGAAACCTCGCGCTTCAGCCGCTCTTCGAGCTGTTGGCCCTGGGCCGCGAGATCAGAGCGGACATAGGCTTTCTGGGCGAAAGCGGGGGCGGCCGCGACGACCAGACCCAAGGCAAGCGCGAGGCGGGCGAGCAGCGTCATGGTCGTCTCCATCGAACCGGGAGGGGCAGTCTCGCGCAGGCGCGCTTCGACTGGATGACGGGGCTGCCGGTCCGCACGGCAGGCTATCACCGGCGCTTGCGCGCGCAATCCGAAAGCGAAGGGTCGGACGCGCGATCGCAGTTGCGGAGTGGAGCGATCTGTCGCTGAATGCTGCTGCCTCTGACCACTCGGGAGACGGGCGATGATGCTGACGATCGGATTTGCCTCGCTGCGCGGCGGCTGCGCCGGTCTCGTGCTGGCCGGGGCCTTCGCCCTGTCGGGAGCATCGCTCGCTCAGACGCCGGCGCCCAACCCGCAACTGGCCGCTGCGCAATCGGGTTTCGAGGCGCTGCCGGAAGCCGAACGCAAGGCGATCCAGACCGATCTGATCTGGACCGGTCATCTCAACAGCGCCGCGAGCGGTGGCTACGGGCCCTTGACCTTCCGGGCCGTCAACGCCTTCAAGGCGGGCAAGGGCGCGCCCGACGGGCTTTTGACGCCGGCCGAGCGGCGCGTTCTGGCGCAGCAGGGGCAGGCGGCGCGCGACGCCGCAGGCTTCCGGATCGTCAGCGACGAGCGCACCGGCATCAGGCTTGGTGTGCCGCAGGCGGTGCTGCCGAAGCGCGAAGCGCTGCCGACCGGCAGCCGGTGGCAGAGCGCCGACGGCAAGGTCACGCTCGATGTGACGACCACGCCGATGGTCGAGCCGCTGGAGGCCATCTTCGAGCGCGCGACGGTGGCGAACCCGAACAATCCCGGCCGCAAGATCACCTACAAGTTGCTGCGGCCGGATTTCTTCGTCATCACCGGCGAGACGCCGACGGGCAAGTTCTACCGCCGGCTCGCCGCCGGGCCGCAGGGCCTGCGCGGCTTCTCGATCGGCTATGATAAGGCGCTCGCGCCCGGCCTCGACAAGCTCGTCATCGCGATCGCGTCGAGCTTCGAGCCGTTCCCGACCGGGCCTGCGCCGACCGCGCCTGCCACGACGCCGGGCGGCGCGATCGCCGGGCTGACCGGGGGCGTCCCGCAACTGCCGCCGGTGACCGCGCGGCCGACGGAGCGTCATGGCGTCGGACTCGCTCTGTCCGACCGTGCTGTCCTGACAGCGGCGAGCGCGCTCGATGGCTGCCGCACGCTGCGCGCCGGCGGGCGCGTCGCACGCCTGCGGCTCAAGGACGACGCGACGGGACTTGCGGTGCTCGATCTCGACGGCAACTCCGGAGCAGCCGCGTCCGGCTTGCGGGCCGAGGCGTTGGCCGACAAGGAGAGCCTCGTGCTGCTCGCCTTCGGCGACGATGGCGGCAAGCGGGCGGCGCAGGCCTTGCCGGGCTCGGGCGCGCGGATCGGGCCGAACGCGGCGGTGTTCGCGCCGCTCCAGCCGGGCCAGGCCGGCAGCCCGGTGTTCGACCGGCAGGGGCGCTGGGTCGGCCTGGTCACCGCCAACCCGTCCGACAAGGTGCTGGTCGCAGGCGTCGCGCCGCAGCGCGCCTATGCGATCGCTGACGGGGCGGCGCTGCAGGCTGTCCTCGGCAAGGCGGGCCTCGCCGTCGCACCGGCGGCGGCCGGCAGCGATCTCAGCACCGGGGAGGTGGTCGAGAAGGCCGGCAAAGCTGTGCTGCCGGTCGTCTGCGGATTGTGATGCCACACGCAAACAGCAGTTGTCTGCGCCGCGACAATCGGCTCAGATAGCGCGCCTATCCAAGAGCGCCCCGGTTTCGATCCGAGGAGCGCTCATGTTTAAATCGATTTAGCGGAGGAAACATCGTGAACGACATCATCAGCAGGCGCAGCATTCTGAAAGGCGCGGCAGCCGCCGGCGCGGCGGGTCTCGTCGCCAGCCCGGCCCTTGGTCAGGCGAAATGGCCGAACCGGCCGGTTACCGTCGTCTGCCCCTGGGGCGCGGGCGGCGGTACGGATGCGACCGCCCGCATCATCAGCGCCATCCTCGAGAAGAACCTCGGCCAGCCCTTCAATGTGGTGAACCGCACCGGCGGCTCAGGTGTGGTCGGCCATTCCGCGATCGCGACGGCCGCGCCCGACGGCTACACCATCGGCATGATCACGGTCGAGATCACCATGATGCACCATCAGGGCCTGACCGAGCTGAACCCGACGAGCTATACGCCGCTTGCCCTGATGAACGAGGACCCTCCGGGCGTTCAGGTCAAGTCGGATTCGCCTTACAAGGACATCAAGGCGCTCGCCGACGCCATCAAGGCGGCGCCTGCCGGCAAGTTCAAGGCATCGGGAACCGGGCAGGGCGGCATCTGGCATCTCGCGCTGATCGGCTGGTTGCAGGCCATGGGCCTTCAGCCGAATCACGTCGCCTGGGCGCCGTCGAACGGCGCGGCTCCCGCCATGCAGGATCTCGCCGCCGGCGGCATCGACATGGTGACCTGCTCGGTGCCTGAAGGCCGCGCCATGATCGACGCCGGCAAGGCCAAGTCGCTTGCCATCATGGCCTCAGAGCGCAACCCGCAGTTCAAGGACGTGCCGACGCTGAACGAATCGCTCGGCATCAACTATTCGGTCGGCGCATGGCGCGGTATCGCCGGGCCGAAGAACCTGCCGGCCGACATCCAGGCGACGCTGATCGCCGAGCTGAAGAAGGCCTACGACTCGAAGGAGTTCCAGGACTTCATGAACGCGCGCGGCTTCGGCATGAAGTTCGCCGACCAGGCCGGTTTCGCCAAGTTCATGGGCGAGGGCGACAAGGCGATGGGTTCGGCCATGACCGCGGCCGGCCTCGCCAAGAAGGCCTGATTTCGACCCAATGCGACGGAGCGGCCGCCCGAGGCGGTCGCTCCGTCCTTTTCGCCACATGGCTCCAGAAGGCCGCCACCGCACGGAGATGCGCGCCCGGCCTCCTCGCAAGGTCCGCAGCCAATGCGTTTCAACGATGCCGTCGTCGGCGCGATGTTCATTCTCCTCGCCGGAGCGATGATCGCGCTGACCTTCTCGTTCCCGCCTTTTCCCGGCCAGAAATACGGCCCCAGCCTGTTCCCGCGCATCATCGCCAGCGGCATCATCCTGTGCTCGGCGATGCTCGTGCTGCGTGGCCTGAAGGAGCGGCGCGAAGCGGGCAGCCCGTGGCTGGGTCTCGCGGAGTGGATGCACAAGCCGCATCGGCTCGCCTCGTTCGCGCTCATGATGGCGGCGATGGCGTTCTATATCCTCGCGTCGGAGCCGCTGGGCTTCATCCTGACCGCGTTCCTGATCCAGCTTTGCCTGTTCCTCTGGTTTGGGGTCAGGCCGGTGACGGCGCTCATCGTCGCCGTCGTCATGACGGGGCTGGTCCAGTACTTCTTCGGCTCGTTGATGCGTGTGCCCTTGCCGCGCGGCATCCTCGACAGCATCCTGTGAGGGTCGTGTCATGACAGCGATCACCACGGCCTTCGGTCTCGTCTTCGACCCCTATGTGCTGGCGGTCATCATGGGCTCGGCGGTGTTCGGCATGTTCGTCGGCGCGATGCCCGGGCTGACGGCCACGATGGCAACAGCTCTTCTGGTGCCGGTGACCTTCTTCATGGCGCCGGTGCCGGCGCTCGGCGCCATCGTCACCGCCACGGCGATGGCGATCTTCGCCGGCGATATTCCGGCCGCGATGCTGCGCATGCCGGGCACGCCGGCCTCGGCCGCCTATGCCGACGAGAGCTACGAGATGATGAAGAAGGGCCAGCTCGACCTCAATATGGGGGTGAATCTGGTCTTCTCGGTCCTCGGTGGCATCTTCGGCGTGCTGGTCCTGATCGTGCTCGCGCCGGCGCTGGCCGAGGTCGCGATCAATTTTTCGTCCTTCGAGTATTTCTGGCTCGCCTGCCTCGGGCTGACCTGCGCGGTCTTCATCGGCACGGGCGACCCGCTGAAAGGCCTGCTCTCGCTGTTCATCGGATTGGCCATAGGCTGCGTCGGCATCGATCCGGCGGCAGGCCAGCCGCGCTTCACCTTCGGCAATGTCGATCTGCTCTCGGGCATCAATTTCATCCCGACCCTGATCGGCATGTTCGCCGTTTCCGAACTGCTGCGCGGCGCTGTGACGATGGAGAAGGGTGGCATGCGGGTGACGCAGGCCGTCGGCAATTTGATGACCGGCATGGGCGAGATGTTCCGGAAATACTGGAAGAACTTCCTGCGCGGCTCGATGATCGGCACGGTGATCGGGGCTCTTCCGGGCGCTGGCGCCGATATCGCCGCCTGGGTGTCCTACGCTGTCTCCAAGAAGCTCTCCAAGGAGCCCGAAAAATTCGGGACCGGACATATCGAGGGTGTCGTCGATGCCACCTCGGCGAACAATTCGGCCGTCGGCGCAGCCTGGATTCCCGCGCTCGTCTTCGGCATTCCCGGCGATTCGATCACTGCGATCGTCATCGGCGTGCTCTACATGAAGGGGATGAATCCCGGCCCGAGCGTGTTCCTGCAGACGCCGGAGCTGATCTATGCCGTCTTCATCATCTTCATCCTCGCCAACCTCATCATGTTCCCGCTCGGCTGGGCGGCCATCAAATCGGCAAAGCAGATTTTGCGCGTGCCGCGCAACATCCTGCTGCCGATCATCCTGATCTTCTGCATGGTCGGCTCCTTCGCCATGACCAATTCGCTCTACGGCGTGGTGCTGATGGTGGTGATGGGCCTGTTCGGCTGGTTCCTCGAGGAACAGGGCATACCCGTCGCGCCGCTGATTCTCGGCCTCGTGCTCGGCGAGATGCTGGAGCAGAACTTCATGAGCTCGATGATCAAGGCCGATGGTTCGTTCCTCGGTTTCCTCAACCGGCCGATCGCCGGCACGCTCGGGGTCGCGACGCTGCTGCTCTGGGCGGTGATGATCTGGAGAGCCCTGCCGATCGGCAGGGCGCGCGCCGCGCCCGCCTGAACGCCGCTGCCCGCTCAGCCGATGGTCCCTGCGGCGCGCAATGTCGCGCGCCGGCCGGCATCTACCCCCAACTCCTCCAGCACCGCATCCGTATCCTGCCCCAGCCCCGGCGGGCGATGGCGCAACGGGAGGCGTTCGCCGTCTAGCCTGTACGGCGGCGAGAGAACGGACGGCGCCGCCGCGGCGTCGGGAGCCACCGACACCATGCCGGCTTGCGTCGCGCGCTGCGAGCGCAGCGCCCGGTTGAGACCCAGCACCTCGCCTGCCGGGATGCCGTGCACGCTAAGCCGCTCCAGCAGCAGCGCGCGGGGCCGCGCACGCAGTTCCGCTTCGAGTACCGGCAGCAGCTCGGGCCGCGCCTGCGTGCGCTGGAGGTTCGTCGCGAAGCGCGGATCGTCTGCGATGTCCGGTCGCTCGATGACATGGCGGCAGAAACGGTCGAACTGGGCGTTGTTGCCGACGGTGATGACGAGCGGGCCGTCGGCCGCCTCGAACACGCCATAGGGCACGATCGAGGGATGGGCGTTGCCGTAGCGTAGCGGGTCTTCGCCCAAGGCCAGCGCCTCCAGCCCGTAATAGGAGGTGACGGAGAGGCCGCAGTCGAACAGCGCCATCTCGATGTGCCGGCCCTTGCCGGTGCGACCGCGCTGGACCAGCGCCGCGAGGATTGCCTGAGCGGAGAACTGGCCGGTAAAGAGATCGACGATGGCGACGCCGAATTTGAGCGGCGGCTGGTCGTCATTGCCGTTCATGCCCATCAGGCCGGATTCGCCCTGGATGACGAGGTCGTAGCCGGGGCGGGTCGCCTCCGGTCCGTTGGAACCGTAGCCGGCGATCGAGCAATAGATCAGGCCGGGGTTCAGCGCGCTCAAGGCCTCGTAGCCGAGGCCGAGCCGGTCGGCCCCGCCGGTCTTGAAGTTCTGGATCAGCACGTCGCTTCTGGCGGCAAGGTCGCGCACGATGGCCAAGCCTTCGGGCTTGCCGAGATCGACGCCGATGGCGCGCTTGTTGCGATTGACGCTGTTGAAATAGCAGGTGTTGGCTTCTCCCAGCCGAAAGCCCCAGTCGCGCGTGTCGTCGCCGCGGCCGGGATGCTCGACCTTGATGACCTCGGCCCCGAGATCGCCCAGCACCTGGCCGCACCAGGGGCCGGCGAGGATGCGCGAGAGATCGAGCACGCGGATCCCCGACAGTGGCAGATCGAGATCGTTGCTCACGAGCCCATCACCCCCTCCAGGCTGGCGGCGAGCGCGATCAGGCGTGGGCGGATTTCGCTCATCAGCATCTGCCGGTCGAGGATGACGCTGGGCGCGCCGCAATTGATCGACATCGGCGGCAGGCCGCCCCCGGGCCGGAACGCCACGGCGATGGCGTCGACCGTCGGCTGCCAGTCGCCAAAGGAGCGGGCGCAGCCGAATTCGCGGTAGTCGGCGAGCGCGCGCTCGACCCCGTCGCGCAGGCGCGGCCAGCCGGCGTCGTCGACCGAACGGATGTCGTCGAGGATGGCGCGGCGCTCGGCCTCGTCGCAGACGGCGAGATAGGCCCGGCCCATCGCGCTGCGGGCCATCGAGAGCCGGGAGCCGACATCCATGTTGAGCGCGATCGCGACCTCGCCCCGGCAGCACTCGATGTAGCGCATGCTGAGCCGGTCGCGGACGCCGAGCCCCACGGAGGCATTGGAGAGGATCGCGATCTCGCGCATGCCAGGCCGCGCCAGCTGGCGCACGTCGAGGCCTGCCAGCGCGGTGGCCCCGAGCGCGATCAGCGCCGTGCCGAGGCGGTATCCGCCCGATTCCGGAACGGGATGGAGATAGCCCAGCGTGGTCAGCGTATGGGTCAGACGCGAGACGGTGGAGCGGGCCAGGCCGCAACGTTCGGCGATCTCGGAATTGCCGAGGGTGCGTTCGCCGCGCCGGAAGCAGGCCAGCACATCGAGCCCGCGCGCCAGCGCCGTGACGAAGTGGCGGTCATCCTTCGTCTCGTCAGGCTCCTCGGGCGCGGTTGCCCGCTTCGCCATCGCCGGATGCGTGCTCACGCTCGCTTCCACCCTCAGCGCTTCATCAGAAAGGCGGCGAAGGCGGCCTGCGCCTCGGCCGACATCAGGCGCTCGCCGAAATGGCGTCCTTCGGTCGCGATCGTCTCCGCGACGCTCTGCGCATGGCCGCGCTTCAGCAGCATCTTGGTCAGCGCGACCGATTGCGGCGGCAGGGCCGCGAGCGCGCGAGCCTTTTCGATCGCCATCGCGAGCGCGCCGCCCTCGGGCGTCACCGCATTGAGCAGGCCGGCGTCGAGCGCGGTCTCGGGGCCAAAGGCCTCGGCCAGCATCAGCAGTTCGGCGGCGCGCTTGGAACCGGCGATCAGCGGCAGCAGATAGGAGGACGCGCCCTCCGGACAGAGGCCCAGCGCGACGAAAGGCATGCGGAAGCTCGCGCCCTTGGCCCCGTAGGCCAGGTCGCAATGCAGCAGCATCGTCGTGCCGATGCCGACAGCGAAGCCTTCCACGGCAGCCACGACCGGCTTCTTCGCTGTCGAGATCGCGGTGAGGAAGTCCATGGCGATGCGTGGACCGGTATCGGCGGCGGCCGCGAAATCCTTGATGTCGTTGCCGCTCGTGAAGCAGCCGCCGGCGCCGGTCAGCACCATGGCGCGGGTTTCCGCATCGGCCTCGGCGGCCGAGATCGCGTCGATCAGTCCCTGATAGCTCGCCCGGTCGAGCGCATTCTTGCGCTCGGGCCGGTTCATGGTGATCTGGAGCACGCCGGCTGCGACGGTCTCGGTCAGAACGGTGGCGGTCATCTCATCTTCCTTGTTCAGACGGTCGTGAGAGCAGTTTTCGCCTGCAGATATTCGGCCTTGAGCCGCGCGATCACCTGCGCGACCGGCGGCGCGTCGTCGATCAGGCCGACGCCCTGGCCCGAGCCCCAGATATCGCGCCAGGCCTTTGCCGTGCCCGAGCCAAAACTCATCTTGGTCTTGTCGGCGTCGGGCAAGGCATCGGGATCGAGCCCCTGCGCTGCGATCGAGGGCTTGAGATAGTTGCCGGGCACGCCGGTGAAATAGGGCGTGTAGACGATGTCGGCCGCGCTCGTCTCGACGATCATGTCCTTGTAGCCCTGGGCGGCATTGGCTTCCTGCGTCGCGATGAAGCGCGTGCCGATATAGGCGAGGTCCGCGCCCATCGCCTGCGTCGCCAGGATCGCCTGGCCGGTCGCGATCGACCCCGACAGGATGATCGGGCCGTCGAAGAAGCGCCTGACCTCGCCGACGAGCGCGAAGGGCGAGAGCGTGCCGGCATGGCCGCCGGCCCCGGCGCAGACCAGGATCAGCCCGTCGACGCCGGCCTCCAGCGCCTTTTGCGCATGGCGGATCGTGGTGACGTCGTGGAAGACGAGTCCGCCATAGGAATGGGCGGCCGTGACCACCTCGCCGGGCGCGCGCAGCGAGGTGATGATGATCGGCACCTGATGTCTGACGCATACCTCCATGTCGTGGCGCAGGCGATCGTTGCTGGCATGGACGATCTGGTTGACAGCGAAGGGCGCGATCTTGCGGGTCGGGTCCGCCGCCTTCGCCGCCGCGAGTTCGGCCTTGATCCGGGTGAGCCAGACATCGAGCTGGTCGGCCGGCCTTGCATTCAGCGCCGGAAACGAGCCGACGACGCCGTTCAGGCATTGCGCGATGACGAGCTCCGGACCCGAGACGATGAACATCGGCGAGCCTATGACCGGCAGGTCGAGCGCGTTTGCGAGGGAGGAGGGCAGGGCCATGGTCTCGGTCCGTCAGGGGTTCGCCGGTCCGCCTTCGCGGGCGAGATAGAGATCGTGCAGGCGCGCGAGATCGACCTGGCCCGCCTTCTGGCTGAGCAGGACCTTGCCCGAACGCATCAGGTGGACATTGTCGGCGACCGACAGCGCAAGATGCGTGTTCTGCTCGATCAGCGCGATGGTGACGCCCTCGGCCTTGAGCCGGCGCACGATGCCGAGAACCTCCTTGACGATGACCGGCGCGAGGCCAAGCGAGGGCTCGTCGATCAGCAGGATGCGGGGCTCGCTCATCATGCCGCGTCCCATCGCGACCATCTGCGCCTCGCCGCCGGAGAGCGAGCCGGCCGCCTGGCCACGGCGCTCCCTCAGACGCGGAAACAGGTCGTAGACGCGCTCCAGATTGCGCGATTGCGCCTTGCGGCAGCGGCGCGGATAGGCCCCGAGCGCAAGGTTCTCCTCGACGCTCATGTCCTTGAAGACGAGCCGGCCCTCGGGAACCATGACGAGTCCGGCCTCGATCAGGTCCCATGTCTTCGCCTTCAGGGCGCGGCCGTCGAGCCTGATCTCGCCCTGATGCGGCACGAGGCCCATCAGCGCGCGAAACAGCGTGGTCTTGCCAGCGCCGTTGGGTCCGACGATGGCCGTGAGTTCGCCCTTTGGGAAGGCGAGCGAGACGTCCCAGAGCACGTTGATCGCGCCATAGCCGGCGCGGAGGTTGCGAACCTCAAGCATCGGCCGTCCCCGTATAGCTCTCGACCACGGCCGGGTCGCGGAAGACCTCGTCGGGAGTGCCGTCGGCGATCAACTGGCCAAAATTAAGGACCACGGCGCGCGAGCACAGCGTCGAAATCGTCTCGATGTCGTGCTCGACGATGACGATGCTCAGGCCATAGCGCTCGTGCAACTCGCGCAGCTTGGCGATGAAGCGGCGCTTGGCCTGGCTTTCGAGGCCGGCCAGCACCTCGTCGAGCAGCAGCAACCGCGGGTTCGTCGCCAGCGCCTTGGCCACTTCGAGGCGCTTCAGCTCCTGCAGGGCAAGCTCGGTGGCGGCGTCGCGCCCGGCATGTTCGGCGAGCTCCATCACCTGCAGGAGCTCGTCGATACGGGCGGGGTCGGATCTGCCTGCGCCAAAAACCTGCGCGACCGTCAGGTTCTCGCGCACGGTGAGGTGGTGCATCGGCTGCGGAATCTGGAAGGTGCGGCCGAGGCCAAGCCTGGCGCGGGCGTGCAGCGCCATTCCGCCGATCTCGCGCTCCTCGAACAGGATGCGTCCCGATCGCGGCCGCACGAGGCCCGAGATGGTATTGAAAAGCGTCGTCTTGCCGGCGCCGTTGGGGCCGACGAGACCGAGGATTTCGCCGGCCCCCATCGCGAAGGACACCTCCTTCAGCGCGACGAGCCCGCCGAAACGGACGGTGACGTCCTCAAACCGCAGCATGGGCGGCTCCCGTCGTCTTGGTCACTGTCTTCTTCTTGCCGAACAGCCCGAACAGGCCGTTGGGCGCGATCAGGATCATGCCGGCGAGCAGGACGCCGAGGATGATCTGGTGGCCGACCGGCAGGATCGCCTTGGCGACCAGCTGGTCGAACAAATAGATCGCGACCGCGCCCGCGACGGGCCCGAGGATGGTGCGGTAGCCGCCGAAGATCGCGGCGATGATCGGCAGCACCGACCAGTTGCCGGAGAAGGCGTAGTCCGGTTCGAGGAAGTTGATGATGTGGGCGTTCATCGCGCCGAACAGCCCGGTGATGAAGGCCGAAAGCAGCAGCATCCAGGCCTTGAGCAAGGTCGCATTGACGCCGACGACGCGTGTCGCGTCCTCGCTTTCGGCCATGGCGCGCAGAGCCGTGCCGACATGACTCGCCTTCACCGCGCGATAGGCCAGCAGGCACAGACCCACCATGACGACGAGCAGCCAGTAGCTGCCGATGCGGCTGGAGAAATCGACGCCGGCGATGGTCGGCAGCACCGGGAAGCGCGCGAAGCCCGCCGAGCCGCCGGTGAGCCAGCTCAGCTCGGTCGCGAGGATCTTGAAGATGTGCGCATAGGCGAGGATGGCGAGCGCGAAATAGGGGCCCGACAGCCTCAGCGCCGGCAGCATGGCCAGCGATGAGAGCGCCGCGACCGCGCCGCCGGCCAACAGCGCGAGCGGCACCGGCAGGCCGGCCTTGGCCGAGAGCAGCGCCGAGGCATAGGCCCCGACGCCGAAGAAGGCGGCATGGCCGAAGGAGACCATGCCGCCGAGATTGCCGAGCAGCGCCCAGGCAAGCGCGACGCCCGCCACGATAAGTCCGGAGACCATCAGCCCCATGATGTAGCCGTTGCCGCCATAGACCAGCGGGACGATGCAGGCCGCCAGCACGAGCAGGATACCGGGGAGGTTCTTCAGGATCATCGCCTCAGCCCCGCCGCGCCCGGGCGCCGAAGAGCCCGTTCGGCATGAAGAAGAGCACGAGCAGGAACAGCACCATGCCGACGAGTTCCTGCAGCGCCGAACTCGCCAGCGTCACCGTCATCGCCTCGGTGACGCCGAGCAACAGCGCCGCGCAGAAGACGCCGGGGATCGAGCCGACGCCGGCCAGCACCGTGACGACGAAGGCCTTGACCGTCAGCGCGGGGCCGAGCGCCGGCTGGACCACGCTCATCGTGAAGAGCGCGACGCCGGCCACGCTGGCGAGAATCCCGGCGACGAGGAAGGCTGCGAGTTCGACCCGGCGCGGATCGATGCCCATCAGCATGGCGGCGTCGCGGTTGGAGGAAACGGCGCGCACCGCGCGGCCATACCAGCTCAGCTTCAGCCACCACCATAGCGCCGTCATCACGGCAAGGCTGACGACGAAGGCGGCGAGCTCGCCCTTCATCGCATAGACGGTGTGGAAGGAGAGCGCGTCCTGCAGCACCGGCGAATTGGTCGAGCGCACATCGCTGGCGAAGACCAGGAGAATGCCGTTGGTCAGGATGATGCCGATGGCGAAGGTCAGGATCAGCGAGTTGAGTTCGCGATGGAGCTTGATGCGGTCGATCAGAAGGTAGACCGCGACCGAGACGACAGCGGTGACAGCGAAGGCGAGTGGGATCGCGGCGTAAGGGTTCCACCCCGTTCGGCTCTCGATGAAATAGGCCATGTAAGCGGCCAGAAGCACGAGTTCGCCATGGGCGAGGTTGATGATCTTCATCGCCCCGAAGGTCAGCGCGATGCCGAGAGCCACGAGCGCATAGACCGAGCCGACGAGCAGGCCGGAGAAGATCGCTTGCTGGGAGAGTTCGAGCATGAGGCGGGGTTTCGGCCTGTCTTTAGCGCTTCACACGCCATCATCCCGGGCGACCGCAGGGAGACCCGGGATCCATTCCTGAACCTTGCGATGGTCAGGCATGGATCCCGGGTCTTCGCTTCGCTGCGCCCGGGATGACTGCGCGTTTGTCAGATTGTGACGTTCACCACGGCAGGCCGGGATAGGCGATCTTGCCCGTGGCCTGCTCGGCCGGCGAGACCAGCACGATCTTGCCGTCGCGATGCTGGCCCATGGCGAGGGTGAAGTTGGGGTTGTCGCCGGTCTCGTTGAAGGCGATGGGGCCGAGCACCGAGGAGCGTTTGGTCTTGCGGACCTCATCGGCGAGGCCGCCGGTCTTGAGCGTGCCGGCGTCTGCGGCGCGGCCGAGCGCCTCGCACAGCACCATCGTCTTCACGAAGGAGAGCGTCGCGGCGTAGTCGATGTCCTTGTTGAACATCGACTTGAAGGCGGCGACGAAGGCCTGGCCCTCGGCGTCCTTCATGTCGACGGGATAGGGCAGCGGCGTCGTGCCGACGACGTTCTGCATCAGGTCGGGAAAGTCCTGATACATTTTCGGGATCGCCAGCGACCAGGCCCCCGAGATCAGCTTGACGCCGGGCTTGAGCACCTTGGCGGCCCGGATGATGCCGACATAGTCATTCTCATAGGCCGACATGAAGATGATCTCGGACTTGTCCTGCAGCTTCACCTTGTTGATGATCGGCTTGAAGTCGGTGATCGCGGGGTCGAAGGGATGCAGGGTGACCTTGACGTTCTTCTTCGCAAGGCTCTCCTCGAGCCCCTTTGCGAGCAGCATCGGAGCCTCGCGCGTCGAGGCGACGATGGAGACGCTGCCGGCCTTGAGTTCCTCGACCATGCCCTCGAAGCCGCGCAGATAGCCGGCATTGTTGTTGATCCGGAAGAAGTTCTTGTTGCCGCGCTGGACCAGTTCCTCGCTGACCGCGCCGGCGGTGATGTAGACCTTGCCGAGCCGGTTGGCGGTGTCAGAGGCCGGGCCGACGATGTTGGAGCCGTAGCCGCCGAGGATCGCGACCGCGCCGTCGGAGGCCAGTTTCTCGACCGCGCCTACCGCCTTGGCCGGCTGGGTCTCGTCGTCGACAAGCGTGACCTTGATCTGGTGCTTGGTCTGCGAGTCGTTGTACATCTTGACCGCGACCAGCATGCCTTCGCGAAACGACTGTCCCGAGCGCGCCAGCGAGCCCGTCAGCGGCATATGCGAGCCGACCTGGATCTCCTCGGCGCTCGCAACCGGGCTCCATGCGAAGCTCGCGGCAACGCCGACGATCAGCGTCGAGGTCAGAAAGTTCCTACGGGTCATGGCGTTCCTCCGGACTGCTTCTTCATCGCGGCTTCGGGGTCGGCGCGATGCGGCACTGGCGACAGGCATGACATAGCGTTTCGCAAACGGTCAAGGCGATGGGCATGAATTCCGCGATGCAGCATCTGGGTCGCGGAGCACCATGTCTGCCCGTCAAACTCTTGACAAACGGGACTGCGGGCTCTTCCTAGCAGCCATTCATGCAGACATGCGTTCTGCAGTGCAGAACAATTAGGCCTTCGGGGACGACGCCCATGCAGACCGTCCAGACCGCGAAACGTGGCGCGATCGCGATCCTGACGATCGACAATCCACCCGTCAACGCGCTCGCGGCCAACTTGCGCGCCGACCTCAAGGCCGCGGTCGAATCGGCTGCGTCCGACGCCGGCATCGACGCGATCGTGATCGCAGCGGCAGGCCGCGCCTTCATCGCCGGGGCGGACATCAGCGAGTTCGGCAAGCCCCCGGTCGCGCCGATTCTGCCCGACGTGCTCGATGTGATCGAGGGCTGCGCGAAGCCGGTTGTGGCCGCGATCCAGGGCGCGGCGCTTGGCGGCGGACTGGAAGTCGCGCTCGCCTGCCACGGCCGCGTTGCCGCGCCTGCCGCAAAACTCGGCCTGCCGGAGATCAAGCTCGGCATCGTTCCCGGCGCGGGCGGCACGCAGCGGCTGCCCCGGCTTGTCGGTGCGGCCAAAGCATTTCCGATGATGCTGTCCGGCGAGCCCGTCTCGGGTGAAAAGGCTCTTGCGCTTGGGCTGGTCGATGAGGTCAGCGACGATGTGGTCGCGGCCGCCGTCCCGCTGGCGCAGCGGCTTGCCGCAAAGGGCGCGCCGCGCCGGACCGGTGAGCAGGATGACAGGCTGACGCCGGAGGACAGAGCGGCGTTCGAGGCACTCGCATTGGATGCGACAAAGAAGTCCGGCGACATGCCAAATGCGATGGCGCTGGTCGAGGCGGTGCGCAACGTCTTCACGCTGTCCTTTGCGGAGGGGCTGGCGGCGGAGAGGGCGCTTTTTCTGAAGCTCGTCGCCGATGAGCGCTCGAAGGCGCTGCGCCATGTCTTCTTCGCCGAGCGCGAGGCCGCGAAGATCCCTGGCATCGCTCCGGGGACGGCGGAACGGCCGATCGCATCGGCGGCTGTGATCGGGGCCGGCACGATGGGCGGCGGCATCGCGATGTGCTTCGCCAATGCCGGCATCCCGGTGATGCTGATCGAGCAGCAGCAGGCGCAGATCGACAATGGGATCAACCGGGTCGCTGCGATCTACGAGATGTCGGTGACGCGCGGCTCGCTGACGCCTGAGAACCGCGACAGGCGGCTCGCGCTGATCACACCGGCCGTGGGTCTGCAGGCGGCTGCCGGAGCCGATATCGTGGTCGAGGCGGCGTTTGAGGAGATGGGCGTCAAGCAGGAGATATTCAGCGCGCTCGACGCCATCGTGAAGCCCGGCGCTATCCTCGCCAGCAACACCTCCTACCTCGACATACCGACCATCGCCGCCGCGACAAACCGCCCGCAGGATGTGCTCGGCATGCATTTCTTCAGCCCGGCCAATGTGATGAAGCTGCTGGAGATCGTGCGGCCGGCCGGCGTCGCCGACGATGTCGTGGCGACCGCGGTGTCGCTCGCGCGCCGGCTCGGCAAGGTGCCGGTCGTGGTCGGCAACGGCTTCGGCTTCGTCGGCAACCGCATGCTCGAGCAACGCACGAAAGCCGCCGAGCGATTGCTGATCGCCGGCGCCCTCCCTCATGAAGTGGATGCGGCGCTGACGGGCTTCGGCTTCAAGATGGGACCGTTCGCCATGTCCGACCTCGCCGGTAACGATATCGGCTGGCGCACGCGCAAGTCGCGCGGCAAGACGGCGGCCGTGGCCGACGCGATCTGCGAGGCAGGCTGGTTCGGCCAGAAGACGGGCCGCGGCTATTACATCTATCCCGAGGGCGCGCGCGCCGGCGAGCGCGATCCGGAGGTTGAGGCGTTGATCGCCTGCATCTCGAGGGAGCAGGGCGTGACGCGGCGCAGCTTCACCCAAGCCGAGATTCTGGCCCGCCTGCTCGACCCGATGGTCAATGAGGGCGCGCGGATTCTGGAAGAGGGCATCGCAACCCGGCCAGGCGACATCGATATCATCTGGCTTAACGGCTACAACTGGCCGGCCTGGCGCGGCGGTCCCATGCACTGGGCCGACACCGTGGGCTTGGACGTCATCGTCAGGAGGCTGGAGGAACAGGCGGCAGAGAGCGGTGACGCCGCGCTGGAGCCGGCCCCGTTGCTCCGCAAACTCGCAGCCGAGGGCAAGACCTTTTCCGAACTGAAGGCCAGGGCCGCGTGAGCGGTTCGGCGCGCCCGATCTGGCAGGAGCGCTTCCCGCATGCCTGCGACTGGGATGCGCCGATCGGGACCGGCACGGTGCCGCAGCTTCTGGCCGCGCCGGTTGCGGATACACCCGACGCCAAGGCGTTCGCGTTCCGCGACCGGGAGCTGAGCTATGCCGAGTTCGACGCGCTGGTCGCGCTGCTCGCCGGCGGGCTGATGGCGGACGGGGTCAAGCCGGGCGACCGGGTCGCACTGCTGCTGCCCAACACGCTCTGGCACCCTATCGCCTTCTTCGCGATCGCGCGCTGCGGCGCGAGCGTGGTGCATCTGTCGGCCCTCGATGCGCCGCGCGAACTCGAACATAAGCTGAAGGTCACGAAACCCGTGCGGCTCGTCACCACCAACCTGCCGGGCTTCCTGCCTCATGCTCTGAAGCTGCTCGACGGCGGTCTCGTGCCGCGCCTGCTCGTCGGCGAGGATGGGCGCTGGGGCATGTCCGAGACCGCGCCGCTGCCTATCCCTGAGCATGGCGATGTCGCGAAACTCGATGCTCTCATGCTGGCGGAACCGCCGGCGTCATGGCCGGTCGTGACGCCCGACGACCTGATGCTGCTCCAGTTCACCGGCGGCACCACCGGCCTGCCGAAGGCCGCGATGCTGACGCATGGCAACCTCGTCGCGGCGGTGAACATCTACCGGCTCTGGAGCGATGGCGAGCGGCTGGAGCCCGGCGCGCAAAAGGTCATCTGCGTGCTGCCCCTGTTCCACATCTACGCGCTGACGACTGTGCTGCTGCGGCACATCCGCGACGGCAACACCATCCTGCTGCGCCAGCGCTTCGACGTCGACGCGGTCCTCGCCGACATCGAGGAAAAGCGCGCCACGGTGTTCCCCGGCGTCCCGACGATGTGGATCGCCGTACTGAACCATTCCGGCGTCGCGAGCGTTGATTTCTCGTCGCTGCGCTCGAGCATATCGGGCGGCGCGCCGATGCCGTTCGAGGTCCAGAGCCGGCTCGAGCGTATCCTCGGCAAGCGCGTCCATGGCGGCTGGGGCATGACCGAGATCGCGCCGGCCGGCGCGCGCGTCCCCGGCGACGCCAGGCTGCGGCCGGGCCTGATCGGCGTGCCGCTGCCCGGTATCACGATGAAGATCGTCTCGCTGGAGCCCGAGCGCGACGACTTTCCGCCCGGCGAGATCGGCGAGATCGCGATCAGGGGGCCGAACGTTTTCAAGGGCTATCTCGACGACCCCGAAAGCACGGCGGACGCCTTCCACGAAGGCTGGTTCCTGACCGGCGATCTCGGCCGGATGGACGAGAACGGGCTGTTCGACATCGTCGACCGGCGCAAAAACATGATCATCTCCAGCGGCTTCAACGTCTATCCGGTGGCGATCGAGAGCGCGATCTACGAGCATCCCGCCGTGCAGGAGGTCGTGGTGATCGGCATCGACGACGCCTATCGCGGCCAGGCGGCGAAGGCCTTCGTCAAGCTCAAGGCCGGGTGCGCGCCCTTTACGCTGGACGAATTGCTGGTCTTCCTGAAGGACCGCCTTGGCCGCCACGAAATGCCGCGCGCGCTCGAATTCCGCGACTCGCTGCCGCGGAGCGCGGCGGGCAAGCTGCTGGCGAAAGTGCTTGTCGCCGAGGAACAAGAGAAGCAGGCGGCAGCCGCCGCTACCGATTCCGCCGCATAGGATTTCCCATGACCGAAGCCGTCATCGTCTCCACCGCCCGCACGCCAATCGGCAAGGCTTTTCGCGGGGCGTTCAACTTGACCAAGGGCGCCGACATGGCCGCTCACGCGATCCGGCACGCGCTCGAGCGCGCCGGCGTCGAGGGCGCGGCCGTCGAGGAGGTCGTGATGGGCTGCGGCTATCCGGAAGCGGCGACGGGCGGAAACGTCGCGCGCCACGCAGCGTTGGTGGCGGGCATCCCGGTGCAGTCCGCCGGCGTCACGGTCAGCCGCTTCTGCGCCTCGGGGCTGGAGGCGATCGCGCATGCGGCGCGGCGCGTGGTCATGGACGGCGTGCCGGTCGCGGTCGGCGGCGGGGTCGAGTCGATCTCGCTCGTCCAGCCGCAGGTTAAGCGTGAATTGACCCAGAACGACTGGCTGATGGCCAACAAGCCGCAGATCTACACCTCGATGATCGAGACCGCCGACATCGTCGCCAGCCGCTACGGCATTTCGCGGCAGGCGCAGGATGAATTCTCGCTGGAGAGCCAGCGTCGCACCGCGTCGGCGCAGCAGCGCCAGCTTTTCGCGGACGAGATCGTGCCGATGTCGGCGACGATGGCGGTCACCGACAAGGCGAGCGGCGAGACGCGAATGGAATCGGTCACGCTCGACAAGGACGAGGGCAACCGGCCAGACACCACGCTGGAAGGGCTGCTGAAGCTCAAGCCCGTGCGTGGAGAGGACCAGTTCATCACCGCCGGCAACGCCAGCCAGCTTTCGGACGGGGCCTCCGCGAGCGTCGTGATGTCGGCTGAGGAAGCCGCGCGGCGGGGGCTGACGCCGCTCGGCGTCTTCCGCGGTTTCGCCTCGGCCGGCTGCGAGCCCGACGAGATGGGCATAGGGCCCGTCTTCGCCGTGCCGCGCCTGCTGGAGCGGAACGGGCTGACGGTCGCCGACATCGATTTGTGGGAGCTGAACGAGGCTTTCGCCTCGCAGTCGCTCTATTGTCGCGACACGCTCGGGATCGATCCCGACAAGGTCAACGTCAATGGCGGGGCGATCTCGGTCGGCCATCCTTTCGGCATGAGCGGGGCGCGGCTGGTCGGGCATGCGCTGCTGGAAGGCCGCCGCCGCAAGGCGCGCTATGCCGTGGTGACGATGTGCGTCGCCGGCGGCATGGGCTGCGCCGGGCTGTTTGAGATCAATCACTGAACCAGCGTCATGGTCGGGCTTGACCCAACCATCTCTTGAACCAGTGCGAACGCGGCGAGAGGTTCTCGAATCTGCGCTTCGCTTCGCCCGAGAATGACGGGAGACAACCATGGACCTGCGCTTCACGCCTGAGGAAACCGCGTTCCGCGACGAGGTGCGGAACTTCTTTCGCACCGAAATTCCGGCCGAGATCCGAAAAAAGGTCTCGGAAGGGCGCGGCCTCTCGCGCGAGGACATGGTCACTTCGCAGCGGATCATGAATGCCAAAGGCTGGGCCGTGCCGCACTGGCCCAAGGAATGGGGCGGGAAGGACTGGACGCCGATCCAGCGCTACATCTACACCGAGGAGATGCTGCTTGCGGCCGTGCCGCTGCCGCTGCAGTTCAACTGCTACATGGTCGGGCCGGTGATCGCAGCCTTCGGCAACCAGGCGCAGAAGGAAAAGCACCTCGCCCGCATCGCCAATCTCGACGAGTGGTGGTGCCAAGGGTTCTCGGAGCCCGGCGCAGGCTCCGACCTCGCCTCGCTCAAGACCCGGGCCGTGCGCGAGGGCAAGCACTACATCGTCAACGGCCAGAAGACCTGGACGACGCTCGGCCAGCATGCCGACTGGATCTTCTGCCTCGTTCGAACCGATCCGGCGGCGAAGAAACAGGCCGGCATCTCCTTCATCCTGATCGACATGACAACGCCGGGCATCACGGTCAGGCCGATCATCACGCTGGAGGGCCGGCACGAGGTCAACGAGGTCTTCTTCGACAATGTGAAGGTACCTGTCGAGAATCTGGTCGGCGAGGAGAACAAGGGCTGGGACTACGCTAAATTTCTGCTGGCGAACGAGCGCACCGGCATCGCCCGCATCGGGCTCTCTAAGGAGCGGCTGGCGCGGATCAAGCGGCTTGCGAAGGAGATGCCGGCCGGCGAGGGCACGATGTGGGACGATGCGGCCTTCCGCGAGCGGCTGGCCGAGGTCGAGATCGAGCTGAAGGCGCTCGAGATCACGCAGATGCGGGTCGTCGCGGCGCAAGGCAAGGGCGGTTCGACCAAGCCCGACCCGGCCTCGTCGATCCTGAAGATCAAGGGCTCGCAACTGCAGCAGGCGACGACGGAGTTGCTGCTGGAGGTGGCAGGGCCGTTTTCGCTGGCAGCCCCGGTGCGCTCCGGGGACCTGACCAACGACTGGCCGTTCGACTACGACTGGGTCGATGCGGCGGCTGCGAGCTATTTCAACAACCGCAAGGTCTCGATCTATGGCGGCTCCAACGAGATCCAGAAGAACATCATCGCCAAGGCGGTGCTGGGACTTTAGCGGCTCGGGCTGGCGGGCTCTCCCGTCATGCTCGGCCTTGGGCCGAGCGTCCACGTCTTGCGACATGAAGTCTTGCGACGCGGATGGAGGAAGACGTGGATGGTCGGGACAAGCCCGACCATGACGGGTTGGCGGTCTCTGCGGACACTGGAACGGCATCATGGATTTTGACCTCTCCCCCGAACAGACGCAGCTCAAGGACGGCGTCGACCGGCTGATCTCGTCCACTTACGGCTCGCTCGAAGCGCGCCAGACGCTGGCGAAGGAGCCGCTCGGCTTTTCGCAAGCCGGCTGGGCGCGGTTCGCCGAGATGGGTCTGCTCGGCATCCCGTTTTCCGAGGAGGAGGGTGGGTTCGGCGGCGGGCCGGTGGAGACGCTGCTGGTGATGGAGGCGCTGGGCCGGGGGCTCGCGCTGGAGCCCTATCTCGCCACGGTGGTGCTCGGCGGCGGTGCGGTACGGCTGGGCGGCTCGGCAGCGACGAAAGAGCGCGTCATCCCCGGCATCGTCGAGGGACATCTGAGGCTTGCGCTCGCTTTCACCGAAAAGCAGTCGCGCTACGACCTGTTCGATGTGGCGACAACGGCTCGCAAGACCGCTGAGGGCTGTGTGCTGGAGGGCGCGAAGAGCGTCGTCATCCATGGCGACAGCGCGCATCATCTCGTGGTCAGCGCCCGCACCGCTGGCAATCGGCGCGACCGCGACGGCATCAGCCTCTTCCTCGTCCCCGCCGACGCGGAGGGCGTGACAATCCATGGCTATCCGACGCAGGATGGCGGGCGCGCCGCCGAGATCGCCTTTTCGGGCGTGGTCGTTCAGGCCGGGGAGATGATCGGTGAGGAGGGGGCCGGCCTGGCGATCCTGGAGCGGGTCGCCGAGTTCGCCATCGCGGCGCTGGCCTCGGAGGCCGTCGGCATCATGGAGGCGCTGCATGCGCTGACCGTCGATTACCTGAAAACGCGCCAGCAGTTCGGAGTGCCGATCGCGCAGTTTCAGGTGCTGCAGCACCGCGCCGTCGACATGCTGATCGCTCTGGAGCAGGCGCGCTCGATGGCGGCTTATGCGGCGATGATGGTGGACCATCCCGACGCTGCCGAGCGCAGCGCCGCACTCTCGGCGGTGAAGGTGCAGGTGAACCGCTCCTGCCGGCTCGTCGGGCAGGAGGCGGTGCAACTCCATGGCGGCATCGGCATGACGATGGAGTATCTGGGCGCGCATTACTTCAAGCGGCTGACGATGATCGAGAGCCTGTTCGGTGACACGACGCATCACCTGCGGCGCGTCAGCGCGGCCGGAGGGCTGGCGGCATGACCGGCGAGGAGAGACTGGCGTCAGGCGCGGCCTTCCTGCTGGCGCAGTGGCGCGCCGGCACGAAATGCGAGACCATGCCGGAGAGTGTGCGGCCCGCCGACCGGCGGGAGGCCTATGCCATGCAGGCGCTGCTGGAGCGCTCCAGCCCCGAGGCGCTGTTCGGCTGGAAGATCGCGGCGACCAGCAAGGCGGGCCAGGCCCATATCGGCGTGGACGGGCCGCTGGCCGGACGCATACTCGCCGAGCGCGTGCTGGCTGACGGGGCGACGACCTCGCTCACCGGCAATGCGATGCGCGTCGCCGAGGTCGAATTCGCTTTCCGCATGGCGCGGGACCTTGCTCCGCGCGAGGAGCCCTACAGCCAGGTCGAGGTGCTCGATGCTGTCGCGTCGCTGCACCCGGCGATCGAGGTGCCCGATAGCCGTTTCGCGGACTTCGTCAGCGCAGGCTATGTCCAGCTCGTCGCGGACAATGCCTGCGCCCATGAGTTCGTGCTGGGGACGAGCACGGGCGAGGAATGGCGCGGCCTGGATCTCGCGGCCTATCGGCCCGTTGCCCGGATGCCGGGTCGAGACGACCAAAGCGGGCTTGGCGCAAATGTGCTGGGCGATCCGCGCATCGCGCTGACCTGGCTCGCCAATGAACTGTCGGGGCTCGGCGTCACGCTCAAGGCCGGCGAGGTGGTCACGACGGGGACGTGCCTCGTGCCAATCGCGATTGCGCCCGGCGATGCGATCGAGGCGGATTTCGGGGCGCTGGGGCGCGTGGCGGTCAGCTTCGCCTGACCAGCGCGCGCGCTTTGTCATTGCGCCGCCATGCGAGCCCGCTTTGCTGCGCTGCGGAAGCGGCTGGCGGGAGGTTTTCGTGAGTTCGGGACTGTTTGCACTGCTCGACGACATTGCGGGTCTCGCCAACGTCGCCGCCGCCGCGCTCGACGATGCGGCCTCGCAGGCCGCCAAGGCCAGCGCCAAGGCTGCCGGCATCGTCATCGACGACGCCGCCGTGACGCCGCGCTATGCGGTGGGCTTCGCAGCCGACCGCGAACTGCCGATCATCTGGCGCATCGCCAAGGGCTCGCTGAAGAATAAGCTGCTGTTCCTGCTGCCGGCCGCGTTGGCGCTGACCCTGCTCGCCCCTTGGGCGATCACGCCGCTGCTGATGATCGGCGGCGTCTATCTCTGCTATGAAGGCGCGGAGAAGGTGCTCGAACTCGTCGTGCCGCATGCGCATGGCCATGACGAGACAGGCGCGGAGGTTCTCGACGCCTCGCAACTCGAGAACGAGAAGATCGCCGGCGCGATCAAGACCGATTTCATCCTGTCGGCCGAGATCATGGCGATCACGCTCGCCAGCGTCTCGGCCTCGTCGTTCTGGACGCAGGGGCTGGTGCTCGCCATCGTCGGCATCGGCATGACCCTCTTCGTCTATGGCATCGTCGCGCTGATCGTTAAGGCCGATGACGCCGGCGTCGCACTGGCGCAGAACGAACGGCCGGTGACCAGCCTGTTCAACCTGCTACGCGGCAGGCGGCTGGCCTCCTACACGACCTCGCCACGCGCCGCCGACCGGGCGCTTCGTCCGGTTACGCAGGGGTTTGGGCGCGGGCTCGTGCTCGGCATGCCGCATTTCCTGAAAGTGCTCAGCGCGGTCGGCACCGCCGCCATGCTCTGGGTCGGCGGCGGCATCATCATCCATGGTTTTGCCGGCTATGGATTTGCTGGGGCCGAGCATCTGATCCATGACGCGGCGGTGGCCGGCGGCCGGGCTATCGCCGCCGTCGGCGGGCTGGTCGAATGGCTTGTCACGGCCGCCTGCGCGGCTCTTCTCGGCCTGGTTGTCGGCGGCGTCGCCATCGTCGCCTTGCATTACGGCATAACGCCGATCCTGAAGAGGCTGAGAAAGACAGCGCCAAAACCCTCGATCGAGGGGCGCTCGCCGCACTGAGCCTGGGCCAAAACGTCAGTCCAGCCAGCTCGTGAAACCTTCGACCGGCTCGCGCTCGGGCACCAGCCTGTTGGCTGGCGCGTCGGGATCGGCCTTGCCGATGGCGACGCCGCAGACCACGACCTCGCTTTCGGGGATGGCGAGTTCTCGGCGCACCACGGGGTGAAAGCGCGCGAAGATCGCCTGCGGGCAGGAATCGAGGCCGTGACCCTGCGCGGCGATCAGCAGCGTCTGCACGAACATGCCGAGATCGAGCCAGGAGCCGATTTCGAGATCGCGGTCGATCGTCACCATCAGCGCCACGGGCGCGCCGAAAAAGCGCAGGTTCGCGGCGCTCTGCCGCTTCATGCCCGCGACATCGCCCTTGGTGACGCCGAGCAGGCCGTAGAGGTCCCAACCGACCTTGCGCCGGCGCGACTGGTAGGGCTCGCGGAAGGTTTCAGGGTAGTAGCGATACTCTTCCGCAGGCGGCAGTTCGGGCGAATCCAGCGCGGCGATCAGCGCCGGCTCCAGCCGCGCGCGGGTCTGCGGACCGAGCACCCGGACCTTCCAGGGCTGCATGTTGGTGCCGCTCGGCGACTGCGCGGCCAGCGCCAGCAGATGGCGCACCAACGCCGGGTCGACCGGGTCGGGCAGGAAGGCGCGGACGGCGCGGCGGCGAAGAATGGCGGCGTCGACGGCATTAGCGGCGAGGGCTTCGCTCATGCGTCTTTCCCTTCGCGCGCCGCCACGAACGCGGCGTGTTCGCTCACAAGTTCGCCGGCCAGCGCCTTGGCGATCAAGGCGCGCGTCTCCGGGATACCGTAGATGGCCACGAAGGAGCCGAAGCGTGGTCCCTGGTCCTCACCGAAGAGCACCTGATAGATCGCCTTCCACCACTCTCCCGAGACGCCGGGCCGCTCGGGCGTTGCGTTCTTGGCTGCGAGGTTCTGATAGCGCGGGATGACGCGGGCGACGTCGAGCGCCGCATCCTGGATCGTCTCGGCGCTCGCATCGGCCGGTAGCGCCGCCAGCGCCGCATCGAGGGCGGCGAAAGCCGCCCGCTCCGTTTCGTCAGGAAGGCGATAATTCTTTGCCGGCTTCACGAAATCGCGGAAATAGGTGATCGCGTAGCCGACCAGCGCGTCGAGCCGCGGATGGGTCGCGGGCGAGATCGCCGGGGAATAGCGCTGCAGGAAGCCCCACAGCACCGCCTTGTCCTCGGAATTCGCCACCGCGACGAGGTTCATCAGCAGGCTGAACGTCACCTGCGTCTTGGGCGCATTGTCGTCTGAACCAGACCCGATCAACTCCGGCTGCGGCGGCTCTCCGCCATGGATGTGAAAAACCGGGTTGCCGAGCCGGTTCTTCCAGTCCTGCTTCTCATACCCGGCGAGGAACTGCAGGTACTCGTCCGCCGCGCGCGGGATCACGTCGAAGTGCAGCTTCTTGGCCTCGCGCGGGCGGGAATACATGTAGAGCGACAGGCTCTCCTCGCTGGCATAGGTCAGCCATTGGTCGATGGTCAGGCCGTTGCCCTTCGACTTCGAGATCTTCTGCCCGACCTCGTCGAGGAAGAGTTCGTAGACATAGTGCTGCGGCGCGGGTGCGCCGAGAATTTCGCAGATCTTGTCGTAGATCGGAGCGTTGGTCTGGTGGTCCTTGCCGAACATCTCGAAATCGACGCCGAGCGCATACCAGCGCATGCCGAAATCCGGCTTCCATTGCAGCTTCACATGGCCGCCGGTGACCGGCAGCGTTGTTTCCCTCCCGTCCTCGTCGGCGAAAGTGATGGTGCCGGCCTTCGCATCGACCGCTTTCATCGGCACGTAGAGCACGCGGCCGGTGGTCGGCGAGATCGGCAGGAAGGGCGAATAGGTCGCCTGCCTCTCCGCCCCCAGCGTCGGCAGCATCACGGCCATGATCTGGTCATAGCACTCGGCGGCGCGGATCAGCGCCGCGTCGAACTTGCCGGACTTGTAGTAGTCGGTGGCGCTGGCGAATTCGTAGTCGAAGCCGAAGGTGTCGAGGAAGCGGCGCAGCATCGCGTTGTTGTGGTCGCCGAAGCTGGCATAGTCGCCGCCGAACGGGTTGGGCACCGCGGTCAGCGGCTTGTGCAGATGTGGCTCCAGCAGGGCGCGGTCCGGCACGCCGTCGGGGATCTTGCGCATCCCGTCCATGTCGTCTGAAAAGCAGAGCAGCCGCGTCGGTACCGCTCCTTGTGTCAGCACATGGAAGGCGTGGCGCACCATGGAGGTGCGCGCGACCTCGCCGAAGGTGCCGATATGCGGCAGTCCCGACGGGCCGTAGCCGGTCTCGAACAGAACCTCCTTCTTGCCCGATTTCCCGATCCGCGCGACCAGCTTGCGTGCTTCCTCGAACGGCCAGGCGGCCGAACGCTGGGCGGCGTCCACAAGGGCGGGGTCGAAGGCGGGCATGATGCGAATGATCCTCGCGATGATGAAAAGAATGCATTGTGTTGTGCGATGCCCGGCTTTGGCAGATCGCGCCGGGCGGCGTCAATGCGCGCTGCGGGCGGACGCCATCTGCTGCGGCGGGTTGCCGATGCTCGCTACGGGTATAGGCTGACGCCTGACCAGCCTCGAAGGAACACAGTCTTGGATCGCGACCTGCACGACACGCTGACCCAATGGCGCCGGCATCTGCACGCCCATCCGGAGCTTGGCCGCTTCGAGGCGCAGACCAGCGCCTTCGTCCAGCAGAAATTGACCGAACTCGGTGTGCCCTTCGTCGGCGGGGTCGGCGGCCATGGCGTGGTGGCGACGCTGACGCGGCCGGGCTCGAACCGCTCGGTCGGCCTGCGCGCCGACATGGACGCGCTGCCGATCGCCGAGGCCAACGACTTAGCCTACAAATCCCGCACGCCCAATGTGATGCATGCCTGCGGCCATGACGGACACACCGTCTCGCTGCTTGGGGCGGCGGCGCTTCTGTCGCGCGACGAGAGCTGGAGCGGCACGGTGCAACTCGTCTTCCAGCCGGCCGAGGAAGGGGCGGGCGGGGCGCTGGCGATGCTGGCGGACGGCGTCCTCGAGCGCTTTCCGATGGAGCGCATTTTCGCTCTGCACAACTGGCCGGGTCTCGAGGCCGGCGCCATCGCCGTTCATCGCGGGCCGGTGATGTCGGAGCCCGGGCGCTTCAAGATCACGCTGGAGGGCACGGCCGGCCACGCCGCGCTGCCCGACCTGACGCGCGATCCGATCGTCGCCATGGGCCATCTCATCGTCGCGCTGCAGACGGTGGTGGCGCGGAACGTCGATCCGATGGACTCCGCTGTCGTCTCGATCGGGCAGGTGCATGGCGGGGCGGCCTCCAACCAGATCCCGACCAGCGTCTTTATCGAAGGCACCTTCCGCACCTTCGCGCCCGCCGTGCGAGACCGCGTGCTGGCACGGATCAACGGCATCGCGCAGAACATCGCCGCGACCTTCGAGATGACGGCGCAGGTCGAGACGACGCATGGGGTGGCGACGGTCAATACGGCGGCCGAGGAGGACATCGCCGCCGCCGCAGGCGCGGCCGCTGGCCTCGTCGTCCGGCGCGATCTGAGGGCCAGCACCACCGGCGAGGACTTCGCGCATTTCCTCGAGCGCCTGCCCGGCTGCTACATCTGGATCGGCAACGGGCCGGTGAAGGATGGCGGCGAATTGCACAACGACCGCTACGACTTCAACGACGCGATCCTGCCGGCAGCGTCCGGCTGGATGGCGGCCGTGGCGAAGCAGGCATTGGCCACGGCGGGCTGATCCTCAAAAGGGGCTGACCGGGAAGAAGCGCAGGAACAGCCGCGCATAAGTCCCGTCGTCGCGCAGCGCCTGCAGGGCGTAATCGAGGCCGCGTTTGAGGGCTGGGTCGTCCTTGCGCAGCAGGAAGGCGACGCCCTCGCCGAAATAGCGGCTCTCCAGAAAGGGGCCGCCGCTGAAGGCGAGGTCGCGGCCGGCGGTTCCGGCGAGCTGGAGCGACAGCGCGACACCGTCGCCGAAGACATACTCCGCGTCGCCGCTGCGCAGCGCCGCCAGCGCGGCTGCGGGATTGGCCGCCTCGCGGCGCTGCACGAAGGGCAGGAGCTGGTCGAGATAGGCCTGATGCGCGGTGCCCGACACGACCGCGACGCGCTTGCCGCGCAGGCTGGCAGTGTCGAGCTCGCCCGAGGCGTTGCCGCGCGTCGTGACGAAGCGGGCCGTGCCGCGAAAATAGAGGTGGCTCGCGGCAAAGCGCGTTCTGAGCGGCGGCGTCAGATTGATCGCTGCGGCGAGCACGTCGCCGCGCCCCTCGGCAAGCGAATCCAGCAGCGTGTCGAAGCGGCGCGCCTGAATGGTGCAGCTCCAGGCCATTTTTTCGCAGACGGCGCGGGCGAGTTCAACCGAGAATCCCGTCAGCCCGCCATCGGCTGCCGGGAAATGCAGCGGCGGATACTCGTCGTCGGTCAGGAAGCGCACGACGCGCGGCGGGCCGGGCTCGGGCCGATCCATGCGGATGCGGGGGTCCCAGAAATCGGGGATGGTGGGACGGGTCTGGGCGAAGGCGGCGGCCGTCGTGAGAAACAGAATGCCCAAGACAAGACCTGCGAACCGCATCATGCCTGCATCTGGCGGCAGGGAGGCATTGCGATCAAGAGGTTTTGTCTGGGAGCTGCTACGGCAGGCGACACAAGGCGCGACGAACCCCTCTCCCGGAGGGAGAGGGGCAGGGGTGAGGGGAAGGACGTTCTCCGCATGAGGCGCGACTGACCGCAGCACCGGTCGGGGCGGATGCTTCGCTGGTCCAACGTCCGTCACCTCACCCCTGCCCCTCTCCTTACAGGAGAGGGGTTCCTCGCGCTTGACCTTGTAGCGACAGCCCTGCCGCCGTCGCCTTCGCGCCCTTGTCGAACAGCATCGCCAGATGCGTCTCCACAGCGCTTGTGAAGCGCTCCTCGCGCGGCAGATCCGTACCAAAAATGCTCTCGATGCCGAGCAGGGCCGTGCTGAGCGCTCTGGCGTTGCGGCCAGCGCCGGCCGCCCGCCTCGCGAACTCGGCGGCCAGCGGGTCCTTGACGTCGATCGCCGCGCCAGTCTCGTCCGTTCCCTGCACATAGCGCATCCAGGCAGCGACGCCGAGTGCGAGATGGGCGATCGGCGCGCCCGCCGTCAGCCGGTCGCGGATCGTACCGAGCAGGCGTTGGGGCAGCTTCTGCGAGCCGTCCATGGCTATCTGCCAGGTGCGGTGCCGGATCGCCGGGTTCTGGAAGCGGGTCAGCAGCGCGGACGCGTAATCGGCCAGCGCCACGCCCTGCGGGGCCGGTACGGTGGGGATGATCTCGCCCCACAGGCCTTGCAGGAAGCGGGCGAAGACGGGGTCGTTGCTCGCCTGCGAAACCGTCTCGTGGCCTGCGAGATAGCCGAGATAGGCCAGCGAGGAATGCGCGCCGTTGAGCATGCGCAGCTTCATGAACTCGAACGGCGCGACCTCCGACACCATCTGGGCGCCCACCCCGTCCCAGGCCGGGCGGCCGGCAACGAAGCGATCCTCGATCGCCCATTGCCGAAACGGCTCGCCGATGACGGGAGCGGCGTCGTGCAAGCCGAGCAAGCCCTCGACTTCCGCGATGTCGACCTCGGTCGTGGCGGGCACGATCCGGTCGACCATTGTGCAGGGGAATGCGCCGTTGGCTGCGATCCACTGGCTCAGCCCATCATCGGACAAGGCCGCGAAGTCGCCCACCAGCCCGCCAAGCACATTGCCGTTATGGGGGAGATTGTCGCAGCAGAGCACGGTGAAGGGGCCAAGGCCCGCATCGCGGCGCGCTTTCAGGCCGGCGACGATAATGCCGACGGCCGAACGCGGCGCGAGCGGATTTGCGATGTCGTGGACGATGTCGGGGTGCTTGGCTTTCAGCCTCCCGGTCGCGGGATCGTGGCAGTAGCCCTTCTCGGTCACGGTCAGCGAGACGATCTTCGTGTCGGCCAAAGCGAGGCGGGCGATCAGCGCGGCGGGATTCTCCGGTGCGACCAGCACATCGCGCACGGAGCCGATGATGCGCAGTTCCGGCCCGGCGGGGCTGCGCTTCAGCAGGGTGTAGAGTCCGTCCTGCGGCTTCAGCCGGTCGCGCTGGTCGGGCCGCTGCAGGCTCGCGCCGATGATGCCCCACTCGCCGAATTCCCGCTCCAGCGCGTCCTCGGTGTATTCCGCGAGATGCCCACGCGCGAAGGCGCCCAGGCCGAGATGGACGATCCCTGGCCTGAGCGCCGAGCGGTCGTAGGCCGGGCGTCGGATCGCGGCGGGGAGGGCGGGCAGCGTCGCGGTTGAGAGGCGGGTCATTTGAACAGGGCCGGCAGCCAGAGCGAGAAGGCAGGTACATAGGTCACCAGCAGCAGCACCGCGACGCTCGCGCCGTAGAACGGCCAGATCGTGCGCATGCTTTCGCTGATCGAGACCTTGCCGATGGCGCAGGCGACGAATTGCACCGAGCCGACCGGCGGCGTGTTGAGGCCAATGCCGGCGTTGAGGATCAGGATCACGCCGAAATGGACCGGGTCGATGCCGATCGCCTTGACCACCGGCAGGAAGATCGGCGTGCAGATGATGATCATCGGCGCCATGTCCATGAAGGTGCCGAGCACCAGCAGGATCAGGTTGATCAGCAGCAGGATCGCGATCGGATTGTCCGAGATCGACCGCATCAGCTCGATCGTGGCGGCCGGAACCTGCAGGAAGGCCATCAGCCAGCCGAAGGAGGAGGCCGCGCCGATTACCAGCAGCACCATCGCCGTGGTCCGCACCGCGCCGAGCGTGGCATGCATGAAGCCGTGCCAGTCGAGCTCGCGATAGACGAAGATCGTGACGAAAAGCGCGTAGATCACGGCGACGCAGGAGGATTCGGTCGCGGTGAAGACGCCCGAGCGAACGCCGCCGAAGATGATGCCGATCAGCAGGATGCCGGGCGCGGCGGCGACGAAGAACCGCGCTACCGCCATGAAGCCAGGGAAGACGTCGGCGGGATAGCCGCGCCTGACCGCGACCGCCCAGGCCGCGACCATCAGGGCGAGGCAGAGCATCAGGCCAGGGATGACGCCGGCGGTAAACAGGTCCGCGATCGAGATCGTGCCGCCCGCGGCAAGAGAATAGATGATCATGTTGTGCGAGGGCGGGATCAGCAGCGCGATGATCGCGGCATTGGCCGTAACGTTGACCGCGTAGTCGGGCGCATAGCCGCGCTTGACCATCTGCGGGATCATGATACCGCCGACGGCGGACGCATCCGCCACGGCCGAACCGGAGATGCCGCCGAAGAGCGTGCAGGTGATGACGTTGACCTGGCCCAGCCCCCCGCGCAGATGGCCGACGAGCGAGGAGGCGAACTGGATCAGCCGGTCGGCGATGCCGCCCCGGATCATCAAATCGCCCGAATAGATGAAGAACGGGATCGCCAGCATGGCGAAGGCGTTCATGCCGGTCGACATCTGCTGGAAGACCACCACGGGCGGGATGCCGAGATACAGCACCGTCGCCATGGAGGAGAGGCCGAGGCAGAACGCCACCGGCACGCCGGTGAGCAGCAGCAGCGAAAACGAGACGAAGAGGATCGTGATGGCCATAATTCAGATCTCTCCACTGATGCCGTTGGCGTTGAGCGGCATCGGCGCGAGCTTTTCGCCGGTGAAGAAGAGCAGCAGCTTCTCGATCGAGAACAGTGCGATCAGGCAGCCGCCCGCGATGATCGGGACATAGTCCCAGCCCTTGGAGATGCCGATCATCGGCAGCCGGTCGCTCCAGACCTTGGCCGCGAGTTCCGTGCCGTACCAGACCATGGCGCAGGCGAAGAGCGTGACCAGCGCCTCGTTCATGATGACGAGCGCCGATTTCCACTTGCCGCGCGTGTAATGCAGCCCGACATCGAAGCCCATATGGTCGAGTTCGCGCACGCCGACCGAGCCGCCGAGCAGGATGAACCAGAGCATCAGGAACAGCGAAACCGGCTCGCCCCAGGTCGGCGTGGCGTTCAGGACGTAGCGGCCAAACACCGTCCAGGCGACGATCGCCGTCATGGCGACGAGGCCCGCGCCCGCGGCGAGCAGCGCGAAGAGGCTGATCCGCGCATTGATGCGGGTGAGCAGCCTGGCGAGAGCGGTCATGGCGACGTCCTGACTTTGGGTCCGGGAGTAAGATGGCCTCAGCTTCTTCAGCCCTCATCCTGAGGAGCGGGTGAAAGCCCGCGTCTCGGAGGGTGCTCCAGCTCGCTCCGGAGACATCTGGAGCATCCTTCGAGACGCGCTTTGCGAGCGCTCCTCAGGATGAGGGCTGTGGGGGGCAGGGACTATCCGCCCCCCGATGTCAGTGAAAAATCACTTCACAGCCTGGATCTTGGCGACGAGGTCCTTGAGCGCCGCGTCGGTGACGAACTTGTCGTAGACCGGCTTCATCGCATCGATGAAGGGCTGCTTCTCGACGGTGTTGATGACCGCGCCGCCGGCCTTGACCTTGGCTTCGGAAGCCTTTTCGCGGGCGTCCCAGAGTTCGCGCATCTTGGCGACGGACTCCTTGGCGGCGACCCTCATGATCTCCTGATCTTCCTTGGAGAGCTTGTCGAAGGAGCGCTTCGACATGACCAGCACCTCGGGCGAAAGCGAGTGCTCGGTCAGCGAATAGAACTTCGAGACCTCGAAATGCTTGGTCGATTCGAAGGAGGGCCAGTTGTTCTCCGCCCCGTCGATGACGCCCGTCTGCAGCGCGGAATAGACCTCGCCGAAGGCCATCGGCGTCGCGTTGGCGCCGAGCGCCGAGACCAGCGCGACGAACATGTCCGACTGCTGGACGCGGATCTTCAGGCCCTTCATGTCGGCGGGCGTGTTGATGGGGCGCTTGGAGTTGTAGAAGGAGCGCGAACCGGAATCGTAGAAGGCGAGCCCTACGAGATCGTGCTTCTCGAACTCCTTCAGGATCGAATCGCCGATCGGTCCGTCCATCACGGTGCGCATATGGGCGACCGAGCGGAAGATGAAGGGCAGGGACGGCACGTTGGTCGCCGGGATCAGGTTGTTGAACGGCGCCATGTTGATGCGGTTCAGGTCGATGACGCCGAAGCGGGTCTGCTCGATGGTGTCCTTCTCGTTGCCGAGCTGGGCCGAGTGGAAGACGTTGATCTTGAGGCGGCCCTTGGTGCGCTCCTCCAGCAGCTTGGAGATGTGGCGCACGGCCTCCACCGTCGGGTAATCGGTCGGGTGGATGTCGGTTGAGCGCAGGGTGGTCTGGGCGTTCGCCCCGCTTGTGACAGTGGCGAGGATAGCTGCGCCCGCGAGCGCGGCAAGGCTGCGTTTCGTGATGGTCATCTCAGTCTCTCCCGTTTCTGGTTCGCCGGCTTTTCCGGTCGTTCTTGTCCCGTGATGGGAGCCCTGCCGGCGGCGGCCGGCAAGACGGTCTCGTCTAGAGAAATTCGGCCCTCATCGGCGTGAAGGAATCGATCAGTTGTCCGGCCTCGATGGCGACGACGCCGTGGACGAGGCCGGACGGAACGAAGAAGGTGTCGCCCGCAGCGAGCCGGCTGGTCCTGCCGTTTATGGTGACGTCGAAGACGCCGCTCTCGACGTAAGACGCCTGCCGGTGCGGGTGCGTGTGGGCCTTGCCGACGGCGCCGGTCTCGAACACCACGCGCACCACCATCAGATCCTCGCCATAGGCCATGATCTTGCGCTTCACGCCTGGCTCGGTCGGCTCCCAGGCGTAGTCGGCCTCGCGCTGGAAGAAGGAGTTGAGACGATCGGTCATCGCGCCAGCCAGCCTCCGTCCACGGGGATCACCGCGCCATGCATGTAGGCGGCGGCGTCGCTTGCCAGGAACACGGCCGCGCCGCCGATGTCGGCGGGCTTGCCCCAGCGCCCGGCCGGGATACGCGCAAGGATCGCGCTGTTGCGGTCGGGGTCGGCGCGCAGCGCCTGCGTGTTGTTGCTCTCGACATAGCCCGGAGCGATCGCGTTCACATTGATGCCCTTGCCAGCCCATTCGCAGGCGAGGAGCTTCGTCAAACCGGCAAGCCCGCTCTTGCTGGCGGTGTAGGAAGCGACGCGGATGCCGCCCTGGAATGACAGCAGCGAGGCGATGTTGACGATGCGGCCGGTGCGGCCGGCGTTCAGCGCGGCTTTGGCGAAAGCCTGGGCCAGAAAGAAATTCGCCTTGAGGTTCACGTTCATGACCTCATCCCAGTCGGTTTCGGTGAAGTCGATGGCGTCGGCGCGGCGGATGATGCCGGCATTGTTGACGAGGATGTCGAGCGGGCCGGCAAGTTCGGCCGCTTCCGCGATGACCCGGTCCGCAATGCCGTGCTGCTGGAGATCGGCCTGAAGCGCATGGCCCGTGCCGCCAGCCTGGGTTATCAGCGCCAGCGTATCGCTCATCTCCGAGCGGCCGGCCGCGACCACGCTCGCGCCGGCTTCAGCCAAGGCGAGCGCGATGCCCTGGCCAATGCCGGTGTTCGCGCCGGTCACCAGCGCCGCGCGACCCGCGAGGTCGAAAGGCGAGCGCGCGGCCATCAGCGAAGTGTGTCCACAGGGGCGGCGTCCATGTCGGTGAACTCGACATTGTCGCCGGCCATGGCCCAGACGAAGGCGTAGTTCGAGGTGCCGCAGCCGCAATGGACCGACCAGTTCGGCGAGATTACGGCCTGCTCGTTGGCGACCAGCAGGTGCCGCGTCTCTTGCGGCTGCCCCATGAAATGGAAGACGCGGTGCGCTGGGTCGAGGTTGAAGTAGAGATAGGCTTCCATCCGCCGCGTATGGGTGTGGCAGGGCATGGAGTTCCAGACGGAGCCCGGCTCCAGCGCCGTCATGCCCATCACCAACTGGTTGGTGCCGGTGGTGTTGGGCATGATGTATTGCCGGATGGTACGCTTGTTGGAGGTCTCAGGCGTACCGAGATGCAGCGTGTTGGCCTCGTCCTTGCGGATCACCTGATGGGGCGCCTCGCGATGGGCCGGCGCGCTGGTCAGATAGAATTTTGCGGGCTCGGCAGCGTTCGCGCTGCTGAACGAAACGTCCTTTGCGCCAAGCCCGACATAGAGGGCGTCGAGGCTCGGCAGATTGAAGACCTGGCCATCGACCGTCACGGAGCCAGCGCCGCCGAGATTGATCACGCCGAGTTCGCGCCGAGCCAGGAAGAAGGGCGTTCCGGCCGGCGGATAGGGTTCGAGCGTCAGCGGCTTGGCGGCCGGCATCGCGCCGCCCACGATCATGCGGTCGTAATGGGAGTAGGTGAGCGCAATCTCGCCGGGCACGAAGATGCGCTCGATCAGGAAATCGTTGCGCAGGCCCTGCGTGTCGTAGGTCCTGACGTCGCGTGGATGGGCGGCCTGGCGTTCGTCGATCGTCTTCATGGCGCTGGTCACAGGCGATAGGCCTCCTTGGCCAGGCGGTAAGCGAGATCATGAGCCACTTGCGCCGCCTCGTCCTCGTCGAGACGATGTTCTGCGACGAGCTTCGCGAGGTAATGGCAATCGATGCGGCGGGCGACGTCGTGGCGTGCGGGGATCGAGAGATAGGCCCGCGTGTCGTCGTTGAAGCCGACCGTGTTGTAGAAGCCGGCGGTTTCTGTGGTCAGTTCGCGGAAGCGCAGCATGGCTTCGGGCGCATCGAGGAACCACCAGCCCGGCCCGAGCTTCAGAGCCGGGTAGTGGCCCGCCAGCGGCGCGAGTTCGCGCGAATAGCTGGTTTCGTCCAGCGTGAAGGCGATGACGGTGAGGCCGGGCTCGTTGCCGACCGCGTCGAGCAACGGCTTGAGCGCGGCGACGTAGTCGGTCTGGCGCGGTATGTCGGCGCCCATGTCGCGGCCGAACTGCGCGAAGAGCTGCGGGTTGTGGTTGCGGAAGGAGCCCGGATGGATCTGCAGCACCAGCCCGTCATCGAGGCTCATTTTCGCCATTTCGGTCAGCATCTGGCCGCGGAACAGGTCGGCGTCCTCGGCCGAGGCCTTGCCCGCCACCACCCTGGCAAACAGCGCCTCGCATTCGGACTTCGACAGATTGGCGGTGCGGGCCGAGGCGTGGCCATGGTCCGACGAGGTTGCGCCGCGCTGCCTGAAATAGTCGCGGCGCTGGCGATGGGCGGCGAGGTAGCCGCTCCAGCTCTGGACATTCTCGCCGGTCAGTTCGCCGAACTGGTCGAGATTGCCTGCGAAACCCTCGAACTCCGGATCGACGATACTGTCTGGACGATAGGCGGTGACGACCTTGCCGGCCCAGCCAGATGCCCTGATCATGTCGTGCCAGCGCAGATCGTCGAGCGCGCCCTCGGTGGTGGCGATCGCCTCGATGTTGAAGCGCTCGAACAGGGCGCGCGGCAGGTATTCGGGTTGGGCGAGTTTCTCGGCGATCTGATCGTAGATCGCGTCGGCGTTGGCGGGCGAAAGCCGCTCCTCGACGCCGAAGATCGTCGAGGCGGCATGCTCGAACCAGAGCCTGGTCGGCGTGCCCCGGAACAGATGCCAGTGGCTGGCGAAGAGCCGCCAGATCTTGCGCGGATCGCTCTCGACCTCACCACCATCCTTGCGCGCGATGCCGAGGTCTTCCAGCCGCACGCCTTGCGAATAGAGCATGCGGAAGATGTAGTGGTCGGGCTTGACGAAGAGCGTCGCGGGATCGGGGAAAGGCTTGTTCTCGGCGAACCAGCGCGGATCGGTGTGGCCGTGCGGAGAGACGATGGGGAGATCGCGGATCGGTGCATAAAGCCGGCGCGCGATTGCGCGCATCGTCGGCTCGGCGGGAAACAGGCGATCCTCGTGTAGCAGCATCCGCAAACCACTCCCTGAACGCTCGCCATTCGCCTTGAATTCGATGGCGTTCGAGGCTGAATATACTAATATACTAGTCTGTCAAACAGGCTTGTGCTAGCAGCGTTCCACCGGTCCAGTGCTGAGGCGGCGACGTTCCATCGAGGGCGGCGCGCGAGACCGGATGACGGGCGAGGAGAATCGATGTCGGATATGCTGATCGCGGGCGAGAACGGACGCCGGGAGCGCCGTCCGCAGCGCAATTCCGGCGTGCCGGCGCAACGTTCGACTGCCGCTTCTCTGGTGCAGGACGAATTGCGCCGCGCCATCCTGGCGATGTCGATCCTGCCCGGCTCGGCCCTGCAGGAGAAGGATCTGACGGCCCGCTTCGGCGTGAGCCGCACCCCGGTGCGCGAGGCGCTGATCAAGCTCAAGGAAGAAGGGCTGGTCGAGATCTTCCCGCAGGCCGGCACATTCGTGTCGCGCATTCCCGTCGGCGCGATTCCGGAGGCGGTGGTGATCCGGCAGGCGCTCGAATGTGCAACGGTGGAGCTTGCGGCACGGCGGGACGACCCCCAGGGCATCCTGAAGCTCGACGCCACGATCGCGCGGCAGGCGGAAGCCGCCGATGTCGGCGACCAGGAGAGCTTTCACGTCGCCGACGAGGACTTTCACGAGGGGCTGGCCGAACTCGCCGGCTTCCCCGGTATCTGGCGCGTGGCCCATGCCGCCAAGAGCCAGATCGACCGTTGCCGGCGCATGACGCTGCCGGTGCCGGGGCGGATGGAGCATGTGCTGCGCGAGCATCTGCTGATCCTCGACGCGGTCAGGCGCGGCGATCCCGAGGCGGCGCAGAGCGCGATGCGGAAACATCTCGGCGCGCTGCTGCCGGATTTGCCGATGCTGCGCCAGACCCACCCGAACTATTTCATCTGAGCGATCGCGACTGGTCAGGGAGAGCTTCATGCTGAAACAGGGCTGGCGCTGGTTCGGGCCGCGCGATCCGGTCCCGCTCGACACGGTGCGGCAGGCCGGGGCGAGCGAGATCGTCACCGCACTGCACGATGTGCCGATCGGGCAGGCCTGGACGCGGGCGCAGGTCGCCGAGCGCAAGGCGCTGATCGAGACGACGCCGGCCGGCCGCACGCAACTGAGATGGAGCGTGGTCGAGAGCATCCCCGTGCCCGACGACGTCAAGCGGCTGGGCGCCGGCGCGAAAGCCTCGATCGAGGCGTGGATCGCGAGCCTGGAGGCCGTGGCGGCCGAGGGCATCGGCGTCGTTTGCTACAATTTTATGCCGGTGGTCGACTGGACCCGGACCGATCTCGACTGGCCGCTGCCGACGGGGGCGACCGCTTTGCGCTTCGAGCAGGATCGCTTCGCCGCCTTCGACCTGTTCGTGCTGAAACGGCCCGGAGCCGAGGCCGACTATGACGAGGCCGGCATCGCCCGGGCGAAAAGCGTCGCCGACGGCTTGAGTGAGGACGAGGCCGACGCGCTCTCGCGCACCATCGCCGCCGGATTGCCCGGCGGCACCACGGACGCGCTCGACCTCGCGGCCTTCCGCGACCGGCTGACGGCCTATGGCGGCATCGACGCGCAGCGCCTGCGCGCGCATCTGATCGATTTCCTCGCCATCGTCGCACCGGTCGCCGAGCGCCTCGGCGTCAGGCTGACGCTGCATCCCGACGATCCGCCGCGCCCGCTGTTTGGCCTGCCGCGCGTCGCTTCGACGGAGGCCGATTACGCAGTGCTGTTCGCGGCCGTTCCGAATGCTGCCAACGGCATGTGCTTCTGCACCGGCTCGCTCGGCGTGAGGCCCGACAACGACCTCGCCGGCATCGCGACGTGCTTCGGCGAGCGCATCCATTTCGCGCATCTGCGCGCGACGAAACGCGACCGCGACGGGCTGTCCTTTCACGAGGCCGACCATCTCGACGGCGATGTCGACATGGTCGGGGTGATGCGCGCGCTGGTCGCCGCCAATGCTGGGCGGTCGGAGGAGCGCCGCATCGTCTTCCGCCCCGACCATGGCCACCGCATGCTCGACGATCTGACCAAGCCGGGGAACCCAGGCTACACCGCGATCGGCCGGCTGAAGGGTCTCGCCGAACTGCGCGGCGTGATGCGGGCGGTGGGGCAGGGCGCCTGAGAGCCCGCCTTGCGCTCGTCACGCGGCGCGGCCATCCTTCGGCTCGTGACGGCATTCGGAGAGTTCGGCATGACGACGCGGCGTGATCTTCTGGCGGGCGCAGGGCTGGCAGCGCTCGCGGCGCAGGCTCCCGTGATCGCGCTGGCGCAACCGAAAGACAGCGTCACGATCGCGATGACGCTCGAGCCGCCGACGCTCGACCCGACATCGGGCGCCGCGCAGGCGATCCGCGAGGTCACGCTGCAGAACATTTTTGAGGGGCTGGTCCGGATGGACCGCGCGGGCAAGATCGTGCCCTGCCTCGCCGAGAGTTGGGAGGTGGCGGCGGACAACGTCACTTATCGCTTCAAGCTGCGCACAAACGCCACATTCCATGACGGCACGCCCTTTACCTCCGAACTGGTGAAGTTCTCCTTCGAGCGCGCGGTCGCCCCCGATTCCACCAACGCGCAGCGCCAACTCTTCGCGCCGATCGCCGCCATCGAGACGCCCGATCCGGTAACGGTGGTGATCACGCTGAAGCAGCCGACGGCGAATTTCCTTTACGGGCTCGCCTGGGGCGACGCGGTCATCGTCGCGCCCGCCAGCGCGGCCAACAACAAGACCAGCCCCGTCGGCACCGGGCCGTTCAAATTCGTGCGCTGGAACCGGGGCGACCGGCTCGAACTGGCGCGCAACGACGCGTATTGGGGGGCGAAGCCCGCTCTCGCGAAAGCGACCTTCCGCTTCATCTCCGATCCGGCCGCGCAGGTCGCCAGCTTGCGCGCCGGCGATGTCGACGCGCAAACCAATCTCGCCGCGCCCGAGGCCGTGGTGCAGCTCAAGGCCGATCCGAAGCTGAAGGTCGCCTTCGGCAAGACCGAGGGCGAGGTTATCCTCGCGACCAACAACGCCAAGCCGCCCTTCAACGACCTGCGCGTGCGGCAGGCCATCGCCCATGTGCTCGACCGCAAGACGATCGCGCTTGGCGTCTATGGCTTCGACGTCGATCTGATCGGCAGCCATTTCTCGCCGCTGCACCCGGCCTATGTCGATCTGACCAATACCTATCCGCCCGATCTGGCCAAGGCCAAGGCGCTACTGGCACAGGCCGGCCACCCGAACGGCTTCACCTGCACCCTGAGGCTGCCACCGCCGGCCTATGCGCGCCGCTCGGGCGAGATCATCGCGGCGCTGCTGGCGCAAATCGGCATCAATGCGAGGATCGAGCCGCTGGAGTTCCCGCAATGGCTGGAGCGGGTGTTCCGGGGCAAGGATTTCGACCTCAGCGTGATCGCCCATACCGAGCCGCTCGACATCGGCAACTATGCCCGCGACGACTATTACTTCCAGTACCGGAACCCCGAGTTCAAGGCGCTGATCGCAAAGATCGACGTGACGCTGCCGGAAGCGGAGCGAAACGCGCTCTATGGCGAGGCGCAGCGCATCCTCGCCCGCGACGCGGTCAACGGCTTTCTCTTCGTGCTGCCGAAGATCACGGTGACGGCCGCGGGTCTGGAGGGGATGTGGACCGACTGGCCGCTGCCGATCACGCCGCTGGCCGAGGTGGCCTGGCGCTGACATGCTGGCCTTCGCCGGGCGACGCCTGATCGCCTTCGTGCTGACGCTGATGGCCGCTGCGCTCGTCATCTTCCTGATGCTGGAGGTGCTGCCGGGCGATCCCGCCGCCGTCACGCTCGGCCTCAACGCCGCGCCGGAGGCGCTCGCCGCGCTGCGCGCCGAGATGGGGCTCGACCGGCCGGCCCCGATCCGCTTCCTCGCCTGGGTCAGCGGGCTCGTCACCGGCGATCTCGGGCTGAGCTACACCTATCGCGTGCCGGTGTCGCAGCTCATCGCCGAACGCATGGCGGTGACGCTGCCGCTGGCGCTGATGGCGATGACGCTGGCGGCCGCGATCGGTGTGCCGCTTGGCATGCTGGCGGCGGCAAACCACAACCGGCCGGCCGATGCGGCCGTGATGGTGTTTGCTCAAGCGGGGCTCGCCATCCCGAATTTCTGGTTCGGGCTCTTGCTGGTGCTGGTCTTCGCGATCGGGCTCGGCTGGCTCCCGGCCGGCGGGTTTCCGGGCTGGCAGGCCGGCGCGGCTGCGGCGTTCCGGTCGCTCGCCTTGCCGGCGCTGGCGCTGGCGCTGCCGCAGGCGGCGATCCTCGCGCGGGTGACGCGGTCGGCCATGCTGGATGCGCTGCAGGAGGATTTCGTCCGCACTGCCCGCGCCAAGGGCCTGGGCGAGGCTGTGACCGTGCTGCGGCATGCGCTGCGCAATGCGCTGATCCCGGTGGTGACCATTCTCGGCCTGCAATTCTCGGTGCTGATCGCCGGTGCGATCATCATCGAGAACGTTTTTGCGCTGCCCGGCCTCGGCCGGCTCGTCTTCCAGTCGATCGCCCAGCACGATCTGATCGTGGTCAAGGACCTCGTCATGCTGTTCGCGGCGCTGGCCATTCTGGTCAATTTCCTCGTCGATCTGCTCTATGGCGTGATCGATCCGCGTCTGCGCGAGGCGGCATGAGCGTGGCCGCAATTCCCAAGCGCACCACCCGGCGCCGCTGGTGGACCGGTCCGTCATTCCTGATCGGGGCGGCGCTGACGCTGATCGTCGTCGCGACGGCGCTGCTCTCCTACGTCTGGACGCCGCATAATCCGACTCAGATGGCGATCCTGAACCGGCTGAAGCCGCCATCGGTCGCGAACTGGTTCGGCACAGACCAGTTCGGCCGCGACGTCTTTTCCATGATCATGGTCGGGGCGCGCAATTCGCTGGCGGTCGGCCTCGGCGCGGTCGGCTTCGGTATGGTCGTGGGCACGACGCTCGGCCTGCTGGCCGCGATGCGGCGCGACGGGCTTCTCGACAATGCGATCATGCGCAGCGCCGATTTCACGCATGCCTTCCCCGCCGTTCTGACGGCGATCATGATCACGGCGGCGGCGGGGCCGGGCATGCTCAACGCGGTGATCGCGATCGGCGTGCTGAACCTGCCCTATTTCGCGCGGCTGTCGCGCGGATCGGCGCTGCAGGTCTGGACGAAGGATTTCATCCAGGCGGCGCGTGGGCATGGCCTCAGCAAATGGCAGATCACGCTGCGCCATGTGCTTCCCAACATCGCCGGTATCATCACCGTGCAGGCGACGATCCAGTTCGCGCTCGCGGTGCTGGCCGAGGCCGGTCTGTCCTATCTCGGGCTCGGAACCCAGCCGCCCAATCCGTCCTGGGGGCGGATGCTGAACGAGGCCCAGACCTTCATGGCGGTGCAGCCCTGGCTCGCGGTATTTCCGGGCGCGGCGATCGCGGTCACGGTGCTGGGCTTCAATCTGCTCGGCGACGGCCTGCGCGACGCGCTCGATCCGCGCGTCAGGCGGGCGCGATGAGTTTTCCAGGATGAGCCGATGACAAACTACGCCGATCTCTCCGCCGCAGAGATGCTTGCGGCCTATGCCGATGGTAGCCTGTCGCCAGTGGCGGTGACTGAAGCCGTGATCGCGCGGATCGAGGCCTGGGAGCCGAGGCTGAACGCGCTCTACGCCTACGACCCGGAAGGCGCGCTCGCGCAGGCCGCCGCCTCCGAGGCGCGCTGGCGCAAGGGGCAGCCGCTGCCGCTCGACGGCGTGCCCTGCACGATCAAGGACAATATCGCCACCAAAGGCACGCCCGTGCCGCTCGGCACTGCCGCGCGCGATCTGATGCCGGCGCTGGAGGACGCGCCGCCGGCGGCACGTCTGCGCGAAGCCGGCTGCATCATCCTCGCCAAGACGACCATGCCCGATTACGGGATGCTCTCTTCCGGCCTCTCCAGCTTTCACAAACTGGCTCGCAATCCGTTCGATCTGAGAAAGAACCCCGGCGGTTCATCGGCAGGCGCGGGGGCGGCGGGGGCGGCGGGCTACGGCCCGCTGCATGTCGGCACCGATATCGGCGGCTCTATCCGGCTGCCGGCCGGCTGGTGCGGGCTGGTGGGCCTGAAACCGAGCTTCGGGCGCGTGCCGATCGATCCGAGCTATTATGGACGCGCTGCCGGGCCAATGACACGGACGGTCACAGACGCCGCGCTGATGATGCGCGAATTGTCCAAGCCCGATGCGCGCGACGGCATGAGCCTGCCGCCGCAAGAGATCGACTGGCTTTCGCTCGATGTCGATCTCAAGGGTTTCCGGCTCGGCTTGCAGATGGAGGCGGGGATCGGACTCCCGGTCGAGCCGCAGGTGCGCGCCGTGATCGAGGCCGCCGCGAAGGCCTTTGCCGATGCCGGTGCGATCGTCGAGCCTGCACCTGCTTTCCTGAAGCGCGAGATGCTGGACGGGCTCGACGATTTCTGGCGGCAGCGCGCCTGGGCCGATATCGGGGCGCTGCCCGAGGCGAGGCGCGCGAAAGTGCTGCCCTATATCCTCGCCTGGGCGCAGCGCGGCGCGAACCTGTCGGGTTCGCAAGTCTATCGCGGCATGAGTCAGATGCTGGCGATCCGCGATGCGGCGCTCAGGGCGAGCGCGCCCTTCGACTTCGTGCTCTCGCCGGTCGCGCCCGTGCCGAGTTTTGCAGCCGAGCTCGCCTCGCCGCTGCATGACCCTGAGCGTCCCTTCGAGCACATTGTCTTCACGGTGGCGGCCAACATGTCCGACCAGCCTTCAGTCTCGGTCCATGCGGGGATGACGGCGGATGGTCTGCCGATCGGGCTGCAGATCACAGGCCGCCGCTTCGACGATCTCGGCGTGCTGCGAATGGCGCGGGCGTGGGAGGGTTTGCGTGGCGGCGAGGTGCCGTGGCCAGTCGCCGGTTAGTGCAACTCCCGTCATCATTCCGGGGCTTCGCGCAGCGACAAGCCCGGACCCCTCGACTGGGCGAGCATCGTTTGCGTTTGGTGAGGGGCGCAGCCCGTCGTGGGTTCCGGGTTCGAGCCTTCGGCTCGCCTGGACTGACAAGGGGGTTACAGGCTCGCCTCAGAACAGCGCCGTCGGCGCGAAATGGGCGACCGCCATCAGCGCGACGCCCAGCAGGCCGAGCCCTGCGCCCGTGAAGGCGAGCAGCGTCACGCCGGTGATGATCGCGGCCGAGGAGACCACGATCGCGATCTGGAACAGGCCGGAGACGACATCGTATTTGTCGTCGCGCGCGGAGGAGATGTCGCGCTGCGCCTCGGCCGCCTTGGCGCGCGCCATAAGCTCCTTACGGCCCTCATTGGTCTCGGGTTCGGAGTCGTAGCGGGCGATCGTCGTTTTCCAGCCATCAATCCGCTTCTGCATGCGCTCGCGCGCGGCCGGATCGGTGATGGCGGGAAGCTCGACTTCCATGGTTTCGACGGCGGTGCGCAGGGTCGTACCCCGGATCGTTTTGGCCTGGAAGAAGGCCCAGAGATTGGAGGCCTCGACATTCTTGGCCAGCGCATCCTGCTCGGCGTTCTTGCCGCCGATCTCGGAGAAGGCGAGCAGCAACGCCAGCACCGCTATGAGAAGGCCGATGCGCTTGTTGCCGCTATCGGCGATGTCCGCCGCCGCTGACGCCATGATCCGAATCGCCCCCGCTGGTTGCGGGGCGGGAATGCCGGCGTCGCATGGCAAAGGCAATAGGCCTGATGGCCTGCCTGACGTCAGGCGCGGCTGCGCGGGTGGGCCGCGTCATAGGCCGCCATCAGCCTCGTCGCATCGATGCGGGTGTAGATCTGCGTCGTCGAGAGCGAGGCGTGGCCCAGAAGCTCCTGGATGGCGCGTAGATCGCCCCCGCGCCCTAGCAGATGCGTGGCGAAGGAATGTCGTAAGGCGTGGGGCGTCGCCGAAGCCGGCAGGCCGAGCGCCCCGCGCAAGCCCTCGACCGCAAGCTGGATGATGCGGGGCGAGAGCGGTCCGCCCTTGACGCCGACGAAGAGAGGTCCATCCGCCGCGAGCCGCCAGGGGCAGAGCGCGAGATACTCCGCGACGGCCGTGACGACGACCGGCAGCACCGGGACCATGCGGGTTTTGCTGCCTTTGCCGACCACGGTCAGGCTGTCGCCGGCCGAAGTCGGCGCCTGCGAGCGCGTCAGCGACAGCGCCTCCGAGATGCGCAGGCCGCTGCCATAGAGCAGCGCCAGCACGGCCGCGTCGCGCGCCAGCACCCAGTCCTCGCGCGCCTCTCCGGCGCGGCTGTCGGCTTGCGTGACGGCCCTGGCCGCGCGCGCGTCGAGCGGACGGGGGAGCGACTTGCCGATACGCGGGCCGCGCGTCGCGGCGAAGGCTGCCGCCGTCAGCTTGCCGTCCCGCTCGCCGAAGCGGGCGAAGGAGCGCAGCGCCGCGAGCTGGCGCATCAGGGTGCGGTTGCCGACGCCGTCGCGCCGGCGCTGGCCGAGAAAGGCGCGCAGGTCGAAGGGTTTCAGGCTGGCGATGTCCGACAGCGAGGCCGCGCCGCCGAGATGGCCGTCGAGAAAGGCCGCGAACTGGCGCAGGTCGCGGGCATAGGCCTCCAGCGTCTTGGGTGAGAGCCTGCGCTCCGTGGCGAGGTGGGTGAGCCATGCGCGCTGGAGGGAATCGAGATCGTTCATGCCTCACCATGACGCCCCTGCCTTAACAGGTCGCGAATCGGTGCTAGACAGCCCGGCATGAGCGAAGAGCAGGATGGCGCGGGGGAGGGCGGCGGCACCGTCGAGGTGCTGATCCCGCTCGGGCTCGACCACGCCTACAGCTACGCCGTGCCGCCGGGGCTCGCGCTCGCGCCGGGCGACGTCGTGCAGGTGCCGCTCGGGCCGCGCCAGACAGTAGGCGTCGTCTGGGAGACAGGTTCCGGGCGCGGCGGCAATCTCAAGCCGGTGACGGGCAAGCTCGACTTGGCCCCGCTCGACGGCGCGCTGATGAAGCTGGTCGACTGGGTCGCCTGGTACACGCTCGCCCCGAAAGGTTCGGTGCTGGCGCTGGCCTTGCGGCGTCCGCCGGACGACACGCCGGAGCGGCCCAAACTGGGAGTGAGGCTGGTCGGGCCGCCGCCGGCGCGGATGACGCCGGCGCGGGCGCGGGCCATCGCTGCGGCGGAGGGCGGGCTGCTGATCGGCAAATCGGCGCTGGCGGAAGCGGCCTCGGTCAGCGCGGCGGTGATCGACGCGCTGGTCGATACGGGGACTTTCGTTGTCGAGGAGCTGCCGCGCGCGGCGGTCGCGCCGCGCCCCGATCCGGATTTTGCCAAGCCGACCCTGTCCGAAGATCAGGCGCAGGCGGCCTCGGCGCTGGTCGCGACCGTGCAGGACGCATCCTTCGGCGTCACCCTGCTCGAAGGCGTCACCGGTTCGGGCAAGACGGAGGTCTATTTCGAGGCGGTGGCGCAAGCCGTACGGCAGGGTCGCCAGAGCCTGATCCTGATGCCCGAAATCGCGCTGACGGCGCAGTTCATCGACCGCTTCGAGGCGCGTTTCGGCGTCCGGCCCGGCCTGTGGCATTCGGGTGTGGGCGGGCGCAAGCGCGAGCGGCTGCAGGCGGCGATCGCCAGCGGCGAGGCGCTGGTGGTGGCCGGGGCGCGCTCGGCGCTGTTCCTGCCTTACAGGCAGCTCGGGCTGATCGTCGTCGACGAGGAGCACGAGGCCGCCTACAAACAGGAGGACGGCGTCGCCTATCACGCCCGCGACATGGCGGTGGTGCGCGGGCGCATCGAGAATGCGCCCGTCATCCTGACCTCGGCGACGCCTTCGATCGAGACCCGGGTCAACGCAGAGCGCGGGCGGTACACGCATCTGAAACTGCCCGAGCGCTTCGGTGGGCGCGAGTTGCCGACGCTCGGGCTGGTCGATCTGCGCCAGGACAAGCCTGAGCGCGGGCGCTGGCTTTCCGGCGCGCTGGTCAGGGCGGTCGGCGACAATCTCGAGGCCAAGGAGCAGTCGCTGCTGTTCCTCAACCGGCGCGGCTATGCGCCGCTGACGGTCTGCCGCGATTGCGGCCATCGCTGCCAGTGCAAAAACTGCTCGGCCTGGCTCGTCGATCATCGCTTCCGGCGTGCGCTGGTCTGCCATCATTGCGGCCATGTCGAGCGCCGCCCGCATGAATGCCCGCAATGCCACGCGCCCGAGAGCCTGACCGCCTGCGGGCCCGGCGTCGAGCGGCTGGCGGAGGAGGTCGCGACGTTGTTTCCGCAGGCGCGGTCGATCGTGCTGTCGAGCGATTTTCCGGGCGGGACGGAGCGGCTGAAAACCGAGTTGATGGCAGTGGCGAACGGCGAATTCGACATCGTCATCGGCACGCAGCTCGTCGCCAAAGGCCATAATTTCCCCGGCATGACGCTGGTCGGCGTGGTCGACGCCGATCTCGGCCTGACCTCGGGCGATCCGCGCGCGGCGGAGCGCACCTTCCAGGTGCTGCGGCAGGTCACGGGCCGGGCCGGGCGCGGCGAGCGGCCCGGCCGGGCGCTGCTCCAGACGCGCGATCCCGCCCATCCGGTGCTGAAGGCGCTGGTCTCGGGCGATCCGGAGCGGTTTTATGTCGCAGAGACGGCTGCGCGGGAGGCGGCCGGGCTGCCGCCCTTCGGCCGGCTGGCGGGGCTGATCGTCTCGGCCAACAGCCAGGCCGAGGCCGAAAGCCATGCCCGTGCTCTCGCCCGCTGCGCCGAGGTCCCCGACGATGTCGCGGTGCTGGGGCCGGCGGAGGCGCCGCTCGCGGTGCTGCGCGGCCGCCACCGCATGCGGCTGATCGTGCGGACCGGCCGCGATGTCAATCTGCAGGACTATCTGCGCGCCTGGCTGAAACGCGCGCCGAAGGCCAAAGGCTCGGTCCGTGTGGCGGTCGATGTCGATCCGCAGAGTTTTTTGTAGCAACCGCCACGGCAAGGCGCTTCGCGACAGGATTGCCATCTACGGATTGCGCACCCCAAAACCACATGCTAGTGCACCGCCACATTTCGGACGAAAGCGGCCGCTTGCGCAGGCTTTCGTCTGCTCGACATAATCGCAGCGCCAGGACGATGCACTCCACTCTCGACGAGATCGAGGGTCGCCGGTGCGGTCCCTTGAATAGAGAGACTCGCGTGGCTGAAGGCGGATCGCAGGACAAGACAATGGTCTCGGGCGTGGCCGGGCGCTACGCGACAGCGCTGTTCGAACTGGCCGAGGAGGCCAACGCCATCGATGCGGTCGCGGCCGATCTGTCCAGCTTCAGCGCGATGCTGGCCGAGAGTGACGATCTGACCCGTCTGGTCGAAAGCCCGGCCTTCTCGGCGGAGGACCAGGTCGCCGCCATCAACGCCATCCTCGCCAAGGCGGGCATTTCCGGAATCGCCGCCAACTTCATCGGTCTCGTTGCCAGCAAGCGCCGTCTCTTCGCGCTGCCCGGCATGATCCAGGGCTACAAGAACCTGGTCGCGCAGGCCAAGGGCATCGTCTCTGCCGAGGTCACACTGGCCGAGCAGCCGACGCCGAAGTGTCTCGACGAAATCCGCGCGGCGCTGAAGGGCGTCGCCGGCAAGGATGTCGATGTCGCCGTCAAGATCGATCCGGCGCTGATCGGCGGGCTCGTCGTCAAGATGGGCTCGCGCATGGTCGACGCCTCGCTGAAGACCAAACTCAATTCAATTCGTCTTGCCATGAAAGAGGTCGGCTGATGGAAATCCGCCCCGCTGAAATCTCCGCGATCCTGAAGGCCCAGATTTCGAACTTCGGTTCGGAAGCCTCCGTCACCGAGGTCGGCCAGGTTCTCTCCGTCGGCGACGGCATCGCCCGCGTCTACGGCCTCGACAAGGTCCAGGCCGGCGAGATGGTCGAGTTCGAGACCGGCGTCCGCGGCATGGCGCTCAACCTCGAAAGCGACAATGTCGGCGTCGTGATCTTCGGCTCCGACCGCGAGATCAAGGAAGGCCAGACGGTCAAGCGCACCGGCGCGATCGTGGACGTGCCGGTCGGCAAGGAACTGCTCGGCCGCGTCGTCGATGCGCTCGGCAACCCGATCGACGGCAAGGGCCCGATCAAGGCCGCCCAGCGCGCCCGCGTCGACGTCAAGGCGCCCGGCATCATCCCGCGCAAGTCTGTGCATGAGCCGATGGCGACCGGCCTGAAGGCGATCGACGCCCTGATCCCGATCGGCCGCGGCCAGCGCGAACTGATCATCGGCGACCGCCAGACCGGCAAGACCGCGGTGGCGCTCGACACGATCCTGAACCAGAAGGCGATCAACGAGGGCACGGACGAGAGCCAGAAGCTCTACTGCGTCTATGTCGCGATCGGCCAGAAGCGCTCCACCGTCGCCCAGTTCGTGAAGGTGCTCGAGGAGCGCGGCGCGCTGGAATACTCGATCATCATCGCCGCCACCGCGTCGGACGCGGCGCCGATGCAGTTTCTGGCGCCCTTCGCCGGCTGCGCCATGGGTGAGTATTTCCGCGACAACGGCATGCACGCCGTCATCATCTATGACGACCTCTCGAAGCAGGCCGTCGCCTATCGCCAGATGTCGCTGCTGCTGCGCCGCCCGCCGGGCCGCGAGGCCTATCCCGGCGACGTGTTCTATCTCCACTCCCGCCTGCTCGAGCGCGCCGCCAAGATGGGCGACGACGCCGGCAACGGCTCGCTGACGGCGCTGCCGGTCATCGAGACGCAGGCCAACGACGTCTCGGCCTACATCCCGACCAACGTGATCTCGATCACCGACGGCCAGATCTTCCTCGAGACTGACCTGTTCTACCAGGGCATCCGCCCGGCGGTGAACGTCGGCCTGTCCGTGTCGCGTGTCGGCTCGGCCGCGCAGACCAAGGCAACGAAGAAGGTCGCGGGCAAGATCAAGGGCGAGCTCGCCCAGTATCGCGAGATGGCCGCCTTCGCCCAGTTCGGCTCCGATCTCGACGCGGTTACCCAGCGCCTGCTCAACCGCGGCGCGCGCCTGACCGAGCTGTTGAAGCAGGCGCAGTTCTCGCCGCTGAAGATGGAAGAGCAGACGGTCGTGATCTATGCCGGCGTCAACGGCTATCTCGACCCGCTGCCGGTCAACAAGGTCCGCGCCTTCGAGGACGGTCTGCTCGCGCTGGTGCGCGGCAAGCATGCCGACATGCTGGCCGAGATCGCCAAGACCAAGGATCTTTCGGACGCGAACGCCGCGAAGCTGAAGGACCTGGTCGCGGATTACGCCAAGTCGTTCTCGTAGTCGTCATTGCGAGCGCAGCGAAGCAATCCAGCTTCGCTGCGCTTCCGCTCTCTGGATTGCTTCGTCGCTGCGCTCCTCGCAATGACGGGTAGGGGACAGACCGAATGCCTTCATTGAAGGACCTTAGGAACCGCATCGCCTCCGTGAAGGCGACGCAGAAGATCACCAAGGCCATGCAGATGGTCGCGGCGGCGAAGCTGCGCCGGGCGCAAGCGGCGGCCGAGGCGGCGCGCCCCTATGCCGAGCGCATGGAGACGGTTCTGGCCAATCTGGCGTCCGGCGTCTCCCGGTCGAGCGCGCCGCGCCTGATCGCCGGCACCGGCTCCGACAAGGTGCATCTTCTCGTCGTCTGCACCGCCGAGCGCGGCCTGTGCGGCGCGTTCAACTCCTCGATCGCGCGTCTGGCGCGCGACAAGGCGAATGCGCTCAAGGCCGAAGGTAAGACGGTCAAGATCATCTGCGTCGGCAAGAAGGGCTACGACCTTCTCAAGCGCCAGTTCGAGAAGGACATCATCGAACTGATCGACCTGCGCGCCTTCAAGCAGGTCGGTTTCGCCAATGCCGAGACGATCGCGCAGAACATCCTCGCCCGGTTCAATGCCGGCGAGTTCGATGTCGCGACTCTGTTCTTCTCCAAGTTCAAGTCGGTGATCTCGCAGATCCCGACGGCCCAGCGCGTCATTCCGGCCGAGATCCCGGCCGGCACCACCACGAGCGACGCGGTCTACGACTACGAGCCCGACGAAGGCGAGATCCTGGAGACGCTGCTGCCGCGCAACCTCACTGTGCAGGTGCTGCGGGCGATCCTGGAGAACGCGGCCTCCGAGCAGGGTGCGCGGATGTCGGCGATGGATTCGGCTACGCGCAACGCCGGCGAGATGATCAAGAAGCAGACGCAGCTCTACAACCGCTCGCGCCAGGCGATGATCACCAAGGAACTGATCGAGATCATCTCCGGCGCGGAAGCGCTCTAACGATTTGAACGAGGCCGGCTCGTCCGGCTGCCAGACACGCTGACCCGAGGTTCGTAAAACCATGGCCAAAGCCGCAACCAAGACCAAGACCGCCGCCGCCGAGAAGCCCGCCAACACCGGCACGGGCAAGATCGCCCAGGTCATCGGCGCCGTCGTCGACGTGCAGTTCGACGGCGTGCTGCCGGAGATTCTGAACGCGCTGGAGACGACCAATCTCGGCAACCGGCTGGTGCTCGAAGTCGCCCAGCATCTCGGCGAGAACACTGTGCGCACCATCGCCATGGACTCCACCGAAGGTCTCGTGCGCGGCCAGTCGGTCACCGACACCGGCTCCCCGATCATGGTTCCGGTCGGCGACGAGTGCCTCGGCCGCATCATGAACGTCATCGGCGAGCCGATCGACGAGGCCGGCCCGATCATGACGACCGCGACGCGCGGCATCCACCAGCCCGCGCCGTCCTATGCCGAGCAGGCGACCGATGCGCAGATTCTCGTCACCGGCATCAAGGTCGTCGATCTGCTCGCGCCTTACGCCCGCGGCGGCAAGATCGGCCTGTTCGGCGGCGCAGGCGTCGGCAAGACCGTGCTGATCATGGAACTGATCAACAACGTCGCGAAGGCGCATGGCGGCTACTCGGTTTTCGCCGGCGTCGGCGAGCGCACCCGCGAGGGCAACGACCTCTATCACGAGATGATCGAGTCCGGCGTGAACAAGAAGGGTGGCGGCGACGGCTCGAAATGCGCGCTGGTCTACGGCCAGATGAACGAGCCCCCGGGCGCGCGCATGCGCGTCGCGTTGTCGGGCCTCACCGTCGCGGAGGACTTCCGCGACAAGGGCCAGGACGTGCTGTTCTTCGTCGACAACATCTTCCGCTTCACGCAGGCGGGCTCGGAAGTGTCGGCGCTGCTCGGCCGCATCCCGTCGGCGGTGGGCTACCAGCCGACGCTGGCGACCGACATGGGCAACCTGCAGGAGCGCATCACCACCACCAACAAGGGCTCGATCACCTCGGTGCAGGCGATCTATGTGCCCGCCGACGACCTGACCGACCCGGCGCCCGCGACCTCCTTCGCCCATCTCGACGCCACGACGGTTCTGTCGCGTTCGATCGCGGAAAAGGGCATCTATCCGGCGGTCGACCCGCTCGACTCGACCTCGCGCATGCTTTCGGCCGACATCGTCGGCGCCGAGCATTACGGCGTTGCGCGCTCCGTCCAGCAGATCCTCCAGCGCTACAAGGCGCTGCAGGACATCATCGCGATCCTTGGCATGGACGAGCTCTCCGAAGAGGACAAGCTGACGGTGGCGCGCGCCCGCAAGATCGAGCGCTTCCTGTCGCAGCCCTTCTTCGTGGCCGAAATCTTCACCGGCTCGCCGGGCAAGCTCGTCTCGCTCGAAGACACGATCAAGGGCTTCAAGGGCCTGGTCGAGGGCAAGTACGACCATCTGCCGGAGGCGGCCTTCTACATGGTCGGCTCGATCGACGAAGCCATCGAGAAGGCCCAGCGCCTGGCGGCGGAAGCCGCCTGATCCGGCCGTAACGCGCGGAAAGAGAGCCGATGGCCACCTTCAAGTTCGAACTCGTCTCGCCCGAGCGCATCCTGTTCTCGGGCGAGGTCGTCAGCGTCATCATCCCGTCCGTGGAGGGCGAGATGACCGTGCTCGCCGGCCATGCGCCTCTGGTGGCGACGCTGAAGGCTGGCATCGTCTTCGCGCAGACGGACGCCGGCAACGGCAAGGAGTTCTTCGTCAATGGCGGGCTGGTCGAAATCAACCAGGCCTCGACAACGATCCTGGCCGAACAGGGCCGCTTCATCGAAGACGTCGACGCGGCCGTGCTCGACGCCGAAATCCTGACTGCCGAGACCCGCCTCGCCGGCACGTCGGACGAGGCCGAGCAGAAGCGCCTGCATGACGTGCTGGTGCAGCTGCGCGAGTTCAAGGGCGTGTTCGAGCAGCGCAAGGCCGCGTGAGCCTCCCGCCATGTTGGATTTTCGAAGGGCCGCGCGAGCGGCCCTTTTTCATCCGTAACTGATGAACTCCATCAGCGAGCCGTCCGGATCGCGGAAATAGACGCTGGTTCCCTTGCCGCCGACGCCGAAGCGCTGGACGGGTCCAAGTTCGATGGCGACGCCGACCTTGGCCAGATGCGCAATCGCGCCGTCGATCGGGCCTTGCCATGTGAAGCAGAGGTCGCTGCCGCCGGGCGGGACTGGCAAGCGTGCGACCGCCGCGGGCTTGACGCCCGGCCCGTGGCAATTCAGTTGGGCCGCACCGATTCGGTAGACGAAGCCCGCGCCGTTGGGCACCACCTCGGCGCCGATCACGTCGCGATAGAAGGCGTTGGAGCGCTCCCAGTCCGAGACGTGGATGACGCAATGGTCGAAGGTGACGAGGCTCATGCAAGGCTCCGCATGTTCTGGGCCACCATTACGTCATTGGGAGCGCAGCGACGCAATCCAGCGTCTCGCGCAAGCTCTGAGTTGCTTTGCTGCGCTCGCAATCACGACAATCACTCCCCCATCGCGATCAGGCTGGCATTGCCGCCCGCTGCTGCCGTGTTCACCGTCACCGTCTGCTCGGTGGAAAAGCGCATCAGGTAGTGCGGGCCGCCTGCCTTGGGGCCGGTGCCGGAGAGACCGTGCCCCCCGAAGGGCTGCACGCCCACCACCGCGCCGATGATGTTGCGGTTGACATAGATGTTGCCGGTCGAGAGCCGGCTCGTGACCTCCTCGACCGTGGTCTCGATGCGCGAATGCACGCCGAGCGTCAGGCCGTAGCCTGTCGCCTCGATCGCCTCGATGACCTTGTCGAGCTGGCCCGATTTCCAACGGACCACATGCAGGATCGGGCCGAAATGCTCCTGGCTCAGCTCGCTGACGCTCTTCAGCGAGATGATGTGCGGGCTGACATAGGTTCCGTCCGAAGCCGGAGCTTGGCCCGCAAAACTCACCCGGCCGAGCTTGCGCATCGCCGAGATGTGGCCGTCCAGCCGCGCCTTGGCGGCGGCGTCGATCACCGGGCCGATATGGGTCTCGATCGCGCGCGGATCGCCGATGGTCAGTTCGCGCGCCGCGCCTTCGATCATCTCGATCATTTTGTCGGCGACGTCGTCCTGAACCACGAGCAGGCGCAGCGCCGAGCAGCGCTGGCCGGCCGAGCGGAAGGCCGACATCACGACATCGTCGGCGACCTGCTCGGGCAATGCGGTCGCGTCGACGATCATGGCGTTGAGGCCGCCGGTCTCGGCGATGAGCGGGACGATGGGGCCATCCTTGGCGGCGAGAGCGCGGTTGATGGCGCGCGCCGTCCCGGTCGAGCCCGTGAAGGCGACGCCGGCAACGGCCGGGTGAGCGACCAGCGCCGCGCCCAGTGCCCCGTCGCCTGGGACGAGATGCAGCGCCGAGGCAGGAATCCCGGCCTCGTGCAGCAGGCGCACCGTCACGGCTGCGATCAGCGGCGTCTGCGGCGCCGGCTTGGCGACGACGCTGTTGCCCGTCACCAGCGCGGCTGCGATCTGCCCCGCAAAAATCGCGAGCGGAAAATTCCAAGGCGCGATGCACAGGAACGGCCCGCGCCCGCGGAGGATCAGGTGGTTCTCCTCGCCGGTCGGGCCGGGCAGGGCGGTCGGCGCGGCGAATTTCGCTTCGGCCTCGGCGGCGTAATAGCGGCAGAAATCGACAGCCTCGCGCAGTTCGGCGATGGCATCGTCGAGCGTCTTGCCGGCTTCGGCCTGAAGCAGCGCCAGCAGCAGGCCACGCCTTGCCTCCATCAGGTCGGCGGCCTTGCGCAGGGCTGCGGCGCGGGTGCGTGCGGGTGTGCCGTTCCAGGCCGCGAAGCCGGCCTTCGCCGCCTTCATGGCGCGGTCGGCGAGCGCGGCATCCGCCTCGGCGACCGTGCCGATCGGCTTGCCGTCGATCGGGGAGAAGACCGGCCGCTGCGCGCCGCCGGCCGGCTTGCCGTCGATAATGGCGCTCGCATCTGGAAAGGGCTTCGCGGCCGCGGCGGCGACCTCCGCGAGCAGGGCTTCCAAACTCGCGGCGTGCCCGAGTTCGACGCCGGTCGAGTTTTTCCGCGACGGGCCGAAGAGATCGGCCGGGAGCGGGATGCGGCGATGCCGGGCCGCGCCGGCATGGCCGATCGAGTCGGCCGGCGGAACCAGCAGTTCGGCCACGGGCACATCGGGATCGCCCGAGACGCTGACGAAAGAGGAGTTCGCGCCGTTCTCCAGCAGGCGGCGGACGAGATAGGCGAGCAGGTCCTGATGCCCGCCGACGGGAGCGTAGGTGCGGCAGGCATAGCCCGCCCTGTCGGCCAGCAGCCGCTCATAGAGCGCCTCGCCCATGCCGTGCAGGCGCTGGAACTCAAAGTTTTCCGCATCGCCGGCCATTTCGGCGACGGTGGCGACCGTCAGCGCGTTATGCGTGGCGAATTGCGGGATGATGCGCGGCCGTAAGCGCAGAAGCTGCGCGGCGCAGGCCTCGTAGTTGAGGTCTGTCATCGCCTTGCGGGTGAAGACCGGGTAGTCGGGCAGGCCGCGCTCCTGGGCGCGCTTCAGCTCTGTGTCCCAATAGGCGCCCTTGACAAGGCGGACCATCAGGCGGCGGTCATGCTGCTGCGCCAACGCCGCGATCTGGTCGATCACGGCCGAGGCGCGCTTCTGATAGGCCTGGATGGCGAGGCCGAAGCCGTCCCAGCCGGCGAGGCTGTCGTCGGCCATCACGGCGGCAATGACGTCGAGCGAGAGTTCGAGCCGGTCGGCCTCCTCTGCATCGACGGTGAAGTTGAGGTCGTAGCGCTTCGCCTGCTGCGCGAGCGCGACGACCTTCGGCGTCAACTCGGACAAAACGCGCTCGCGGTTCGTCGCCTCGTAGCGCGGATGCAGCGCCGAGAGTTTTACGGAAATGCCTGGCCGGTTCGGCAGGGGCTCGTTACCGGCGGATGCTCCGATGGCGTCGATCGCGGCTGAGTAGGAGGCGAGGTAGCGGTCGGCGTCGGCTTGCGTGCGTGCGCCTTCGCCCAGCATGTCGAAGGAGTAGCGGTAGAGTTTGCCACTCTTCGAGCCGGCGCGCTTCAACGCCTCCTCGATCGTTTGGCCGAGCACGAAATGGCTGCCCATGACGCGCATCGCCTGCCGGGTTGCGGTGCGCACGGTCGGCACGCCGAGGCGCTTCGCGAGGCTGCCGATGATGCCGGTCGGGGTCTCGCCGGGCTGGATGACGCGGGCGGTGATGCCGAGCGCCCAGGCCGAGGCCGAGACGAGGAAGGCGTCGGACTTGGACTCATGATGGGCGAAATCGCCCTGGCCGAGCTTGTCCTCGATCAGCCGGTCGGCGGTGGCTGCGTCCGGCACGCGCAGCAGCGCCTCGGCCAGCACCATCAGCGCCAGCCCCTCCTTGGTCGAAAGCGAATACTCGCGCAGCAATTCCTCGATGCCGCCGAGGCCGACCTTGCGGGTGCGGATCGCCTCGATCAGCGAGGTCGCGCGTGCGTCGATGCGGGCCTTGGCGGCCAGATCACGTTTGGCGCTGCCCAGCAGGCGAGACGCGATCGCGCCATCATCCTCGGCATAGGGCGGGCGGAAGGGCGGAACCGGCGTGGCTTTGACGAGGCGCGGGGCGGGGGCGGTCATGGCGACGGCTCCGGAATGGACGGTGTCGGGATGATCTGAAGCATCAGGCTTCCAAAGCCGCATATCAATTGGATATTTTGAAGAAAATGCCGTATGAAATCTCCCAAGATATCATTTTCGCAAAGAATTATCCCGTGCTTGATCGAACCGACCGCCGCATTCTGTCGCTCCTGCAATCGGATGGCCGGATTGCCGGCGTCGAGCTTGCCGAGAAGGTCGGGCTTTCGCCGACGGCCGTCGGGGAGCGCCTGAAGCGGCTGACGCGGGATGGCTTCATCACCGGCTATCGCGCCACGCTCGATCCGCTCAAGCTCGGCCTGAACTTGCTGGTCTTCGTCGAGGTCTATCTCGACAAGACGACGCCCGACGCGTTCGAACGTTTCGCCGCAGCGGTGAAGCGCGCTCCCGAGGTGCTGGAGTGCCATATGGTCGCGGGCGGCTTCGACTATCTGGTCAAGACCCGCGTCGCGGACATGAACGCCTATCGCCGTTTTCTCGGCGAGGTGCTGCTCGCCCTGCCGGCGGTGCGCGAGACGCGCACCTACGCCGTGATGGAAGAGGTCAAGACCGACGGCGCGCTGCCCCTCTAGGCAGCGCGCCGTCGGCTCGTCAGGAGGCGCTGTCGATGGAAGCGGGGCTCGCTTCGGCCTTGTCGCCCAAGACAGACGCGTTGCGCGTCTTCCAGAGCGACACCGCGACGCCGCCGAGGATCAGCGCGAGCGTCACGCCGAGCGAGATCGCCGGATCGACCTTCCCGAAAATCTGGTTCCAGAAGATCTTAGCGCCGATGAAGACGAGCACGAGGGCGAGCGCCGTCTTGAGATGCTCAAAGCGGTGGACCATGGCGGCGAGCGCGAAGTAGAGCGCGCGCAGGCCCAGGATCGCCATGATATTGGCCGTGAAGACGATGAACGGGTCCGTGGTGATGGCGAAGATCGCAGGCACGGAATCGACGGCGAAGACGAGATCCGCGACGTTGATGACGACCAAAGCGAGGAAGAGCGGGGTCGCGTAAAGCAGGGCCTTGCCGGTCGCCGGATCGGGCAGGCGGACGAAGAAGCGCTCGCCATGGAGCGCGTCGGTCACGCGCATGCGTGTTTTGAGGAAACGCACCAGCGGGTTCTTTGCGACGTCGGGATCGGCCTCGGGCACGAGCAGCATCTTGACGCCGGTGGCGATCAGGAACGCGCCGAAAACGTAGAGAATCCAGTCATATTGCTGCAGCAGCGCAGCGCCGACGCCAATCATCAGGCCGCGCAGCACGATCACTGCGAGAATGCCCCAGACCAGCGCGCGATACTGATAGCGCGGCGGCACGGCGAAGAAGCCGAAGATCAGGGAGATGACGAAGACGTTGTCGATCGACAGCGCCTTCTCGATGAAGAAGCCGGTGAAATAGGTCACGCCGGCATGGGTGCCATCGGTGGTCTTGAGATGGCCGGCCTCGAAGGCCCACCAGACGGCGACGCCATAGAGACAGGCAAAGCCGATATAGAAGGCCGACAGCCTGAGGCTGCGGGCGATGCCGATCTCGCGCTGCCCGCGATTGAGCAGGCCGAGATCGAACGCGAGAAGAAGGAAAACGATGAGAAGGAAGCCGCTCCACATCCAGAGCGGCTTGCCGAGCCAGTCGGCAAGCAGAATATCCATGTCCGGGCGCCTTTGGTTGCGTTGACGTCGAAGGCGGTTCCGACATCGCGGCCGCGTCATCCAGACGCGCGCCACCAGAGGGGCCCGGCACTGCCTGCGCTCGAGATGGGACGCAGAAGCGCCTGTCGCAAGGACAGAACTGACGGTCTCGCCAAAAATCTCTGAATCGAACCGCGACCGCCGTTTTGCGGCTTGACCGGCGCTGCCTCTCGGTCAGTGTGAAGCGGCCGCGCGGCACGAACCTTGCTCGCGAGACGGCCAATGCATGTCATGTTCGCCAAGGAGACCAAGATGCCCGCGCCGACAAGCCCGACCCTCTTCGGACGCCTGCATCGCCTGATCGGACGGCCCGCACTCGTCGCGAGCCTCGTCGCGGCTGGCCTCGCTGCTTTCGCGCCCGCCGCGAGCGCCCAGACCGCTGTGCGCTTCACGCTGGACTGGCGCTTCGAGGGCCCTGCTGCGCTCTTCCTGATGGCGCAGGAGAAGGGTTATTTCAAAGCCGAAGGGCTCGACGTCACCATCGACACCGGCAACGGCTCGCGCGAGGCGATCCCGCGCGTCGCGTCCGGCACCTATGATGTCGGCTTCGGCGACGTAAACTCGCTGATCCGCTTCCGCGACGAGAATCCCTCGGTCGATCTCAAGGCCGTGATGATGGTCTACGACAAGCCGCCCTTCTCGATCGTCGGTCGCAAGAGCCGCGGCGTCACGGCGGATGTGAAGTCCCTCGAGGGCAAGAAGTTCGGCGCGCCCGCCGCCGACGCGGCCTTCGCGCAATGGCCTATCTTCAAGACGGTCAACAAGCTCGACGACAGCAAGATGCGGCTGGAAAATGTCGGCTTCCCTGTCCGCGAGCCGATGCTGGCCTCCGGCGAGGTCGATGCCGTCTTCGGCTTCGCCAACTCCTCCTTCATCAATCTCAAATCGCGCGGCGTGCCGGTCGACGACATCGTCGTCATGCTGATGGCCGATTATGGCGTCGAGCTCTACGGCAACGTCATCATGGTCTCGCCGAAGTTCATGGCCGAGAAGCCCGAGGCCGTGCGCGGCCTGCTGCGCGCCATCACCAAAAGCGTGAAGGAAACGGTCGCGAATCCCGATCTCGGGGCGCAGCTCGTGATCAAGCGCAATGACGTCGCCAAGGTCGAGGTCGAGCTTGAGCGCCTCAAGATGACGCTGGAGCAGAACGTCATGACCCCCTGGGTCAAGGCGAACGGTTTTGGCGGCATCGACAAGGCCCGCTGGGAGCGCGCCGTCGAGCAGATCGGCCTGACCTTCACCTTCAAGGACAAGGCGAAGGCGGGGGATGCCTTCGTCGATACCTTCCTGCCGGCCTCGGCGGAGCGGGTGTTCTGAGACAACGGTTGCCGGACCTGGCTCCTCCCTTCCCCCTCGTGGGGAAGGGTCTGGGGATGGGGGGCGACCGACCGGGCGAACGGTCATCCGCGAGATGCTGGTATCGGCGGTGCAACCGGGAGCCGACCGTCTCGCACTGACTTTCCGCCCCCCACCCCTATCCCCTCCCCACAAGGGGGAGGGG
>LSIB01000123.1 GCA_001556025.1 Rhizobiales bacterium CCH3-A5
CTGCCTTCGCGGCGAGCAGCGGGGAGAGAGGGGGGCAAGAGCCAAATCGGGAGGGGGATCGCCCACGCGGCACGCGCCGGGCGAGGGGCCGCGGCAGGCGGATCCTCGGCCCGGTCCTGCACAAGCCACCTGCGGCGCGGAAGGATGGGGAGACCCGAATTGGCTCTTGCTGGGGAGAGAGGGCCGCGCGCCTCTCTTCCCGCTCAGCGCAACATCGTCGCGCCAGCAGCGCGGCAACCGCCGGCGCCGGGCGCCGGCCAGCGCGAGGAATCGTGACCGAAGGCGGAAACCCGCTTGCGGGGTTCCGTGGAGCCGGCATCGCCGGCGGAGTAGAGCGAGGTCCGAAGGACGCGCCATTCTCTCGCCTAATCAGCGTACCAAAACCGTAATACTATTATAATCGGGATAGATATACCGGTTATCAGCCACGCCGATCTACGGCGCACTATCGAGACTCGTTAATCAACAAAAAAATTTTGTGTATCAAAATTGTACGCATAGCCTTATGAATTTGCTCATGACCACACTGATCCCAACCAAATTCTGCACTAACTCATCACATGGATCAGTCGCAGACTGTACGGATGTGGATTCGACCGTGGTGGTCGTATTGCTCTACTTCCCGGCAATGGCGGCGACGGTGATGCGGGCGTTCGTGTTCTTCCCGCATAAATTCGCCGCGTCCACCACGGTGACGTCTGTCCTCGCCGTCATGATCTCCGCCATGAGGAACACCATGATGCCAAGCCCGAGCTTGGCCTGGAGCCAATACGCTACCACCGAGCACAAGCCCGATGATCGCCAAGAACCCATTTCGTCTCGTGAGCATCGGTCCCTCCTTCAAACGTCAGGACGAGACTGTGGATCTTTAAGGATGAACCGCACCTAAACGAACCACGTTCTGCATGGATGTTACAGATTGTAACGGACTGGAACATGGCGCCTTCCGGACGCGTCTTTGCTGCATGAACCAACCCTGTCCAGCAGACCGGAGCAACCCATGCACCACACAGATCCGAAAATGCAGGCCTGCATCGACGCCTGCCTGCGCTGTTACCAGACATGCCTCGGCATGAGCACGAGCTATTGTCTCGAACTTGGCGGCGAGCATGCACGGCCCGACCACGTCAAGCTCATGCTCGACTGTTCCGAGACATGCCGCGCCGCCGCCCATGTCATGGTCATCGGCTCGCGCCATCACAAACATCTCTGCGCGGAGTGTGCCGACATCTGCGAGGACTGCGCCAGCGAATGCGAGCGCGTCGGCGACATGGATGAATGTGTCCGGGCCTGTCGCACCTGTGCCGAGAGCTGTCGCGAAATGGCAGCGTAGCCTCCTCCCCAAGGGGCGCCGTGCGCCGCCGCAGCCTACCTACCCTTGATACGAAGGAACCACCGCCATGATGCGTCTCAACCTCATCGTCATCTCGTCCGCGCTTGCCATCTCGGCCGCCGTCGCCCAGCAGCCAGCGTCCAAACCGGCGATGGACCCCGCCATGCATATGAAGATGATGCAGCCGATGGCGTGGGACTCAGCGGCGACCAAGGGTTATAAGGCATCAATGATGACCATGATGAGCGGAATGCCGGCCTATACCGGCGATGCCGACGTCGATTTCATGAAACAGATGAAGGGCCATCATCAGGCCGCCATCGACATGGCCAAGGTCGAACTCGCCAACGGCAAGGATTCGGAGGCCAAGAAGCTGGCGCAGGATATCGTCGCGGCTCAGGAAAAGGAAATCGCCATGATCGACACTTGGCTGAAATCGAAAGGCAAATAGCGCCCTATCCCTTGTTCGACGCCAGTTCCGACAGATGGCTGTCGCCGATATCGTGGAGTGATCCGCCATGGAAGAGCACAACCGGATGAAGCAGGGTAGCTACCTGCGCCTTGGCATGGAGCTGGCGCTGGATTTCATCGTGATGTACCTCGTGATGTACACGATGATCGCGACGCTGGCGCATTTTCACTTCAACCTCAACAACGTCTATATGACGTTGATGATGGTCGCACCGATGACCGTTATCATGCTCGTCTCGATGCGTTCCATGTTCGCGTCGCCGCGGCTTAACATGGCTATCGGCGCGGGCGCGGTCGTTGTCTTCGCACTTAGCTTCGCTGGAATGCGGACGCAGGCTGGCGTCGGGAATGCAGAGTTCCTCCGATCGATGATCCCGCACCACTCGGGCGCGATCCTGATGTGCGAGAAAGCTTCACTCACAGATGCCGAAATCAAGTCTCTGTGCAGCGAGATCGTTGCGGCGCAGAAGAAAGAAATCGCACAGATGGAAGCCATTTTGGCGCGTCAGTGATTGGCACGAGATCCGTGCCTTCGGAGAGAGCTTTGACAACCATCAAAAAGCCGACCGCGACCATCTACCGGATGGTGATGCCGGGGCATACCTGCCCGTTTGGACTGAAGGCACGCGACCTCCTGCGTCGTCGTGGCTATGCCGTCGATGACCACTGGCTCACGACGCGAGCCGAAACCGACGCCTTCAAGGTCGAGCACGACGTCAAGACCACGCCGCAGACCTTCATCGACGGAAAACGCATCGGCGGCTATGACGACCTCCGCCGCTTCTTCGGGATGCGTGTGGCCGATCCCGGCGCGACGAGCTACCAGCCGGTCCTCTGGGTCTTTGGGGTCGCGGCGCTGATGGCGCTTGCGGCCAATTGGGCGACCTCGGGCGACTTGGTCGACCTTCGCTCGATCGAGTGGTTCACTGCCTTCAGCATGTGCATTCTGGCGCTGCTGAAGCTTCAGGACGTCGAGAGCTTCTCGAGCATGTTCCTCGGGTACGATCTCCTGGCTCAACGTTGGGTACCGTATTCCTACATCTACCCCTATGCCGAGCTTCTGGCGGGCGTTCTAATGGTCGCAGGCGCGCTGATATGGGTGTCGATCCCCGTCGCCGGCTTCATCGGGACGATCGGTGCTGTCTCGGTTATCAAGGCTGTCTATATCGATCGCCGAGACATCAAATGCGCCTGCGTCGGCGGCAGCAGCAAGGTGCCGCTCGGCTTTATATCCCTGACGGAGAACCTGATGATGGTCGCCATGGCAGTATGGATGGCCATCGGCAGGCATTAGCCAGCCCCTATCAATTTTCTGCATTACGCAGCCGGTGCCGACCAAAGCTACCGATGCAGAGGTTGGCGGTCGCTCAAATCGTTTCGAATAGCTGTGGCGGCCACGGCAGCCTGCCCCATGGCGTAGCTAATCTGGTCGAGCCCCTCGACCACGTCACCTGCGGCATACAGGCCTGGCACATTGGTCCTTTGCTTTTCGTCGACGATTACGCAACCCCCTCTCGAAACTATAGCCCCCATGCCAACCGCAAGATTGCATCGGACCTCGCTGCCCAAGGCCGGGTAGACAGCGTCAAATTCCATATTTCTGTTGGGCAAGGCGACCGCGATCGTCCTTTCCCGGAGATCAAAGGCAAGGCAGGGCCCCGCAAGCAGTTTGATGCCAGCATTGTGGATGCGTCGTCGCTGAGATACATCGAGATCATGCAGGCCGTAAGGCGAAATCAGTGTTACATCTGCCGTGAAGCCGCGCAGGAACTCGGCTTCATTGAGCCCGTTCGCCGCGGTGCCGATGACGCCGACGCGGCGATCCGTTACCTCGAACCCATCGCAGATCGGACAATAGCGTAGCAAGCCGCGCGACAGTGCCTGGGCGTGCATATCATCTGGCATGGCGGGACGGCGGTTCACAACGCCAGTCGCCAGCAGAACCGTACGGGCTCGCAGGATCAAGTCCCCGGCTAGCGCCACGAACAGATCGCCGTCTCTCACCAACGAGGTCACCTCGGCGGCTATATGGCGGGAGCCATATCGCGTGGCCTGAGCCTTCGTGCGCGCCAGAAGTTCCAATCCTCCTATGCCGTCCGGGAAACCGGCATGGTTGTGGCTGACGGGGATCCAACCCGCGCGACTTTCGCCGCCGTCCACGACCAAAACCGACAGATGAAACCTGGCCAGATAAATCGCAGCCGTCAGACCGGCCGGGCCGCCGCCGATCACAAGGCAGTCGAACGGACGCGACCCGTTGCCAGTGAGCGGCTCGCGGTCAATTTCAGAAGCAAACGGCACTGCGATTTGCGATCCAATCCGATCCTGTCCCGACCCTGTCGATGCCATACCTTCGAACTCCCTCAAATTCGTTCGGATAGATTCTTGCGCGAAACTCGGAGTAAAAATGCCAGTTTCACGTCGTTTGGTACTGGCCTCTAAACGTACGTTTTTGTTTCAATATTTTCCAGAACACGTGTGACCTCTTCAAATCGAGCTTCTGCATCAGACCAATTCTGCACGAAGTCGAACAATTCTCTCATCGCAGGTGCTATTTCTCTGTAGGCGGCTATCGCCGCCACCAATGCTCCAAGCGAAAGGCGCTGCTGCACAACAAGATATCCGCCAATGGCGAAAAAGAAAAAGGGAGTCAAATTCGATGTATAGTTATATAAACCCCGCAGTCGTCCCTTTATATCACTTATCTCCACACGCACCCGTTCGAGGGCGGCAATTTGGCGCGTCTGTTTTTGTAGGGATGGATCATCGGAATTTCTTTTTAGTTCTGGCTTGGCGCCTCCTTCACCGGAGGTCAGAAGCTGAGTAAGCTCTCGCGTCGCATAAACTCTTTCGCGCACTTTAGCGTTCAACATGTTTTGAATGCGAGGCAGCAAAATCAGTTGAACGGGCAACATGATCAAGGCTGACAGAGCAAGCGCGGGGTTCTGAACGAACAAGAATACAAGGCTGGTGAGTAGCGTTCCCCCGTAAATCAGCGGAACAACGAACAAGCTGGCGCCAAAGTACCCAATAGGTTCGACCTCCTGAACGGCGACAGCCGCCAGGCGCGCTCTCGCTTCGGGCGCAGTTTTTCTCGATCGGCGCAAGATTTGCAGCCGCAGTCGCCGGACGAGCCGCTCACTCACTCGTCCTCGGATTCGAGTCGCCGCGAACTTCACAAGTCCGCTGGCGGTCAAGACTGCAAGATAACTTCCGCAGAGCGCGATCAACAATTCCAGACGGGGCAGATGGAAGCCAAGAAATGTCATCCCATCGTGAGCTTCTGGACTTGCGAGCGCGTGGTTGATGATGTGCTTGGGGATATCGAGCAGGAACCAGCCTGCGGGCAGCGTGAGCAGGGACAACACGATCAGCAAAACCTGATAACGCGACGTCGCCCTTGCGACAAAGAGGGCTAACTTCCATGGGTTATGGGCGACAGGCATAGCCACGCTGCTCGCGATGGGCGAATTAGCCGTCTCCAAACTTGGCTGTGGTCCAACGCGTACGTCATCCGGTGCCGTGACCGGCCTCCCGATCACGGCAGCGACCCGGGCTCGGCGCCTTCGAGCGACGGATGCCCCGCGAAACAGCGCTCTCCCCAAGAGTCCGATGGTCCATACAGGAGCGACAACAAAAACGACAATCGCTGCGGCAGACAGAATCCAATGGCCGTGGGGATAATCGAGGCCAGCAAACCTATGGATGATCTGATGTATGTATTCGTTGAGGCTATTAAATATATTTGCCGAATTCATTGAAGTAAGTTTCCAATAAAATAACCGATATAAAAAAGACACATGTATTTGAACGAGAAAACGCGTGCTGCTTCAGCATCGTTATAGACAGAAATCGAACTACACAATATTATGTTCATTGACGTATATATCCCCGCCAGCACGGCGAAAGAACGACGGATCTGTGTGCCGCCATAGCAGATCGATGAAGGGACAATAATGAATCGTTAGCGTCTGTAATTGGGCATGTTGGATATAGGATAAGATCTGTCTTTGAAACTGCGGCCAGGGTTTCGGCGTCAGGCGTCGGAACCGCACGGGACGGATCTGCGCCGATCGCGATGTGTCGCGTTGCGTCACGATTTAATAGAAAAGGGAACGGGTTCGTAAAATTTAAACTCATTATCGTCTTAAACTGTATTTTGTTAGCCATTTCATATTCATGAATTGCTTTAACTGCTTCATCGGTAGCGAGTAACCAACCAACCTGAAAATCCAACTCGGAGTAAAGCGTGAACGCCGGGAGCAGATTGCTATCAGCCAAAAATTGGAATGTTTCGGGGAAGCGTGCGTACACCTCCCGCATCTTCGCCGCCCGCTCGACGATCTCGAGACGTTGAGTGACCTGTCCGAGCGTTTTGAGCCCCTGGTTCGGAACGTCTACGAATTTAGCCTGCACGATAAGCGCGCGTGCCGCGCGGTGAGCCACGTTTATGAAGGGCGGCAGCGCCGCTGCGCCTATGAGAGACAGGACAAGGAGCAGCGAACCGCCGCGGAGCCGGTTTGCTTCCAGCAAGACCGAGAGCAGGACAGGCCAAATGAGAATGAGTGCTTGCCCGCCCGTATTCTGCGTCTCGAAAAACAGGCCGGCAAAAACGGTAACGGCGAGCCAGAGACTGTGGCGGTCGAGCTTCGTCCCAAAGGCATTGAAGACCGGGGCAGTCGAAAATCCGCGTGTAGGGGGGGCATCCCCAGCCTTGAGCAAATAGAGCGCGACAGCCAACCCCGCAGCCGGAGCGAGGATGCCAAAGTGGAGTGAGCTGGCCTGGAGGAAGCGTGATAGCAGATTGCCCTCGTTGAGGCGCACGAGCAGCCATATGTCGAACACATAGGCGCGAACGATGCCCAGGGTGACGTCGAGCGTCAGCAGCGCCAGCAGGAAGAGGGCTACACTCGCAAGGGCGGCACGCAGGCTAATGCGTCCGGCAACAAAGGCGAAGAAGCAGATGAGCCCCGCAGCGATAAAGCCCGTAACTTTCAAAAGAAAGAGTGCCAGACACGTCCAGGCAACAACGAACAATAGCAGCCGCTGTTTACGCATGAAGATGAGACCCGATACCAAAACATATAGCAAAACGCTCGTATGCCTGTTGTAAATCCCATATCCATCGATGCTAGGATAGCTCGAATACTGTTCGACATTCATTGGCAAGAGCTGAAAAAATAGAAATGGAAGAAGAAGAGCTAACGCGGTCGATCTTGATCGGCGCCCAACATAGGCGACAATGGCGAACATGGGTGGCGCGCTGACGAGCAGCAGCGACCATTGGACCAGGAGAAGTGGCTGTGCGCTACTGAACGTCGACAGCAATGGCGCAACGAGCCAGTAGGCAAGTGGACCGACAGGCGCAAAAAAATCAACCGATGGAACTTGACCGATCGAAACCCGATAAGCCCCGTCGATATAGACGATCAAATCCCAATACATAGGACCGACCGGCAACTTAAGAGGTAGTGTCAATAAAATACAGACGCCAATCAAGACGAAGGCAAAAACACAAACCGGCGAAAAGAGTTTGCTCTTCTGACTTTCCATTGTCGCTGGCGGCTCGATGACAGTGCTCATTGATGCTCATCCCGTGCAGTAAGGCGACAACACGGGGGCGCCGCGCCCTGATCATCTACACCATTACCAAAATCCGGGTTCGCCGCTTTGTGGGAAACTGGCGAGACGAAGCCCTCGGCAAGTCCGCTCAACCGCATGAGTAGGCTTCCTCCGGAATGCGGGAGTCGAGGGTGCCAAGGAATCGAAGCCCGATCGAGTTCCTTGAACCCCTTCGAACGATAGAGTCGGACAGCAGACGCATTATCCGCCCACACATGCAGACTCAAGCTGGCGAAGCCTTCGGCGACGGCTTGCTCGGCAGCCTGATCGATCAGTCGGGAGCCGATCCCGCAGCGCCGGTACAGAGGAAAGACTGCAAGGCTGTTGATGCAATAGCTGTTCGCGTCCTGGAGCGTCGTTCTGGGCCAGAGATGGAGCTCTCGCGCTGACAAATTCGTCGGCATTGTTTGGTCGCAGAGCAGCGAGGCCGGGAAGGCGTTCACCATGCCGACGACGGGGGCATGAGCCCCAGACTGCGCAACCGCGACCCAGCAACGGCGGTAAGAACATTCGCTATCGTTCGATGAAATCATATGCCGAAAAACATCGGCAGGGCTGAAGCGAGGATCCAGTTCATCGAGAATGAATTGCAGCGTTTCGCCCGCAGCCTGATGCATCAGTTCGACAAGCGCTGCAGCGTCTTCGGGTGCAGCTCTCCTGATGGCAACGTTCACGATGGCCTCCAGCATAGTTTATCGGCGCTTCGACGTGAAAATTCACCGCTGACCTCGACCGACCACCACAACCTGTTGGACCGAGAAACTGGACACCTAACAGGTTCACCTGTTAGATCAGCTTCCAAGCTCAGGGGACCGTGGCGGTCCACCAGCTCTGAACGTCACGAATTTATGACCGATGAAGTTGGCGGCCGCCCCCAGCGCGAGCGCGCCAGCGTGTGCGGTCGCTTCTGGCTCAAACGTGAAACCGATCGCGGGAAAGACCAGCCGGAGCAGGACGTGAGAGGCCGCGATCACGGTCGCCACTCCAACGACGTTCACGCCGATAAATAGAGCGATTTGGGCAGCGAGAGGCTGTGAAGAAGTTGTGAAAACGAAGGCCCGGTACAGTATAAATCCGACCACCATGCCGATCATATAGGCGACAAAAACCGCCTCAAGAAATGGCATTACTAAAGAAAGAGGGAACCTAGCCAGCCAATTGACAACGGTTGCTGAACCGCCGACCAATATAAAGCGAGCAACCTGAGCAATAAGGTCCATTATTTGCCTTGTTTGATTTTGATTGCTCAATTAGATTTATTCGACTTTGTCTGATTTATCGTCATGGTTATATCGGCATAATCTCTGACCTAATCGTCAGACTCATCTCGTCCCGAGAGGGGATGGTCAGCACTACAATGCCCAGCAGTACAGACGATCTTGATACGCCTGTGCGTCGTGCCCAAGCAGTTCGCCTCGTAGAGTTCGCTCTTACCAACTCCCGACAGGCGCGTGACTTTCGCGTTCACACAGGCAGCCTCCAACAAGGCGCGCTGCAAATCACCATCATCAGCGTGCGATAGCGTCGGAGCGAGCGAGAGTAGGATGATCAGTATCAATGTAAACATGATACACCACCCTCCCATGAGGTTTGGGTAAGCGCTCTCTCATCTTGTGAGATATAAGGAGCCCAGGAGCGTTATATTCGACCGCGGCATTAAGATGCCGCGGTCGACAGTTATATAACCGTTCGAATACGACTACTTAGTCTTCTGCAACTTTGTGACGGTGAGCTGACCGTTCACCCGGTCGGCGTCGAACTTGATCTTGTCGCCGGCCTTCAGGCCCTTCAGCATGGCTGGGTCGCCGGCGCGGAAGACCATCGACATGGCGTCCATGTCGAGGTTCTTGATCGCTCCATGATCGATGGTCAGCTTGCCTGCCGCCTCGTCAACCTTCTTGACGGTGCCATTGACCTGCTGGGCAAGGGCCGGCAGTGCGAACGCCACAAAAGCGACGGTGGTAATGATCTTCAGCATGCTGTTCTCCTTGTTGAGTAGGCAGGCGCCTACTTGACGATAACCTTGCCGGTCATTCCGGCTTCACGATGGCCGGGGATCAGGCAGGAGAAGTCGAACTCGCCCGACTTCGTGAACGCCCAGACGATCTCGCCGGTCTTTTTCGGCGCGAGGCGCTTGGCGTTCGGATCGTCATGCTCCATGTCGGGGTTCTTCTGCATCGCGATGGCATGCTTGAGATTGTCCTCAAGCGTGGCCACCACGATCTCGTGATCCAACTCCCCATTGTTACGCAGCGCGAACTTGATCTGCTCGCCGCGGCGAACCTCGATCCGATCGGGAATGAACAGCATCTTGCCATCACGCTCGCTCATGACAACCTGAACCAGTCTTGACGGCTTTTTCGGATCGCCGGGCTTGCCATAGGCGGTCTCATCGTCATGGCCATGTCCAGCGCCGCCCGGCCCTGCCGAGGCCAGGCCTGCCGAAGCCAGTAGGATTAAGGTTGCCACTGTCAGTCTGAAGGGGGTGATCGTCATGCGGTCGCTCCGGGGTTTGTCGTCGGCGTCAATGGTTGGAATGGCCGCCCGCCTTGGCAGCGGGTAGCGGCTTGCCATCGGGACCGAGGCGCGGCTTGCGCGGGTCTTTCACCTGCCATGTGGCAAGCTCAGGACTAACTTTCGGCCCCTCGACACGAGGCGCTTCGGCCAGCTTCTGTCCCTTATATTCGAACGCGACCGTCCCTTCCGGATGCTTGAACCAGCCCGGATCCTTGTAATCATTCTTGGCCAGCCCCTCGCGCACCTTAACGACCGAGAACATGCCGCCCATCTCGACGGGGCCGAACTGCGCGTAGCCGGTCATCATCGGCAGCGTATTCTTGGGCAGCTCCATTTCCATCGAGCCCATCTCGCCCATGCCGTTCGAGCCCATCGGCATGTAGCCTGGCACGGCCTTGCGGATGCGGCTGACCAGATCCTTCTTGGTGACGCCGATATAGGTCTTCACCGAGTGGCCCATGGCGTTCATCGTGTGATGCGACTTGTGGCAGTGGATCGCCCAGTCGCCAGGCTCGTCGGCGACGAAGTCGAAGGCGCGCATCTGGCCGACCGCGACGTCGATCGAGACCTCGTCCCAGGCGCTGGCCGGATCGACCCAGCCGCCATCGGTGCAGGAGACCTTGAACTCGTAGCCATGCATGTGGATCGGGTGGTTGGTCATGGTCAGGTTGCCGAAGCGAATGCGGACCTTGTCGTTCTTGGCCACAACGAACGGGTCGATCCCAGGGAAAACACGGCTATTCCAGGCCCACAGATTGAAGTCGAGCATGGTGTTGACCTTCGGCACATATGAGCCGGCTTCGATGTCGAAGGCGTTGAGCAGGAACACGAAGTCGCGATCAACGCGGCGGAAGGCCGGGTCCTTGGGATGGACGATGAACATACCCATCATGCCCATCGCCATCTGCACCATCTCGTCGGAATGCGGATGATACATGTAGGTGCCCGAGCGCCTGAGCTGGAACTCGTAGACGAAGGTCTTTCCTGACGGGATATGCGGCTGGTTCAGCCCACCGACGCCGTCCATGCCGTTGGGCAGGCGTTGGCCGTGCCAGTGGATCGTCGTGTTTTCGGGCAGCTTGTTGGTCACATAGATGCGGACCTTATCGCCCTCGACAGCCTCGATCGTCGGGCCGGGCGACTGGCCGTTATAACCCCAGAGATAGGCGATCATGCCCGGCGCAAGCTCGCGCTCGACCGGCTCGGCGACGAGATGGAACTCCTTCCAGTCGCCGTTCATGCGCCAGGGCAAGGTCCAGCCGTTCAGCGTGGCCACCGGCTGGTAGTCCGGGCCCGAAGTCGGGACTAGCGGGGCCTGGGTGGCCGCGCTCGCCATTGTCGGCGCTTCGGGCACGGCGGCGAAGGCGGTGCGACCGGAGACAGCTGCGGCGCCCGCGATCACAAGCCCCGACGTTCCGATGAAACCTCTACGTGACAGATCCGTCATGGCGTCTTGCTCCTGATGGGTTCAATGGGCCGGCGCATCGCCGCCGCCGCCAGCGGCCGCGACAGCGGTGCCGCCGCCGACCGAACCGCCGCCGATCAGCGCGTGCTTGAAATCGGTATGGGCAATCCAGGCGTCGCGGCGGGCATTAATGCCCGCGACATTGGACAGGATGCGGCTGCGCGCGTCTATGATGAGCTGCGTCACGTCGATCAGCATGCCGTTGTACTGCAGCTGAGCTTCGTCCTGGATGATCTTGCGCAGCGGCAGGACGTTAGCACTGTACTGCCGAGCGATGTCATAGGTACCACGATAGCTCGTATAGGCCTCTCGCGCTTCCGAGCGAACGTTGACGGCCTTTTCGGCCAGCTTGTTGGCGGCCTGCATGTAAGTCTGCTCAGCCAAGGCCACCTTGCTCTGCCCGAAATCGTAAATCGGGATCTCGATCTCGAGGTCCAAGGTACGAGTACGCCTCGTCGTACGCTCGACATCACCATCGGGCAGGACGCTGCGTCCGCGATCATAGGTCCGCCGGCCCAGCAGATCGATGTCGTTGACGAAGCGGGTCGCCTGCGTCAGCCCCAGCGACTTGGCAAGAAGGGCAAGTTCCCCCCGCGCGATCTGTATGTCGACGCGCTTGCGAAGCGCCTCCGCTTCGATCGCCTTGGCCGACTGCAGGCGCGGCAGCGGGGGCAACGAGGCCGGCATGCGGAATTTGAGGTCGTCGCCCCAAAGCCCAAGCTGTCTGACCAGTCGCTCGCGCTCCTGGCGTTGCTGCAGCCGGGCCTGCGCCAGCTGCGCGCCGAGCTCGGCGTCGAAGGCGAACTCCCGCGCCTGATCGAGCTTGTTGATGCCGCCCGACTCGCCAAGGCGTTTGAACAGCTCGGTCGCAGCGTCGGTGGAAGCCTTGGCTTCCTGGTAGAATGACGCTTGGGCATTGGCTGCTACGGAGCGATAATACTGTTTGCGCGTGTCGGCAGCGAGCTTCAGCACAGCCTCCGCCGCGCGAAGCTGTGCGTTCTGGAAGCGGTCGCGGGCAACCTCGGCGCGTGCTGGCCAAGTCGCCAAAGCGAACA
>LSIB01000124.1 GCA_001556025.1 Rhizobiales bacterium CCH3-A5
TGGTTCCAGATGCTATGCAGACGGGCTCTGTGCAAACTGAAGGGGTCCGATCCATCAGCGCCGGAGCATTCCCATGACAGCAAATCCTGCTTCACGTTACGTCGTCTATATCGCCATCGAACTCAGTGCATCGACCTGGCTCGTCGCGTTGCAGCGGCCCATGCTCAAGAAGGTCAGATTGCGACACCTGGAAGCCGGCGACACCCAGGGTTTGCTTGCTCTGATTTCCGAGGAGCGCTCTCTTGCTGAAGTAGGCGTCGAGGCTGAGCTTGTGAGCTGCTTTGAAGCCGGGCGCGACGGATTCTGGTTACACAGATTCCTGTTGGCGCATGGCGTCAAAAATCTTGTCGTCGAGCCGACGAGCATTCTGGTCACTCGGGCTGCCAGGCGAGCCAAGACCGATCGTCTTGATGCCCAAGGACTGCTGCGTGTCCTCGCCGCAGCATTCACAGGCGACCACGAGGCGTGCCGCGTAGTCAGTGTTCCTACTGTCGACGAGGAGGACGCAAAGCGCCCGCACCGGGAGCGCGAACACCTCGTCCAAGAACGGATCCGCATCGAAAATCGGATCGCTGCGCTGTTGGCGACACAAGGCATTCCGAGAAGGCCGTCACTGCGATCATGGGAGGCGGACCTCGACGCAATGCGGTCCGGCGATGGACGGCCGATACCACCTCTCTTGAAGGCGGAGTTGAGCCGACTGCGCCGCCGCCTGTCGATGACGCTGGAGTTGATCCGAGAAGTCGAAGCCGAGCGTGAGCAGACGGCGGACAGGCAAGAGGACGCAGGCGGTCAAATGGCGAAGGCGCTGAGCAAATTGCGTGGGATCGGTGACAATTTCGCGGCGGTGCTGGCAAGGGAAGTGTTTTATCGGTCTTTCGGAAACAGGCGACAGATCGCAAGTTACCTTGGCCTTGCTCCGACGCCTTTTCAAAGCGGCGGGATTGACCGCGACCGGCGCATCAATAGGGCGGGCAACGGAAGAGCGCGCAAAACATTGATTCAGCTTGCGTGGCTTTGGCTTCGCTATCAACCTGAGAGCAGCTTGACGACGTGGTTCCGCAACCGCGTCGGAAGCCTTCAGGGGCGCACCAGACGCATCGCCATCGTCGCAATGGCGCGGAAGCTGCTGATTGCCGTCTGGCGGTTTGCCACCATGGGCGTCGTGCCGGAGGGTGCAACCGTATCAGCATAAAAATCAATCGCCTGCAAGACGGGCGATTGAACGGAGGACGCGACCGTCTTCGTCAATGGGAGCTTCATGCTCCCGCGTTTCAGGTGGGTCGCGTCAGCCGGGGTCGAAGCCTCGTGCATGAGGCATTGTGGTCGCCGGTGGCATGACGCCAAGCGTCGCGAGACCGGGACCGTATGTAAGGTTATGCAGCGCTTGCTGCATGCGTGAACGACCCCAAATCCGAGCATTCGACGCCGGCAACTGGCAGGCAAGGCCAACATTGCGCCACACCGTTGACAGGAGAACCGTCATGTAAGGACGAGGC
>LSIB01000125.1 GCA_001556025.1 Rhizobiales bacterium CCH3-A5
CCGCCGGAGCCGCCGCCCCCGCCTTACGAGCCGCAACTCCTGAAACTCGCGGAGATCATCGGCTCGCTGTCCTATCTGCGCACGCTCTGCGCCGCACGCGAGGCGCAGGACTGGCGCGACCGCATGGCGGCGCTGATCGAGGCGGAAGGCCGAACCACCCAGCGCCGCGAGCGCCTGACCAGCGCCTATAACCGGGGTTTCCGAGCCTATGCTGCGACACACCGGCTCTGCACCGAAGGCAGCCAGGAGGCCTCGGCACGGCTCGCCGGCGAGGGCGAGCGCCTCGCCACCACGCTGGCTGGCCGCTATGGCGGATAGTTCTGCGCCGAACCAAGCCGAATCTTCGCCAAAACTCTCCGCGCCGCGTTAACCTTTCTTAAAGGCGGCGGTGGCGGCGCTGCCGCCGGCTCAGTATGATCGCGATGCTGACAAAGGCGACTCGGCCCCTTGGGGCCTGAGGCTGCCCAGCCAGCGCGACCATGCCGCAGAGTATCGAGCCGCGATGTCCAGCTTCTCCGACGAATTGCCGCTCGAAGCCAGTGTGAGCGAGGAGCGCTCCGACGAGCGCCGCGTCGCCTACGGCTATGTCGAGGACGCGTTCGCTGAAGCCCAGTCCGACGGGCTAGACTCCGACGCGCTCGCCCATGCCGCGCTCTTCGCCGCGTTCCGCACGCTGGTCGGGACCTATGGCGAGGAGGCGACGGCCGTCTTCTCAGAGGCCCTGCCCGAGAAGATCCGCGGCGGCGCGTTCACCGCCGGCACGCGCCACTGAGTCCTATGCCGGCCTGACCGACCCGCCCTGCCCGATGGCCAGCAGCGCTTCGGCGCGCTCGACGATGTCGCGCACGATCGCGCCAGCCGGCGGGATGTCCTTGACGAGGCCCGCCCCCTCGCCGGCGATCACCGCCGCCATGTCGAAATCGCCGGCCTCGCGCGCCGCCTGATAGCGCGGCGCGATCTCGGCCGCATGCTGCATCAGCGCCGTCTCCCGCCCGGTCCACCGTTCGGAATGCTCATTGACGAGACAGCGCCCGGTGAATGGCGCCGGCCAGACATTGCGCCGCGAAATATCGAAAACGAGCCCGCGCACCGTGTCGTCGCCCGACGCCCTGACGATGCGCTCCTTGGCTGCCGCGTGCCCGGCCGCCTCGATGCTCGCATAGAAGCGCGTGCCGACGACGACGCCCTCCGCACCGAGCATCAGCGCAGCGGCCAGACCGCGCCCGTCCGCGACCCCGCCGGCCGCGACCACCACCGCCCTGTCTCCGACCGCGTCGACCACCGCCGGCACCAGTGCGAAGGTTCCGCGCGACGCGCCATGGCCGCCGGCCTCCGAGCCCTGCGCCACGACGATGTCGGCCCCTTTGGCGACGGCGTCGACCGCCATCGCGACCGACTGAACCTGACAGATGACGCGCGCGCCGGCGGCCTTGATTCGCTCGGCAAACGGCGCGGGATCGCCGAAGGAGAGCCAGACCGCGTCGGGCTTGGCCGCCAGCGCCTGGTCGAGCAGATGCGCGTGCCTGGCGAGGCTCCAGGTGATGAAACCGACGCCGAAGCGCAGGCCTGACTCTGACTTCGCAGCGACCAGCGCAGGCAGTTCCGCCGCCAGCCAGTCGGCGTCGCCATAACCGCCGCCGAGAATGCCGAAGCCGCCGGCCCGCGATACGGCCTGGGTCAGCTTCGCATCCGCGACGATATCCATCGCCGCCAGCATCACAGGATGCTCGACGCCCAGAAGGCGTGTCAGGCGCGTGTCGAGGGGCATGGCAAGCTCGCGGAGAGGATGATCGGCGAAGCCAGGTTAGCGCAATCGTTCATTTCAAAAAAATGATTTATATAGATATCAAGTATCTGTCAGACAGAATGCGAATCACCCGCCGCCTGGCCTGAGAGCGCCCGCATGGACGTCACCGAACTGACCACCTTCCTCACGGTCGCACGCGCCGGCGCGATCACTGCCGCCGCGCGCGAGCTCAACACCGTGCAGTCCAACGTCACGGCGCGAATCCGCATGCTCGAGGACGAGATCGGCCTGCCGCTGTTCGAGCGCCGCAGCCGCGGCATGGCGCTGACCGAGGCCGGCCAGCGCCTGCTGCCTTACGCGGAGCGCGTGCTCGCCCTGCTGCGCGAGGCGAGGCAGGCGGCGCGCGAGGACGGCGCAGCGCAGGGCCCACTCGGCATCGGCGCAATGGAGACCACAGCCGCGATCCGCCTGCCGCCGCTACTGGCGGCCTTCCATCAGGCTTGTCCGGCCGTGCGGCTCAGCGTGCAGGCGGGGCCGACCGCGCAACTCGTCGAGGCCGTGCTGCGTCGCGAGATCGACGGAGCGTTTGTCGCCGGCCCGATCCAGCATGGCGAGTTGACGGCGCTGCCGGCCTTTTCGGAGGAATTGGGGCTGGTCACGCAAGCCTCGATCGGCGAGGGCGACCTGGCTGCGGCGCTCGGGCGTGAGGGGCTGACGATCCTGACGTTCCGGCAGGGCTGCAGCTATCGCCAGCGGCTCGAACAGGTGCTCGCCCGCTTCGGCCAGCCGACTTACGCCCGGCTCGAATTCGGCACGCTGGACGGCATATTGGGTTGCGTCGCCGCCGGCGTCGGCATCACGCTGATGCCACGCGCGGTCGTGGCGCAGGCCGCACAGCGCGAGGCCCTGCGCTGGCACAAGCTCGATGGCGAAGGCGGCGAAGCGACGACGCTGTTCGTGCGCCGCCGCGACGCCTATGAGAGCGAGGCGATGCGGCGGTTCGTGGGGCTGCTGGGGGAGGGTGTGGCTGGCGAGGCGAGTTCGGGAAAGGTTCGGGCGGGGAGCAGGCGGGCTGCGGCCGTTCTAACAGCCTGACCGGACCTCACTCTTCGCGCTCTGTCCGATCGATTGCTTGACGGTGTCATCCGATCGGTCGGGCGGGGATCGATCCCTTTCCCTTTAGAAGCGATCGCCCACCCATGGCTGACTCGGTTACCGCGAAATCCGGTTTCCCCTTTGCACCATCCTGTTCTAAGAGACCGCTCCTTTTGTTTCGTTCCAGGGTCTCCGATGCCTGACGCCAGCACTGCCGCCCCGACCGCCAACCTGCTCAAGGGCAAGCGCGGCCTCGTGATGGGCGTCGCCAACAACCGCTCGATCGCCTGGGGCATCGCCAAGGCCGCCGCCGACGCCGGGGCGGAACTCGCCTTCACCTATCAGGGCGATGCGCTGAAGAAGCGCGTCGAGCCGCTGGCCAAACAGGTCGGCGGGCATCTCGTCGGCCATTGCGACGTCACCGACGGGGCCTCGATCGACGCCGTGTTCGCCGAGGTCGAAAAGCTCTGGGGCAAGCTCGACTTCGTTGTCCACTGCATCGCCTTTTCCGACAAGGACGAACTGACGGGCCGCTATGTCGAGACGACCGAGGGCAACTTCACCAAGTCGCTGCTGATCTCGTGCTATTCCTTCACGGCCGTGACGCAGCGCGCCGAGAAGCTGATGAGCGACGGCGGCGCCATGCTGACGCTGACCTATTACGGCGCCGAGAAATGGATGCCGCATTACAACGTCATGGGCGTCGCCAAGGCCGCGCTGGAGGCGAGCGTGAAGTATCTCGCGGCCGATCTCGGCCCATCGAATATCCGCGTCAACGCGATCTCGGCCGGGCCGATCAAGACGCTGGCAGCGTCCGGCATCGGCGATTTCCGCTACATCCTGCGCTGGAACGAATACAACTCGCCTCTGCGCCGCACCGTGACGATCGAGGAGGTCGGCGAGACGGCGGTGTTCCTCGTCTCCGACATGTCGCGCGGCATCACCGGCGAGGTGTTGCATGTCGACGCCGGCTATCATGTCGTGGGCATGAAGGTGCCGACCGCGCCCGACATCACGCTCGACAAGGGCGAGTGAGGGGAGCGCGAGCCGCCGGCCCGCTTTCGTCATTGCGAGCGCAGCGAAGCAATCGAGCGTCTCGCTTCACGACCTCCTGGATTGCTTCGCTGCGCTCGCAATGACGGGGATGGCTTCGAGCAGGCCTTGGGTCGCTCCAGCGTCTGGCCTAACATCGGCCGTCACCTTTACATCTGCGAGGTCGGCGATCGCCTGCCCTTCGATCATCATCCCCGGCGCAATCTCCGCCAGCGGCGCCAGCACGAAGGCTCTCTCCGCGATGCGCGGATGGGGGAGTTGCAACCCCGGCTCAGCGATGGCCTCGTCGCCATAGCTCAGGATATCGATATCGAGCGTGCGCGGGCCCCAGCGCTCGCCGCGCTCGCGGCCGGCCTTGCGTTCGAGATCGAGCACCAGAGCCAGCAGGGCGCGGGCCGACAGTGTGGTCTCCACCAGCGCCGCCATGTTGAGGAACTCCGGCTGGTCGAGCTTGCCCCAGGGCGCGGTGCGCCAGACGCTCGACAGCCTTAGCACCGCGACCTCGGGATGGGCGTCGAGCGCGCGCAATGCGCCCGCGAACGCCGCGACCGGATCGCCGAGATTACCGCCGAAGCCCAGCGCCGCCTCAATCCTCACGTCGGAAGTCCAGCCTGATGCCGACGGCGGCCAGTGTCGCCGGGATCGGCGGGGCGGGCTTGCGCAGCGTGATCTCGACGCGGCTGACCGGCGCAAACTCCGACAGGATGGCTAGCGCGACCGCGCGCGCCGCCGCCTCCAGCAGGTTGAAGCGCCTCGCCGTGAAAGCCTCCGTCACCACCGCGACGACCTTGCCATAATCCACTGTGTCGGCCAGCGAATCGCTGATCGCCGAGGCGCGGATGTCGGTCTGGAGCGCGATGTCCAGGGTGAAGCGCTGGCCAAGCCGCTCTTCTTCGGAGAAGCAGCCATGATAGGCGTAGATGTCGAGTTTTTCGATCAGTATGCTGCCGGTCTCGCTCACTGGATCGGCTCCGCATGTCGGGTCAGGGTGGCCCAGACTTTCAGCGCCTGCGCATGCTCGGCGACGTCATGGGCGCGAATGATCGAAGCGCCCTGCGACGCGCCGAACAGATGGGCGGCGATGCTGCCGGCGACACGCTGCGCCGGCACCGACTGGCCGGTGACGACGCCGATCACCGATTTGCGCGAGGCCCCGAGCAGGATGGGGCAGCCAAGTTCGCGCAGCCGCGCCAGGTTTCGGATCAGCGTCAGCGACTGCTCCGGCGTCTTGCCGAACAGGCCGATTCCGGGATCGACGACGATCTGCGCGCGCGGGACGCCTGCGTTCAGCGCGATCGCAATCGAGCGTTCGAGGAAGGCCATCACGTCGGCGAGGATGTCGAGCGCGGGATCTGTCGTCTCGCGGTTGTGCATCAGGATGATCGGCGCGCCATGGCGAGCGGCGACGTCGGCGATGGCAGGGTCTCGCTGCGCACCCCAGACGTCGTTGACGATGGAGGCGCCTGCCTCCAGCGCAGCCTGCGCAATCTCGGCCTTGTAGGTGTCGATCGAGATCGGCGTCGCACCGCCCGCGACCAGCCCCTCGATCACCGGGATGACACGGGCGCGTTCCGTGGAGGCGTCGAGCGGGGCGTGACCGGGTCGTGTCGATTCGCCGCCGACATCGATGATGTCGGCTCCGTCCTGCGCCAGCTTGCGGCCATGGGCGATTGCCTCGGCCGCGTTCGTCAGCATGCCGCCATCGGAAAACGAATCGGGCGTGATGTTGACGACGCCCATCAGCAGCGGCGCGGCGTCGAGGACGAGCCTGCGGCCGTCGGGCAGAGTGAGAGCCGGGGGCATGGATGTCGATCTTCGGGACCAGTTGCGCTTCCTCTATACGGGCGCGGCGGGCAGGCCAACAGAAAGCGCGGCTGCGAGGCATGGCTGCGACGCATGGTCCAGCGGCGGCCGCGGGCTTTGACGTCATCGACATCAGCGTGCATGAGCCCGGCATGATCCCGCTCGCCCTCGCCCATCGCCTGATCCTCGTCCGCCATGGCGAGACCGACTGGAATCGCGAGGGGCGGCTGCAGGGCGGGCAGGACATCCCGCTGAACGCGCTGGGACGAACACAAGCAGCCGAGGCGGCAGACCGGTTGCGGGCGCTCGTGCCCGATCTCGCTGCGGTCGATTTCCTGTGCTCGCCGATGCACCGCGCCCGCGAGACCATGGCGATCATGCGGGCCAGACTCGGCCTGGCCGCGGACGACTACGCCATCGACGAGCGTTTGCGCGAACTCACCTTCGGTTCCTGGGAGGGGTTCACCTGGCGCGAGATGCGCAAGGCGCAGCCCGAGCAGTCACGGGCGCGGATGCGCGACAAATGGGGTTTCGTGCCGCCCGAAGGCGAAAGCTATGCGATGCTGGCCGAGCGGATCAGGCCGGTTCTGGCCGGCCTCGGGCGCGAAACCGTCATGGTCAGCCATGGCGGCGTGGCGCGGGCCGTGCTGGCGCTCTGCGCCGGCGTCTCGCCGCAGAAGGCCGCTTTGGTCGAGATCTGGCAGGGCAAGATCCTCATCGTCGATCGCGGCAAAGCCGAATGGGCCTGAACCGGCTCCGATCGACGCGACAGCCGTAACCAATTCCGCATTCATCCATGGTTCAGCCGTGCTTTTGCACCAGTCCCATGGTAGCAGGACGTTGCGCGGCGGCGGCAGGTTTTGCGGCTTGGCTTGGCCGGGGGGCAAAGCCGGAGAGGCGTATCGGCAGATGCGGCGATCCGGGTTCGGGAGAAGGTGCGCGGCAGTCTTTCGGGCTGGACGATAGGAGGCTGGCGCCGGCGCGCCTCCCGCCTGGTCCGCTGAAGCTCACGCGCAGCGGGGCACGATGAACGACATCAGCAACCTCCCGGTCGGTTCGCCCGGGCTCGGCGCAAAGCCGCTCGCCATGCTTGCCGGCGAGAAGCGGCCTGATCTGCTGCGCGACGAAGTGCTCGGCGAAATTTTCTCGGCTACGGTCGCGGAGCGCGGCGCGCATCCTGCGCTGACCGATGGCGGGCAGTCGCTGAGCTATGAGGCCGTGTGGACCGCCGCCGGCCGGCAGGCGAGGGCGCTCGTCCTGGCGGGCGTCGGGCCCGGCGACATGGTCGGGCTGTGGATGCCGCGCGGCATCGCGTTGCTGGTCGCGCAGATCGCGATCACGCGGGCCGGCGCGGCGTGGATTCCCTTCGACGCGGAAGCTCCGGTCGAGCGCATCGCGACCTGCCTCGACGATGCGCAGGCCAAGGGCATCGTCACCTGCCTCGGCTGGCAGGCGCGGGCGACCGCGACCGGCCGCACGGTCTGGACGCCCGAGGCGCTGGACGCTGCCGATGACGGCGTGGCGACGCCGGCCCGTGCGCCCGGCCTGACCAATGAGCATCCGGCCTATCTGATCTACACCTCGGGCTCGACCGGCACGCCAAAAGCGATCGTCATCAGTCACCGCAACATCTGCCATTTCCTGCGCTCGGGAAACGCCTTCTACGAGTTCGGCCCCGACGACATCGTCTTCCAGGGCGCGTCCG
>LSIB01000126.1 GCA_001556025.1 Rhizobiales bacterium CCH3-A5
GTCATGGGGCGGGGTCCAGAGGCATGGGGAGCCGCCGCAGATCGACGGGGGTTTGGGGGTCGATCTCGCCGACCATGGCCGGCTTGAGATCGTAGAGGGCGGCAACGGCCTCGAGAGCGGCCGGCGCATCGAGGTTGACGCCCCATGAGGCGACGGTGCGGACGAAGGCGCGGGTCGTCATCAGGGTGACGGGGTAGTCGACCTCCAGGAAAAGGCCCGGCACCTTGCGGTCCTCGTAGAGCACCACGACCGATGACACGCTGTCAGGCCGCCAGTGGTCGATGAATTCGCGCAGGGCCAACTCGCCCGAGTTCCGCAGGCCGGATTTCAGGCGGGCGTCCTCCTCGGGCGTGCGCGGGCGCGCCCTGAGGGCGGCGATGCCCTCGCCGATGATCGTCGAGACCCGCAGCAAAGCGTCGCCCTCTGCGTCGATCCATCGCCTGATGTCGGCCTCATAAGGCTTGGTCTCGTCGCCGACCAGTTCGTCCTCGACGCGATCGACCAGCACGATGCGACGGTTCAAACGCGCCAGCATCGGCAGCAGACCGGCCGCCGCCAGCCGCAGGATGGGCCCGGCATCGGCGATGACGATGGGTTCGCGGGAGGCGGGCGACATCATCGCTTCACCTCCCAGGTCGTGGTCGGCTGGCCGTCTGCATCCTTGCCGTCCTTGAGCTGGATACCCATGGCGGCGAGCTCGTCGCGGATGCGGTCGGATTCGGCGAAGTTTTTGGCGCGGCGGGCTTCGAGGCGGGCGGCGATGAGAGCGTATACAGCTTCATCCTCGGCCTCCATCTCACGCCGCTTGGTGGGCAGGCCCAAGAAATTCATCGCACCAGCCAAAGCCGATGCCGCGCGATGTCTATTCTCGTCGTAACTTTCTGGAACGGTCGGTGGGCCAGAGCCAAACCAAACACCGGAGGCTTCACGCATATAGCCGGCTATCAAGGCCATAGCCTTAGGCAGATTCAGATCATAGCAAAGCGCTGCAGTGAACTCCGCTTCCAAATGGCCTGAAGGCGAGCCCGAAAGCTCAATCCATTTGAGCCACCGATCCAGCGTCTTCTCCGCCTCCTCCAGCGCCTTCACAGTCCAGTCGATCGGCTGCCGATAATGCGTCTTCAACATCGCAAGCCGCAGCACCTCGCCGGGCCATTTCCGCCCGCCAAAGCTCTCCGTCTCCAGCAGCTCATTGATCGTCACGAAGTTGCCGAGCGATTTCGACATCTTCTCGCCTTCGACCTGCAGGAAGCCGTTATGCATCCAGATGTTGGCCATACGGGCTGAACCCTCGCCGCCCCCGAAGGCGCAGCAGGACTGGGCGATCTCGTTCTCGTGGTGCGGGAAGACGAGGTCGATGCCGCCGCCATGGATGTCGAAGACGTTTTTTGCGGGATCGTCGCAGGACAAGCCGCCGCCGAAGGGGGCAAGCAGCGCAGCCATCGACATCGCCGAGCATTCGATATGCCAGCCCGGCCGGCCCGGGACCGTAATCCCCTCGGGCGCGCCGTCCGGCCAATCCCAACCGGGATCGATGCCGTCGCGGCTCGGCTTCCACAGCACGAAATCCATCGGATCGCGCTTGTAGGGCGCCACGTCGACCCGTGCTCCCGCGATCATCTCGTCGAGCGGGCGGCGCGCGAGCGTGCCGTAGCCCGGCGCGCTCTTCAGATGCGCCACCGCCGGGACATGAAACAGCACATGCTCTTCGGCGACATAAGCCACGCCGCGCGCGATCAGGCGATGGATGATCGCCTGCATCTCCGCGATGTGGCCGGTGGCGCGCGGCTCGACGTCCGGCGGCAGGCAGCCCAGCGCCGCGATGTCCCGATGGAACTGCGCCGTCGTGCTCTGCGTGACCTTGCCGATCGCCTCGTTCAGCGGCAGGCCCGGAAAATCGCGGGCTGCGCGCGCGTTGATCTTGTCGTCGACGTCGGTGAGGTTTCTCGCATAGGTGACGTGATCCGAGCCATACAGATGCCGCAGCAGCCGGTAGAGCACGTCGAAGACGATGACCGGGCGGGCATTGCCGATATGGGCGTAGTCGTAGACCGTCGGGCCGCAGACATACATGCGGACGTTTGACGGATCGATGGGGGCGAAAACCTCCTTCGTCCGCGTCAGCGTGTTGTAGAGCCTCAAGGTCGGCGACATCGGGCAGGTCCTGCAAAGACGGCAAAAAGCATATCACGGCCGCTGGCCGGGGCGCTGTTGTCAGGTCTTTTGGGACGAGGACGTGAGCAGCCGGCCAGCGAAAGCTAGCGGCAAATCCGACAAATCAGGGTGGCGGCTCGCGTCATGACATTCTGCTTGCCTGCGCGCCGCGTTTCCGTCAAGAGGGCGACCCGCTCGCGCTGCGCTGCAGCATGAATCGAGCGCCGCTTCATTCAAATTTAACCGATTGGAACCATTCTTCCGATTCGAAGGTTGTGAGCCAGACCGGTCACCAGGAACCTCTGCACCATGCGCCGCGCCGTCGCCCTACTCGGCCTTTTCGGCATCCTCGGAGCCGGGATTTCGCTCTCGGTCCTGCCGACCTCGCAGACCGCCGCTTCGCCCAACACGCCGCGCACCTTCCTGATCCCGGCCAGCGACGGTTACGGCGTCGCCGACTGCATCTCGAGCAAGTCGGAATGCGGCAAGATCGTCGCCAACGCCTGGTGCGAGGCGCAAGGCTACAAGCAGGCGACCGCTTTCGGGCTGGCCTCGCGCGAGGACTTCACCGGTTCGGTGGCGAAGTCGAGCACGGGCGCAGGTCCCGAGCAGCCGCTCGTCATTACCTGCGGCGGCTGAGGCAATTCAGCCCGTCTTGCGCTTCTGCGCTTCGACATAGGCTTTCAACACATTCTGCATGCGCGTCAGGTGGCCCTTGCCGCCCTGCTTGAAGAAATCGAACACTGCCGGGTCGAGCTTGAGATGGACCGAGGTCCGCTCGACCGCAGGTTCAACGACGACCGCATTGGCCCAGAAATCCTCGCCAAGGCTCGGGCCGGGCTCTGCATTGGGATTGTAATAGAGTTCGCCACGGCGACGCATCGCACCAAGTTCAGCCAACGTTGCTCGCCTGATATCGCTTCCGCTCATTTCGACCTCCTCGCCATGCCGTGATCAGCCGTGTCACGGCGCCGCGCTGCGTGTGAACAACCACAAAACAGTCGCCATCGACCATTCCTATCGAGATGAGGCGAACCTCACCGTTATAGTCACGTTCGTCTTGTCGCGTTAAAACGCGGCTTTCGAAGATACCCGCCGCGTAAAGAATATCGACATTGCGCTCAGCGAGCGTCCTCTGTCGCTTCGGCTCATCCCAATCCAGTTCCAAGGCGCAGGCTCCTCGTTCCGGATTGGAAGTGCCGTTGCCCTAAGCCGGAGCCGCATAAAATGTACGTTAAAAATATACACCCAAGCAATCAACCGCAAGAGGCTTTCGTCGGCTGCTCTACTTCACCCACTCTCCGCATTTCGCGGGCTCGCTCGTGCCGCCCCAAGGCATGATCGGGACCGTCGAGGTCGAGTTCTGCGGCGAGCCGTCGATCAGCTTGTCGGTATAGACCATATAGATCAGCACGTTGCGCTTGGCGTCGCAGCCGCGCACGATCTGCATCTTCTTCCAGATCAGCGAGCGGCGCTCGCGGAAGACGACATCGCCCTGCCCCGACTTTTCCTTGAACCTGATCGGGCCGACCTGGCGGCAGGCCAGAGACACCTCCGAGACCTCCTCGGCCACGCCGAACATGCCTGATACTCCGCCCTTCTCGGGCACGGTGTAATGGCAGGCGACGCCCTCGACGACCGGGTCGTCGACGCCGTAGACGGCGAGCTTGTCGTCCGGCGTCAGCATCTTCCAGACGGTGGATTTCTTGAAGATCAGGTCTTCCTGCGCGGCGGCAGGCGCGGCAAGCGCGCCCAGCGCGAGCGCGGCGCAGAGTGTCGTGGCAAAATGACGGATTTGCATGCTCGGCCGGGCCCCTGTTGCCGGTAGGATTTGCGCGATATGGGATGCGGTGGCCGTTCCCGCCAGTCCGCTGCCACGCCAATCATGACCCGCACATTGCCCGAATTCACGACGGCGCGCCTGAGATTGTGCCCCCGCACGCCGGCCGATCTCGACGCGGTGATGGTGCTTAACGCCGATCCGCAAGTGATGCGCTTCATCGCGCCACCGGGATCGCCAGCGATGGGGCGCGAGGCGGTCGCGGCGCGCAGCTTTGCGCATGTCGAAGAGGGGCTCGGATACTGGAGCGTGTTTGCCGTCGGCGACGAGCCGCCGCTCGGCTATGTCGGGCTGATCCCGCAAGGCGAAGGCCATGACGGCGTCCAGTTGAGCTACCGCTTCGCGCCGCGAGCATGGGGCCATGGCTATGCAGGCGAGGCGGCGGCCTGCCTGCTTCGATACGGCTTCGGGGAGCTTGCCCTTCCCAGGATCGCGCTGTTGACGCATCCCGACAATCTGGCCTCGTGCCGGCTCGCCGAACGTCTGGGTTTTCGCAGCGTCGCGAATGCCGGCGGCGAGACGATCGGCGATCCGCCGGTCGAGGGCGCGGTCTATGTTCTGCCCCGCCGTGTCTGGCTTGCCGGCCTCACGCCGCCAGCGGCCTGAACACGAGCCAGGCCGCGACCAGCGCGCCCACAGTGCCAGCCAGGAACAGCACGAGCTTGACCTGCGTGACGCGGCTGGCGAAGGCGACGTTGCCGGGTTCGACCTTGGGGTAGCTGTCGAGCAGTTTCGCGATCGAGAGGTTCTCGGCGATGTCCGCCAGCCCGCCGAGCAGCCAGCCGCCGCCGCAGAGCGCCGCCACCCACCAGGGCTGACCGCGCATCGCGAGGCCCGCGATCAGGGTCGCGCCGACGATGGCGTAGGTCGCGGCGCAGGCGATGTCGGCCGGCAGGACGCGGGTGCGATACTTCGCGCGCCGCTCGGGGCCGTAAGCCGCGAAGAGCTTGTCGACATCGGCGACCGTAAAGCCGTTCCAGTCGTTCTCGAGGAAGCGGGCGACACCCTGCCGGCCCGCCCAGATGCCGACGAGCCAGAACAGCAGCATCACCAGGGCCGGGCCCCAGATGAAGAAGGCGAGCGGAATCGCGGTCGGGTAGAAGGGCAGCGGTTCGATCATGGCTCGCTCGGCTGTTTCGGCGTCGTCTGCTTACCTCTAGCCCGCCTCGCGAGCGAGCGCCAACGCTTCGCGCAACACGTCGGGATCGCCGATCTGACTGGCGAGAATCAGCACGAGGCGCGCGTTGAGGGCCGCGCTCTGCGCTTCGTCGAGCCCGCGATGGGCGAGCGCGATCAGGCGATAGGCGGCGTCGGGATCGGCGAGGCGCTGTGCCAGTCTCCATTCCGCCGGGGCGACAGGCTGTGAGTCCGTCATGACCTGCGACCCTCCAGCCGTTCCACCGCGCCGACGATATCGGCCCGCGTCGCCTGACGGACGCGCGCAGCGACGTGGCCGTCGGGCCGCAGCACCACGGCGTCGCCGGCATCGAGCGCGTAGCGCGCCGCGAGCAGGCCGGATGGGCCGGGGCTTTCCATGAGCGTCTTTGCGCAGGGCGCGGCGACCCAGGCCACGCCCGGCGGCGCGAGCTCGGCTGCATCCTCGCCATGAACGATGACGACGGGACGACCCGGCCGCAGCGCCTCGCTGAGCCAGCCCACCCCGCCATCCGCCAGCGGCAACGGCGCATCCCTGAAGGGCGCGCCCGGCGCGACGCCGCCCTGCCAGCCGCGATCGGGCGTCGAGAGCGGCGAGGCAGCGTAGCTCGTCGGCTGCGACAGGCGGCCCGAATTGACGAAGGGCCGTCCCAATGCCGAAGTCGCCGCCAGCGAGAGGGCGGCATCCCGCAGAACGCGCTCGCCGGGCGAGCGCGGCGCGATGAACTCGGTGGCGCGCGTCGAGTGCAGAATGTTTTCGTCGGCTGCGGCGACGCGCTCGCTGTCGTAGCTGTCGATCAGCGAAAGCGGGCTCCTGCCCTCGATCACGAGCGCCAGCTTCCAGCCGAGATTGTCGGCATCCTGGATGCCGGAATTGGCGCCGCGCGCGCCGAAGGGCGAGACCTGATGGGCGGCGTCTCCGGCGAAGATCACGCGGCCATGAACGAAGCGGTCGAGCCGGCGGCACTGGAAACGGTAGACCGAGACCCATTCGAGCGAAAAATCGCCATGGCCGAGCATCTGCTCGATGCGCGGGCGGACGCGTTCGGGCCGCCTCTCGGCGTCCGCGTCGGCGTCCGGTCCGAGTTGCAGGTCGATTCGCCAGATGTCGTCGGGCTGCTTGTGCAGGAGCGCCGACTGGCCCGCATGGAACGGCGGCGCGAACCAGAACCAGCGCTCGGTCGGGAAATCGGCGCGCATCTTCACGTCGGCGATCAGGAACTTGTCCTCGAAGGCCTCGCCTTTGAACTCCAGCCCGAGCATGGCGCGCGTCGGCGAGCGCGCGCCGTCGCAGGCGACGACCCATTCGGCCTCGATACGGTAGTCGCCATCGGGTGTGGCGATGGTCAGCAGCGCGCCGTCATTGCGCGGTTCGAGCGCCGTCAGACGGTTCGCCCAGCGCAGTTCGATCAGCGGCTCGGCCGCCGCGGCCTCGGCCAGCGCGGCCTCGACGTAATACTGCTGAAGATTGATGAAGGCGGGCTGCTTGTGGCCATCTTCCGGCAGCAGGTCGAAATCGTAGAGTTCCTGCTCGCCGCGAAAGACACGGCCCCTGCGCCAGGTGACACCCTTCGCGACCATGGCGTCGGCGAGACCCAGCCGGTCGAAAATCTCGAGCGTGCGCTTGGCGAAGCAGATGGCGCGCGAGCCCTCGCCGATGCGGTCGCTGTCGTCGATCAGCACGACCGGGACGGCGCGTCGGGCGAGGTCGAGCGCCAGCGTCAGGCCGACGGGGCCGGCTCCGACAATGACAACCGGGTGATGCGCAGGGATGCGTGCGTCCTGATCGGGCGAGCGGCGATAGGCGAATTGGCGGTACATGGTCCGCCCTACCCCCGCAACTCCAGCCACATCTGCCGATCCCGCTCGTCGGTCCAGATGCGCGGATGATCCAGCCCGTTCGCCTCGTCGAAAGCGCGGGAGACATTGAAGGGCAGGCAGTGCTCGAAGATGACCCAGTCGCCATAGGACGGCTTGAGGGCGGCATGGACGCGCTCGAAGGTTTCGCGCAGCGAGCGGCCGGCCGAGGCATTCTGCTTCACGGCCTCGAACAGGTCGCTGAGAAAAGCGCGCGTGCCGCCGATGCCGTCGGCCACCATCGCCTCGCCGACCAAGGCCGCGCCACGTCCCGGCACCATGGCGACCGAGCCGAGCGCACTGAGATTGTCCAGCGTATCGGGCCAGTCGGTGAAATGCGCGTCGCCGCAATAGGGCGTCGCGCCGTACTCGACGAGATCGCCGGCGAAGGAGACATTCGCATCGGGAATCCAGGCGACGATGTCGCCGGCGGTGTGGCCACGGCCGAGCGACATGAGCCTGACCTCACGCTTGCCGAGCCAGAGCGAGCAATCCTCCGAAAAGGTCGTGGTCGGCCAGGTCAGGCCGGGGCGGATCGACTCCGCGCCCTGAAACAGGCGCGGGAAGCGGCCGATCTCGCTCGCCTTGTCCTGCTCTCCGCGCTCCACGATCATGGCGCGCGCCGCATCCGAGCAGATGATCTCAGCTGCGCCATAGGCCGGCGCGCCGAGCACGCGCACGGCGTGGTAATGCGACAGCACGACATGGCGGATCGGCTTGTCGGTGACGGCGCGGACGCGGTCGATCACGGTCTGCGCCATTTTCGGCGTCGCCTGCGCGTCGAAGATGAGCACGCTGTCATCGCCGACGACGACGCCGGTGTTGGGGTCGCCCTCGGCGGTGTAGGCGTAGACGCCCTTGCCGATTTCGTCGAACGAGATCGTCTTCTCACCGAGATCGGCGCTTGAGGCGAAGGCGGGCTTTTCAGATGGCATAGGGCAGGATGTCCTGTTCGATGGCGCCGAAGATGGAATGGCCGCTTGCGTCCTTCATCTCGATGCGGACGCTGTCGCCGAATCGCAGGAACGGTGTCGCGGCCGCGCCCTCCAGAATGGTCTCGACCATGCGCTGCTCGGCGATGCAGGCATAGCCGAGCCCGCCCTTGGTGACGGGCAGCCCTGGCCCGCCGGCCTTGTCGCGATTTGAGACGGTGCCCGAGCCGATGATCGTGCCGGCCCCGAGCGGGCGGGTTTTTGCGGCGTGCGCGATGAGCGCGCCGAAATCGAAGGTCATGTCGACGCCGGCGTCGGGCTTGCCGAAAGGCTTGCCGTTGACCTGCGTCAGCAGAGGCAGATGGAGTTTTCCGTCCCGCCATGCGCCGCCCAATTCGTCTGGCGTCACGGCCACCGGCGAGAAGGCGCTGGGCGGCTTTGACTGAACGAATCCAAAGCCTTTCGCCAGTTCGCTCGCGATCAGATTCCGCAGGCTCACGTCGTTTGCGAGCATGACGAGGCGGACATGGCCCAGCGCTTCGGCGGCCGTCACGCCCATTGGAACGTCGCCGGTGACGACCGCGATCTCGGCCTCGAAATCGATGCCGTGTTCCTCGCTGCGGGCGTGGACGGCTGCGCGCGGGCCGAGGCTGGCGTCGGAGCCGCCCTGATACATCAGCGGGTCGGTCCAGAAGCTCTCGGGCATCTGCGCGCCCCGCGCTTTCCGCACCAGATCGACATGGTTCACATAGGCCGAACCGTCGAGCCACTGATAGGCGCGCGGCAAGGGCGAGGCGCAGTCATGCTCGTGGAAGCGAAAGGAGGGCACCGAGCCATGCTCCAGCCCCTCGGCGAGGTCGGCGAGGCGCGGCGCATGGCGGTCCCAGTCGTCGAGGGCGGCCTGTAGCGTCGCGACGACCGGGAAGGCGTCGGTGGCGCGCGTCAGATCCCTGGAGACCACGACGAGGCGGCCGTCCCGGCCATGCGCGAGCGAAGCGACTTTCATGTCTTTTCATTCCTTCCCGGACGCGCCAGAAATGGCGCAAGAGTTTTTTGGGAGGTGACCATATGAAACGCCGCGACTTTTTGAAAACGGGCGCTCTCGCCGCCGCCGCTACGCCCGTCGCCATGCCCGCGATCGCGCAGGCGATGCCGGAGGTGCGCTGGCGGCTGACCTCGAGCTTCCCGCGGTCGCTCGACACCATCTACGGCACCGCGCAGCAATTCGCCAAGTTCATGGCCGACGCCACCGACGGCAAGTTCCAGGTCCAGGCCTTCTCGGCCGGCGAAATCGTGCCCGGCCTGCAGGCGCTCGACGCGGTCACCTCCGGCACCGTCGAATGCGCGCACACGCCGACCTATTTCTATGTCGGCAAGGAGCCGGCGCTGGGGCTCGGCACCGGCATCCCCTTCGGCCTGAACGCCCGCCAGCAGCATAGCTGGTGGTATTTCGGCGGCGGCGAGGCGGTCGTCAACGAGGCCTTGGCCAAGTTCGGGGCCTACTCCATCCCGTGCGGCAATTCCGGCTGCCAGATGGGCGGGTTCTTCCGCAAGGAGATCAATACGCTCGACGACCTCAAGGGGCTGAAGTTCCGCATCGGCGGCATGGGCGGGCAAGTGCTGGCCAAGCTCGGCGTGGTGCCGACGCAGATCGCCGCCGGTGACGTCTATCCGGCTCTGGAGCGCGGCACGATCGACGCCGCCGAGTTCGTCGGCCCCTATGACGACGAGAAGCTCGGCTTCGTGCGCGTCGCCAAGAACTACTACTACCCGGGCTGGTGGGAGGGTGGCGCGATGCTGCATCTCGTCATCGGGCAGGAGGCCTGGAACAGGCTGCCCAAACATTATCAGGCCATCGTGTTCCATGCCTGCGAGGCGGCCAATAACTGGATGCTGGCGAAGTACGATGCGGTCAATCCAGGCGGACTGCGCCGTCTGGTCGCGCAGGGCGCGCAGCTCAAGGCCTTCCCCATCCCGGTGATGGAGGCCGCCCTCAAGGCGGCCGAAGAGTACTACGCCGAGACCTCCGCCAAGAGCGAGCTGTTCAAGAAGGGCTACGACTCGATGGTCGCTTTCCGCGGCGAGAACCTGCTCTGGTGGCAGGTCGCGGAGCTGTCCTATGACAGCTTCATGAACCGGCTCAGGGCGCGGTGAACGCGGCCCCAAATGCGGGCGGCCCGGTGCGGTCCGCCCGCTGGCCGGATCAAAAGGTGAAGGTCGTTCTGACCACACCGATATAGGTCGTACTGTCATCGGGCTTCGAGGCGAAACCCACCCGAGGATCAATAATCGACAATATGGGCGTCGTCGTCGAAGCGAAATGGATCCGATGGAGAGAAGCGCCGATCGTCATCGTCGACGTATCCAGCGGGTTCAGCGGACTACCCCGCGGCACCCTGACCTCAACGCCGCCGCCGTAGACCGCGCCGCTGACGAGAGAGTTGGACCGGCCGGCAAATGCAACCGGCCCGCCATTGGCTCCCGAGAAGGTAGCGGCTGTCGCAGTGCGCGCATAAGCGAAGCCGCCGGTTGCATAGACGAGCACGTTGTCGAATGCGACACCCACGCGGCCGCGAACCGTGCCGACGAAATCCGTTCGCTGCGAAATCCGTGACGGCTCGTTGAAGCTGCCGATCGACGTCGCGTCTGCACGGATCGATGTCGCGGTCAGGTCGGTTTCGACGCCGAACACCAGTCCGCCGCCCGGATTCGGCTGGTAGTTGTAGCCGGCGACGGCGCCGCCGACGATCCCGGAGCCGTTAATGTCCAACCGGCCTGGGCGACGGTCATTGCGGATCGCGTTGACCGTGTTTTCGAAGAGCGGTCCGATGACCGGCCCTGCGCCGGGGCCGTTCAACCCCCGCGTCTCGACGGCGGCGCTGGCGGAGCCATAGCCGAGCGTTAGGCCGACATAGGGGCCTGTCCAGTTCGTGGCGCCCCTGGACGTCGCAGGCGCGCCCGACTGCGCCGACGCAGCGGCTGCCGAAGCGACGAGCACGCAGGCCGACAGACAAAGAACCTTCATGATCGCTCCCCCCGAAGCTTTCGACCCGACGGTCCGCAGCGGTCGCGGCACTGGCGAATCGCCCGATTCGCCATCTGTCTACGATGCGTCACTTCGTGGTCGCGGACAACGCAATTTCCGCGCTCCGGCGTCGGCGCGAAGACCTTACCAGGGTCGTGGGTTCGTCGGATCGAAGCGCTTCTTCAACCCGTCCAAGCAGGCCGCATCGACCTTGGCCCAGCGCCCGCCAACTTGACGCTCGGGCGGATGCGGTAGAGCCAGGAGCGCTCGTTGGAGGCGCGCGGCGCGGTGAAGGGCGAGCCCGAAAGCTGCTCGGCTAAAGCCCGTAGGCCGGCTTCTGCGGCGAGTTTCGCCCCACCGGCAGTGCGCCGGGCAGGCTCTCGATCTCGAAGGAGTTGCCGGAGCCCGACATGTAGCCGAGCGTCCCGCCGGTCGTCCGGGCGGTGGCTGCATCGCCCTTGGCCTGGATGTTCATGCCGTGCTCCTGCCCGTCCCTGTCCGGCTTTGACATCGACGCCGGTTGTGGATTGATCGCGCGAACCGGCCTCGCCGACCCGATCCTGATTAGTTGCAAGTGAAACTAATGTCAACGAAGCCGAGCGAGCCCGCGCTGCATCTCGAGCAGTTCCTGCCCTACCGGCTGAACGTCGTCGGCTTCTTCGCCAGCCGGGCCCTGGGACGCATCTACGGGGCGCATTTCGGGATCGATATCCCGCAATGGCGCGTCGTGGCGCAACTCGGCGAGTTCGGCAGACTGACCTCGCGCGACATCGGCGAGCTGGCGCAGATGCACAAGACGAAGGTGTCGCGCGCCGTGCGCGAGCTCGAATCGCGCGGGCTCGTCTCGCGCGCCGAGAACCGGCAGGACCGGCGCGAGGCCTTCATCGCGCTCACGCCGGCGGGGACACGCGTCTATGCCCAGATCGTGCCGCTGGCGCTGGCCTTTCAGGCGCGCTGGACGGAAGGGATCGCAGCCGACGAACTCAAGGTGTTCGAGCGCGTGTTGGCGACGCTGACCGAACGCGGTCGGCATCTGGCAGGGGGCTATCGCGAGGAGGAGACGTGATCGGCTTCCCGTCATTGCGAGCGCAGCGAAGCAATCCAGAGCCCCGCGCTCTACGCCCTCCTGGATTGCGTCGCTGCGCTCGCAATGACGGTTAGAAATACCGCACGAGATTCCGCCTGATCCGCTCCAGCGGCGGCTCGCCGGCGGGCGGTGGGACAAAGACCTGACCTGTGATGGTCTCATAGGCGCGGACATAGACATCCGAGGTCTGCGATATCAGCTCCGGCGGGATCGGCGGCAGCTCTTCCCGGTACGGGTCGCAGCGGGAGACGACCCAGTTGCGGACGAAATCCTTGTCGAAGGATTCCGGCTTTTCGCCCCGCTCGAAGCGCCCGGGATAGCTCTCGCCGAACCAGTAGCGGCTGGAATCGGGGGTGTGGATTTCGTCGGCCAGCAGGATGCGGCCGTCCGCATCGGCGCCGAACTCGTATTTCGTGTCGGCGAGGATCAGCCCACGATCGGCGGCTAGAGCCTGTCCGCGCGCGAAGAGCGCCAGCGCGTAGCCCGACACCTCGTCCCATTGCGCCTGCGTCAGCAGGCCGGCCTCGACGATGCCGGCCGCGGACAGCGGCTCGTCATGGGCGCCGTCGAACGCCTTGCTGGTCGGGGTGATCACGGCTTGCGGCAGCGCCTCGTTGTCGCGCAGGCCATCAGGAAAGCGCATCCCGTACATCTCGCGCGCACCCTGCTTGTAAAGCGTCAGGATCGAGGTGCCGGTCGTGCCGGCAAGATAGCCCCGCACGATGATCTCGACCGGCAGGATGTCCAGCCGCTTGCCGATGACGACGTTGGGGTCGGGGTAATCCAGCACATGGTTGGGGCAGATGTCGGCGGTCGCCTCGAACCACCAGCGGGCCGTCTGCGTCAGAACCTGCCCCTTCAGCGGAATCGCGGCGATGGCGCGGTCGAAGGCGCTGAGCCGGTCGGTCGAGATCAGGATGCGGCGGCCGTCGGGCAGGTCGTAATTCTCCCGGACCTTGCCGCGATAATAGTTCGGCAGTTCGGGAATGAAGGCGTCTCCGAGCGCAAGCACTTTCGGGAGCGGACGAGGGGCGGCGCTGGTCGACATCGGGTCATCGCGGCGGGAGCAGCGGACGGCGCGATTGCCGGACGCCATGCCGTTCTAGCGCGCCGGTCGATCATGCACCACTGCGTCGCGCCGGTCGCAAACCCGAAGGCATTTGCCGCTGAGCGCCGAATCTGCCATTTCGGAGCGGTCTGACAGGGCTTGTTGCCCTCCGGCCGTGACATTCCCGGACACCGTCCATAGTTCCGTCGCGTTCTTGGGCTTTGGTACCGGCGGCCCGAAGGGTCGAACGCAGAACTCGGGTGGAATGGCCGCAACGGCGATGATGTCAGCCTTATCGAGACGCTTCGCCACAGCGCTGGCCGCTTTTGCCGCGATGGCCGGCACGGCGCTGGCGCAATCGCCGTCCTGCAACGCCTGGCGTTCCGAGCTGGCGAGCCTTCAAGGCCAGCGCAGCGGCGATCCGCGCGCGGCTGACGCGGCGCGGCGCGTCGGCGCACAACTCAACCAGTCTGTCGGCCAGTACCGCGCCATGGGCTGCGAGCGTGGCGGCTTCCTGTTCTTCGGCGAACAGCCGCCGCCGCAATGCGGGGGCTTGCGCGCCCAGATCGGCCAGTTGCAGGCCCAGTATGGCGCGCTGCAGCGCCAGGCGCAGGGCGGCGGCGATCCGCAGCGCCGGGCGCAGCTCATGGCGGCGATCGAGAACAACTGCCGCGCCCAACCGCAGCAGCGCGGCTTCTTCGAGACGATCTTCGGGCTGGAGCCGAGGCGCGGCGAATACGACTCGACCCTGCCGGAGCTCGATCCGGAGCAGCCTCTGGAGCCCGAGAAGCCGCGTTCGGGCGGGCCGTACACCGTCTGCGTGCGCAGTTGCGACGGTTTCTTCTTCCCGCTGGCCAACAGCCCCGGCGGGCGCGACGGAGCCGACGAGATGTGCCAGGCGCTCTGCCCCGGCGCTGAAACCTCGGCCTTCGGCATGACCAATGGCGGCGACATCCAGAACGCCGTCTCGCGCAGCACCGGCCAGCCCTACATCTCCCTGCCCAATGCCGGCAAATACCAGCGCAGCTTCGATTCCGCCTGCACCTGCAAGGCACAGGGCCAGAGCTGGGCGCAGGTGCTGAAGGAGGCGGAATACCTGCTCGACAAGCGCAAGGGCGACGTCATCGTCACCGAGCAGCGCGCCGCCGAACTGTCGCGCCCCAAGGCCGAGAGGCCCGATCCGCGCCGACGCGGAGCCGCGCCTGCCGTACAGCCGACGGCCGCGCCCACGCCTGCCGAAGAGACGCCGCTGCCCTCCGAAAACTCTCCGACAGCGGGAACGGAATCGGCCGGCGTCGGGCCGCAATCGGTCGGCGAGAAGGTGCTCGACAAGGGTGACGGGCTCAAGCGCGAGACGCAGAGCGTCACCGGTGAGAAACGCACCGTGCGGATCGTCGCGCCGAACCTCGCGCCCAATCTGGGGCCTTCGGCGACGCGGCCCTAGGCCGCCTCGCCCGCGAGCCGCTTCAGCGCCTTGTCCCGGCCGATCAGCGGCAGCAGCGCCGCCAGCTCCGGGCCGTGGTCGAGCCCGGTCAGGGCCTGGCGCAGCGGCATGAACAGCGCCCTGCCCTTCAGCCCCGTGGCGGCGGAGACGGCTTGAGTCCAGCTCTTCCAGGTCGTGGCGTCGAACGGCTCGGGCGGGAGCAGACGTGCTGCCATCGCGGCCAGCGGGGCGTCGACGACGACAGGATCGATCGGCCCCGACACGACGCGCCACCAGCTTGCAGCCTCGTCGAGCCGGGCGAGGTTGCCGCGCACGGCGAGCCAGAACGGCTCGGTTGCCGGCACACCAAGCGCCGCCAATCGCTCCGTTACGGCAGCCAGCGGGAGCTGATGCAGCGTACGGGCGCTCAAGGTCTCAAGTTCGTGCTCGTCGAATTTGGCAGGCGCGCGCGAGACATGGGCGAGATCGACCAATGCGGCCAGTTCATCCAGGCTCGACACGGGCCGCACCGCATCGGACGAGCCCGTCAGCGTCGCCAACGCGGCAACGGCGAGCGCTTCGATTCCGGCCTCGCGCAAGCCGCGCAGCGAGAGATGGCCGAGGCGCTTGGACAGGCCCTCGCCGCTCACTGTGGTCAAGAGATTGTGGTGCGCGAAGACCGGCAGCGCAGCGCCAAGCGCCTCGAAGATCTGGATATGGACCGCCGTGTTGGTGACGTGGTCCTCGCCTCGGATGATGTGGGTGATGCCGGTCTCGGTGTCGTCCACCACCGAAGGCAGATGGTAGAGATAGCTGCCATCCTCGCGGATCAGCACCTGATCGGACAGCGAGGCGCAATCGACATGGGCCTCGCCACGGACGAGGTCGTTCCAGGCGACCACGCGCGCATCGAGCTTGAAGCGCCAATGCGGCCGGCGGCCCTCGGCTTCCAGCCGGGCGCGATCCTCGGCGGTCAAGCCCAGTGCGGCGCGGTCATAGACCGGCGGCAGGCCGCGCGCGAGCTGGCGCTTGCGGCGGCGGTCGAGTTCATCGGCGGTCTCGTAGCAGGGATAGAGCCGGCCCGACGCGCGCAACCGCGCGGCGGCCTCGTCGTAGAGCGCCAGCCGCTGCGACTGGCTGATGACCGCGTCGGGCACGATGCCGAGCCAGGCAAGGTCCTCGGCGATGGCGGCGGCGAACTCAGGGGTCGAGCGACCCAAATCGGTATCGTCGAAGCGCAACAGGAAACGCCCGCCATGCCGACGCGCGAACAGCCAGTTGAACAGCGCCGACCGGGCATTGCCGATATGCAGATAGCCGGTGGGCGACGGCGCGGAGCGGACGAGCGGTGTTGTCATGGTCGGGGTTGTCATGGGCTGGGCTTATGGCGGGTTTGCCGAAGGGCGGCAATTGCGCGTGCTTCAGAAATCGAAGCTCTCGCCCCCGGCTTTGCCGACACCCCGGACGAGGCTTTGGTCGGGCTCATATGGCGTGCATCCGGCTTCCTCGAAGCGGTGAAGCAGCGGCAAGCGGCGCGGCGTCATGGCAGCGGACAGCAGCGGTCCCGGCGCAGCCCGACGGCGCGCGCCTTCGCTCTGGAGAAGCGCCTGCATCAGCCGCAATACGACCTCGCGGTCATGGCCAAGCGCGACGATGTCGGCGACGCGCAGCGCAGGATCGGCCAGCGCGGCGATGATCTCGTCCCGCGCGGCGTCGGCCGGCATAAAGCGTTCGAGCCCCTCACCCCCTTCCGGGCCGAGCGCGCCGGGCGGCCGCCAGTTCCGGCGCAAGGCGAGAAGCCGCGTAACCTGCGTCGCCGGAATGTCCTTAAGCGGGTTGAAGTCGCCCGGAGCCGAGGCCTCGCCCAGCGCCAGACGCGACGCGTCGATGCCGACGATCGAAAGCGTCTGCGGCGGGACAAAGCCCGGCCCGGCGGGCGCGCGCAGCAGATGCTCTGGCCCGAGCGCATCGACCGCCATCGCGGCGGCCAGCGCCGAGCCGGCATCGGCGAGATCATGCAGCAGGATGCGCCCAAGTCCGCTCTTGCCGGCAAAATCGCGCAGCGCAAGCACGCAGGCCGCATAGTCAGCCTCGTCGGCCGTCTCGATCGCCGCAACATCGCCAGGAACGCTGCGCCAGCGTCCGGCCTCGCGCCGCCACTCCGTCACGACCAGCGCGTCCCCAAATGCCGGAAGCTGATGCGTCAGGCTGCGGTCGGCGGCGAGCGCGAAGGAGGCTCCGTCGAAGACAAGCTCCCCTTGTCCGCCGGTCTGGTTGAGCCAGACCAGCGGTAGGCCGGATTCGACGATGCGGGCGACGGCCGTGCTCAGGCGGGCGTCGCCGCCGCCACGCCGGAAGGGCGAGGCCGCCAGCGCCAGCAGCAACTCCGCCCCGGTCTCGGCGAGGCATTCGACGACTTCCTCATCGCGCAAATCGGCGCCGAGCGGCACGCCGAGCCGGACCTTGTCGCGGAAGACGATCGGCCCCGGCAAGGGGCCTGCAGTGAAGGCGCGCGGCTCGTCGACGACCCCATCCCGCTCCAGCGCGACCTTGAAGCGCACCGACTGGATCAGCCCGGCATCGAGCAGCGTGACTGCATTATAGAGCCTGCCGCCCTCGACCCAGGGCAGGCCGACCAGCAGCGCCGGGCCACCGTCGGCGGTTTCGCGGGCCAGGTTCTCGCAGGTCTTGCGGCAGGCGTCCTGAAAGGCGGGCGCAAGCGCAAGATCCTCGGGGGGCCAGCCGCAGAGAAACAGTTCGGGAAACGCCACCAGCTCCGCGCCGGCGTCGGTTGCCTGCCGGCGCGCGGCGCGGATCAGGGCGGCGTTGCCGGCAATGTCGCCAATGGTCGGGTTGAGCTGCGCGAGGGCGATGCGGAGGGAGGTCGCAGTCATGGCGAGGCTGTAGCGCGGCGACGCCGCGCCAGCAACGCGCAGTTGAGCGGAGTCTGCGGCTTAACCGACCGTTAGGGTTAATCGCGCATGAATCAGGGCAGGCCACGCTCGAATCCGCGCCGGCCTCGTCCGGAGAAGCGAAGATGCGTAAACCCTCCATCGCCGCAGCCGCCCTGCTCGCCTGCGGCCTCGGCGTCGCCTCGCAAGGCCTCACCGCATCGCAGGCCTCGGCCGCCGACTACCCCGTCCTGCGCGGTTCGCAGATCGAGGACACGCCGCAACCGCCCTCGGACTATTTCAGCGAGCGCTTCAGCTGGACGGGGTTTTACGTCGGCGGCGGCGCGGGCATGTCCAACACGACGTTCGAATCCGGCAGCGGTCTTCAGGCGCTTGCCCGCCAGGCATTCCGCAACACAAATCTCGGCGCGCAGTTCGACGTCGGATCGCTCGTCAGCGAACTGCCTGAAAAGCGCGACAGCGGAGCGCAGTTCTTCGGCTTCGCCGGCTACAACTGGGCCTTTGGCGACGCCGTGATCGGTATCGAGGCCGACTACACGCGATCGGGACATGATTATCGCATCAATGATTTCATCGCACGGCAGATCACCACGTCAGACGGCGCTCTAAATGGCATCTCGCTGACCACAACCCAGGCCGCCCGGCTGCAGGACTATGCCTCGGCCCGCATCCGCTTCGGCTGGGGATATGGCAGGATCATGCCCTACTTCACGTTGGGCGGCGCTGTCGGGCGGTTCGACACGACATCGACAATCGATGCGACCTGGCGCGTGACGCGGACGAACACCGTCACCGGCGCGATCGAGAACTTCACCGCCAGCGGCTATGATCCGTTCCTGCGGGTTGGAAGCGCCAAGAAGAACGTCTATGGCTACGGCCTGACCTTCGGCGGCGGTATCGACTGGGCGCTGGCCGACAACCTCTTCGTCCGCGCGGAATACCAGGCCGTCCGCTTCGCCGATGTCGAGGGCACCACGACGACAATCAACACCGGACGCGTGGCGGCGGCCCTGAAGTTCTGATCGGGATCGCTCGACGCAGCAAGAAGGGCGCGGCTCCGGCCGCGCCCTTCTGATTTGCTCCGGCAGTCGGTTTCCCGGACTGCGCCTACTCCGCCGCCTCGACCGCCGGCCGCGCCCGCCCTGCCCGCTCGCGCTTGACCAGTTCGGCCACGAGGAAGGCGAGTTCCAGCGCCTGCTCGGCGTTGAGGCGCGGATCGCAGACCGTGTGGTAGCGGTCGTTCAGGTCCGCATCTGTCATGCCGCGCGCGCCGCCGGTGCATTCGGTGACGTTCTTGCCGGTCATCTCCAGATGCAGGCCGCCGGCACGGGTGCCTTCCGCCTGATGCACCGCGAAGAAGTTCTTCACCTCGGTCAGGATCAGGTCGAAGGGGCGGGTCTTGTAGTTGCCGGCCTTGACCGTGTTGCCGTGCATCGGGTCGCAGGACCAGACGACGTTGCGACCTTCCCGTTTGGTGGCGCGCACCAGTGCCGGCAGATTGTCGAAGACCTTGTCGGCGCCGAAACGGCCGATCAGGGTCAGGCGGCCCGGCTGGTTGCCCGGATCGAGCACGTCGATCAGCTTCAGCAGCCCATCAACCGTGGTCGAGGGGCCGCATTTCAGGCCGATCGGGTTCCTTATGCCGCGGAAGAACTCGACATGGGCATGGTCGAGCTGGCGCGTGCGGTCACCGATCCAGACCATGTGGCCTGACGTGTCGTACCACTCGCCGGTGGTCGAATCCGTGCGCGTCATCGCCTGCTCGTAGCCGAGCAGCAGCGCCTCGTGGCTGGTGTAGAAATCCGTCATCCGCATCTCGGGATGCGTCTCGGGATCGATGCCGATGGCGCGCATGAAGTCGAGCGCCTCGGTGATGCGACCGGCCACCTCGGTGTAGCGATGCGACTGCGGGCTATCCTTGACGAAGCCCAGCATCCAGCCATGGACATGGTCGAGATTGGCATAGCCGCCGGTGGCGAAGGCGCGGATCAGGTTCAGCGTCGCGGCCGACTGGCGATAGGCTTCGAGCTGGCGGCGCGGATCGGGGATGCGCGCCTCGGCCGTGAACTCGATATCGTTGACGATGTCGCCTTTGTAGCTCGGCAGCTCGACGCCGCCGACCGTCTCCATCGGAGCCGAGCGCGGCTTGGCGAACTGACCGGCGATGCGCCCGACCTTCACCACCGGCGAGCCGCCGGCAAAGGTCAGCACCACCGCCATCTGCAGGAAGAGCCGGAAGAAGTCGCGGATGTTGTCTGCCGAATGCTCGGCGAAGCTCTCGGCGCAATCGCCCCCCTGCAGCAGGAAGGCCTCGCCGGCGGCGACCTTGCTCAACGCCCGCTTGAGCTTGCGCGCCTCGCCTGCAAAAACCAGCGGCGGAAAGCCGGCGAGCTGCTGCTCGACCGCCTTAAGGGCTGCCTGGTCCGGATAATCCGGAATCTGCTGGACGGGCTTTGCCCTCCAGCTCTCTGGCGTCCACCGCTCGGACATCACGTCTGCTCCTGATTCGATAATCGCGCGGCCGTTAACCTCGTGTCAGCGCGAAGGCGGGCCTATACACCCAAGTCAGCACGATGACCACCATGTCGCGCGATCGCCCGGGCGCGATGCGGCTCGGCATCACGAGTGTCGAAACTCGAGTCCTTTCAAGGCGTTGCGCGTTTCCGCTCGCTGATCGAATCCGACGGCTGAGAAACCGATTCAAGCGCGTCGCACCCCGATTCAAGGCGCTGCGGTGTCGATTCAAGCCGTCTCGACGACCGCGTTCCCGCATTACGCACACGCGATATCGGTTCGGCCGAAATCATCGCCTTTGAACAGCAGAGCCGCGTTGAGGTGTTTGGCCGTCGCGTAGGAAAAGCAGTCGCCGAGATTGAGGACGCCCGGTCGGCCGCCGCCTATGCCGTAGCGTTCGGCTGCCGCGACCGCGAGGGTGGAGATCGCCATATCCGGAGGAAGCGGCGTTATCTGTGTGACCTTCAGAAATTCAGCGACTTCGAAAAAGCCTTGCTGCCGATCGATACGCCAAAGTCGGGCCATCGCCAGGGCCGCTTCCCAAATAGTCACCGTCGAAGCGAAGCGTCGGCCCGCCCCAGCCGGCAACGCCTGCAGCCGCGCCGCAAGATCATGGCTATCGCTTTCCTCAGCCATGATACCGACGATCGCCGACGCATCGACGACGATCATCGGCGCTCGTCCTCGCCGTTGATCTCGTCGTAGAAGGCCTTGTCGGCGACCAGCCCCGTCTTGCCGGCCTTTGCCAGACGCGCCCGGATCGGCGCCAGCTTCTCCCACAGCGTCGGCTCGGCGCCTTCGCGCTCCGCCTTTTCCCGCAAAGCCTCGTGGACGATCTCCGTCAGACCCTTGCCGTGCCTGTCGGCGAGGCGGCGGGCGAGCGCCTCGACCTCGTCGTTCTTGATGCTGATGCCCATGGCGACACATCCATTCTGTAATGCTTGTCGAGCGTTCTAGAATAGGCCCCGCCGACCATCGACGCAATCAGCCCGCCCGCGCCGTCCGCATGGTCACCAGTTCTTCCGCAGCGCTCGGATGGAGCGCGATGGTGGCATCGAAATCGGCCTTGGTCGCGCCCATCGTCACGGCGATGGCGACCGCCTGGATGATCTCGCCCGCATCATGGCCGAGGATGTGGACGCCGAGCACCTTGTCGGTCTTCGCGTCGACCACGAGCTTCATGTAGATGCGCTCCTGACGGCCGGAGATCGTCGCCTTCATTGGACGAAAGCCGGATTCGAAGATGCGCAGTTCATGGCCGGCGGCGATGGCCTGCTGCTCGCTGAGGCCCACCGTGCCGATCTCCGGCGTGGTGAAGACCGCGGACGCCACCAGGCCATGCTCCATGCGCCAGGGCTTGCCGCCGAAGGTCGAATCCGCGAAGGCGTGGCCCTCGCGGATCGCAACCGGCGTCAGGTTGATGCGGTTAGTGACGTCGCCGACGGCGTGGATCGAGGGCACGCTGGAGGCGGATTCCCGGTCGACGATGACCTGGCCGATAGGGCCGAGCTTGACGCCCGCCTGCTCCAGCCCGAGGCCTGCCGTATGCGGGCGACGGCCCGTCGCGACCAGGATGACCTCCGCATCGATCGGCGCGCCCGAGGCGCAATGGGCCCGCTTCACGCCCCCGCCGAGATCCTCGATGCGGTCGACGGTGCAGCCGAGCCGCAAGCTGATGCCGGCATGGGAGAGCCCGTCGCGCAGGCGGGTGCGGATATCCTCGTCGAAGCCGCGCAGGACGTTGTCGCCACGATGCAGCAGCGTCACCGCGACGCCGAGCCGCGCGAAGACACTGGCGAATTCGAGCGCTATGTAGCCGCCGCCGATGACGAGCATGCGGCTGGGCAGGCTCGGCAGATGAAACACCTCGTTGGAGGAGATGCCGAGTTCTCCGCCGGGGATCGGAGGGTCGAAGGCGGGCCAGCCTCCCGTGGCGACGAGGATATGCCTGGCCCGGATCAGGTCGCCGCTTTTTTGCAGGCGCACCTCATGGGGGCCTTCGACCACGGCGCGTTCCTCGCGGATCGCGACGCCGGCCGCCTCCAGCCCCTTGCGGTAAAGGCCCGAGAGACGCGTGACCTCGTTGGCGACGGCATCCCGGAGAGTCGCCCAGTCGAATGTCGGCTTGCCGACGCTCCAGCCGAAGCCGGCGGCGTCCTCGAAGTCCTCGGTGAAGCGGCTGGCATAGACGAAGAGCTTCTTGGGCACGCAGCCCCGGATGACGCAGGTGCCGCCGATGCGGTCCTCCTCCGCGATCATGACGCGCGCGCCATGGCCGGACGCGATCCGGGCGGCGCGCGTGCCGCCGGAGCCGGCGCCGATGACGAAGAGATCGACGTCGAATTCGCTCATCACTGGTCTTTCTTCGCTTGATCGTTTTGGTCGAGCCCGGTCCAGAGCAAGGCAGCGCCCGCAGCCAGCGCCGCGATCCACCATCCCTGCCAGGCGCCATGCGCCACGGAGGCGACGCCAAGCGCCATCGCAAACAGCGCCAGACGCGGCGCGAGAGCGCGCGCCGGCAGATGTCGCAGCCGCCCGAGCAGCACGAGGCCGGCGAAGGCGAGGCAGGCCGCGCCGGCGATCCCGGTCTCGACCCAGGCCTGCATCGGCGCGCTGTGGGGATGGCCGACGGCGAGCATCTCGCGATGCAGGGGCGCGACATGCCGGGCGACGGGGTGGCTGTCCAGCGCCGCCGATGCGCCAAAGCCCGAGCCTATCAGCGGTCTCGCGCGGATCGCCTCGCCAAAACTCAGCCAGATCGCGACGCGCTCACGCGTGTGCGACTGCGCCAGCGTCTTGTGCAGAGCGGGCGGTAAGGCTGAATTGGCGAGCAGCCCCAGCACCGGGGCGAGCGCCATCGTCGCGACGAAGCCGAGCGCGACGAGGGCGAGGGTCAGGCGTGGCGCGAGCAGAGCCAGCGCCCAGATCAGCAACATGATGCCGAAGCCGAGCACGGCCGCGCCGCTGTCGGCAACGATGGCAAGCGCGCCGACGCTCGATACCAGAACGATCGCGAGCGCCCTGTCGGCCCGCCGCGTCGCGCCATGGTGAAGCAGAGGCGGCAGGGCGGCCGCCATCAGCACGACGCAGGTCAGGACCGGGCGATTGAAGATGAAGCCATAGGGCCGGCCGATGCCGAGCTGGGCGCGCTGGGACAGCCCGCTCGCCAGCTCGACCATGATGAGCGCGCAGGCGAGGGTGAGCGAGATGGCGAGCGCGCGAGACAGGCGGATCTCTGGCCTCAATCCGCCACTCAGGGCTATGACGAGGCCGCAGGCCAGAGGCAAGGCGAATTCGCCCCACATCGCCAGCCCCTGGGCCGGGCGATGGCTCCAGCCGAGCGAGACGAGCGACCAGAGCAGGAAGGCGACGATCGCGAGGCCGACCGGGCTCGCGAGCGCGCCGCGCACTCGTTCTAACAGCCCGCGATGGCCGCCGCGCAGCCAGAGCGCGGCAAGGAATGCGATGGCGGACAGGCCGAGCACGAGCGTAGCGGAGCGGTTTGCGAGCCACATCGCCAGCGGCAGCGCGACCAACAGGCCTGCACCAACCCTGTCGAGCGCGCGGGCGCGACGCGTCGCGGGCGCCTCGGCATGCGGTGCATACCCGGGATGAAGCGTGGCTGGCGGCGGACTCATGGCGGAGCGCTTACGCGATCGCGAACCGGGCGGCAAAGCAAAAGCCGCGTGATCGGGGGCGGCCTGCAAGAGGGCCATGTATCTTCCCGCAACCTCCGCGCCATGCGAAAGACCTTGACTTGGGATTATGCAATCTGGAGCAATTGACGGAAGCTGCGTCAACGCGCCACTGCCGACGGGAACCAGCGGAAAACCCGCGATGGGAGGAATCACCATGCTGACATCCATTCTGAAGCGCACGGTCGTGACGGCGGTCGCGCTCGCCGGCCTGACCACGGCGGCCTTCGCGCAGCTCGAACTGAAGATCATGGCGCCGGCCGCGCCCGGCGGCGGCTGGGACGGCACCGCCCGCTCGATGCAGCAGGCGCTGACGCAGTCGGGCATCGCCAAGAGCGTTCAGGTCGCCAACGTGCCTGGCGCGGGCGGCACGATCGGTCTCGCCCAGCTCATCAACAGCGGCAAGGGCGACGGCAGCCAGTTGATGGTCAACGGCTTCGTCATGGTGGGCGCGATCCTGCTCAACAAGTCGCCGGTCAACCTGAGCCAGACGACGCCGATCGCGCGGCTGACGGCCGAAGCGCTCGTCGTGGTGGTGCCGACCGAATCGCCGATCAAGAACGCCAAGGATCTCGGCGACCGGATCAAGGCCGATCCCGGCAAGGTGACCTGGGCCGGCGGCTCGGCGGGCGGCGCGGACCACATCCTCGCGGCTCTGGTGACGGGCGCAGTCGGCGGCGACACCAGCAAGGTCAACTACATCGCCTTCTCCGGCGGCGGCGAAGCGCTGGCCGCGATGCTCGGCGGACGCGTCACGGCCGGCGTGTCCGGCTATGGCGAGTTCGAGGGCCAGATCAAGGCCGGCAAGCTGCGCGTCATCGCCGTCTCGGCGCCCAAGCGGCTGAGCAATGCGCCCGATGCGCCGACGTTCAAGGAGCAGGGCGTCGACGTCGAACTGCTGAACTGGCGGTCGGTCGTCGCCCCTCCCGGGATCAGCGCCGACCAGCGCAAGGTTCTCGCCGACGCCATGGACAAGATGGTGAAGTCGAAGGAATGGACCGAGATCCTGAAGGCGCGCGGCTGGGACGACGCCTATCTCGCCAGCGCAGAGTTCGAGACCTTCCTGAAGGCCGAGGATGCGCGCGTCTCCAAGGTGATGAAGGACGTCGGCCTGGTGAAGTAAGGGACGAATGGCGAGCGGCGAATGGGGAGCTGCCAAAAGCGGCTCGCCATTCGCCTTCATCACCCACTCGCCACCCGCCATTTCGCCATTTGCCTAACGAGAGACGCCATGACTCCAGCCTCCCCCACCCGTGGCGTCGATCGTCCCGCCCTTATCGTCGCAGGGCTGCTGCTGGGGCTTGCCGCCGTGGTCGCCCATGACGCCTCGAAACAGACCATCGTTTCGAATTACGGCCTGGGGCCGACGGCAATGCCCTATGTGGTCTGCGCCGGGCTCGGCGTGCTCGGTCTCGCCCATCTCGTCGTGGCGTTTCGCGGCGGAATTCCCAAGCCCGAAGCGGCCGACAACCGCGCCATCCTCTGGATCATCGGCGGCCTCGTCGGCCTCGTCGCCTGCATCGCGGCCGGCGGCGGTTTCATCGTCGCCACCGCGATCGTCTTCGCCTGCACGGCGCGCGGCTTCGGCCGCGAGGCGCTGCCCGTCGATATCGGCATCGGGCTCGGGCTCGGCCTAGCGATCTTCCTGATGTTCTCGAAGCTGCTGACGCTGACCCTCCCGTCAGGGCCGCTCGAACGCCTGTTCGTGTAGGGGCCGCCAAGACGATGGAAACCTTTCTCGCCCTGATGAACGGCTTCTCGGTCGCGCTCGAACCGTCGAAGCTGCTTTTTGCCCTGATCGGCGTGTTCCTCGGCACCGCGGTGGGCGTGCTGCCCGGCATCGGCCCGGCGCTGACCGTGGCGCTGCTGCTGCCGGTGACGTTCAAGCTCGATCCCGGCGGCTCGCTGATCATGTTCGCGGGCATCTATTATGGCGGCATGTATGGCGGCTCGACCACCGCGATCCTGCTCAATGCGCCGGGAGAAAGCGCCTCGCTGGCGACGGCGCTCGAAGGCTCGAAGATGGCCAAGGCCGGACGCGGCGGACCGGCGTTGGCCACCGCCGCGATCGGCTCGTTCGTCGCCGGCCTGCTGGCGACGATCGGGCTCGCCTTCCTCGCGCCCTGGCTCGTCGGGCTCGCGGTCAAATTCGGGCCGTGGGACTATTTCGCGCTGATGATCCTGGCCTTTGTCACCGTCTCTGCGACCTTCGGCGATTCGCCTTTGCGCGGCCTGACCAGCCTGTTCATCGGCATCGCGCTCGGACTCATCGGGATCGACCGGCTGACCGGGCAGGCGCGGCTGACCTTCGGGGTGCCCGAACTGCTCAACGGCATCGAGGTGACGACACTGGCGGTAGGGCTCTTCGCCGTGGGCGAGGCGCTCTATGTCGCGTCCAAGCGCTACCGGGAGCCCGAGGAGATCATCCCGATCAAGGGCTCGCTCTGGATGAGCAGGCAGGACTGGAAGCGCTCCTGGGCGCCGTGGCTGCGCGGCACGGCCTACGGTTTCCCGATCGGCGCGCTGCCGGCTGGCGGCGCCGAGGTTCCGACCTTCCTGAGCTATTCGACCGAGAAGCGCCTGTGCAAATATCCCGGCGAATTCGGCAAGGGCGCGATCGAAGGCGTCGCCGGACCGGAAGCCGCCAACAACGCCGCCGCCGCCGGCGTGCTCGTGCCGCTGCTGACGCTCGGCCTGCCGACCTCGGCCACGGCCGCGATCATGCTGGCGGGCTTCCAGCAATACGGCCTCAATCCCGGCCCGCTGCTCTTCGCCGAGAAGCCCGATCTCGTCTGGGGCCTGATCGCCTCGCTCTTCATCGCCAACGTCATGCTGGTGATCCTGAACCTGCCGCTGATCGGTCTCTGGGTCCGGCTGCTGGCGATTCCGCAGCCCTGGCTCTACGCCGGCATCCTCGTCTTCGCGACGATGGGCACGCTGGCGGTGAACCCCTCGCCGGTCGAACTCGGCATGCTCTTCCTGTTCGGCTATCTCGGCTATCTGATGCGACGCTACGACTATCCCGTCGCGCCGATGGTGGTCGGCCTCATCCTGGGGCCGATGGCGGAGGCGCAACTGCGGCGCGCGCTGCAGATCAGCCTCGGCGACCCGATGATCCTGCTGGAGAATCCCGGCTCCGCGGCGTTGCTGGGCATTTCGTTCATCGCGCTGGTCGCCCCCTTCGTGATGAAAGGGATGAACCGGTTCAAGGCGGCGGAGGATTGACGCCGATGCCTGGCGCGGGCGCCGGTTCGGCGTTCCAGAGCATCCGCGCAATCGACTACACGGTCATCTTCGCGCGTGACATGGAGGCGATGCGCCGCTTCTACGAAGATGTGCTTGGCCTCCGGCTGCATCGGGAGCTTTCGGCAGACTGGATCGAGTACCAGATCGGCCCGAACACGCTGACGCTGGCCAGACCACGCCGAACTCCGACGGATGCGCTGTTGCCGGCAGGCAGCGCGGCGCTTCAGCTCGCCTTCAGGGTCAGCCTCGAGCAGGTCGATCAATGCGCCGAGGAGCTGCGGCAGGCCGGCATCGCCCTGCTATCGCCACCGACCGACCAGCCGTTCGGCCACCGCACGCTGTTTTTCCGCGACCCGGACGGCAACGTGCTGGAGATGTTTGCCGAGATCGAGGCCCGGCCCGATCGCGAAAAGTCGCCGGCGCCGAGCGCCGCCGCCTCCCTGTAGGGCAGTGCGACGATAGCTCGGTCAGAGATTATGGCCGCGCTTGCGCATCTCCTCGGCGAAACGGTCGAACAGCATGTTGCTGGTCTGCAGGCTCCAGGGCGTGAGCAGCTTGAACACCTCCTCGAGCGCCGTGTTGCGGAGCGACTGATAGCGCTGGCCGACCGGCGAACGGAAGAACACCGCGATCTCCTTCAGATCGGCTTCGGTGAAGCGGCGGGCGAAGACCTCGGTCGCGCCCAACGTGATGTCCTCGCGGCGCTTGTCGGCCTCGGGCTTCAGCAAGGCCACGACCTCGTCGAGGTCCTTCAGCATCTCGGGACGCGTCGTCGTGACGAGCTGGCGCGTGTTGTCGCGAAACTCGGTGAAGATCTGCTCGAAGGTCGCGGTGATGCCGGTCAGTTCCAGCACCTCGCGCGCCGCCTGGACATGCGACGCCGACAGCGGCGACGCCACAGGCGCGGCCGTCTGCGCGACGGCGGGCCGGGAGACCGTCATCGGGACCGTCATGGCGGGAAGGACGAGCGCGAACGCCGCGGCGGCGAGATGGTGACGGAACATGGCCATGGAAACCTTCATGGTGGGGCGGCCGGGCGACCGCGCGATGAGGCCCCCTTAGCGCGCTTTTCCTGCCGTGGGAATCACTCGATTGCTCCGAGCAGCCGCAGACCGCCCTCGCCGGCCAGAATCGCGCCGGACGCGATGCCGAGGAAAAGGCCGTGCTCGACCATGCCGGGCACGGCGTTCAGTGCGGTCGCGAGCCGTTCCGGCGCGCCGATCGCGCGCAGATGCGCGTCGAGGATGTGGTTGCCGTTGTCGGTGATGAGCGCGGAGCCGTCCGGGCGACGCCGCAGCACCAATTCGCCGGACTCTCCGGCCGATTCGATGGCCGCGGCCACCGCGCGCCGCGTCGCCTCCAGCCCGAACGGCACGACCTCGATCGGCAGCGGATAGCGCCCCAGCCGCTCGACCAGCTTGCCGTCGTCGGCGATGACGATCATGCGGCGGGAGGCGCTGGCGACGATCTTCTCGCGCAGATGAGCCGCGCCGCCTCCCTTGATCAGCCGCAGTTCGGGGTCGATCTCGTCGGCCCCGTCCACGGTAAGGTCGAGCTCCGGCGTCTCGTCGAGGCTCGACATGGTGATGCCGAGCGCGAGCGCCTGCGCCTGCGTCGCCTGCGAGGTCGCGACGCAAAGCACATCGAGCCCGCCGGCGACGCGCGCTCCCAGCAGATCGACGAAATGCTTCGCGGTCGAGCCCGTGCCGAGGCCCAGCCGCATGCCCGGCCGCACCAGTTCGAGTGCGCGGGCGGCGGCGAGCTTCTTCAGATCGTCTGGGTTCATCGGCATCCTTGCTTCAGGCTCGGTCGGGAGCCCCGTCATTTCGCCTGCGGCGTGCAGACGACCTTGTCGTCGAAGACGTAGCAGATGCTCATCTCGCCGGTGCGGACATTGACGCGGAAGATGCCGCCCTCGCGCTCATGGCGCGACGGCACGAGCAGGTAGTCGCTCGGCGCCTGCGGGCCCGCCCCCTCCCCGGCCGGAAAGCAGATGGTGATGCCGACGCCGCCATCCTTGAGCTGGAACTGGCAGGCCCCGACCTCGCCGGTGGCGCGATCGACCCGGTAGATGCGGTTGAGGTCGTTCTGCGGCGCGGGCGCGAACTCGAAGGGCGCGGCGAGCGCTCCGCCGGCCGACATCAGCCACGCCGCCATCAGTGCAAAGCCTCTGACGAGACCGCCCAGCCGCTCCAGACCCATCGACACCACGGCGCAACCCTCCACGACGGCCAACCGCCGAATCGCGGGCAGCCTACCATCCCGGCGGGGACGGTTCGATGCGCGATCGCCACGCAAGCAACGTCACGCCTGCAACATGGCTTGCCAAGCCCGACGCGACGCTCTTTATGCGCTCCAAGCCAGACCGCCGGAGCCGCTCATGAGCCTGTCACCCATCGTCGTGTTCGATCTCGACGGCACATTGGCCGAGACCGCGCCCGACATCATGCGCGTGCTCAATGTCATCCTGGTCCGGGAGCAGCTTCCGACCCTGCCGCTGGAGCGGGCGCGCGAACTGGTCGGGGCCGGGGCGCGCGCGCTGATCGAGCGCGGCTTCCGCGTGTCCGGCAGGCCACTGGACCCGGAGACGCTGGAGCGGCTGTTCGAGGACTTCCTGCTGATCTATGCCGACGATGTCGCCTCCGACAGCTTCATCCATGACGGCGTGCCGGAGGCGATGGCGACGCTTGCAGCGGAGGGCTTCAAGCTGGCGGTCTGCACCAACAAGCCGATTCTGCATACGCGCCTGATCCTCGACCATTTCGGCATTACGGATCGCTTTGCCGCCGTGGCGGGCCGCGACAGCTTCCCCTACCACAAGCCCGATCCGCGCCACCTGACCCTTACGATCGAGGCGGCGGGCGGCGATCCGGCGCGGGCCGTGATGATCGGCGATTCACGCACCGACATCGACACGGCGCGGGCCGCCGGCATTCCCTCGATCTGCGTTCCCTTCGGCTACACCGACGTGCCGATCGAGAGCCTCAACCCCGATCGGGTGATCCAGCATTTCGACGAGTTGGCGGGAGCGGTGCGGGAGGTTCTGGCGATTGCAGCGGCGCATTCTTGACGTCGCCGGGCGCGGCGACTAGGAGAAGCGCCGGTGCGGGCGACTAGCTCAGCGGTAGAGCACTCCCTTCACACGGGAGTGGTCACAGGTTCGATCCCTGTGTCGCCCACCATCCCTTCCATCGAAACCCGACCTTTGACGCTGCGCCCGGCCTTTCGACCTGCGGCGCGCACTTTTTGTCGTGGTCGCATATGCGCTCGCCAGCCTATGGTGAGACCGCATTTACCGACAGCGAGCCTGACGCCATGACGATCGAACGAACCGGCCTGACCGCGCGCTGGTGCGACGCAGCCGCCTTCAACGGCATCGTCTTCCTCGCCGGCCATGTCGCCGAGACGACGCTGGGCAAGTCGCTCGCCGAGCAGACGGCGGAGGTGCTGGCGCTGCTGGATGACACGCTGACGCAGGCCGGCAGCGGCAGGGAGCGCCTGCTCAGCGTGCAGATCTTCCTGACCGACATCACGAAGATCTCCGAGATGAACGCGGTCTGGGACGGCTGGGTCGCGCCCGGCCATGCGCCAGCCCGCGCCACGGTGCAGGCGGCGCTGGCCCAGCCCGGCTACGCGATCGAGATCACCGCCGTTGCTGCGAAGCGGACCGCCTGACGGGTCCGGCCGGCATGGCCTCGCCGATCGTCCGCGTCGTCACGCTCTGGCTGGCGCTGCTCGCGCCGGCTGCCCCGGCGGCGGCGCAGGAACCGCCCTCCTCGGGCATCGACGCGGCCCTGTGCCGGCTGATCGACGCGGCAGCCACCGGACACGGCGTCCCGCCCGGCTTCCTGACCCGGCTGATCTTCCAGGAATCGAGCTTTCGCCCTGCGGTGACCAGCCCGGCCGGGGCGCAAGGCGTAGCGCAGTTCATGCCGGGCACGGCGCGCGAGCGCGGCCTCGCCGACCCGTTCGACCCCGAGCAGGCGATCCCCAAGGCGGCGCAGTTGCTGGCCGATCTGAAGTCCCGCTTCGGCAATTGGGGGCTGGCGGCGGCGGCCTATAATGGCGGGCCGGCGCGGGTCGCGAGCTGGTTTTCCGGGCGCGGCGGACTGCCCTTCGAGACGGAGACCTATGTGCTCGCGATCACGGGCGCAGCCGCCGAGGATTGGGCCGACGATGCGCGCAGCGGCGCTGCGACGCGGTCCGCCGGCCCGGATGCGAATGCCGCCTGCGAGATCACGATCGCTGCGATCCGCGCCGGCCGCGCGCCGCTGCCGGCCATCGCCGAGGCGGCCTTCGCGCCCTGGGGCGTGCAGCTCGCCGGGAATTTCGTCAAGGCCCGCGCGCTGTCGGCCTTCCAGCGCAGCGCCGGCCGCTACCGCGCCATTCTCGGCGAGGTGCGGCCGATGGTGATCGGCACGCGGCTGCGCAGCCGGGGCACGCGCGCCTTTTACAGGATCAGGCTGCCGGCGCAGACGCGCAGCGAAGCGCAAGCGCTTTGCGCGCGGATTCAGCAGCGCGGCGGAGCCTGCGTCGTCCTCAAGAGCTGACCTTTCGGCATTCATGTTGCAGACGCGCAACGGGAGGCCGCAAAGCCCCTTGCCTCGCACCGATGTGATAGCGGCGCACTAGCGTAGATTGTGGGACTCTGACAGAAAATTGAGACGACGTTGACCTTTTGGGGTCAATTTCATGATCCGCGATCCCCCCGCCGTCCGCCCGAGGTCCTGATGAACCGCTTCCTCCGTATGGCCACGCTCGCCGGCCTTGGCCTGCTTGGCGTCGCCACTTCTGCCCATGCCGAAATCGACCCGCTGACCCGCCAGCCGCTGTTCCAGGCGGTCGATCCCGCCAAGGCGCAGGCAACCGCCATCCCGCGCGAGATCGTCTCCTATGACGGCAAGCACCGGCCCGGCACGATCGTGATCAACACCAGCGAGCGCCGCCTCTATCTCGTCATGCCCGATGGCAAGGCGATGCGTTACGGCGTCGGCGTCGGCCGCCCTGGTTTCGACTGGGCCGGCTCGCAGAGCATCACCCGCAAGACCGAATGGCCGACCTGGACCCCGCCGGCGCAGATGCTGAAGCGCCGCCCCGACCTGCCGCGCTTTATGCCAGGCGGCCCGGAGAACCCGATGGGCGCGCGCGCGCTCTATCTCGGCTCGACGCTCTACCGCATCCACGGCTCGAACGAGCCGGAGACGATCGGCCAGGCCGTCTCGTCCGGCTGCATCCGTATGCTGAACGAGGACGTCATCGACCTCTACGAGCGCGTCAAGGTCGGCACCCGCGTGGTTGTGGCTCGCTGAACCGCATTTCAGCGAGAGTTTGTAGAGGGCCGGCGGACACGCCGGCCTTTTTCATTAGGAACGCCCGCACGTCTAACGGCCGCTACCCCCGCCCCTTGCGCTCCCGCGACAGCCCCTGCCGCTCCAGCTCGTCGAGATAGGCCTGCATCTTCGCCTCGCCCGTCTCGCCGAGTTCGCGCAGATAGTCCCAGCCATAGATGCCGGTGTCGTGCATGTCGTCGAAGGTGAGCTTCACGGCGTAATGGCCGACGGGCTCGACCTTCAGGATCTCGACCTCACGCTTGCCGGGCACCGTCTTCTTCTGCGTCGGGCCATGGCCCTGTACCTCCGCCGACGGGCTCTCGACGCGCAGAAGTTCGGCCGCGAGCGCGTAGGACGAGCCGTCCGCGAAGGCGACATGCAGGATGCGGCGATCCTTGGACAGGCGCAGTTCGGTCGGCCAGGCTGACATGATCGTGCGATGATCCCCGATGGATGCGACCGTGGCTGCGCTTGACGTGCGCCCCGGCCATGACAATGTCTCGCGCTCTATACAGGACAATGCCGCCGCGGCCACTCACGACGCGGCGACGCAAGGATAGCCCGGCGTGCTGAACGAGACCCAGAACCCGCTGATGCGCGCGCCGCTCGTCGATCCGTTCGGCCGCGACATCTCCTATCTGCGCATTTCGGTGACGGATCGCTGCGATTTCCGCTGCGTCTACTGCATGTCGGAGGACATGACCTTCCTGCCCAAGCGCGACCTGCTGACGCTGGAGGAACTTGACCGGCTTTCGACCGCCTTCATCCAGCGCGGCACCCGCAAGCTGCGCATTACCGGCGGCGAGCCGCTGGTGCGCCGCGATATCATGAGCCTGTTCCGCTCGCTCTCGCGCCATCTCGCCTCGGGCGCGCTGGAGGAGCTGACGCTGACCACAAACGGCTCGCTGCTTGAGCGCTACGCTCAAGAGATGGCCGATTACGGCGTGCGGCGGATCAACGTTTCGCTGGACACGCTCGACCCGGACAAGTTCCGCCAGATCACGCGCTGGGGCGATCTCGACAAGGTGCTGGCCGGCATCGAGGCGGCGCGCAAGGCGGGCCTGCGGGTCAAGATCAACGCGGTGGCGCTCAAGGGCGTCAACGAGGACGAGATCGAGAGCCTGATGACCTGGGCCCATGGGCTCGGCATGGACCTGACGCTGATCGAGGTGATGCCGCTCGGCGAGATCGAGCCCGGCCGGATCGACCAGTTCCTGCCGCTCTCGGTGGTGCGGGCGCGGCTGATGGATCACTACAACCTCGTCGAGGACCCCTACAAAACGGGCGGTCCAGCGCGCTATGTCCGCGTCAAGGAGACCGGCGGGCTCGTCGGGTTCATCACGCCGATGACGCATAACTTCTGCGAGAGCTGCAACCGCGTCCGGCTGACCTGCACGGGCACGCTCTATATGTGCCTCGGCCAGGAGGATGCGGCGGATCTGCGCTCGGCCCTGCGCGCGTCGAGCGACGACGCCGCGCTGCACCGGGCGATGGACGAGGCGATCTCGCGCAAGCCCAAGGGCCATGATTTCGTCATCGACCGCAGGCGCGCCGCGCCGGCCGTCGGCCGGCACATGAGCGTCACCGGCGGTTGACCGGCCTATTCGTCCAGCGAACGCGCTTCGCCGCATGCGAGCGCCACAGCTCCGCCGCAACTTGACGCTCTTCTGCGATGGGCTAACGTTTCAGCAGGTGTGCCATTTCTTTTGCGTCTGATGTCGGGATGATGCTTGCGCGGCTGAAAGCGATCCCGCGATCTCTCTGGCAGTCCGCCGCGCGGATTGCGGTCGAAAGCCGTTTCGGCCATCTGGTCCGCATGGTTTTTTCGCTGCGGCGGCGTGCGCCGATTCTGGCGATCATGCTGGGGCTGCTTCTTCTCGCCGTGCTTTATTTCGCAGGCGCGATGATGCTTGCCGTTTTCTCATGGCTCGGCGGGTGGCGCTGGCCCCACCTCCTGCTGGCGATTCCGGCGGCGCTGTTCGTCCTTCTCGCCATGATCGAGCTTTACGCGGCCGCGATCCTTGCCGTGCTCCAAATGGCGCTGCGTCTCGGCTACGATATCGGCCGGGCTCGGTTCGGCGCAGTTCTGGCGATCGCGGCGCTGTGTGCCGGGGCCGTCGCGGCGATGCGGCTCTGGTCCGAGCAGGCGACGCCGCCCGCATCAGGACCGATTGCCGCCGCGCTGATCGCGAGCGCGGCCATGGCGCTCGCGCTCTGGTTCGCGCGAACCTATCTGCGCCCGGCGGCGCGCGGCTTCCGCAGCTTCCATGTCGATCTTGTCGAGGCGCGGCGGACGCTGGAAGGCGCGCGCCATGGCGCGTGACGAGGATGAGACCGACCCGGGCGGGCAGCGCATCTCGGTCCACCACCTCGCCGAGACGGTACAGGCCGGCTGGAACGGCGCGCACGATGCACTCGACAACGCGCCGGCCGCGCATGCGACCGTGACGTCCCGGACCGAGCAGGACGTGCTGGCGCGCGTCGGCGAATTGCAGTTGTCCATCCGCCGCGAAACGAGCGCCCGGCTGAACGCGCTCTATGCGGAGGTGATCGGGGCGCGCGAGGCCTTCACCACCGAGCGCTACGAGGCGCGCATCCGCTCGCTCGACGAGGCGATGCGGGCGCTGCTGACCAAGGGCGGCGGCGCGCTGAAGCAGAAGATCCATGACGCCCTGCGCGCCAAGCGCGAATACGACTTCTTCTGCCATGTCCACCAGCGCCCGGCCGACCCCAAGCTGGAGAAATGGCAGTTCACGCTGCTGTTCCTGATCGTGCCGCTGGCGATCGAAAGCCTGCTGAACGGCACCTTCTTCGCCGAGGCCAGCGAGTTCGGCCTCGTCGGCGGCGCCGCGACCGCCGTCATCATCTCGGGTCTCAACATCGCGCTCGGCTTTATCCTCGGGATGGGGCCGGCGCGCTACACCCAGCATGTGCGGGCCTCGCATCTGTTTTGGGCGCTGCCGGCCTATGTCGCGATGATCGCCGTGATCCTGCTATTCAACCTCGCGGTTGGGCATTATCGCGAATTGCTGCTGGCCAACCCCGATGCGGCCTCGGTGCAGGTCGCGCCTCGGATGGCGGCCAACCTGCTGGCGATCAACGACCTCAAATCGATCGCGCTCGTGATCATCGGTTGTATCGTCGCCTTCATCGCCGCCGTGAAGGGCTATTCCGCCTTCGGCAGCTATCCAGGCCACGCCGCGTCGTTCAGGCGCTGGCGGCAGCGCTGGCGCGAGGTCGAGGAGCAGCAGCAGGCGCTCGACGCCAGCCTGATGCCGGAGCTGATGGCGATCCGGAGCCAGATCGACGGCTTCCGTGAAGAATGCCAGGCGCAGATCGACAAACTCCAACTCAGCAAGGCCTCGGCCGATCAGGCCCGCGATCTCGACCAGACGCGGCTGGCCCAGCTTCGGGCCGCCCGCGACGGGGCGCTGATGCAATACCGGGAGGCCAATCTGAAGGTGCGCAGCGACTATCCGCCGGCCTATTTCTCGCAGGGGCTGTCGATGCCGGAGCTCGACCACGCCGGCCCTCCGCCCGAGCATGCGGTGGTGCGCAGCGCGATCGCCGATTTCGAGCGGCAGCTCGCCAATCTGCCGGCGCTGATCGAGGCCAAGCTGAAGGACCAGCTCGCCATGCTGCGCGGCGTCGACTGGCCAAACGAGGTCGCGCGGGTGAAGGCGGCTGCGATCAAGGCCGGCGAGGACGCGTTTGCGCAGGACGAGGCGAGCCGGCGGGCACTCGCGGGCGACGCAGTTTCTTCCGGTTCCGGCGGTGGATCGCCATGAAAGGCGAGCACTGGGCGATCATTGGCTCGCTGGCGGCGGGACTGGTCCTGGCGGGCTTTTTCGCCGCGCCCGCGCTGCTGCGCGGGCCGCCGCGCGACGCCGAGACATTATGCCCGACGACCGGAGCTATCGGCCATACTCTGGTGCTGGTCGACAAGAGCGACCCGTGGAGCGAGGTGCAGGCCGGGCGGCTGAAGCGGCTGGTCAAGCGCATGGGCGACGAACTGCCGGCCGACCGGATGATCTCGATCTACGCCTTCAGCGACGCCTTCGAGCCCGGCTTTCCACCGCTGCTCTCACTCTGCAATCCCGGCCGAACCGTCAGCGAGCTGATCGGCAATCCGCGCCGCGATTACATCCGCTGGGTCGAGAAGTTCGGCCGCCCGCTCGATCAGGCGCTGGCGCAACTCAGCCAGCCTGCGCGCGGTAATCTCTCGCCGATCGCGGAGGCGATGGGCGACGTGATGGCGCGCCGCGAAACGCGCGTTCCTTCCGGGGAGAAGGCGCTGGTCGTCGTTTCCGACATGCTGCAGAACTCGGCGCAGTTCACGGTGTTCGGCACGAATGCCGCGGCGCGCGAGCCTGAGCGGCTGCGCCGACTGGTCGAAAAGGTCTGGAAGGATTCGGACGGCGCGGGCTGGGCGCTGAGCGTGCATCAGGTCCAGGGCGGCTACGAACCGCAGCGCCTCGAACAGGCCTCGGCCCTATGGCGCGATGCGCTGCGGCGGTTGAGCATCGCCTTCAACTGGGAGCGGCTGTGAAGCTCGCCGCTCACATCCGGTAGGCCATCCGTACACCGCCCCAATGGCGGCCGTTGATGCGCAGCGGAGCATCGACCTCGCGCATGAAGTAGGTTACCCCGCCGCCCATGTCGCGCAGATAGGACTGGACCAGAAAGGGGCGCTGCGAGCGCCCGGCCATGATGCCGGCGCGGTCGTCGAAAATGCGCTGGTTGCGGCTGTGGACCGCGTTCCAAACCGGCTCATCGGGACGTTGCGGTTGGGAAAAGGCGGCGTTGTGGACCGGAATATAGCCATTTCGGTCGATCGCCAGCGCGAAGACGAGCCGCTCGTCGCTGGCCAGCGTCTGCGCGAGCAGAGGCGGCAGGCATGCGCGCAGGGCCGGCAGGGCCCGGTTCGTGTATTGCACCGGATCGCTGCCGGGCACGGGCTGGTAGTCGATGTCGAACAGATCGTCCTCGCTCAGCAGCGCGTCGCGAAGCGCCTTGCGCATCTGGTCTGCGACCTTCACCGCAAATGCCTGCGTGCGTTCGATCAGCGGCCTGTAGGACAGCTCGGTCTCGGCAACCAGCGCCGTGAGCCCGTGATGACCGGCCACCGAGTCCGGGGCGAAGGCGATGTGCAGGCCGAGATCGCTGACCGCGACGATGCGGGCGGCCAGCGGCTGCAACTCGCCAATCCGGATCGTGCCCAGCGTGCCGATGGCTGGAGCCGATCCGGAAGCGTTGGCGATCAATGCGCCACCAAGGCCGATGTCGATCGTCTGACTGGCGACGGCGGCGTCCGGAGCGGTGAACTCCGCGCGATGCTCGGCCGGAAAGCGGTCATGTTGCCTGCGGTCGGCGAAGGCGGCGTGGCGCAGGGTCGGGATGAAGCGGCGCAGCATGCTGTCGGCCTGGCGCGCGCCTTCCGACAGGGCCTGGCGGGCACTGAGGCTTTCGGACGCCGCCGCCAGCGCAACCCTGTCGATATCGTCGAAACGATGCAGCACGGTCTCGACGAAACGCGCCGTCGCCTCGGCGCTGCGCGAGACTTCGGCTGCGGCCGTGGCCTGCTCCTGCGAGGCTCCGCCGATTGCCGCGATCACGGGATTGACGTCGCGCACCATCTGCAGCGCTTCGTTGACGATGCCGGCCGAGCCATGCGCCGTCTGCGTCAGCCGGGCGACGCGGCTTCGGATATGGTCGGCGGCGTTGCGCGCCTCGACCGAGAGCGTCTTGACCTCCTGCGCGACGACGCCGAAGCCGCGCCCGGCCTCGCCGGCGCGCGCGGCCTCGATCGTGGCGTTGAGCGCGAGCAGGTTGGTCTGGCGCGCGATCTCCGAAATGGAATCGACGATGCCGCCGATCTCGGCCATCGCCTGCGCGAGGCCCGTCATCATCTGCGTCGCCTCGTCGGCGCGCATGGCGGCGGTGTCGAGGCGTTCGCGCGCACCGGTCATGGCGTGGCCAACCTGCTCGGCCGAGTCGGAGACCTGCTGCGTCGCGGTCGCCAGCGCCATGGAATGGCTGTTGGCCGTCGCGGTCGCGGCGCGCAGTTCCGAGATGCTGTCATGGATCTCGCGCGAACGCGCCTCGGCCCCGGCGGAGAAGGCCTCGGCATGTTTGAGCCGGCCGGCGACGCGCCGCATAGCGGCAGAAACGTCCTGCTCCAGCGTGACGATCGATTCCGCGATGGCCTCGTCGATCGAGGCGACCGAGGCTGGCATCGCGGCGGAGGCGGGCAAGGTTTCTCCCGCCGGCGCCGCCACAACGGCGCGCTCGTGGTCTCGACTGCCGAACCAGCGCCGAACCGTGCGGAGCATCAACCAATCCTGAACGGAAAGAACTGACCCACAATCAGGCAACATCGTTAACGAAACCTCACCGGCGTCTGCCGCGTATCGCGCCAGACGTCGCGGGCATGGACCGTTTCCTGGACGCGGGTTAAGGGATTCGCATCCTGCTCCAATCCTGCCGCCCCGGCGTCTCCCCGAGCCTGAACGCTATGTCCAACAGCTACGACGTCATCGTCGCCGGAGTCGGCGCCATGGGCTCGGCCGCCTGCTGGCATCTGGCCCGGCGCGGTCTCAGGGTGCTCGGGCTGGAGCGCTTCGATCTCGGCCACGCGATGGGCTCCTCGCACGGCATGACGCGGATCATCCGGATCGCCTATTTCGAGGGCTCGCACTATGTCCCGATCGTGCAGCGCGCCCACCACCTCTGGAAGGAGACGGGCGCGGCCGCGGGGCTGAAGCTGCTGCACGTCACCGGCTCGCTCGACCTTGCGCCGCGCGGCTCCGGCGAGGTCGAAGCCTCGCTGCAATCCTGCCTCGACCATGGGCTCGAGCACGAGGTTCTCGATGGCGGCGAGATCGCGAGGCGGTTTCCCGGTTTCCAGCTTCCCGACGGCCATCACGCCCTGTGGCAGCCCGATGGCGGCTTCGTCGCCTCGGAAAAGGCAATCTATGCCCATGTCGGGCTCGCCCAGTCGCGGGGTGCCGAGATCCGCACCAACGAGCCGATGCTCGACTGGCGACCGACCGCAAATGGCGGCGTCGAGGTTCGCACGGAGCGCGGCAGCTATTCCGCCGGGCGGCTCGTGATCACCTCGGGCGGCTGGATCGCGGACGCGGTCCCTGCGCTGGCCGCCAACGTCGCGACCGTGCGACAGGCGATCGGCTGGTTCACGACGCGGCGGCCTGAGCTGTACCGGGAAGGCGCCTTCCCCGTCTTCATCCTCACCGTCGAGGAAGGCCATTTCTACGGCTTCCCCCTCTACGAACATCCGGGCTTCAAGCTTGGCGGACCGCATTTCGGCCGCGAGCCGATGGACCCGCGCGACGACGACCGGACGCCCAGCCCGCGCCAGGTCGCGCTGATCCGCGAATGCCTCAAGCGCTACCTCCCCGACGCAGCCGGAGAGCCGCTGACGCTGAAAGGCTGCGTCTACAGCGTGACGCCCGACGAGGACTTCATCATCGACGCGGTGCCGGGCGCGCCGCAGGCCGTGTTCGCCTCCTGCTGCTCCGGTCACGGTTTCAAATTCGCCAGCGCGATCGGCGAAATCCTCGCCGATCTTTCGACCGACGGCCGTTCTGCCTTCGACCTCGCGCCCTTCTCGCTCGCCCGCTTCGCGGCCTGAGCAAGCGCGCAGACAGGATCATCGCCGTGGCCAATGCAGCCGACAACAGACGCGGCATCGTGGCCATGGTCTCCGCGATGGCGCTGTTCATCGGCAACGACACGCTGATGAAACTCGCCCGGGAGGTCTATCCGGCCGGGCAGGCGATCGCGCTGCGCACGGTCTTCGCCGTCCTGGCCGGGCTCGCGATGGTCTTCCTGCTGAAGGAAGGCGGCAAGCTCGGGCTGGCGCTGCGACCGGTCGTGCTGCTGCGCGGGCTGATCGAGAGCGCGGTGGCGCTTTCCTTCATCTGGGCGCTGGGCCTGCTGCCGCTCGGCAACATCACCGCGATCCTGATGACATCGCCGCTGATCATCGTCGTGCTGGCGGTGCTTTTGCGGATCGAGCGGATCGGCTGGCGGCGGACGCTGGCCGTGGCGGTGGGCTTCTGCGGCGTGCTGCTGATCGTGCGGCCGGAAGCGGACGGCTTCAACCCGGCCGCGATCGTCGCGCTGATCAGCGCCATCCTGGTCGGATGGCGCGACCTGCTGACCCGCAGCATCGGCAGCGACGTACCCTCGACGGTGATCTCCCTGACGACGACCGTGCTCGTGGGCCTGGTATCGATCGGCTACGGGCTGTTCGAGGTCTGGCAACCCTTCTGGCGCATCGAGACGTTGTATCTCGCCGGCGCGGCCGTTCTGGTCTCGACCGGCAGCCTGTGCATCGTCAGCGCCTTCCGCAACACCGATATCGGCGTGATCTCGGGCTATCGCTACAGCATCGTCGTCTTCGCGGTCGTGATCGACTATGTCGTCTGGGGCGAGGTTCCCGACGCGCTTGCCATCGCCGGCATCGCGCTGATCGTCGGCAGCGGGCTCTATACCATGCACCGCCAGCGCGTGCGGTCCGATTCCAATCTGAAGCTGCCGGGCGGCCCGCCGGCATGAGCGCGAGCCCGCTTCCCGCCAAACCGACGCTGATGGTGCTCGTCGCGATCTCGACGCTGCAGCCGATCGCGCTGAATCTGCTCGCGCCCGCGACGCCGACGCTGGCGCGGCACTTTTCGACCAGCTACGCCACGATCCAGCTCACGCTGACGCTGTTCCTGGTCGCGGTCGCGCTGACGCAGCTCATCATCGGGCCGCTGTCGGACCGCTTCGGCCGCCGCCCCTGCGTCAATGCCGGCATCGCGCTCTTCGTCGCCGGCTCGGTGCTGGGCGCGCTGGCCGAGTCGACCGGCGTATTGCTGGCGGCGCGCCTGCTGGAGGGCGCGGGCGCGGGCTCCGCCTTCGCGCTGTCGCGCGCCATCATCCGCGACACGGCGAGCCGCGACGAGGCCGCGAGCATGATCGCCAGCGTCACCATGGTCATGGTCGTCGCCCCCATGCTCGCGCCTTATCTCGGCGGCCATATCGAGACCCGGTTCGGCTGGCGGATGATCTTCTGGTTCATGACGGGCGCCGGCGTCGTCGTGCTGGTGCTGACCGTGCTGCGCCTGCCCGAGACCGCGCCGCGCATCGGCGTGGGAACCTCGTTCTTCGGCATCTTCCGGGCGTTTCCGGCGCTGATCGTCGACCGCGGCTTCGTCGTCAACGTGGTCGCGCTGTCGATGACGTCGGGCGCATTCTTCGCGTTCATCGCGGCAGCGCCCTACATCGTCGTCGAGACCATGGGCCGGGGGCCTGATGTCTACGGGGCCTATTTCATCCTGAACGCGCTGGGCTACATGGTCGGCAACTTCGCCATGTCGCGGCTGGCGGTGAAGCTCGGCACGGCGCGCCTGGTGCGCACCGGACTCGCCATCTCCTTCGTCGCGATGAGCGGCGCGATCGCGCTCTCGCTGACGCCCTACTGGACGCCGCTGACGCTGTTCCTGCCGCTGGCGATCAACGCCATCGGCAATGGGCTGACGATTCCAGGCTCGACGGCGGAATCGCTGTCGGCCAAGCCCGAACTGGCGGGCTCCGCAGCCGGTCTGATGGGCGCGATCCAGCTCGGCTCGGGCGCGCTCGCCACCATCCTGGCGAGCTGGGCCGTGACGCTGTGGCCGCAGGCGCTGGTGCTGATGATGTGGCTGATGATGGGCGCGGGGCTCCTGGCGGTGTCGCGGGCCCCGGCTGCCGGCGGCCGGTGAAACCTGGCCGTCGCCTCAAGCCGTCATTCTTCCAGCCGCGCGATCAGGCTGGAGGTGTCCCAGCGCCGGCCGCCCATCTTCTGGACCTCGGCGTAGAACTGGTCGACCAGCGCGGTGACGGGAAGCTGCGCGCCGTTGCGGCGGGCCTCCTCCAGCACGATGCCGAGGTCCTTGCGCATCCAGTCGACGGCGAAGCCGAAGTCGAACTTGCCGGCGTTCATGGTCTTGCCGCGGTTCTCCATCTGCCAGGAGCCGGCCGCGCCCTTCGAGATCACCTCCAGCATCGCCTCGACATCGAGCCCGGCGCGCTTGGCGAAATGCACGCCCTCCGACAGGCCCTGGACGAGGCCGGCGATGCAGATCTGGTTGACCATCTTGGTGAGCTGGCCGGAGCCCGCCGGCCCCATCAGCTTGCACATGCGCGCGAAGCTCGCGATCACCGGCTCGGCGCGGGAATAGACTGACGGATCGCCGCCGCACATGACGGTCAGCACACCGTTTTCCGCCCCGGCCTGCCCCCCTGAGACCGGCGCGTCGATGAAGCCGAAGCCGGCGGCGGTGGCGGCCGCGTCGAGCTCACGGGCGACGCCGGCCGACGCCGTGGTGTGATCGACGAAGATCGCCCCCTTCTCCATGCCGGCGAAGGCCCCTGTCTCAGCCAGCGTTACCGAACGCAGATCGTCGTCATTGCCGACGCAGCAGAACACGATCTCCTGGCCTTTCGCGGCGTCGGCGGGTGTCGCGGCGGAGGCGCCGGCATGCTGTGCGACCCATTTGGTGGCCTTGTCGGGATTGCGATTATAGACCGTGACGTCGTGGCCCTTGGCCTTGAGATGGCCGGCCATGGGATAACCCATCACGCCGAGACCGATGAAGGCGACCTTGGTCATTGTTCCGCTCCGCTGGATGGTATTGCTCGGGCTGGGGTTTAGCGCGGCGGACAGCCGGCGCAAAGCGGCGCGCACGCGATGTCAGCTTGCGCGAAACGGGAAGAATAGGCGCGCGCGCTTGGCAGGTCGGTCCCGCCCTGTCCAACCTCAGCGCAGCGCCATATGCCGCGTCAGCCTGAGCTCCAGCCTGTCCCAGACGCGCCTGATGATCTCGACCATGACGAGATAGATCAGCGCGGCGTAGAGGTAGATCGAGAGGTCGAAGGAGCGCGCGAAGGCGAGCCGGGTCGCGCCCATCAGGTCGAACAGCGTCACCAGCGAGGCGACCGCGCTGGCCTTGATCATCACGATCAGCTCGTTGCCGAGCGGGCGCAAGGCCAGGATCATCGCCTGGGGCATGATGACGTGGCGCAGGCTCGCCCAGCGATGCAGACCGAGCGCCAGCGCGCCCTCGAACTGGCCACGCGGGATCGACTGGATCGCGCCGCGCAGGATCTCGGCCTGATACGCCGCCGTGTTGATGGTGAAGGTGAAGACCGCGCAGTAGAACGGCTCGCGGAAGAACCACCACAGACCGACATCCTGCCAGAACAGCCGGAACTGGCCGAGGCCGTAATAGACCAGGAAGAGCTGGCAAAGCAGCGGCGTGCCGCGGAAGAAGGTGGTGTAGCCGTTGATCAGGCTTTGAGCCCAGCGCGGCCCGTAGAGCCTCGCGATGGCCAGCCCGATCGCAAGCCCGAAACCGAGCGTAACCGAGATCGCAACCAGCTCGAAGGTGATCCAGAGCCCCGAGAACATCCGGCAGCCATAGTTCTGGAAGACCTCGCTGCCGACCAGATAGCCCGGATACTCGCACCACCTCATCGCGTCGCGCCCCCGAAGGCGGCAAAGCCACGGTTCGCGCGCGCCTCCAGCCTGCCCAGACCCCAGGCCGAGACGAGGGAGAAAACCAGATAAATCAGCATCGCCGCGCCGAAGAACAGGAACGGCTCCTTGGTTGCGACATTGGCGCGGGTCGTGATGAACATGATGTCAGGCAGCGTGATGACCGAAACCAGCGAGGTCTCCTTCAGCAGCACCATCCAGTTGTTGCCGAGGCCCGGCAGCGCGACGCGCAAAAGCTGCGGCATCACCACCAGCCGGAAGGCCTGGCCTTTCGACAGGCCGAGCGCGGCGGCGGCCTCGCGCTGGCCCTTCTGGATCGAGTTCAGCGCGCCGACCCAGACCTCGCTTGAGAACGCCGAAAGCACGACGCCGAGCGCCACCATGCCGGCCACGAAGGGCGGCATCGAGAAATTGCCCGGCAGGCCGAGCCATTCCCAGAGCCGCTGCAGCAGGATCTGGATGCCGAAATAGATGATGTAGAGGGTCAGAAGCTCGGGAACGCCGCGAAACACCGTGGTGTAGCCGGTCGCGAGCCAGCGCAGGACGACGTTCTCGGAGCGCTTGCCGAGCGCCACGATCAGCCCGAGCGCGAGGCCGAAGGGCAGCGTCGCCAGCGCGATCGAGATGGTGATGCCCGCGCCCTGAAGCAGAGCGAGGCCCCAGCCGCCATCGCCGAAGCCGAGCAAAGCGAGCTTTTCGATCATCGCTTCCTAACTCTGGCGGCTCGGCGCTGGCGGCTTGTGCTGAAGCCGCCCGCCGACGCGACGCCGGCGGGCGTGGGTTCCGCGGGTCAGTTCGTGGCCGCCAGCTTGAACCACTTCTCTTCGAGCTTCTTGTTCGAGCCGTCGGCCAGCGTCTCGGCGATCGCCTTGTCGAACAGGGCCTTGAGCGCGGTGTCGGACTTGCGGACGGCGCCCGCCACGCCCGGGCCGTGGATTGCGGGGTCGCGCGGCACCTCGGCGATGAGCCGGCAGCAATCCTTGCCCTTGCCGTTCAGGAAATCCGAGAGCGCGAGCGCGTCGGCAACGATATAATCGAGCCGGCCGTTGATCAGGTCGAGATTGGCCTCTTCCTGCGTCGGGTAGAGACGCGGATTGGAGTCCTTGTAGAACTTCTCGAGGAAGTTGGCGTGGATCGTGGAGCCCTGCGCGCCGACGGCCTTGCCCTTCAGCGCGGCAGGCGTGATCTCGTTGCCCTTGGTCGCCTTTGGCCCGACCATCCAGATCGGCGTCTTGTTGTAGACGGCGGTGAAATCGACCTGCTTCTTGCGCTCGTCGGTGGCGTTCATGCCGGCGATGATGATGTCGTACTTGTTTGCGAGCAGCGCCGGGATGATGCCGTCCCAATCCTGCACGACCCAGGTGCATTTCACCTTCATCTTCTCGCAGAGCAGGTTGGCATAGTCGATCTCGTAACCTTCGAGCTCCTTCTTGGCGTTGAGGTTGTTGTAGGGCGGATAGGCCCCCTCGGTGCCGATCCGCACCTCCTTCCACTCCTTGGCCTGGGCCAGGGCGCCGGTCGCGCCGACGACCGTCAATGCGGCGGCGGCGAGAAAACGAACGAAACCTTTCATGGTGCCTCCCACGGGTTTGACCGGGCGGGCGTTTCGAATTCCCGCTTCCGGCTTGTGCTCACAGATTGGGCGAGGATGCGCCCTGCCCGCAAGTGGGGCCCTGCAGCTTTTTGTAGCCGCAGCGCCCAAAGAACCGGCACGGCGCGCGACTGATTTCCTCATGTTTTTCAGTCGACTAGTCGTCCTGAACCGCGTCCCGGCAGAATCGAGCCGGTATCCGATCAGGCTGCCGCGGCTTCCGACGCGGCGCCGGCTTTCCGGAAAACCGCAGTGCAGCACGTGAGCCCCCAGTCGAGTTCGGCCCTGCTGATCGTGAGCGGCGGGGCGAAGCGGATGACAGTCTCATGGGTCTCCTTGGTCAGCACGCCGGTGTCTGCAAGCTCGGCCACGATTGCCTTGGCCGAGGCGACGCCTGCATCGATCTCGACGCCGACCCAGAGGCCGAGACCCCGGACATCCCGCGCAAGGCCTTGCGTCATCGCCGCGAGCCGCGTCCTGAGATAGACGCCGAGTTCGGCCGACCGCGCGACCAGCCCTTCATCCTCGATGACGTTCAGCGCTTCCAGCCCGATCGCGGCGGCGAGCGCGTTGCCGCCAAACGTCGAGCCATGCGAACCCGGCCCGAAAACCTGCATCACCGCGCGCGACGACAGGAAGGCCGAGACCGGATAGACGCCGCCGCCGAGCGCCTTGCCGACGATCAGCCCGTCGGGTCGCACGCCCTCATGCTGATGGGCGAACCACGCGCCGGTGCGGCCGAGACCGGACTGGACCTCGTCGAGGACGAGCAGGACATTGTTGGCGTCGCAGAGCTCGCGCAGGCGTTTCAGATAGCCCGGCGGCGGCAGCACGATGCCGGCCTCGCCCTGAATGGGTTCGATCAGGATCGCGGCGGTCTCGGGCGTGATCGCGGCCGCGACCGCATCCGCATCGCCGAACGGCACGCGGTCGAAGCCGGGCGCGAAGGGGCCGAAGCCGTCGCGATAGCTCTCTTCCGAAGAGAAGCCGACGATGGTCGTGGTGCGGCCGTGGAAATTGCCGTCGGCGACGATGATCCGCGCCCTGCCCTCGACAATGCCCTTTATGCGATGGCCCCAGCGCCGCGCCGCCTTGATCGCGGTCTCGACGGCTTCCGCACCGGTGTTCATCGGCAGCGCCATCTCCTGGCCGGAAACGGCGCAGAGCTTCGCCAGGAACGGCCCGAGCGGCTCGGTGTGAAAGGCCCGGCTGGTGACGGCGAGGCGCGCCGCCTGCTCCGAGAGAACCCTCAAAATGCGCGGATGGCCATGGCCGAGGCTGACGGCGGAATAGCCGCTCATCATGTCGAGCCGCCTGATTCCGGCGATGTCGGTAAGCCAGACGCCTTCGCCATGGGACAGCATGATCGGCAGCGGCGCATAGTTCTGCGCGCAGACCTGGTTTTCGCGGATAATGGCGTTCATGGCGTCTCTCCCTCGCTGCCATCGAGGGTAGGCTCGCCCCGACCGCCGGATGCGCCGGCGTCACCGGATCTCCGCAGCCGAATCTGTCGTTGACGCGACAGATTCGGCGCAAGCGGCTTGCCCCGCGCCGCCGCGACGCCTAGGCCGAGCTGCCATCCGCACCCGAAAGCACGACATGATCCCGTGGGAAACCCTAGACAGCGCGCCCCTGCCCGGCGGCGGCGAACTGCGCCTGAAACGACGCGGGGCCGAGTTCTCGATCATGCTCGGGGCCAACGAGCTGATGAACAGCAGGCTCAGCGGCTCGGAGGAGGCGCTGGCCGGGCTCGCTGCGGAGCGGCTCTTGGGCCGCAAGGCACCGCGCATCCTGATCGGCGGGCTCGGCATGGGCTTTACGCTGCGGGCCGCGCTGACGACCTTCTATGCCGAGGCGCGGATCATCGTTGCGGAACTCGTGCCGCAGGTCGTGGCGTGGGCACGCGGGCCGATGGCCGGCCTGTTTGCCGGCTGTCTCGACGATGCGCGGGTGAGCGTGACCGTGGCCGACGTCGGCGCGCTGATCGCGGCTGCGCCACCGGGATACGACGCCATCCTGCTCGATGTAGACAACGGTCCCGACGGGCTGACGGTCGCGGGCAACGACGCGCTCTATGGCGAAGTGGGGCTGGCTGCGACGCGCGTGGCGCTGAATCCGGGCGGCGTCCTCGCTGTGTGGTCGCAGGGGCCGGACCACAGCTTCACGCAAAGGCTGAAGCGGGCCGGTTTCGCGGTCGAGGAGGTGACGGTGCGCGCGGGTCGCGGCGGACGCGGCAAGCGCCATGTGATCTGGCTGGCGAAGCGATGCTGAATGCAGCCGGACGTTCTACCCCTCCCCCAGCGGATACCCCCCGAACTCCTTCAGCGCCTTGAGCGCAAACGTCGTCGCGATCTTCGCGACGCCGAGTTGCGCGTCGGCGAGCCAGGCTCCCGTCAACTCCTCGTAGTCGGACAACGAGCCGGCCACGATGCGGGCGAGATAGTCGGAATCGCCGCTGACGACCTGCAACTCGACCACGTCGGGGCAGGCGCGCAGCACTTTCTCGACCCGCTCGCGCCGGCCGACCGAATGGTCGCGCAGTGAGATCGAGGCGAAGGCGACGACCGCGTGACCGGCGAGAACGGGGGCGAGCCTGGCGCTGTAGCCCTCGATCAGTCCGGACGCTTCGAGCTTGCGGACGCGCTCCAGGCAAGGCCTTGCCGAGAGGCCGACCCGCTCCGACAGCGCCTGGTTGGTGATGCGTCCCTCCTCACGCAGGATCGAGACGATCCTGCGGTCGATGGCGTCGAGTTCGACGGGTTTTCGTTTCACGGCCGGCCTTTTCCAAGCGCGCGGGCCTCGGCGATCAGGCAGAGTTCGGTGAACAGCACCTGCGCCGCGCATTGGGCGGTGTTGGAGGTGGCGTCGTATTGCGGGGCGACCTCGACCACGTCGGCTGCGACGATGTTCGCGCCCTTCAGCCCGCGCAGAATGGCGAGCGCCTCGCGCGGCGTCAGCCCGCCGACTTCCGGAGTGCCGGTTCCGGGCGCGAAGGCCGGATCGAGCGAATCGACGTCGAAGGAGACATAGGTGGGGCCGTCGCCGATGATGGCGAGCGCCTTGGCGATCACGGCCTCGATCCCGAGATCGTCGACCTCGTTGGCGTGGATCACGGTCATTCCGCTCTCATAGGAAAACTCCCAGAGATACTCCGCGCCACCCCTGATGCCGATCTGGATGACCCGCTCGGGATCGAGCACACCGTCGAGCACCGCCTGCCGGAATGGGCCGCCATGGTGGAACTTCGAGCCCTCATACGGGCCGGACGTGTCGCAATGGGCGTCGATATGGACCATGCCGACGGGCCGCTTCTCGCCGACCGCGCGCATGATCGGATAGGTGATCGAATGGTCTCCGCCGACCGCCAGCGGCGAAACGCCGGCGGCGACGATCGTCCTGAAGGTCGCCTCGATGTCCTCGTGGCAGCTTTCCAACGAATAGCGCGAGCGGAACGGGACGTCGCCGATATCGGCCGCCTTGAGCATTCCGAATGGGGCGGTGCCCAGCACATGGTCCATCGGCCCCATGCGCTCGACGGCGCGCACGGCGCGCGGACCGAGCCGCGTGCCGGCGCGGTTGGTGACGCCGAGATCCATCGGCAGGCCGATGATCGCGACGTCGAGGCCGCCAAGATCGGGGCTGGTCAACGCATCGGGCCGGTAGGGCGCGCTGATGAAGGTCGCGACGTCGGAGAAAGGCCATTTGCGCCGGTCGCCCTTGAACTGGTCGGCGGCGACCTTGGCGAAATGCGGATCGTGGATGTCGGCCCCGCTCGCGCCGGCATAGCGCGCCCGCAGTTCAGCCAGCTTGTCCTCGTGCATCGCGCACCCTTTCGTCTCGGCCCGTGAGTTCCGGCACGCGGAGGTTGACCGCGCGGGGCAAGTGTTTCATGTGCTCCGCGCGCAGCCGTGCCATGTTCCCGGCGCAATTGTCGAGCCCATAGAACTGGTTGACGGTCGGTCCATGTTTGGGGAGATGTGCGCAAAATCTGTGCAAGTATAAAGTCTTTGCCGGCTTTCCCGTTGCACCAAAGAACAACACACCCGGCCTTGAAGATCACTGCGGTTCGCCGCCAATGTCCTGAAACGTCGAACGGACCATGCCCGTCCGCACGCCATACTGCTGAATAATCCCAAGGAGAGAATGCCCTCATGAAGCGTCGTCAATTCATTCAGACCGCCGCAGTCGGCGCGGCCGCAGCCGCAGTCGCCGCCCCCGCGGTCGCGCAGTCGAATCCCGAGATCAAGTGGCGCCTGGCGTCGAGCTTCCCGAAGTCGCTCGACACGATCTATGGCGGCGCCGAAGTCATGGCCAAGATGGTTTCCGACCTGACCGACGGCAAGTTCCAGATCCAGGTTTTTGCGGCCGGCGAAATCGTTCCTGCGCTGCAGGCGGCCGACGCCGTGACCAACAACACCGTCGAGATGGCTCATACGGTGTCGTATTACTATGTCGGCAAGGATCCGACCTTCGCAGTCGCCGCCTCCGTGCCGTTCGGCCTCAATGCGCGGGGCCAGAACGCCTGGCTGTATCAGGGCGGCGGCAACGACCTGTTCAACGAATTCTACAAGAAATTCAACATCTACGGCCTGCCTTGCGGCAACACCGGCGCGCAGATGGGCGGCTGGTTCCGCAAGGAAATCAAGACCGTCGCCGACATGCAGGGCGTCAAGATGCGCATCGGCGGCATCGCCGGGCAGGTGCTGGCCAAGCTCGGCGTCGTGCCGCAGCAGATCGGCGGCGGCGACATCTATCCGGCGCTCGAGAAGGGCACGATCGACGGCGCCGAATGGGTCGGCCCCTATGACGACGAGAAGCTCGGCTTCTCCAAGGTCGCGCCGTTCTACTACTATCCGGGGTTCTGGGAGGGCGGGCCGACCGTCCACGCCTTCGTCAATCTCGAGAAGTGGAATGCGCTGCCGAAGGCCTATCAGGCCGCGCTGACCGCAGCCTGCACCTTCGCCAACACGCAGATGGCGGCGAAGTACGACGTGCAGAACCCGGCGGCGCTGAAGCGCCTCGTCGGCGCCGGCACGCAGCTCAGGCCGTTCTCGCAGGAAATCCTCGAAGCCTGCCTGAAGGCCTCTAACGAACTCTACAGCGAGATCTCGGCCAAGAACCCCGACTTCAAGAAGGCGATCGAATCGATGGCGGCCTTCCGCGGCGACCAGTATCTCTGGTGGCAGGTCGCGGAACTCACCTTCGACGTCTTCCAGGTTCGTTCGCGCGCGCGCTGAGCGATATCCATTCTGTTTCGCGGGCATCCTTGCCCGCGATCGCGAAGCCCGGCGCAAGCCGGGCTTTTTCGTTTCGGTTGACGTCCCTATCGTCCGGCCAGACGCAGTCGACAGGGCGCACAAAAAATCGCCCGCCCCCGGCTCGGACGTCGTTCCATACTCGCCATGGTGGCAGTTTGTCGCAGATTCATGCGACTGGCGCATGCACGCCATGCTTTTTCGCTTGCACTTATGACGAGACCTGCTTTGCTTGCGCCAACGTGACGACCGGCGAGAACCGGCGCGCGGCCAGTTCTTGAGGGAGGACACACCACGATGAAGCGTCGTCAGTTTCTGAAGGCAGCCGGCGTCGGCGCCGCAGCAGGGGCCATCGCCAGCCCCGCCATCGCGCAATCCTCGCCGGAGGTGAAATGGCGCGTGACCTCGTCCTTCCCCAAATCCCTCGACACCCTGTACGGCGCGTCGGAAGTGGTGGCCAAGGCGGTCTCCGAGGCCACTGACGGCAAGTTCCAGATCCAGGCCTTCGCGGCGGGTGAAATCGTGCCTGGCCTGCAGGCGGCCGACGCCGTGACCAACGGCACCGTCGAGATGTGCCACACCGCGTCCTATTACTATGTCGGGAAGGACCCGACCTTCGCCTTCGGCACAGCCGTGCCCTTCGGCCTGAATGCGCGCCAGCAGAACGCCTGGTTCAACTATGGCGGCGGCAATGAGCTGCTCAACGAATTCTACAAGAAATTCAACATCTACGCGATCCCGTCGGGCAACACGAACTGCCAGATGGGCGGATGGTTCCGCAAGGAGATCAAGACCGTCGCCGATCTGCAGGGCGTCAAGATGCGCATCGGCGGATTCGCCGGGCAGGTTTTGACCAAGCTCGGCGTGGTGCCGCAGCAGATCGCCGGCGGCGACATCTACCCGGCGCTGGAGAAGGGTACGATCGACGCGGCCGAATGGGTCGGCCCCTATGATGACGAGAAGCTCGGCTTCAACAAGGTCGCGCCGTTCTACTACTACCCCGGATGGTGGGAAGGCGGCGCCAACCTGCACATGTTCATCAACACGGCCAAATGGGAGGCGCTGCCCAAGGCCTACAAGTCGATCCTGACGACGGCGTGCCACATGTCGACGGTCGACATGATGTCGAAATACGACGCGCGCAACCCGGCCGCCCTGAAGCGGCTCGTCGGCGCGGGCGCGCAGCTCAGGCCGTTCTCGCAGGAGATCCTCGAAGCCTGCCTGAAGGCGGCCAAGGAGGTCTATGCCGAGACGACCGCCAAGAACGCCGACTTCAAGAAGGTCTACGACAACATGGCGGCCTTCCGCGGCGACGAATATCTCTGGTTCCAGATCGCGGAATACTCCTTCGACAATTTCATGATCCGCGCGCGCGCGGCCAACCAGCTCTGAAGAGAGCGACCGGCCGTCATCCGGCCCAACTCGAAGCCTCTCGAACCCCGGCCGCAAGGTCGGGGTTTTTCATGTCGCGGAACTCACCGGCGGTTCGACCATGGCGTTGCCGCATTCGCGGCCCTATCTTGCAGATATGCGCATGATCCCCGCCATCCTTCTCGTCGCCATGGTCGCCTCTCCGGCGCTCGCCCAGTCGATCGGCGAACCGCTGCCGGGCCGGGGCCAGCCCCGCGCCGAGAAACTGCGCCCGTCCCAGACCGAGCGCGCCGCCCGCCCCTGCCCCGAATACGGACCGGGCTTCGTCCGGGTCGAGGGCTCGTCGCTCTGCGTGCGCGCCGGCGGCTCCGTTCAGGTCGAGTTCGGCAAGAGCAGTTCGCGCAGCGGCTATGGCTCCGGCGCGGGCGGACGGCTTTATCTCGAAAGCCGGGGCGAGACGGGACTGGGGTCAGTCCGCACCGTCATCAGCACGCAAGGCCGCATCGAGCGCAATCTAGATTCGGGCAACTGGCCCTATCGCTGATCACAGCACGAGGCGGGCGACCTCCGCCCGCAGCGCCGGCAGCAATTCGGCCTCGAACCAAGGTCTCTGCCTGAGCCAGGCGTTATTGCGCCAGGATGGGTGCGGCAGCGGCAGGATGCGCGGACGGCGTGGCTGGGCCAGAACCGCGCGCCAGTCGGCCACAGTGTCCGACAGCTTCGCGCGCGGCCCGAGATGCCAGGCCTGCGCATACATCCCGATCGCAAGCACGAGTTCGAGCGCCGGCATGGCTGCAAAGACCGGCGCGCGCCAGAGCGGCGCGCATTCGCGGCGCGGCGGCAGGTCGCCACCGTTCGCGTCCTGCCCCGGAAAACAGTGGCCCATCGGCACGATCGCCACCTTCGAGGCGTCGTAGAAGGCCTCCTCGCCGAGGCCCAGCCAATGCCGAAGCCTGACGCCCGAGGGATCGAAGAAGGGTTTGCCGATCACATGCGCACGCGTTCCGGGCGCCTGGCTCGCGATGCACAGGCGCGCCGCGGCGGAGGCCTGCACGATCGGGCGGGGCTGGTGCGGCAGACCCGGCAGAAAACGCGGCGCATCGCGGCAGGCGCGGCAGGCCCGCAGTTCGGCGAGGACGTCGTCGATCGGATCGTCCGGTAGGGTCACCGCACCGTCGCCATCAGCGCAGGCATGCCCGGCCGTTCCGAGATCAACCCGTCACAGCTCCATTGCGCGGCGCTCGGCGAGAAGCCGCGCGGATCGCCGGGCTCGATCGCCGCCAGACCGTTGATCTGCCCGCCGGGGCGGCGTTTGATCACGATCAGCGCGCCGCTGCGCTCGATGTCGAAGCAATAGGTCCGGCGGCGCTCCGGCGGGCCGTAGTAATAGCAAACGCCGTCCGGCACGATTGTCCAGCAGGCGTCGGTGTTGGGGATATCGCGGTTGTGACCGCTGACGCGGCCGTCGCGATGGTGGAACTCGCTGAAAGGCCGGTTGCCGTCGGTGTATCGCCCGGTCACGGTGTTGTCCTCGAAGGCCTGACGGATCTGTTCGCCGTTCAGCCGTTCGGCCGCGCCGGCAGGCAAGGCGGCGATCAGGCCGAGCGCCAGGCAGGCGAGCGATCGGAGCATGACTACCGACCTGCCAGACGCCGCCGCGACATCGGCGGCTCAGGCGCCTTCGAGATCAGCCCGTCGCAATACCAGGGCTGGCCGCCATCCGAGTGCCGGCGCGGATTGCCGGGCTCGACGGTGGCAAGCGCGTTGATCTGGCGGTTGGACGTGTTGCGCAGCACGTAGAGGCGGTCGGACAGCTCGACGGTGAAGCAATGCACCGTGCGGTCGGTCTGCGGGCCATAATAATAGCAGACCTCGTCGGCGCGGGTGGTCCAGCAGGCGTCCGTGTTGGGCTGCCAGCCATTATGGCCGAGCGCCTGGCCATTGGGATCGTGATACTCGGTGAAAAACCCGCCGTTGGTGTAACGGCCGGAGACCGTGTTCCCGTCGAAGGCGCGCTTGATCGCCTCGCCGCTCAGGCGCTCGGCGGCGGCGGCCTGGAGAGCCGTCAGCGCCAGCAACGCCACCAGGGCAAGAAGCCGCCGCATCAGGCCTTCCAGCTCGGCCGGGCGACAAGTTCGGCGTGCCAGCGCCTGATCTGGACGAAATCCTCCGGCAGCGGAATGCGCGAGGGCTTCATGAAGTCGATCGCGATGCCGGCCGTGATGTCCGCGACGGTCAGAGCCTCGCCGCAGACGAAGCGGTTTCCGGCGAGCTGGAGCTCGAGGATCCAGAGATGGTCGTCGATCAGCTCGCGGTTGGCCTGCGCCCATTCCGGCACCTGGTCCTCCAGCTCGATCATGGAGGGATGCCCGTGCCGGAATACGGCGGCGACGCTGGAGAACAGGCCGAGCTCGACGCGCCGGTTCCACATCTCGACCAGCGCCTGCGCCTTCGCGTCCTGCCCGAACAGGCGCGGCTCCGGATGCAGGCTTTCAAGATAGCGGCAGATCGCGATCGTCTCGGCCACCGCCGTGCCGTCGTCGAGCTCCAGAACCGGCAGCCGCTGCAGCGGGTTTATGCGCGTAAAGGCCTCGCTTCGGTGCTCCTTTGCCGCGATGTCGACCGGCACGATCTCCGGCAAGGGGATGCCCTTCTCGGCAAAGAAAATCCGCACCCGGCGCGGATTGGGCGCCCGCCCGCCATCATAGAGCTTCATCGCATCCCCTTTCGACCGCACCCGACCCGACCATGAGGAAGGCGGCACGGTCAACCATGTCCGGCGCGTTCGTGATGGTTGTGTGGCGGGGATGCAAGGCTGCTAGCGGCCCTGCGAACGCCGCCACGTCTCGGGCCGCTCGAAATTCAGCGCCCAGAGGCCGCGCCCGGCGGCTTTCGCCTGCGCCTCCTCGGCGCGATAGCCGCCATAGGCGACCGCATGGCCCTGCCGGACCAGCGCCGCGTTGATATCGATGTCGCCGGCGCTGCAACGTGCGAGGCCCCGGCCGTAGCGATCAGCCTTGCCGATCTCGCATCTGACCGGACCGCGCGCCAGCATATCCTCCAGCGCCCGCCGCGCGAGGACGCCGCAGGCGACCCTTTCGCCGGATTTTGCCGTGCAGCTCTGGCGGTACTCCGGCGCGTCGAGCCCCTCCAGCCGCAGTTCCTCGCCGTTCAGGCGAAGCGAATCGCCATCGATCGCCCGGGCCGAGCCCGACACTTCGCGCGCCGGGCCGAGCCGATATTGCAAAACCGCGCCGGCTATCGCCAGAAGCCCAATGATCCCAAGAGCCACGACGAGATCGACCGGCCGGCCGACGCGCCGCCAGCCGAACAGTCCGTATCGTGAACGACCGAATCCGAAGCGCGCCATCAGGAAGAGCTTAACGATTTGCCGACCATGATGGCGAGCCGGTCGTGCAAGGTGCGCCACCGGGCGGGAGTTGCGTGTCGACGCCATGGCGGAAGTGACGGCCGAACAGGTGCAGCGCGGGCGCGGGCCGGACCCGGAAGCCCTGGCGCGCCGCAAGCTCGTCACGCGCGAGGTCAAATCCGTGCGCGAACGGCTGACCTCGTCGACAGGGCTCGACCGCGCCTTCGACTACGAACTGCTGCGCCTGTTCGCGCAGTACCGGATGAGCGGCTCGATCGGCACCCTGGTGCTCGCCTTCGGCATTGCGTCGGCCGCCTTGCTCTGGGTGCCGGCCTATGCGGTGATGCCCTGGATCGGCACCGTCGTGCTGGCCTCGGTGATCATCATCATCCTCAGCCGCCGCTTCCTCGCCGAGGCGACCGGCGAGGTCAGGATCAGGTTCTGGCGGCGGCTTTTCACACTGGCCGAGGGCTTTCACGGACTGTCCTGGTCGCTGCTCCTGCTGCTCTTCGCTCAGGGCGACGCACCGGGCGCAAAGGTCTTCGTGACCACGGCGCTGCTGATCGTCAGCGCGCTGACGGTGATGCTCGCCGCCTCGATCCCGGTCGCGGTCTATGCCGGGCTGATCCCGATCACGGTCGGCATCACGGCCTTTTTCTGGGGCCGCAGCGACATCGACAGCGTCACCATGGTGATGATGGCGGCCGCCGCGCAACTGCTCTTCATCTTCCTCGCCAACCGCCTCTACAAAAGTTCGGTCTCGACCATCGAGTTCCGGGCCGAGAAGGACGCGCTGATCGCCGAACTGGAGACAGCAACCGCCAATTCGGACGAGGCGCGGCGCAAGGCCGAGGAAGCCAACCTCGCCAAGTCGCGCTTCCTCGCGACGATGAGCCACGAATTGCGCACGCCGCTCAACGCCATCCTCGGCTTTTCCGAAGTGATGAAGAACGAGGTGTTCGGCGCCCATGCCAACGCCGCCTACAAGGAATACTCAGCCGACATCCATGGCTCGGGCCAGCATCTGCTCAACCTGATCAACGAAATCCTCGACCTCTCGCGCATCGAGGCCGGCAAATACGAGCTCAACGAGGAGGCGCTCTCGCTGGCCGGCATCGTCGATGATTGCAGCCACATGCTGAACCTGCGCGCCCGCGCCAAGGGCCAGACCATCCGCGAGGCGATCGAGCCCGAGTTGCCGAAGATCTGGGCCGACGAGCGCGCGATCCGGCAGGTGGTGCTGAACATCCTCTCCAACGCGATCAAGTTCACTCCGCAAGGCGGCGACATCTCGATCAAGGTCGGCTGGACCGCCAATGGCGGGCAGTATGTCTCGATCACCGATACGGGGCCGGGCATCCCCGAGGACGAGATCCCGATCGTGCTGCAGACCTTCGGGCGCGGCTCGCTGGCGATCAAGACGGCCGAACAGGGCTCCGGCCTCGGCCTGCCCATCGTCAAGGGACTGATCGACCTGCACAATGGCGGCTTCCACCTGAAGTCGAAACCGCGCGCAGGCACGGAGGTCACGGTAACGCTGCCGGCCGAGCGCGTGATGGATACGCTGCCCGCCGTTCCGCAGCCGGCGGACCGGGCGGCCTAGCGCCCGAAGCCGATATCCAACACAAGGAGCCGATCCAGCACCGCGCGGTCGAGGGCGAGGCCGAGCCCGCCTCCCTGCGGCAGCGCCGAAACCCCGCCATCGACGCCGGGCGGCGGATGTGTCGTCAAGCTCTCGAACAGCGGCGTCTCGTCAAGCTGCAGCTCAAGCATGGTAAAGCCGGCAAGCGCCGCGCAGACATGCAGGCTCGCTGCATGGCAGATGGGCCCGGTCGGGTTATGCGGCGAAACCTCCACCCCGAGCGCCCCCAACTCGGCGGCCGTCCTCGCCATCTCCGCAACGCCGCCGACATACTTCATGTCCGGCATCATGACGTCGTAGGCTCCGCCCGCGGCGAAAGCGAGGAAGGCATCCGCTCCAGTGAATTCCTCCAGGCCCGCCAGACGGACGCCCGCCGCGTTCAGGCGCCGTCGCAAGGCGGCGAGGAGCGGAATGGCCGCGGTCGTCTCGACCACCGGACACTCCAGCCAGTGCAGAGCGAAGGGCCGCACGGCGTCGACAAGCCTCCAGGCCATGTCTTCGCCGAAACGCCAGTGACAATCGACCATCAGGCTGACCGCAGGCCCGATGGTCTCGCGCACCGCCGCGATCCGGTCAAGGCCCTGGTCGAGTGCGGCGCGGCCGGCGGCGTCGACGCGCATCGTCGGCGCAACCTCATCGAATGGGGCGATCTTGATCGCGTCGAACCCGCGCCCGACGGCGTATCGGGCGCTCGCGGCGAAGCCTGCGGGTGAGCGGTCCCGCGTGCGGCGGTTGATGTTGGCGTAGAGCGGGATCGTCGCATGGTCGGAGCCGCCTATCGCCTTCGCCAGAGACAGGCCGTCGCGCCGGGCCGCGGCGTCCCAGCGCGCCACGTCGAACGCCGATGCCAGCGCGGCCAGCGGGAGCGGCTGCGGCATGCGCAGGTTCGGCGGCGGCGCGCCCGCCAGCCACGGAGCCATGTGGTCGAGCGCGGCGTCAACAAGCGCGCGCTCGCGCCCGGCCAGGCTCGCTTCTCCCACACCTTCCGCGCCGGAGGCGCAGGTGATCTCGACGAAAGCCCAGATCGTGCGGTCGCTGATGCGGGTCAGGCTGAGCCGCGCCCGCCGGACAGGGTCGCAGACCCGGCCATCGATCATCATCGCCCGATCCGGTCGCCGGCGATCTGCGCCAGCATGTCCTGCCGCGTCTTGGTCACATGCGCGGCCGTCATGACGCCGGCGGCATCGGCGTCGCGCTCGGCGAGGGCGCGCAGGATGTGGTCATGATCACTGGCGACGCCGCCCAGCCGCTCGGGACGATAGCCGTAGCGCGACCAGATCGCCGCCAGCAGCAGCCAGTGGCGATCGAGCAGCGCAAGCCCATCAGCATTGCCGGCCGCCTCGTAGATGCGGCGGTGGAAGCGCTGGTTGATGGAGACACCCTGCGCATAGTCGCCGCTGGCGACACAGGCCAGCCGCTCTTCCTCCAGGCCCGCAACCGCGCTGAGCTCGGCGGCCGTGATAGCCAACGCCGCCTGCCTGGCCAGCGCGACCTCGACAGCGATACGGATCGTGAAGAGATGCTCGATGTGACGCCGATCGACTTCGACCACGCGCGCACCCTTGTTGGTCTCGCTGACCACGAGCCCTTCGCCGACGAGGCTGCGCAGGGCCTCGCGCACCGGCATGTGGCTGGAGCCATAGCGCCCCGACAGTTCGTCGATCCGCAATCTCGCCCCGAAGGCGAGCGCGCCGGAGACGATGTCGTCCCGGATCAGGCGCTTGACCGAGTCGACGAGGCTTTGTGCGAGTTCCATTGATTTGATCAAAAGAGTGCGATACGCATCCTGTCAAGCCATCCACAGTATGGTATTTGATCAGATTGGGAGAGCGGTCATGGCAAGAGCGGTTTCGGCTTTAGCAATCGGGTTCGCGGTCGGATTGATTGCGTCCGCTGTGGCGACGCAGACTTCTGCGCAGGCCTGGCCCGAACGTCAGGTCACGATCATCGTGCCGAGTTCGCCCGGGGACGGCTCGGACATTGCCGCGCGTCTGATCGGGGAGAAACTCAGGCAGGCGCTGGGACAGCCCTTCGTGATCGAGAACCGCACGGGCGCGGGCGGCGTCGTCGGCTCGGCCGCAGCCGCCAAAGCTCCGGCGGACGGCTATACCTTCATCATGGGCAATGCCGGCTCACACGGCATCATTCCCGCGACCTATGCCGCCGTGCCCTATGATGCGCTGCGCGACTTCTCGACGGTGTCGCTGATCTACAAGGCGCCCAACATCTTCATCGCCAGCAAGAAGCTGCCGGTCGCTTCGATGAGCGAACTGGTGGCCTATGCGAAGGCCAACCCCGGCAAGCTGAGTTACGCCTCGGGAGGCAACGGCTCATCGGCGCATATGAATTCCGAATATCTCAAGGTGCTGACCGGCATCGAGGCGACGCATGTGCCCTATCGTGGCGCGGCCCCCGCGCTCAACGACATCGTATCGGGCCAGATCGAGTTCATGGCGGTGAACCTGCCGCCGGCGATCGGTCTGGTGAAAAGCGGACAGGTGACGCCGCTGGCGGTGACGACGCGCAGGCGCGCCAGCGCCTTGCCGGATGTCAGGACCGTCGAGGAATCCGGCTTCGCGGGCTACGAGACCGTCGCCTGGTTCGGGCTTCTGGCCCCGCAGGGCGTGCCCGAGCCGATCATTGCCCGGCTCCACGCCGAAATCGGCAGGGCCTGCGCCGACAAGGAGGTGCAGGACAAGCTCGCAGTGCTCGGCGGAGAAACCGTCTGCAATACGCCGGCAGAGTTCAGGGCGTTTCTTACCGCCGATATCGCCCGCTGGAAGGACGTCGCGGCGAAGGCCAACATCGCATTGCAGCCGCAATAGCGCTGAGAACGGCCGGGCGCGGCCATGCAGCCTCAGGCCTTCCCCGCCACGCCGGCCTGCGCAAACGTCGCCATCCCGCCATGGATCGCCGCCGCGGCCTTGACCAGGCTCGCTGCCAGCGCGGCCCCCGTGCCCTCGCCCAGCCGCATGTCGAGCGCCAGCAGCGGCTGCTTGCCGAGCCTGGCCAGAACTTGCGCATGCGCGCCCTCGGCCGAGAGGTGGCCCGCCAGGCAGTGGTCGAGCGCCGAGGGCTCCAACGCGTGCAGGATCGCGGCGGCCGCGCAGACGACATAGCCATCGAGGATCACCGGGATGCGCTGCAGGCGGGCAGCGAGGATCGCGCCGCAGATCGCCGCCATTTCACGCCCGCCGAAGCGCCGCAGCACTTCGAGCGGATCGTTCAGATGCGCGGCATGGAGGGCGAGGCCCGCTTCCACCGCCGCGACCTTGCGCGCAAGGCCGGCATCGTCGACGCCGGTCCCCCGCCCGCACCACATCGCCGCTTCGCCGCCGTACAGCGCGGCATAGACCGCCGCCGCCGAGGTGGTGTTGCCGATGCCCATCTCGCCAAGGCAAAGCAGGTCCGCGCCGCCCGCCAGCGCCTCCATGCCGAAGGCCATGGTGGCGACGCAAGACCTCTCGTCGAGCGCGTCACCTTGCGTGAAATCGCCGGTCGGCAGGTCGAGCGCGAGATCGAAGACCTTGAAGCCGAGATCGAAAGCGGCGCAAATCTGGTTGATCGCAGCCCCACCGGCGGCAAAATTCTCCAGCATCTGGCGCGTCACCGCCTGGGGATAAGCCGACACACCCTGCGCGACGACGCCATGGTTGCCGGCGAAGACGCAGACGAGGGGCCGGTCGACGCGCGGGGACGCCTTGCCCTGCCAGGCGGCGAGCCATTCGGCGATCTCCTCCATGCGGCCAAGACTCCCGGCGGGCTTGGTGAGTTGTCCATCGCGGGTCCGCACCGCGTTGGCGGCCGCCATGTCGGGGCCGGGCATCTGCGCGAGCAGGCCGCGAATGTCGTCGAAGGGCAGTCCGGAGGCGGGCATGGTCATCTCGGGCAGCGGCGCGACTCTTGGGCCCGGCGCTTCGCCATGGCGGCCGGTTCGTCGCTGCTGCTATAGGCTTGAGGCGGACAAGACAATCGAGGGCGGCCCTGACAGATGAGCGGCGCGGCGCAGGACGAGATCGCGACGGCGCGCGGACCGGAGCCCGCCTGGCCGGGCTGGCTCGTCGCGACCGCGATCTGCGTGCGCTTCTATTCGCGCCTGCCGGTGCCGCGCCTGCCCGGCGAGGGCGATATCCACGCCCTGCCGGATTTCAGGGTCGTCCCGCGCGCCGTGCCGTTGGCTGCACTGGTGATCGGCCTGCCGGCGGCGCTGGTCGTGCTCGGGGCCGGGTCTGCCAGCCTCCATCCGATGCTGGTCGCGGCGCTCGGGATCACGACCCTCGTCGTCAGCACCGGCGCCTTTCATGAGGACGGGCTCGGCGACAGCGCCGACGGGCTGTTCGGCGGGCACACGCCCGAGCGCCGGCTGGAGATCATGAAGGACAGCCGGGTCGGCTCTTTCGGCGCGGTCGCGATCGCGCTGGCGCTCCTGCTGCGGGTGACAGCGCTGGGGTCGATCGTCGCGGCGGCCGGCGGATGGGTCGCGGCGTCCACCCTGCTCGTCGCCGCGATGGCATCGCGGGCCGCGGGGGTCAGGCTGCTCGCCTGTGAGAGCCCAGCGCGGACAGGCGGCGCATCGGCGGCAGTCGGCCGGCCCAGCTCTGCGACGGCATGGATCGCGATCGGCCTCGCCGCCACGCTCGGCCTCGGGTTGACGCTGGCCGCGAAAGCGCCGCCCAACGGACTGCTGCTGGCGCTCGCGCTCTCTGCCCTGGCGACGCTCGGCCTTGCGCGTCTGGCGCGGCGGCTGATCGGCGGCCAGACCGGCGATGTCGTAGGCGCGGTGCAGCAGGTCACGGAGATCGCGGTCTATCTCGGCTTCGCACTGGCGCTCGGCGGAGTCCGGCCATGAGCGCGGCCTCGAGCCCCTGCGTCAAAATCTGCGTGATCGACCCGGTGGGCCGGCTCTGCGAGGGCTGCGGCCGGACGCTGGCCGAGATCGCACAATGGGCGCGCATGAGCGAGCCGGAGCGGCTGGCGGTGATGGCCAGGTTGGCGGAGCGCCTGAAGACGCGTGGTTAGGCCAGCAGCGACCAGATGAACCGGGCTGCCACGACGAGCAGGAAGATGCCGAACGTGACCTCCAGCCGGCGCTTCGACAGACGATGGGCGAGCCGCGCGCCGATCGGGGCAGTCCAGATCGAGGTCGGGATGAAGAGGATGAACCCGATCAGCGAGACATAGCCGAGCGAGAGCGGCGGCAACACTGCCATCTTCGGCCAGCCGGCATAGATGAAGCCGAGCGCGCCGGGGATCGAGATCAGCACGCCGAGCCCCGAGGAGGTCGCGACCGCCTGATGGATCGGCCGGCCGTAAAAGGTCATGAACAGGCTGGAAAGCTGCCCGCCGCCAATGCCCATCAGCGCAGACAGCACGCCGATGACCGCGCCATAGACGCTCATCAGCACTTTGCCGGGTATCTCGGTGCCGAGCTGCCAGCGATCCGAGGCGAAGAGCAGACGCAGCGCGCTCGCGACCGCGACGAAGACGAAGACGATCTTGAACAGGTCGGGCGGAGCGAAGCGGGCGATGTAGCTGCCGGCGACGACGCCGAGCACGACGGGAACCGCCCAGATCTTCAGGATGTCGAGATCGACGAGGCCCTTGGCGCGGTGCGCGTTGAAGGAGCGGATCGAGGTCGGGATGATGATGGCGAGCGAGGTTCCGACGCAAAGCGGCATCCGGACATCCTCCGGCACGCCGATGACGCGGAAGATCTCGTAGAGGACGGGCACGATGACCGCGCCGCCGCCGACGCCGAACAGCCCGGCCAGAATCCCTGTGAACGCGCCCGCGACCACGAGCGAAACGGCCAGGAAGGCGAGATCGCCCATGGGGATTGCAGCAAGCATGGAGGTTTTGGGTCCGGTCGCGGTCGTGATCGCCCGCTGTGGGCGAATTCAGCGCCTGCGGCAAGCCGCAGGAGGCAGATCGGCCATGCCGCAAAACTCTTTTGCCGAGAAGCAAAAGCCGGACCGCAGGACGCACCCATGCATGCCTCGGTTGCAATGCAGACCGTCCGCTGCGGAGGCTCGACCGGCGCTCGCTTCGCTGATGATCTCTCCCCGGCGTCGGGAAGACGCGGCAACCCACAAAACGAGCAAGGAGACATGGACGCCGCCCAGACCCGTTTCCATCGGATTTAAATCGTTTCAATCAAAAAAATCGAGGGAGGTCACTATGGCAGAGCAGACAGACAGACCAGATGAAAAAGGCGCGCTCTCGCGCCGGACCCTGATCAGCGCGACCGGGCTTGGTGCGCTGGCCGCCGCCGCAGGGCCGGTGCTGGCGCAGACGGCGCCTGTAGGCCCGCCGAGCACGATCACGACGCCGCCGCGCGATTTTAGCCGGCGCGGCGCGCCCACGACCTATTTCTGGGACCCGGACATCCTGACCATCGATCCAGCCTTCGGCGGTCTGGCGCAGCCGAATGCATCGATCGAGCGAGTCTGGACCGGCGGGCTCTGGTGCGAGGGACCGGCCTGGAACGCGCAGGGGCAGTATCTGGTCTGGAGCGACATCCCGCGCAACCGGCAGATGCGCTGGCTCGAGGATGACGGCCGCGTCACGGTGTTCCGCAGCCCTTCGGGCAACAGCAACGGCAACAGCTTCGATTTCCAGGGCCGGCAGCTGTCCTGCGAGCATCTCAACCGCCGCGTCGTGCGCTACGAACTCGACGGCTCTGCGACGGTGCTGGCGGATTCCTTCGAGGGCAAGAGGCTGAACTCGCCCAACGACATCGTGGCCCATCCCGATGGCAGCTACTGGTTCACCGACCCGCCCTATGGCGGGCAGCTCTACGAGGGTGCGCCCGATGTGGCGGGCGGGCCGAGCAATGCCAGCGGCAGGATCAATCCACGGCTTGGCCAGCCGCCCGGCATCGGCTTCTGGCGACGCGAACTGCCGACGAACTGCTACCGGATCGACCCCAGCGGCCGCATCGACCTCGTCGTCACGGAGGCGCAGGTGCCCGACCCGAACGGGCTTTGCTTCTCGCCGGACTTCAAGAAGCTCTACGTCGCCTCAACCGGCAAGGGACCCGGCGACACCGGGCCCGGCGGCAAGGGCGACATCCATGTCTTCGATGTCGGCACGGACAACAAGCTCTCCAACCAGAAGCTGTTCTCCGACTGCATGCTCGACGGCGTCAAATGCGGGCCCGACGGCCTGCGCTGCGATGTCGAGGGCAATCTCTGGGCGTCGAGCAATGCCGGCCGCTCGGTCGGCTACAGCGGCGTGCTCTGCCTCAACCCGGCCGGCAAGCTGATCGGGCGGATCAGGTTGCCGGAGATTTGCGGCAACATTTGCTTCGGCGGCCCAAAGCGGAACCGCTTGTTCATGGCGGCGAGCCAGTCGCTCTATGCGGTCTATCTCGGCACGCAGGGCGCGGGGCCTGGCTGAAGGCTCTGCCCGAGGGGTCGGCCGGGCGTTGAACCGCCCGGCGGGCCCGCTCAGGCGAAGAACGCTTCCAGCTTGACCAGCGACCCGGTCCAGCCATGGGTGTGGCCGGCGACCGCCTTCTCGTCGAAGAGCTGTTCGTGCAGCAGCGTCAGGATGGTGACGCCGCCATCGGCCTTCAGCGTGACCGTGACCTTCGAGACCCGGTCCGGCGTCGTGATCCAGGACCAGCTGAAGACCAGCCGCTCGTTCTCCACGACCTCGTGGTAGCGGCCTTGCACCTGATGGCGCTCGCCATTGTTCTCCAGCATGACGATGCGGTAGACGCCGCCGATGCGCGGATCGAGCTCGGCCTCGATGGTCTCGACATTCTCCGGCCCGAACCAGCGCGTCAGCAGCTTCGGGTCGGTCCAGGCGCGGTAGACCTCGCTCGGCGCGGCATTGAGCCGACGCTTCATCGTCAGGCTCGGGCTGGTCGCGGTCGCGGGCTGGGGCGTGGTCATCGCGGGCGGCTCCCTTGATCAGTCCGAGACGCCGTCGCGCCCGGCGATTGTCATGCACGTCGCGCTCAGCACGGCGCACAGCTTCGGCACGCCACCTTTCACCGCAAAGACATCGGCCGTGGCGAGCGTCAGCGTGCGGCCGGCCTTGACCACCCTGCCCCTCGCCAGCAGCGTCTCGCCGGCGGCTGGGGCGAGCAGGTTGATCTTGAACTCGACCGTGAGGATGCCCGCGCCCTCCGGCATCAGGCTGAGCGCCGCATAGCCGGCGGCCGAGTCGGCGATGCTCGAGACAGCGCCGGCATGGACGAAGCCATGCTGCTGCGCGAGATGGTCCGAGATCGGCAGCTCGATCTCGACCTCGCCGGATGCGATGCGGACCAGCCGCGCGCCGAGCGTCGTCATGAAACTCTGCTTGCCGAAGCTCGTCTCGATGCGCCGGGCGAGCGCGGCCTCTGCCTCTGGCGTCGACATCGGTCGATCCTATTCGGCGGCGAGAATGAGGTCGTGATCGCGCGAGACATGCGCGACCGCCGCCCGCAAATCGCCAAGCCCTGCATCGGCTCCGACGCAATGCTCGGCGAGATGGCGGCGGAACAGGCGCGAGCCGCGCCGGCCGGGAAACAGCCCGACGAGGTGGCGCGTGAAGGCGTGCAGCCGGCCGCCGCGTTCGAGATGGGCTGCGATCGCCGGCTCCAGCGCCTCCAGCATGGCGAAGGCGTCCGCGACGGGTGCGGCCTCACCGAACAGCAGCGGATCGACCTGGAGCAGGATCTCAGGGTTCTGGTAGGCCTCGCGTCCGATCATGACGCCGTCCAGACGGGAAAGGTGACCGGGCCATTCGTCCGGGTGCTTGATGCCGCCATTGATCGAGACCGGCAGATCGGGGTTGGCCGCTTTCAGCCGATAGGCCCGGTCATAGTCGAGCGGCGGAACCTCGCGGTTCTCCTTGGGCGACAGCCCCTGCAGCCAGGCCTTTCGGGCATGCACGATCAGGCCGTCGACGCCGGCGGCGCGAACAGCGGCCGTCAACTCGTCGAGCGCGGCCTCGGGGTCCTGATCGTCGACGCCGATGCGGCATTTCACCGTGACGGGGATGGAGACAGTCGCTTTCATGGCCGCGACGCAATCGCCGACCAGCGCCGGCTCGCGCATCAGGCAGGCCCCGAAGGCCCCGCCCTGCACGCGATCCGAGGGGCAGCCGCAGTTCAGATTGATCTCGGCATAGCCGAAATCCGTGCCGATGCGGGCGGCTTCAGCCAGCAGCGCGGGATCGTTGCCGCCGAGTTGGAGGGCGACAGGCTGCTCGACCGCGTCGAACCCGATCAGACGCTGACGATCGCCCCGGATCACAGCCTGCGCCGTCACCATCTCGGTATAGAGCCGCGCCCGGCGCGACATCAGGCGATGGATGACGCGGCAGTGCCGGTCGGTCCAGTCCATCATCGGCGCGACGGAGAAGCGCATGTCGGCGGGTGAAAGCAGGCTCATAGCAGGCTGCCTAGCAAAAAAACCGGCGCCTCGCACCCTCGCCGTGATTGGCTGCCTGATCGAGGACGCGGCATCGGCAGCAACGAGTCGCGCGCGGCCCGGCGGCCGCCATCGCGAGACGGCGGACGTGGCCGGAGTCTTGTCGAGCAAGAGCCTTGGGCGAGCAAGCGAGCGGCGCTCGGGTTGCCTGTTCCCGGAAATGATTTTACATTCAAAAAAAGCGATATTTCGGGAGGCGACATGCTCAACCGCAGGACTTTGCTGCTCGGCGCAGCCGCCGCCGGACTGCTCGACGTAGGCGCTCCGGCCCTGTCCCAGGTCGTGGCCAGCGCGAAGCTTGGCGACCGGGCGATATCCGTCCTGAGTGACGGGGCTTTCGAGATGCCGCGCTCGATGCTGGCCAGAGATATCGCCGGCGAGGTCATTGCGCAGGCGACGAAGGGGGCGGGGCCGACAACGAACGTGCTCAACGTCACATGCATGAGGCAGGGCGACCGGGTCGTGATGTTCGACTGCGGCTCGGGCGCGAATTTTCTCGCGGGCACCGGCAAGCTCGCCGCCAGTCTGGAGGCCGCCGGCATTGCGCCTGACAGCGTCACGCATGTGCTGTTCACCCATCTTCATCCCGACCATTTCTGGGGGGCGCTGGACGATTTCGACACGCCGCTCTTCCCCAACGCGACCTGGATCGCCGACCGGCGCGAGGTCGCCTTCTGGTCCGACCCGAAGGTCTTTCAGAAGCTGCCGGAAGACCGGCACGCCTTCGCCGCCGGGGCCCAGCGCATCATCAAGGCGCTCGGCGATGCGCTGGAGCTCAAAGAAGCTGGCTCGGAATGGCTTCCCGGCGTCGCCGCCGTCGATACGGCGGGCCATACGCCGGGGCATGTGTCGTTCGAATTGAAAGGGCCGGGTGACCCCGTCTTCGTGCTCGGCGACGCGCTGACCCATCCGATCGCCTCGTTCGCCCATCCGGAATGGCGCCCGGCGTCCGATTTCGACGCGGATCGCGCGGTCGCCACCCGCAAGCGACTGCTCGAACGCGCCGCGGACGAGAAGGCACAGGTCATCGGCTACCATCTCGAAGGCGGGATCGGCCGGGTCGAGCGTTCAGGGACCGCATATCGCTTCGTGGCAGCAAGCTGACCGGGACAGCTTCGGCGCGGGCAACGTCAAAATCCGTTGATCGGCACCTTGAGAAAGCGCTTGCCGCTCTCGTCGGGTCGCGGCAGTTCGCCGCCCTTCATGTTGATCTGCAGCGACGGGATGATCAGCCTGGGCATTGGCAGGGTCGCATCGCGCGCCTCGCGCATCGCAACGAATTCGTCCTCGGTGATCCCATCGCGGACGTGGATGTTGTGCGCCCGCTGCTCGGCGACCGTCGTCTCCCAGCGGATGTCGCGACCATTCGGCCCATAGTCGTGACACATGAACAGCCGGGCTTCCGGCGGCAGCGACAGAACGCGCTGGATCGATCGGTAGAGCGTCCGAGCATCGCCGCCGGGAAAGTCGGCGCGCGCCGAGCCGCCATCGGGCATGAAGAGCGTGTCGCCGACGAAAGCAACATCGCCGATGAGATGAGTCATGCAGGCCGGCGTATGTCCCGGCGTATGCATGGCGACAGCCTTGAGACCGCCGATCGCATAGACGTCGCCATCCGCAAACAGCCGGTCGAACTGGCTTCCGTCGCGCTGGAAGTCGGTCCCCTCGTTGAAGACCTTTCCGAACGTGTCCTGAACGACGACGATGCCTTCTCCAATGCCGATCTTGCCACCGACCCTGCCCTGGAGATAGGGGGCAGCCGACAGGTGGTCGGCATGGACGTGGGTTTCGATCAGCCACTCCACGCTCAGGCCTTCCGCCTCGACGAAAGCGACGATCCTGTCGGCTGATTCATAGGCGATGCGTCCGGCCGCGTAGTCGATATCCATCACGGAATCGATGATGGCGCAGGACGACGAGGCCGGATCCCTGACGACATAGCTCACCGTGTTGGTCGGCTCGTCGAAAAATGCTGTCACCTGCGGCTTGACCGAGAGATCGACTGCTTGAGGGACGCTGGACATGGTGGCCTCCGTTTTCGGCATGGCGTCAGGATACGGGGCGCGCTGCGCCTGCCATGGATGCCTTTGACGCCAGCATGCGGGCGACAGCCATTCCGACGAACATGGCGACGACAAAGAGGGTCGCCGCCGGTGAACCCTGGCCGAGCGCGGTCAGCGCCGGGCCCGGGCAAAAGCCCGCCAGACCCCAACCGACTCCGAAGATGGCAGGACCAACCAGAATGCGGCTGTCGATCGCGGTCGCGGTCGGCACGGAAAAGCGCTCCGCGAAGACCGGCTTCGGCCGACGCAGGACAAACCGAAATCCGAGCATGGTCACCGCAATGCCGCCCGCCATGACGAAAGCGAGGCTCGGGTCCCATGTCCCTGCCGGTATCGCCGTCAGATCGAGAAAGTTCAGCACTTTGGCCGGATCGGACATGCCGGCGACGAGCAGGCCGAGTCCGAAGAGCAGTCCGGCCAGAAACTGGGCGAAGATCGACATCCCGGCCTCACAAAACGTGGCGGACGACGGTGACGGTCGCAACCGCTGTCGCCATGAAGACCAGCACCGCGACCAGCGAACGCAGGGAAAAACGGGACAGGCCGCATATGCCATGCCCAGACGTGCAGCCATTGCCCCAGACCGAGCCGAACCCGACCAGCAGCCCTGCGATGACCAGCACGAGCGCGCCTGCCTCGACCGTTTGGGGCGGCAAGCCGCCAGTCGTGGCGAAATAGGCCAATGGCGCGATGACGATACCTCCGACAAAGGCGATGCGGCCGGCGAGAGCGCTGTCGCCATAGGGAGGCAGGAGTCGCGACGCGATCCCGCTGATGCCGGCTATGCGCCCCTGGAACAGCATCAGCATAACCGCCGACAGACCGATCAACGCGCCTCCGATCAAGGAGGCAAGCGGCGTGAACTGCGTTGCAGTCATCTCAGCGCGTCCCCGGACGGCAAGTGCTTATGCCCACAAGCGCATAGGCCGGGCAGAATCGAAACAGGGCGGTGCCAAGCATCGCCACTCCCCAGACCGTCAGCGCGTATTTCCAGGCGCCCCAGCCGACCAGCCACCCGGCCGCAGGCGGCAGGAACGGCGCTGCAACAAGCGCCAGACCCACTGCAAAGCGGAGAACACGATCGATTCCACCGACATTCATGACCTACCCCTGAAACATAATTACATTCATATGTATGAATGTAATTATGTCAATCCGGTGACGGTGATCAGCGGCGGAAGATGTTCCGGATTGAGCCTTCCATCAGGAAGGCGATGCCGAGACGCGCGCCGAGCATCATGCCGGCGATGGCGAGCGGCCAGGACAGCGCCATCATCGAGCCGGCCGAGACGCCCTGCCCGATCGTGCAGCCGCCCGCCAGGATGCCGCCGCCGCCCATCATGACCGCGCCGAGCAAATGCCGGCGCATCTCGTGATGGTCGTCGAAGGCTTCCCAGCGAAACTCTGCGTCAAACAGCGCCGAGGCGAAAGAGCCGCAGACGACGCCGACAATGGTGCCGATGCCGAAATCGAGCAGCCCGGCCGGCGTCGTGAGCACGGCGTAGAGCGCGCGGCCCACCGGCGAGACGAAGGTCAGGCTCTGCGCCCTTGGATTGGCGGCGAACTCGTCGATGGCCACGCCGGTTGCCCACCAGCCCAGCACCACGCCCAGGCCCAGCGTCAGCCCCGCCATCAGCAGGCGCGGCGAGCGGCGCAGGCGAGGGTCGATCAGCACGGCACCCGTCAGGATGAGGAAGGCCATGGCGGCCAGAGGCAGCCTGACATCGCCAAGGCCCAGCCAGCGCAGGACCGATGGCAGATCGCCCTGCACGGAGCCCGGCACGGCGACCGCGATCCGCTCCAGCCCGTCGATGCGCAGGGGCGCGAGCATGCCGCGCAGGGTCGCATAGGCCGCCGCGCCGAACACGATCATCACGATCAGGCTACGCAGATCGCCCGCGCCGAGCCGCACGAGCGAGCCGAAGCCGCAGGTTCCGACAAGCGCCATGCCGACGCCGAACAGCAGTGCGCCGAGCAGGATGGCGAACCAGGGAATGGCGTTGGGCACATAGGTCGAGAGGGCGGGCGTCAGCAGGCCGCTCCAGACCAGCATCTGTGTGCCCAGAAGCGCCACCGCCAGCGCCAACCCGAAAATACGCAGACGCCGGCTGTCGCCGCCGATCCAGACGTCCTCGATCGCGCCGAAGGAGCACAGCCGCGCGCGACGGGCGGTGAAGCCGCAGGCCGCGCCGATGACCGCGCCGGCGAGGGTCAGGGTCCAGGGCGACAGGGGAGCCACGGCTCAGCGAGGTTTCGGCGACGACAGGCGAATCAATCGTTCGCCGGTGGCTTCGGGGGCCCGCAGAAAATGTCGTAGATCACCGAGATCATGCGGCGGACATCCTCGTTGGCGAGGCTGTAGTAGATCGCCTTGCCGTCGCGGCGGGTGGTCACGAGCTGGTCCAGCCGCAGCCGCGCCAGTTGCTGCGAGACCATGGGCTGGCGCAGCGAGAGGATGTTCTCCAGTTCCGTCACCGTGCGCTCGCGCTCGGCCAGCAGGCAGAGCAGCAGCAGCCGGTTCTCATGCGAGAGGGCCTTGAGGAAGTCGCTGGCCTTTCGGGCCTTGCGCATCAGGATGTCGAGTTCCGGCGAGAACTCCTCGCCATCGCGCAGTTCACTCTCGATGGCCTTGGATACGATCGCGGTCATTGGGTCGTCACCATCGCGGCCGTGCCGCTGTTGAGCCGTTCGCGGGTGGCAATGCCCGCAAGCATCTTGCCGAGCAAGCCCCAGAAGGCGTCGTCGCCGAGATAGCCAGTGATCCGGCCGACCTCGCGGCCCTCGTCGACGAGCACGAAGGTTGGGGCGACAATCACCGGCTCGGTCAGGCCGGCCATCACGGTTCCGCCAGCCACGACCTCGACGCGACGCAGTGGCGCGAGCCTGCCCTCTGCCGTCCTGGGATAGATCGGCGCGACCTCGCGCTCGAAACGCGCGCACCACGGACAGCCGTCGCGGGTGAACATCACGAGTTCGGCGGCGCTGGCGACGACCGGCCACATGACGGCTGGCAGAGCCAAGCATGCGGCGGCATACGTGCCGTGAAGCAGGGAGCGGATCGACATCAGCCTAGCATAGTCGTATTCCTATATTTATACCAGACATACCGTCTGCGGCCGCAAAGCCGCCTGCCAAACGCGCCCTGGGAGACTGAGCCGATGCCGACGCGCCGCCATGTTCTCGCAGCCGGGCTGGCAAGCCTCGCGACGCCGGCTCTTGCGCGTGCGACGCTCGGCGATGACGGGCTCTACCATCTCGACTGGTATCTGGAGAGCTTTCTCGACCTCGCCGAGGACATCGACTCAGCGTCAGCCAAAGGCAAGCGCTTCGCCGTGATGTGGGGGCTGAAGGGCTGCCCCGCCTGCCGGCGCATGCATCAGGTCCACCTCGCCGACCCCGCGATCGAAGGTTACATCAAGGCGAACTTCGAGATCCTGCATCTCAACATCATAGGTGCGCGCATCGCAACCGATCTTGACGGAAGCAAGCTCGGCGAAAAGGCGCTCGCCGCACGCTACGGCATCGAGGGCACGCCCTCGATCCAGTTCTTTCCTGAAGCTTCGCAGGGGCTCGGAACACGCGCCCCTGCCGCCCGCGAGGTGGCTCGGTTGCCCGGCCTGCCGGAACCGACCGAATTCCTGGCCATGTTCCGCTTCGTCCGCGAGAAGGGCTATGAGCGCGGCTCCTTCGCCGAGTGGGCGAAGAAGGCTTGAGGTTCAGCCGAGCCGGAAGACCGGCCGCAGACTGAGCCCGATCGCGCTGCCGATGAAGGCCGCCGCGACCCAGACCCAGCCCGACAGACTGCCCGAGGCCAGCGCTGAAAAATACGCGCCGATATTGCAGCCATCCGACAGCCGCGCGCCATAACCCATCAGGAAGCCGCCGAGCGCGGCCCCGAGCCAGGCGCGGCCGCCGCCGCCGCTGGTGGGGGCAAAGCGCGCGCTTAGGCCCGCCGCAAGCGTCGCACCCGCGACGATGCCGAAATCCATCACCGAGGTGATGTCGGCAAACACGCTGGCCGAGAGCGGGCCGGAATTGCCCTGCCAATAGAGCCAACCAGCGGGCGCAAAGCCGATGGCGGCGGCTAACTTCGAGCCCCAGAGCGTGAAGCCCGCCGTCTCGCCCCAGGGACGGCCGGCAAGGAGCAGGGTCAGCCCGCTCATGGCGGCGAGACCGAACGCGCCCCAGGCCAGCGGCCAGGGCTGGAGAATCAATCCGCGCCATGTCGGCCGGGCAGCAGTAGGCGGCGCTGGGATGGCGCGGATGATCGTTGCGAAGATCGCCAGATGCAAAGCGAGAGCCGCAGGCCAGCCGAGCCAATCCTGCGTCGCGCCGCTCTGCCAGGCCGGCAGCCGCCACCAGAAGCCGAGATGGGCCGCCCCGACGACCGAGCCGAGGATGAAGAAGGCGAGCGTCATGACGAGCCGGGCATTGCCGCCGCCGAGCGCAAACAACGTGCCCGAGGCGCAGCCGCCGCCGATCTGCATGCCGATGCCGAAGAGCACCGCGCCGATGATGAAGGAGATACCGATCGGCGTGACGAAGCCGTTCAGCGGCAGGCCGAAGGCGCTGCCCTGCGCCAGCAGCGGGAAGAAGACGAGGCTCGTCAGCGCCAGCGCCATGGCCTGCGCGCGAAAGCCGGAAAAATCGCGCCGCTCCAGCGCCGCGCGAAAACTGCCGGCGAAGCCGAAGGTGGCCTGGAACAGGACGAACCCCAGCCCGCCACCGACAAGCGCGAGCAGCGGCACGCGCCAGTTTGCGCCATTCAGCGCGGCCAAAAGGGCGATGGCGGCGAGCGCGACCGCCGCGCAGCAGACGACGACGCCCTGCGGTCGCGGCAGGACGCGCGGCGTCCGGTGGAGCGATGGCGTTCCGGCGATGGTCATGCATCAGCTCCTTTCGCTTGCGCAATGACGGCCCTTGCGCTCGCGGTGAAGTCACGAAGTGGCGAAGCCGGCGACACCCGACCGGCGTCACGCGATAGTGAGCCCCGGTTGAAGGCGCAGCGTTCTATCGGGAGCCGCAGAGGAGGACGCCATGTCAGAGTCACCCGATCGTCGTCGCATCCTGAAGGCGCTGGCGCTTGGCGCTGCGCCGGCCGTGATCGCAGCTCGGCCCGCCCGCGCGCAGGTCGATGCCGGCTACCGCGTCGTTCCCTCGACATTGCCGTTCGCGAGGCTGGAGGAGGCCGTCGCCGCCGCGATCAAGGCCGCGGGAATGAACGCGGTGACGCGCGCATCCGCCAGCGACGGGGCGCGCGCGCGCGGCGTGACGATCCGGGGCGACATCGTCTTCGGCGTCTTCCGCAACGATTTCGCGGTGCGGATGCTCGCGGCCAATGTCGACGCCGCCATCGAGGCCCCGGTCAGGCTCCATCTCGTCGAGGAGCCGGACGGCACGACGAGCATTCGCTACCATCTGCCGAGCGCCGTGTTCGGCCAGTATGAGGGCGACGCGATCAAGGCGATCGGCCGCGAACTCGATCCGATCTTCGCGAAGATCGTGGCCGAGGCCGTGGCCGGCTGAGCGAAACCTATTTGTTCACCGGCGATTCCGGATCGAACAGATAGGCCATCACGTCCTTGATCTGCTGCTCGTCGAGCACCTTGTTGGAGCCGAAGCGCGGCATGTTCGAGCAGGGCACCACCGCCATCGAGTTGTAGATCTTGGTGTAGGCGTCCTTCATCGCAGCAGCGTCGTATTTGCGGTCCTTGCCATAGGCGGCCAGACTCGGACCCAGCGTGCCGTAGCTGACCTCCTTGGGGTCGAGCTGGTGGCAGGCGAAGCAGTTGCCGCCCGCGACCGTGCCCGGCGGGTCGGAGAACTGCCCGCCCCGGCCGTTATTGGCGACCGAATAGCCCTTCTTCCAGTCGCCCAGCAGCTTGCCGTCGGCGGGATACACGACCTTGGCGAGCTCGCGCTTGATGATCGCGTCCGATTCGGCCGAGGAGGCGTTGTTGCGCGTCACGTTGCAGACGCTCAGCGATTCGTCAGGCGCAATGCGCGCCTGCCATTCGGGCGAGGCCTTGCCGAAGGTCGATTTGACATAGGCCTCGACAGTGGCCGGGCTCGGCTTCTGCTGGGCCGAAGCCGGGCCTGCCAGCAGGAGGGCGGCGAAGGCGGCGACGAAAACGGTTTTGTTCATCGGTTTCGTCCTCTCAGCGCTTGATCGACGGCACGGCGATCTCGCCGCCGGCCGCCTGCTTCTGCAGGAAGACGGTCAGCGCGGTCAGGCTGTCGGAACCGTATTCGGGCACGGGCCAGCGCTGCTGGCGGTAGCAGTCCCAAAGCCGGTGCTGCATCGTCCGCAGCGCGCTCTGCGAGACGCGATAGGTCGGCCAGGAGGCCATCGTCGCCTGCGCCGTCGCGCCCTGGACGGAGAGGTTCGGCAGGCCCTGCAGGCGGATGCGCTTGCCCTCCTCGGCGTGGCAGGTCGCGCAGGAGAAATCCATCACGCCGCCGCGCCGGTAGAACAGTTCCTCGCCGACCGCCGCCATCTCCAGTTCCTTGGCGTGCTTGAGCTGCGGCTCGATCTTCATCCCACTCGACTTGTTGGCGATGAAGGCGGTCAGATCCTCCATGTCCGAGGCGCGGCCCGGGCCCGAGAAGCGCCGCGCCACGACATCCTTGGTGTCGAGGCCCTGGAGCTTGTCCATGCACCAGAGCAGGCGCTGCTCGGTGTCCATCACGCGATCGGAATCGGCGAAATAGCGCGGCAGCTTCGCAAACGCGCCTTCGAGCTTGCCCGGCCCCACGCCGAGATCGCAGCTTTCGAGCGAGACGTTCTTCGTGCCCCGCTTCTCGGCCCAGAGGGCCTCGCCACGGTCGACCGCCAGGAAGCCGGGGTTCGAGAACGGGTCCGACAGCATCTGCCGGTAGCGCTCGATCTCCTTCTCGCTGTCGTCTTGCGGCGGCGACTGCGCGGTGAGATGACCGGCGGCGAGCGTCATCGCGGCCGCCAGCACGGCCGCGCCGATGGTGGGGAGCTTCATCCCTAGCCCTTTCGTTTCCTCAAGCGGCCGCTTTTTGCGACCTTCGTTGCACATCCCTCTCTGTCGGAGGGACTTTACATTCACAGAAAACAATATCACGATAGGTGAGAATGATCGCCAAGCGGCGCTGCCGTCAAGAGCGAAACAAGAATAGTTCGAAGGAGGAAATCCGATGCCGCTCCGTTCCAACGGGCTCACCCGTCGCAGCACGATCACAGCCGGCGCGATGGCCGCCTTCGCGAGCCTGCTGGGCGCGCGCATGGCCCTCGCCGACGAGAAGGCGGTGATGGCCGAGATCAAGAAGCTCTATGGCGACAAGCCCTTGGCCGAAGGCAAGATCAGGCTCGACATCCCCGAGATCGCCGAGAACGGGCTGGTCGTTCCGGTCAATGTCGAGGTCGACAGCCCGATGACGGAGGCCGACCATGTCAAGACCGTCCACATCTTCGCCGACGGCAATCCGCAACCCGGCATCGTCAGCTACAGCTTCACCCCGGCCTGCGGAAAGGCCTCGGCCGCGACCCGCATGCGGCTGGCCCAGACGCAGAACATCGTCTGCGTCGCCGAGATGTCGAACGGCTCGCTCCACATGGCCAAGGCCAACGTCAAGGTCACGATCGGCGGCTGCGGCGGCTGATCCGGCCGTCGCTCGCACACGTCCGACCAGACCAACGAAATTCAGGTGAGGAAGCTCCCATGACCACCAAGCCCACCCCTCGCGTCCGCGTTCCGGCCAAGGCGGCCGCCGGCGAGATGATCGAGATCAAGACGCTGATCTCGCACGAGATGGAATCAGGCCAGCGCAAGGACGCGCAAGGCGCGACCATTCCGCGCAAGATCATCAACAGGTTCAGCGCGAGCTTCAACGGCAAGCCGGTCTTCTCGGCCGACTGGCATCCCGCGATCTCGGCCAACCCCTACCAGTCCTTCTTCTTCAAGGCGACGGAATCGGGCGAATTCACCTTCACCTGGAAGGATGACGACGGCTCCGAGTACACCTCGAAGAACAAGCTCGCCGTCGGCTGAGCCGTCAGCGCCCGCGTCAGCGGGCGGCCACCACCTGTCATCGATCAAGGCGCTGCCTCGTGCAGCGCCGATGGGCGGCACATGGCGTGCGCCCAAAGGGAAAGTCATGGTCTCACGACGCGAATTCCTTCAGGCGACGGCGGCGGCGGCCGCGATCACGACGGCTGCCGGGCTCGGCCCGCTCGGCCGCGCCGCGGCGCAGCAGAGGCTGGCGCAGGCCGATATCCTGCGCTTCGAACCGCTGGGCACAGTGACGATCCTGCACGTCACCGACATCCATGCGCAGTTGATGCCGCTGCACTTCCGCGAGCCCTCGATCAATCTCGGCGTCGGTCCGGCCAAGGGTCAGCCGCCGCATCTCGTCGATGCCGGGTTCCGGGCGCATTTCGAGATCGCCGCCGGCTCGCCCGACGCCTTCGCGCTGACCTCGGATGATTTCGTCTCGCTGGCGAAGACCTACGGCAAGATGGGCGGCATGGACCGCGTCGCGACGCTGGTGAAGGCGGTCCGGGCCGAGCGCGGCGACGCCAAGGTGCTCCTGCTCGACGGCGGCGACACCTGGCAGGGAAGCTGGTCCTCGCTGCAGAGCAAGGGCCAGGACATGGTCGACGTCATGTCGGCGCTGAAGACCGACGCGATGGTCGGCCATTGGGAGTTCACGCTCGGCGCAGACCGGGTGAAGGAGATCGCTGACGGTGCCTCCTTCGCCTTCCTGGCCCAGAACATCCGCGACACCGAGTGGAACGAGCCGGTCTTCGCGCCGCGGAAGGTCTTCGAGAAGGGCGGGGTCAAGGTCGCGGTGATCGGGCAGGCTTTGCCGCGAACGGCCATCGCCAATCCGCGCTGGATGTTCCCGAACTGGGAGTTCGGCATCCGCGAGGAGGAGATCCAGAAGCAGGTCGACGAGGCGCGGGCCGAAGGCGCGGCGATCGTGGTGCTGCTCTCCCACGACGGCTTCGACGTCGACAAGAAGCTCGCCTCGCGGGTCAAGGGGCTCGACGTCATCCTGACCGCGCATACGCATGACGCGATGCCCGGCCTGACCCGGGTCGGCGACACAGTGCTTGTCGGCTCCGGCTCGCACGGCAAGTTCGTCTCGCGGCTCGATATTGCGACCAGCGGCGGCAGGGTTTCCGATATCCGCTTCAAGCTGATGCCGGTGTTCTCGGACGCGATCGCGCCCGACGCCGAGATGGCTTCGTTGATCGGAAAACAACGCGCGCCCTACGCCGCCGATCTCGTAAAGGAGATCGGCCGTACGGACTCGCTGCTCTACCGGCGCGGCAACTTCAACGGCACCTTCGACGACCTGATCTGCGACGCCATGCTGAGCCAGCGCGACGCCGAGATCGCGCTGTCGCCGGGTTTCCGCTGGGGCGGCACGCTCCTGCCGGGAGACGCCATCACCTGGGAGGCGATCACCAACGCCACCGCGATCACCTATCCCAACTGCTACCGCATGGAGATGACCGGCGCGCAGCTCAAGGAGATCCTCGAGGACGTCGCCGACAACATCTTCCATCCCGACCCCTACTTCCAGGGCGGCGGCGACATGGTCCGCATCGGCGGCATGGGCTACGCGATCGATGTCGGCAAGCCGATGGGCAGCCGCATCTCCGGCCTGACGCATCTGAAATCGGGCCAGCCGATCGAGGCTGGGAAAAAATACGTCGTCGCCGGCTGGGCCAGCGTCAACGAGGGCACGCAGGGCCCGCCGATCTGGGATGTGGTGCGCAACCACGTCGCCGCGACGAAAACCGTCACCATCAAGCCCAACGACGCGGTGAAGGTCACGGGCGCATGAGCACCCGGTCCGCCTCCGCCCATCATCGAACAGAGGACACGACAGGATGACCTCGCCTCTCAACGACGAGACACTGAGCCGCCGCCGCTTCCTCGGTGCGTCGACCGCGGCCGGCGCAGGTCTTGCCGCCGTCGGGGCGGCACGCGCGCAGGCCCCCGCGCCCGACCCGCTGATCACCGATGTCCAGGACTGGAACCGCTATCTCGGCGAGGGCGTCGACAAGCGGCCCTATGGCACGCCTTCGCGCTTCGAGAAGCACATCGTGCGCCGCGACGTCTCCTGGCTGACCGCCTCGCCCGAATCCTCGGTGAACTTCACGCCGCTTCACGAGCTCGACGGCATCATCACGCCGTCCGGGCTGTGCTTCGAGCGCCATCATGGCGGCATCGCCGATATCGACCCGGCCAATCACCGGCTTATGATCCACGGGCTGGTCGAGAAGCCGCTGGTCTTCACCATGGAGGACATCAGACGCATGCCGCGCCAGAACCATGTCCATTTTCTCGAATGCGCGGCGAATTCAGGCATGGAGTGGCGGGGTGCGCAGCTCAATGGCTGCCAGTTCACGCACGGCATGGTCCATAACGTGATGTATACCGGAGTGCCGCTGAAACTGCTGCTGGCAGAGGCCGGGCTCAAATCGAACGCCAAATGGCTGATGCTGGAGGGGGCCGACTCCTCGGGCATGAACCGCTCGCTGCCGGTGATGAAGGCGCTCGACGACGTTCTGGTCGCCTTCGCGATGAACGGCGAGGCGCTGCGCCCCGAGCAGGGCTATCCGCTTCGCGCCGTCATTCCGGGCTGGGAAGGCAATCTCTGGGTCAAGTGGCTGCGCCGCATCGAAGCCGGCGACATGCCGTGGCAGGCGCGCGAGGAGACCTCGAAATACACCGACCTGCTCGCGGACGGCCGCTCGCGCCGCTACACCTTCATCATGGACGCCAAGTCGGTTGTGACCAACCCGTCGCCGCAGGCGCCGCTGAAGCATAAGGGCCGCAACGTGCTTTCGGGCCTCGCCTGGTCGGGACGCGGCACGATCAGGCGCGTCGACGTCACGCTCGATGGCGGCCGGAACTGGCAGGAGGCGCGGATCGACGGGCCGGTTCTCGATAAGTCGCTGACGCGCTTCTATGTCGATTTCGACTGGGCCGGTCAGGAGTTGCTGATCCAGTCCCGCGCCACGGATTCGACGGGCTATCTGCAGCCGACCAAGGACGAGTTGCGCAAGGTGCGCGGCGTCAACTCGATCTACCACAATAACGGCATCCAGACCTGGCATGTGAAGGGCAACGGGGAGACCGAGAATGTCGAGATCGCCTAAGGCCGTCCTTCTGGCCGCCCTGTCCGCCGTCGCCATCGTGGTGGGCGGGCCGCTCGTGGCCCAGTCCCAGAAGCCCGGCGTCGCGAAACCTGCGGCGCAGGCAGCCGCGCACGCAAAACTCGGCATCGGCCGGCCTGCCCTCCCCGAAGAGATCAAGGCGTGGGACATCGACGTGCGGCCTGACGGGATGGGCCTGCCGCCCGGCAAGGGCACGGTGAGGCAGGGCGACGAACTGTTCCAGGCGCAATGCGCCAGTTGCCATGGCGAGTTCGGCCAGGGCAACGGACGCTGGCCGGTGCTGGCCGGCGGCCAGGGATCGCTCAAGGCAGACCGCCCGGAGAAGACGATCGGCTCGTTCTGGCCTGATCTGTCGACGGTCTATGACTACATCCGCCGCGCCATGCCCTATGGCAACGCGCAGTCGCTCAGCGCCGACGAGACCTATGCGCTGACGGCGTATCTTCTCTATCTCAACGACATCGTGAAAGATGAGGAGTTCGAGCTGTCGGACAAGAACTTCACCACCGTGAAGCTGCCCAATGCCGGCTCATTCTACGACGACGATCGCGAGACGGCCGAAAAAGCGTTCTGGGGCAAGGAGCCTTGCATGAGAAACTGCAAGCCCGAGGCGAGGATCACCGGTCGCGCCGCGGTGCTCGACGTCACCCCCGATTCGAAGTCGGCGCCGAAGGTCGACTGATGCGTCAGGCTTCCCAGACGCCGGGCTGGTTCGGCTTCGTCGCTGCTGCTGCGCTTTCCGCGTCTCCGGCCATCGCGGCCGGCGACAGGGCGCTGGGCGAGTACCTCTCATCCGAATGCACCGCCTGCCACCAGACCAGCGGCAGGCAGGTCGGCGGCATCCCGGCCATCGTCGGCTATCCGGCTGACCAGTTCATCGCGTTGATGGGGGCCTACAGGGACAAGCATCGCGAGAATCAGGTCATGCAGACGATCGCCGCGCGGCTGACGCAGGAGGAGCTTCTCGCACTGGCCGCCTATTACGAGAGCCTCAAGCCGGAGAAATAGACACGCCACACAAGGTCGTGAGCCCAAGCAGAGCGCCGCAACAAGGCGTCAAAGTCCAACCATAAAAACCAGAGGGAGGGTCAAGCCATGCATCTCGATCGTCGCACATTCATCCTGACGGGCCTGTCCGCCGCAGGCACGCTCGGCCTCGGGGCGCCAGCCGTACTCGGCCAGGCCAAACCCCGGGTCGTCGTCATCGGCGGCGGCGCGGGCGGCGCGACCGCCGCGCGCTACATCGCCAAGGATTCGGCAGGCGCGATCGCGGTGACGCTGGTCGAGGAGAACGAGACCTACCAGACCTGCTTCCATTCCAATCTCTTTGTCGGCGGCTTCAGGAAATACGACGAGATCGTCCATCGCTATGACGATCTGGCGAAGAATCGCGGCATCACGGTCGCCCGTGCCCGCGCCACCCAGATCGACCGCGACAAGAAGGAGGTCGTGCTCTCCACAGGCCAGCGGCTGCCTTACGACCGCCTCGTCGTCTCGCCGGGCATCGACCTGAAATACGATTCCGTGCCTGGCTGGTCGAAGGATGTCGAGGAGCAGATGCCGCATGGCTGGAAGCCGGGTCGGCAGACGCAGCTCATCAAGGAGAAGCTCGACGCCGTGCCCAATGGCGGGACGATCGTGATGATCGCGCCGCCTAATCCCTATCGCTGCCCTCCCGGCCCGTATGAGCGCGCCTCGATGTTCGCCCATGCGCTGAAGAAGGCTGGAAAGACCAATTCCAAGGTCATCATTCTCGACCCCAAGGAGATGTTCTCAAAGCAGGGCGTCTTCCAGGCGGACTGGGAGAAGCGCTATGGCGCGATGATCGAATGGCTCGGGCCGAAGGTTCATGACGGCGTCAAATCGGTCGATCCGAAGACCAACACCGTCGTCACCGGCTTCGAGACCTACAAGGACTGCGCCTTCGTCAATGTCATCCCGGCGCAGATGGCCGGCGAAATCGCCCGTTCGGCGGGGCTGGCGCCCGCCGGCGGCTATTGCGCGATCGACCCCGCGACGATGAAGTCCACCGCCGACGCCAACATTTTCGTGCTCGGCGACGCCTGCATCGCCGGCGACATGCCCAAATCCGCCTTCTCGGCCAACAGCCAGGCCAAGGTCGCCGCCATGGTGATCCGGGGCGAGCTGACCAACGCCCGGACCTTCCCGGCGCGCTACGTCAACACCTGCTGGTCGCTGGTCGATACCGACGACGCCATCAAGGTCGGCGGACGCTACGAACCGAAGGACGGCAAGATCACCGCGACGGAGACCTTCGTCTCCAAGCCCGGCGAGAGCGACGAACTGCGCAAGGAGACGCAGGCCGAGAACATGGGCTGGTATGCCGGCATCACCGCCGACATGTTCTCCTGACGCCATGCTATCCTGACGCGCCTGCGCCGCCCGCGACCATTCGCGCCGGCGGCGCGGCTGGTCCGTGCGTGGCGCGCAGCCTATTCACATTGGACGAAATCGAAACAAAGGACGCCGCATGACACGCCTGATCTCCGCAGCCCTCCTGCTGACAACGCTGACGACAGCGCCGGCATTCGCGCAGGACATCGCCGCCGGCGAACGCTCCTGGAACAAGTGCCGCGCCTGCCATCAGCTCGGCGAGACGGCGAAGAACGGCGTCGGCCCGCAGCTCAACGGGCTGTTCGGCCGCGTATCCGGCACCGTCGAGGGCTACAGCTATTCGCCCGCCAACAAGAACGCCGCGATCACCTGGGACGAGGCTGTCTTCGCGGAGTACATCAAGGATCCGAAGGCCAAGATTCCGGGCACCAAGATGGTCTTCGCCGGCATCAAGAACGAGCAGGAGATCAAGGACCTGACAGCCTTCCTGAAGCAGTACGGCAAGGACGGCAAGAAGCTCTGACGGTGTCCTGACCAGCCGGCATGACGGCCCTCGCCACGGCGAGGGCCGGTACGCTCAGCGCATCATCGGCGGCCGGTCGAGCACCGCGCGCTGCTCGGCCGTGAGCGTCTGGTAGAACTCTCGGAGCGGGGCCTGCAGCGCCTTCACCATCTCAAGCCGCAATCCGATCTGCTTTTCCGCGAAGGCCAGCTTGTCGGGCGCGGCTGGCGGCGCCGCGGCTTCGGCCGGCAGAGTGGCGCAAAGTTCGCGGGCGCGCAGGTCTATCGGCTCGACCAGCGCCTCCATCCTGGCCCAGGCCTCGCGTTGTCCTGAATCGAGCTTCAGGCGGCTGCGCAGATGCGCGCGGATGCCCGCCTCGACATGGATGCGCCCCTCGCAGAACGCCTTCGGCGATACGCGCATTCCGGCCGGCCCGCCCATGGCGAAGGGGCCCGATGGTGGACCGGCGAACCGGCCATGGGGCATGCCAGGTTCGCCTGCGCCGGGCGGACCATATCCGAACTGGGCCGGCTCCGCTCCGACAGCGCGGAGCTGGGCAAGCTGCGCCTTCGGCGGCTCGCCGGACGCGGAGGACGCGCTGGCGATCATGTTGGCGGCGGGCACGACCGCCAGCATCAGCAGCGGCAGCACGAGACGGGGCGGCTTCATGACGAACTCCTTTGGGCCACTCTGGATGGCTGAAGCCTAGGCGCGTCATGCTTCCTGCGTTTGTCTGGCGACGGGCCTTTTGGTTTCCGTCGGTATCGCCGTCTGCTGCATGCAGCGCGGCCTTATCGATGCCGTCACATTTTTTGATTTGCGCTTCCGGCTGGCGGCCATGATCCTCGCGCACCCTCGGGTTGCAGGGAGCGCGCCATGAAACTCGCCATGCGGCAGCCGCGCCGGACGATCGGCGAGGTCCTTCGCGACGCCCGCGCTAGCATCGGCGCGTCGCAGCTCGATCTTTCGCTGCGGCTCGGCATCTCCCAGCGCCATGTCAGCTTCGTCGAGACCGGGCGCTCGCGCCCGAGCCGCGACCTGATCCTGAACTGGATGACCGAGACCGCCGCGCCGCTCTCGATCCGCAACGCTGCGCTGCACAGCGCGGGTTTCGCTGTGACAAGCGAGGAGCCGATTCCGGCCAACGACGCCATGCGCCGGACGCCCGCCGTCGTCGAGCGCGTGCTCGCGGCACACGAGCCGCTGCCGGGGATGGTCTTCGGGGCCGACTGGCGGATGGTCTCGCTCAGCCCGAGCGGGCAATGGCTCTTCGCCATGGTGATGCGCGAATTCCTGGCGGGTGCGCCCGACATCGCGCACGGTTGGGACATGCTGGCGGGCCTTGGCCATGAGGGCGGGCTGCTCTCGCGCATGCGCGACCCGTGGCGCGTCGGCGGCGCGCTGCTCAACCAGCTCCGCATCGAGCAATGGACAAGGCCGGCGCTGAGGCCGCGCATCGACCGCGTCGAACAGGCGCTGCGGCTGCGCTATGGCGCGGATGCGCGCGAGCCGCTGCCCGAGCCGCACGAGCCAGGCCTCACGCTTGTCTTCGACACGCCGGTCGGCGTTCTGTCATTCTTCACCGTGCAGAGCGTGTTCGTGCTGCCACAGGACGTCACGCCCGGCTCGCTCAGGACCGGGCTCTGGTACGCGAGCGACGAGGCGACGCGCGAGATCATGCGGCTCAAGCCGACGCCTGGCTGAGTCCGGCGCTCACATCCGCGCGCTGAGGCCACCATCGACGGTGAGGGTGACGCCATTGACGTAGCTCGCCTCCGCGGACGCCAGAAACAGGACGGCGGGCGCGATTTCCTCCGGCCGGCCCCAGCGCCGCAGCGGCACCCGCATGTCGATGAACCGCGTGATCGCGGGGTCGGCAGCGAGACCCCGGTTGACCTCGGTGGCGAAGAAGCCGGGCGCGACCGCGTTCACGGTCAGCCTGTCCGAGCCGAACTCGACGGCGAGCGACCGCGTCAGGGCCGCAAGCCCGCCCTTGGCCGCCGCATAGGCGGGGTCGCCGGCGCGGGCCACCATGGCCGCGATCGAGGTGACGAAGACGAGGCGGCCCGCCTGCGAGGCCGCCAGATGCGGCATCGCCGCGCGGCCGATGGCATAGGCCCCCGTCAGATTGGCGTCGAGCAGTGCGGCGAACGAATCCGCATCAAGTTCGCCGGTTGGGCGGCGGTCGCGCAGCGCGGCCGCATGGACGACGACATCCAGCCCGCCGAGACCGGCCTGCGCCGCCGCGACGATCGCCGGCGCGTCACGCGCGACATCGCCCGGAGCGAGCACAACCGGCGCATCGCCGGCGCGCAGGCTCGCCGCGACCGCCTCGAGAGCCGCCGCGTCGCGGCCGTTCAGGGCGAGCGTCGCGCCCTGGCCGACGAAGCCGTGCGCGATCGCAAGACCCAGCCCCCGGCTCGCCCCCGTCACGAGGACGCGGCGGCGCGCCGGACTGCCATTGGTCGTCTGCACCATGTCGATCGCTGTCCCACCCCATGCGACAATGCCTGCGAGTTCCGCAGCGTCGCATGGCGACGCCGATGGCTCGATTGTCTGGCAGGTAATTGCATCAGACGACCAAGAGGCCGATCAAGGGCCGGTTCGCAACCAATCGAACCGCCAACGCAAAAGAGTGTCTCCCTATGACGACGACAACACCCGGCTCCGAGCACGAACTGGTCCTGACGCGCCTGATCGACGCCCCGCGCCGCGCCCTGTTTCGCTGCTGGACCGAGCCGGAGCTGCTGAAGCAGTGGTTCGCGCCCTTGCCCTACACGATCACACATGCCGAGCTCGACGTGCGGCCGGGCGGTACGAGCATGATCACGATGCGTTCGCCCGACGGCGAGGACATGCCGCTGCCCGGCGTGTATCTCGAGGTCGTCCAGGACGAGAAGCTGGTCACCACCGACGCATACACCAGCGCCTGGGTTCCGTCGGAGAAACCCTTCATGACGGCGATCGTGACCTTCACCGACGAGGGCGGGAAGACGCGCTACACCGCCCGCGCGCGCCACTGGAGCGCCGAGGATCGCGAGGCACACGAGAAGATGGGCTTCCATGAGGGTTGGGGCCAGTGCGCCGACCAACTCGCCGCGCTGGCAGCGAAACTCTGACGCAGGCCGGTATGATCTACCATGGAAGCTGCCATTGCGGCCGCGTTGCGTTTGCGCTGGAGGGGGCGGTCAGCGCGGCCATCTCCTGCAACTGCTCGCTGTGCGCCCGCAAGGGCGCGCTGCTCAGCGCGGTTCCGACGGAGCGCTTCACGCTGCTGACAGCGCCCGAGGCGAGCGCGGCCTACACCTTCAACAGCCGCGCGATCGTGCATCGCTTCTGCCGGACCTGCGGCATGCAGCCCTATTCCGAGCATGCCGGCGAGGACGCGATCTACATCAACCTGAACTGCGTCGAGGAGATCGACCGCGCCGGTATCGAGATCATCGCGTTCGACGGGCGCGCCGCCTGACCTTTTCTACGCCGTCAGCAGGCCGAGCGTGCGCTCGATCCGCGAGCAGTTGCCGCGCGCGCGAGCCCTGTCGAAACAGCGCTTGAGCTTGCCGCTGGCGTAGGACGAGACGACGATGGCGTGGACATAGCTCTTGCGCACCACGGCCGGCGTATTCACCAGGCGCTGCGAGATGGCGCGCATGATGTCGGCGAGCTGGCGCTTGCGGCCGGTCTCGCTGGCGACGATCTCTCCGGCGAGCAGAAGTTCGGCGGCAGCGGCGTTGGCCGCCAGCATGCGCAGATCCTTGGCCGTGACGGGCAGGCCGGCACAGCGGCCGATATAGGCGTTGATCTCGGCTGCGCGCAGGACCGCGACCGTGCCGTCCTCGCGGCGGTGCTGGAACAGCCTGCGGCCGGGCAGATCCTTCAGCAGTGTGATGGTTCGCGCCAGGACAGGGTCTTTCGTCTCGCAGGCGATCTCCTTGCCGCTCTTGCCGCGAAAGGCGAGCGAGACGGCCGAACCCGTGACGGTGACATGCCGTTTCAGCAGCGTGGATGCGCCGTAGCTCCCGTTATCCCTAGCATATGTCTCGTTGCCGACCCGGATGTGGCAGCGGTCGATCAGCGCGACCGCGCAGGCGAGCGCCCTGTCACGGGTGAGTGTCCGGCCCTTCAGGTCGCGCGCGACCGCCTCCCTGAGTTTAGGCAACGCGGCGATCAGACGCCCGAGCCGCGCCAGCTTGCGCTTTTCACGAACCTTCTCCCAGTCGGGATGATAGCGGTGCTGCACCCGCCCCGCCTCGTCATGGCCGACTGCCTGCAAATGGGCGTTCGGCGCCGCAGCGATGCGGACGTCGCGATAGGCCGGCGGGATCGCGAGCGAGCGGATGCGGGCGAGCGTGTCCTCGTCGCGGATTGGCGCGCCATCGGCGTCGAGATAGCGGAAGCTCTTGCCGCGCGCTTCGCGCTGGATCGAGAGATCGCCCGGCCTGGTTCGCTTAAGCCGCGTCGTCGCCTTCGCTTCAGTCTTTGCCGTCGTCGCCCTGGCCATCACGCACCTCGCCAACCTCGTCGATGGCTAGACGCGAATGACGGGCGCAGGTTCCAGCTTCACCCCAGGATGCGCTGGTCGGCGAGATGGACGAGCCTGCCGGCGGCGATGGTGGCGACGACACGCGGCTGGGGGGCATCCTCGACCAGCACGATGTCGGCGCGCTTGCTGGGCGCGATGACGCCGCGATCGTTCAAGCCAAGCGCCTCGGCGGGCCCCTGCGAGACCAGCCGCCAGGCCTCGGCGAGGGAAGCCGCGCCGCGCCGGGCCAGCAGGAAGGGCGCGAGCGCCAGCGCGGGATAATAGTAATCCGAGGCGAGGATTGTGCAGAGTCCTTCGCGCACCATCTCCTCGGCCGAGGGGCAGCCGGTATGCGAGCCGCCGCGTACGACGTTGGGCGCGCCGAACACGATCGGCTCGCCATGGGCGGCGGCCTCGCGCGCGGTCGCCTCGTCGATCGGGAATTCCGCGACCGCGACGCCGAGCGCCCTGAACCAGCGCCGCATGTCGGGCGTCATGTCGTCATGGGAGAGCATCGGCACGCCCGCCGCCCGCGCGGCCGCCGCCAGCCGCTCCAGCGAAGCGGGAACGTCGGATTTGCGCGCATAGACGCGCTCGACCAGCTCCGCGAAACCCTCGGCGCTCAGGCCGGAGCGCTCGACCATCTTGCCGACCTTGTCGGGCCGGTGGCGGGTCTTCAGCGTGCCCTCGGTATGGTCGTTGAAGGCGAGAACGCCGACGCGGCCATGCGCCAGCCAGTCGAGGATTTCCGGCTCGGCATCGAGATTGAAGGTCTCGTGGCGCAAATGGAAGCGCGTGTCCGCGCCCAGTTCCGGCTGCAGCCTCTCGATCGCAGCCAGCAGCGCGCGGGCGTTGTCAGCGCTGCGCAGGCCCGGCTCCCAGGACCAGGTGACGCTGTGGAAGGCGGTGGTGATGCCGCTCGCCAGCAGGGCGCGATCGGCGTCGCGCAGCGCCAGGTCGATGTCGAAGGACACTTTGGGCCTAGGCATGATGTGCCGCTCGAAGGCGTCGCCATGGCAATCGACGAGGCCCGGCAGCACGAGCAGGCCGGTGGCGTCCAGCCGGAGCGAGCTGCCGTCCGGCGTGGCGTCGAACGCGGCGACGACGCCGTCGGCGATTGCGATATCGGCGCGCTCAAGCCCCTCGGGCAAAAGCGCCTCGCCGTTCCGGATCAGGATCGCCACGCGCGGCTCCATTCGTCTGTCATGCCAAGGACGTGCGCCATGTCGAGCCAGCATGACAGGGCGATGACGATGAACGTCATCGAACCGTCGCGCGGCCGTCACCGCGTCGTCGCGCAGGCTCTCTAGCGCCTCCTGATCCACAAAGGGAGGACGACCATGTTCAAGCCGCTGGCCCTGGCGCTGTTTGGCGCGACGCTTGCCCTCGCTGCCCCATCGCAGGCGCAGGAGACGATCCGCTTCGCCGTGACCGATATCGACGGCGCGGAATCGCTGCAGCGCGAATTTGGCCCGTTCAAGGCCGCATTCGAGAAGCTGACCGACCTCAAGGTACAGTTCTTCGCGGTCTCGGGCCGCACGGCGGCCGTGGAGGCGATGTCGGCCGGCCAGCTCGATTTCGTGCTGACCGGCCCGGCCGAATACGTCGTGTTCAAGGCCCGCACACAGGCGGTTCCGGTCGTCGGCTGGCAGCGTCCGGACTATTTCAGCCAGGTCGCGGTGCTCGCCAGCGGGCCGATCAAGTCGGTCGCGGACCTCAAGGGCAAGACCATCTCCTTCGGCGAGATCGGCTCGACTTCTCAGCATCTCGGCCCCGCGCAGGCGCTCGCCGATTTCGGCCTGAAATACAATGTCGACTACAAGCCGGTCTTCGTGAAGCGCAACGTCGCGGTCGAGGCGTTGAAGCGCGGCGACATCGCCGCGATCGGCCTTAACCTGACCCATCTCCAGCGCATCCGCGAAAGCGACACCAAGACCGGTTTCGCCGTCGTGGCGCGCGGCCGGGACCTGCCCAACGACGTGATGATCGCCAGCCCGAAGGTGAAGCCCGAAACCGTCGCGAAGATCCGCAAGGTTTTCCTCGACCATGGCGCGGAGTTGATGAAGGCCGTCACCACCGGCACCGACGACAACCGCAAGTTCCTCGGCGGCGTCTTCCTGCCCGAGGTCAAGGACACCGACTACGACTATGTCCGCGCGATCTACGCGACGATCGGCATCACCGAGTTCACCAAGTTCATCGAGTGATGGATTTGATCGGTACGGCTTCGACGATGACAACGGGCGCACACGCGCCCGTCGTGGCCATCTCCGGGCTGACCAAGAGTTTCAGCGCGCGCAGCGTCATCTCGGGGCTCGACCTGACCGTGCCATCAGGCCAGTCGCTCGCGCTGATCGGGGCCAACGGCACCGGCAAATCGACGCTGCTGCGCATGGTCGTGCGACTTGCCGAGGCTGATTCCGGCCGGATCGCCGTTCTCGGCGAGGAGGTTGGTCGGTTGCGGGGCGCACGGCTCAAGCGCTTTCGCTCGCGCGTCGGCGTCGTCTTCCAGAAGCATAACCTCGTCGCCCGCCTCAGCGCGCTCAGCAATGTCGTCCATGGCGTGCAGTCGCGCCGCTCAGGGCCGCGCACATGGTCGCAGGCGCTGGCTCCGGCGGCCGTTCGCGAGGAGGCGATGGTCTGCCTGGAGGCCGTCGGGCTCGCCGACAAGGCGATGCAACGCGCCGATTCGCTCTCGGGCGGCCAGTCGCAGCGCGTCGCCATCGCGCGCATGCTGATGCAGCGGCCGGAACTCGTGCTGGCCGACGAGCCGGACGCCTCGCTCGACCCGCGCGCAGGGCGCGAGATCATGGAGCTTCTGTTCCGGCTGACCCGCGACAAGGGCCTGACGCTGGTCTTCGTCTCGCACCACATGGCCCATGCGCGCCGCTTCGCCGACCGGATCGTCGGGCTAGCCGATGGCGGCATCGCGCTCGACCGGCGCGCCGAAGCCTGCTCGGAAGCCGAACTCGCGGCGTTCTTCGAGGAGCCGGAGCCGGCCCCGTTCTCTCCCGTCGCGGTGATCGCATGAGCCTGTCGTCCAGCCTGCCCGGCCGGCCAGACCGTTTCGCGCGGCCGAGCGCGGTCGCCTTCATGGGCTCGTTCCTGGCGATTGCGCTCGTGGTCTGGTCGTTCTCCGGCTCGGAGCTTTCGGCGGAAAAGCTGATCCGGGGCGTGCCCTATATGGGCAACATCCTGACCCGGATGTTCCCGCCCGATCTCTCGCGCCTCGAACAGATCCTGGCCTCGCTGGCGACGACCTTCCAGATGGCGGTGTCGGGCTGCGTGCTCGGACTGATCCTGAGCTTCCCGCTTGCGGTGCTGGCGGCGGACGGGCTCTCGCCGCACCCGATCGTCCGGACGCTGGCGCGCGGGCTGATCGCCTTCTTCCGCACCGTGCCGGACCTGATCTGGGCGCTGTTCTTCGTCATCGCGGTCGGGTTGGGGCCCGCGGCGGGCGTTCTGGCGCTGATGATCGACACGATCGGCTATGCCGGACGCTTCTTCGCCGAGGCGATGGAGGAAACCGACAAGGGGCCGCGCGAGGCGCTGTCCACCATCGGTGCGAACAGAAGCGGGCTGATCTTCTCCGCCGTCGTGCCCAACGCCATGCCCTCCTTTATCGCGACCTCGCTATTTTGCGTGGAAAAGGCGACGCGAGCCTCGGTCGTGCTCGGGCTGGTCGGTGCCGGCGGCATCGGCGTCGAGCTGAAAGTGGCTTTCGACCTGTTCGACTACGACACGGCGCTGACGATCATCCTCGCCGTCTTCGCGCTCGTCGTGGCGGTGGAGCAGGTCGGCGGCTGGTTGCGGCGGCGGATCATTTGAAGCTCGCGCGTCAATACACATCCGCCTGATAACGCCCGGCCTTCTTCAAGCTTGCGACATAGGCCACCGCCTCCTCGGCCGAGCGCTTGCCATGCTCGGCAACGACATCGACCATCGCACGTTCGACATCCTTGGCCATGCGCTTGGCGTCGCCGCAGACGTAGAAATGCGCGCCTCCCTCCAGCCAGGCGAAGAGTTCCGCGCCGCGCTCGCGCATGCGGTCCTGAACATAGATCTTTTCGGAGCCGTCGCGTGACCAGGCCAGCGTCAGGTTGGTCAGGACGCCCTCCTCCTTCATGGCAGTCAGTTCGTCCTCATAGAAGAAGTCGCTCGCGCGGCGCTGGTGGCCGAAGAAGAGCCAGTTTCTGCCGGGCGCCTTCGTCGCCCTGCGGTCGTGCAGGAAGGCGCGGAAGGGCGCGACGCCGGTGCCGGGGCCGCACATGATGACCGACGTCGCCGGGTCCGCCGGCAGACCGAAGCCATGCGCGCGCTGGACATAGACCGGCACCTTGTCGCCCGGCTGGACGCGCTCGCCGAGGAAGGTGGAGGCGACGCCCCAGCGCGGGCGCGAGCCGATCTTGTAACGCACCGTGTCGACCGTCAGCGTGATTTTGCCAGGCGTCGCGACATGCGAGGATGAGATCGAGTAGAGCCTTGGCTGCAGCGGATCGAGCGCTTCGACGAAGGCTTCGGCCGAGAGCTTTGCCTGGCCGAACTTGTGCAGCGCGCCGAGCACGTCGAGCCGGTCGAGATCGCCGTCGGGATCCTCGCCCGCCGCCAGCCTTTTGGCTTTGGCGCGCGTCTCGCCGCCGGTCACATAGGAGATGAGCTGGAACAGCGCGTCGGGCGCGGGGCCGAGCGCGACGTCGGCGACCAGCGCCTCGCGGAGCGTCTTGCCGTTGACGATGGCGTCCGGCCGCGCGCCGAGCAGCGCGATGATGGCGTCGGCGAGACGCGGATCGTTCTGCGCCACGATGCCGAAGGCGTCGCCGACGATGTAGTCGAGCCCGCATTCCGACAGATCGAACTCGACATGCCAGGTCTCCTTCTCGGAGCCCTCGCCGTTGAGCTTGCGGCGCGAGAGGAAAGTTGCGAGCGCGGGGTTCTCGCGGCAGCGGCCGACCGGGCCGGCCGGCGCGGCCGGACTCGCCTCGGCCGGAGCAGCCGCCCCGCCCTCCTCCATCAGCGCCTTGACCTGCCGCAGCGTGTCCTTGCCGCCGGGCGCGCAGAGATTGAGCCGCGCCTCGGCTCCGGAGGCGATCGCCGCGGAGTAGGTCTCGCAGACATAGCCGCACTGGCCGCAATCCTGCTGGGCCATCGCCGCGAACAGCTTTCGCGGCAGCGGCTTGCCTTCGGCGAGCTTCATGCGCTCGGAAAGGTCCATCGCCGGGTCGTGCCAAGGCGCGCCGTCATCCTCGGCCTGCCCCATCACGGCGGCGTTCTCTTCGGCCGACAGCGCCTTGACGCCAGCATTGTCGAGCGAGAGCAGCCCTGCAAAGAAGCCGTTCAGCCAGGAGCGCTGCTCCTCGCTGAAGGGCGCGGTCTCTGGCAGGACCTGGACGATGGGATTGGGCGTCTGGAGCGTCATGGGGCATCTCCGGTGCTGGCGACCAGCGCCCTGAAGGCGTCCATCTCGTGCCGCCGCGCGAAGGCGACGAAGCTCTCCTCGGGCCCGGCGCGATGCACGGTCCAGCTGCGCAGGATCGCCTCGACCAGCGCCGGCGCCTCCTCCGCCTTCACCTTCTCGCGAAAGGGCCGCGCCATGCCGCCGTCGACGCCATAGCCGCCGCCGACGAGCACGTCGTAGCCCGGCACGGTGTCGCCATCCTCGTTGACCGGTACTTTTGCGCCGATCAGGCCGAGATCGCCGATATAGTGCTGGGCGCAGCTATGGTGGCAGCCGGTGAGGTGGATGTTGACCGGCGCATCCAGCGTGAGGCGCGGCTCGCAATGGGCGGCGATGGCGAGCGCGTCCTCCTTGGTGTGGGCGGCGGCGAATTTGCAGCCCGTCGCGCCGGTGCAGGCGATCAGCCCGGCGCGCAGGATCGAGGTTTCGGCGGAGAGCCCGATGGCCTGAAGATTGGCGAGAACGTCGTCGACCCGCGCGTCGGGGACGCCGGAGATCAACAGGTTCTGCCAGACGGTGAGGCGGATGTCGCCATCGCCGCACGTCTGCGAGATATCCGCGATCGTCCGCATCTGCGCCACCGTGAGCTTGCCGACAGGCAGCGCGACGCCGATCCAGTTCAGACCCGGCTGGCTCTGGCGATGAACGCCGATATGGGCGAGCCGGTCGTAGACGGGACGCGGCTTGACGAAGGTCGCATCGAGCCGGACCAGCCTGCGGCCGAGCTTCTCTTCGACGGCGGCGAGGAATTTGTCGAAGCCCCAAGCGTCGAGCACATATTTCAAGCGCGACTTCGCGCGGTTGGTGCGGTCGCCATGGGCGATGAAGACGCGCACGATCGCATCGGCCACCGCGACCGCATCGCCCGGCGCGACGATGACGCCGGTGTCGCGGGCGAGGTCGTGATGGCCGGTGATGCCGCCGAGCGCGAGGCGATACCAGATGCCGGCTTCGACCGGCTGCCCCTCGAAGGACGCGCCCTCCCCGACCTCGATCGCCTGGAAGCCGATGTCGTTTGTGTCTTCAAGCGTTGCGATCGAACCCGCGCCGTCGAAGGCGACATTGAATTTTCGCGGCAGCCCGTAGAGCGAGCGATCGTTCAGGATGTGGTGGTGCCAGGCGCGGGCATGGGGGCGCGTGTCGAGCAGTTCGAGCGGGTCGATGCCGGCGGTCGCCGAGCCGGTGACATTGCGGATGTTGTCGGCGCCCGAGCCCTTGGCGGTGAGGCCGAGATCGGCCAACCCCTCGATCAGCGCCGGCGCATTCTCGGCGGGAATCTCGCGGACCTGCAGGTTTGCGCGGGTGGTGACGTGCGAATAGGGGCCGCAGAGCCGCTCGGCGAGATCGGCGACGCCCGCGAACTGCCAGGCTTTGAGGATGCCGTTGGGGATGCGCAGCCGGCACATATAGCTGTTCTGCGCCGGGGCCACATAGAACAGCCCGTGATAGCGCCAGCGGAAATTGTCTTCGGGCTTGGGATAGGTCCCGGCCTCGGCCTGCGCCTTGAAGCGGGCATAAGCGTCGAAGGGGTGTTCGGCCGCCTTCCACTTCTCCTGATCGACGAGCTTGCCCCCGGCCGCGACGGTTTTTGCCTGCGCCTCCTGATGCTCCTTATCGGGGCCGGAGGGCGCTGCTGGACCTGCGGCCGGCGCACCGCCGAGCGGGCCCAGGCCACGCGCCGCGCGCGCGGACTGCATGCCGCTCATGAAGCCCTCGAGATAGCGCTTCTGGTCGGGGGTGAAATCGGTGGTCATGGATTTATCCGACAGCGCCTCACGCCGCCTCGACGAAGCGATGCCGCTCGTAGAGGAACTTCAGCACAGCCTCGCGGCAGGCGATGTAGGTGCGGTCGGCGACCAGTTCGAGCCGCTTTCGCGGGCGCTCCAGCCGCACGTCCAGCACCTCGCCGATGCGGGCCGACGGGCCGTTGGTCATCATCACGATGCGGTCCGAGAGCAGCACCGCCTCGTCCACGTCATGAGTGATCATGATCATCGTGTTTCCCAGCGAGGCATGGATCTGCATGATCGAATCCTGCAGATGCGCCCGGGTCAGCGCGTCGAGCGCGCCAAACGGTTCGTCGAGCAGCAGGATTTTTGGCTCCATCGCCAGCCCGCGCGCGATCCCGACGCGCTGCTTCATGCCGCCCGAGATCTCGGCCGGGCGCTTGTCCTTTGCATGCCCCATCTGGACGAGGTCGAGATTGTGCATGATCCAGTCATGCCGCTCGGCCTTGCTCTTCGTAGCGCCGAAGACCTTGTTCACCGCGAGCGCGACGTTGTCGTAAACGGTCAGCCAGGGCAGCAGCGAGTGGTTCTGGAACACGACCGCGCGCTCCGGTCCGGGCTCGGAGACCTCGCGGTCTTCCAACAGAACCGCGCCAGCGCTGACAGGCGTCAGTCCCGCGATGATGTTGAGCAGGGTCGACTTGCCGCAGCCGGAATGGCCGATCACCGAGACGTATTCGCCCTTGTCGATGACGAGGTTGATGTCCTTGAGGACTTCGGTGGTCGCCGAGCCGCGCTGGAAGCGCTTGTCGACATGGTCGATCTTCAGATAGGGCGCCCTCATATCGGCTCTCCTCAGTTCACGATGGTGCCGCGGGTGACCACGGAGCCGATGAAGGCGACGAGCTTGTCGAGCACGAAGCCGACGACGCCGATATAGACGAGCGCCACGATGATGTCGGACAGGCGCGAGGAGTTCCACGCATCCCAGATGAAGAAGCCGATGCCGACGCCGCCAGTCAGCATCTCGGCCGCGACGATGGCGAGCCAGGACAGGCCGACGCCGATGCGAAGCCCGGTGAAGATGTAGGGAGCCGCCGAGGGCACCATGACCTTGAAGAAGAACTCGACCTGGTTCAGCCGCAGCACTTGCGCGACGTTGCGGTAATCCTGCGGGATGTTGCGGATGCCGACCGCCGTGTTGATGATCACCGGCCAGATCGCGGTGATGAAGATCACGAAAATCGCCGAGGGCTGGCTGTCGCGGAACGCTGCCAGCGAGAGCGGCAGCCAGGCCAGAGGCGGCACGGTCCGAAGCACCTGGAAGACCGGATCCAGGCCCCGCATCGCCCAGACCGACTGGCCAACGAGCGCCCCCAGCAGGATGCCGACGACGGCCGCCAGACTGAAGCCGATGGCGACGCGCTGGAGCGAGACCAGGATGCGCCAGCCGAGCCCGATATCCTGCGAGCCCGCCCAGAAGAACGGCTCGACGATCAGATCCTTCGCCTCGGTCCAGATCTTCGAGGGTGGCGGCAGCGAGGATTGCGGGCCCGAGGCCGCGATCTCCCAGAACAGCAGCATCAGCGCGACCGTCACCAGCGGCGGCAGCACGTTGACCAGAATCGACCTGAGCCAAGGCGAGAAGCGCTCCTGCAGCGGCCTCGACGCAACAGCCGGAAGCGTCACCACCTCGGCCTGCATCGTCGGCAGGGCGACGACCTTCGCCCCCGCTGTGGCGGTCTTCAGAACAGCCTGACCCATCTCGGATCTCCTCTGGTTGGTCTCGTCGTAAGCGATGCTCATGCGGCCACCGTCTCGCGCGTCTGCGCGCCGAGCCGCCGGATTTCAGGCAGGCAGGAACCACAATTCGTGCCGGCCTTGAGCTGGCGGCCGATATCCTCAGGCGTCAGCGCGCCGCCGCTGGCGAAGGCCGCGCGGATGACGTTGAGGCCGACGCCGAAGCAGGCGCAGACGGTCGGGCCAGGATCGCCCGCGCCGCCCGGCGCGCGGCCGGCAAGCAGGGCCAGGCGGTTCTCAGGGACGGCAGCGCCATCGGCGAAGCTCGCCTTGACCGTGTCCCAAAGCGGCGCGCGGCCGGCAGGCGCGAGGAACAGAGCCGCGACCAGCCGGCCGTTTTGCATCACCGCGCAACGATAGAGCCCGGCGTTCCGGTCGATCATCTCTGCGAGGCCGTCCGTGCCGAAGGCGGCGCGAACATGCTCCATCCAGCTTTCAATCGATGTGTCGCCGGCGAAGAGCCGGCCTTCGCCGCCCTCGACCGCGACCCTGGCCCACCAGCTTCCGTCCGGCAGCGCGAAAGCCGCGCGCGTGATGACGAAGCCTTGCAAGGCATAGACCACTGGCGCGATCGACGACGGCGTCGCCTTCATCTCGGGCTGGCCGGAGAACGGATCGCAGGCCGGCTGCACGGCCGCGCCGATGCGCGCATGCGAGGCCGTCTGCGCCGACCAGTGGATCGGCGCAAAGAGCGAGCCGGGCTGCAGGCCGGCGTCGAGCGAGACCTTGAGCACGACCGCGCCATGGGCGTTCGAGACCCGGGCGAAGCCGCCTTCGGTCAACCCGTAAGCGACGGCGTCCGACGGATTTACATGGACGGTGGGTTCGCTGATGTGGGCCGACAGGCGCGGGCTCAGGCCCGTGCGCGTCATGGTGTGCCAATGGTCGCGGACGCGGCCGGTGTTGAGCAGCAGGGGATGAGCCGGGCTGGTCGCGGCCGCCAGCGCCGGCATGGCCAGCGGCTTCATCTGCGCGCGACCGTCGGCCGTGAAGAAGCCGCCATCGGCGAAGAGGCGCGCCGTCCCCGCGGGCTGGCCTGGAGGGACCGGCCATTGCACGGGTTTCAAGCCATCATAGGCGCGCTTCTGGAGCGCGGCATGGGCGCCGATGTCGAAATCGCGGGTTCCGGCGTTCTCGAAGGCCGAGAGCGCGGCGTGTTCGGCGTAGATCTGCGAGACCTGCGTGTAGCCAAAGCCCTGTTCGAAGCCGAGGCGGCGGGCGACCTCGCTGACGATCCACCAATCGGGCCTGACCTCGCCGGGCAGGGGCAGGAAGGCGCGCTGGCGCGAGATGCGGCGCTCGGAATTGGTGACCGTGCCGTCCTTTTCGCCCCAGGCGGCGGCGGGGAGGATGAGATGCGGGCCGGCGGCCAGCGTGTCGTTGGAGAGCACGTTCTCGGAGACGACAAAGAGCTCGAGCCCGCGCAAAGCGGCCATGACATCGTCGGCGCGCGGCAGCGAGACGGCCGGGTTCGTCGCCATCACCCAGAAGGCCTTGATGCGCCTGTCGGCCACGGCGTCGAGCATGGCGACCGCCTTGAGCCCTTCGGTCTGGGCCATGTTCGGCGCGTTCCAGAAGCGGCGGACGCGGTCGATCTCGGGGGCCGAATAGCCCATATGGGCAGCCAGCATGTTGGCGAGCCCGCCGACCTCACGCCCGCCCATCGCGTTGGGCTGGCCGGTAAGCGAGAACGGCCCGCCGCCGGGCCGGCCGATGCGGCCCGTCGCGAGGTGACAATGCAGGATCGCGGCGACCTTGTCGGTGCCTTGCGCCGACTGGTTGACGCCCTGGCTCCAGGCCGTGACGACGGCGGGCGTGCCTGCCCAGAGCGCGTAGAAGGCGGCGATCTCGGCGGCCGTGAGCCCCGTTCGCCGTGCGATCGTGGCGAGATCGGGTGCGATCGTGCGGGCGTTGGCCAGCGTCTCGTCCAGCCCTGAGACATGGCGGGCCAGATAGGTCTGGTCGGTGAGGCCGGCATCGCTGAGATGCACCAGCAGCCCTGCGAACAGCACGCTGTCGGAGCCAGGCTTCAGCGGCAGCACCATGTCGGCGTCGTCGGCCGTCGCGGTGACGCGCGGATCAATGACGACGAGCTTTGCGCCGCGCCCGGTCCTGTTCTGCTGCATACGCCGGAACAGCACCGGATGACACCAGGCGGTGTTGGAGCCGACCAGCACGATCAGGTCGGCGGAATCGAGATCCTCGTAATTGCCGGGCACCGTATCAGAGCCGAGCACGCGTCGGTGGCCGGCGACCGTCGAGGACATGCAGAGCCTCGAATTGGTGTCGACATGGGGCGAGCCGATGAAACCCTTCATCAGCTTGTTGGCGACGTAATAGTCCTCGGTCAGCAGCTGCCCGGACAAGTAAAAGGCGACCGCCTCCGGGCCGTCCTTCGCGATGATGGCCCCAAGGCGGTCCGCGACGGCGTCGAGCGCCACCTCCCAATCGACGCGATCATAACCGCCGGAGTTGTTCCGCATCAGCGGATGCAGCACGCGCGCACCCAGCCCCAGCGTTTCGCCGAGCGCCGAGCCCTTGGAGCAAAGCCGACCGAGATTGGCGGGATGGGCCGGATCGCCGGCGATCGCAGCGCCGCCCTTGCCGTCGGGCGTCGCCAGCACGCCGCAGCCGACGCCGCAATAGGGGCAGGTCGTGCGAATGGCCGCATCGGGTATGCCGGGGCCGGGGAGCGCGCCGTCGATTCGCATGTCAGGCCGCTTCCCTGATGCAGTAGGGCTCGCCGAAAGGCAGGTCGGCGCGGATTGCCGATATGTCCTGCCCAGAGCGGATCAGGCCGAGATAGAACAGCGCGCCACGCGTATCGCCGATCAGTATGCAGCCGGCGAGCCGGCCTTCGCGGAGCACGAATTTGCGATATATGCCCGACGCCGGATCGCGAAGGACGACCGTCTCGGCGTCGCCGGCCGCCTCGAACTCGCCCGCCGAGAAGACGCCTATCCCTGAGACCTTGAGATTGGTGGAGAGCAGCGAGCCGGCATAGGCCGCACTCTTGCCGGCAAGGTTCGTCGCCAGCACGCGCGCCTGCTCATAGGCCGGCTCGACCAGCCCGTAGACGCTACCGCGATGCTCGGCGCACTCGCCGATCGCGAAGATGTCGGCCTCACTGCTGGCCATCTCGTCATCGACGACGATACCGCGATTGATATTGAGCCCGGCGGCCTTCGCCAGTTCGACATTGGGGCGGACGCCGATGGCGATGACGACGAGATCGGCGGGGATGATCGTGCCGTCCTGCAATTCGACGCCCTCGACCCTGTCGGTCCCGACGAAGCCTTTGGTGGCGCTGTTCAGACGCACCGAGATGCCGCGAGCCGCCATGGCCGACGCCAGCAACCCTGCGCCCTCGGCGTCGAGCTGGCGCTCCATCAGGCGATCGACCAGATGCAGCAGCGTCACCTGCCCACCGGCTTTCGAGAGTCCATAGGCGGCCTCCAGCCCGAGCAGGCCGCCGCCGATGACGATGATGCGCGCGCCACGTTCGGCATAAGCCCGCATGGTCTCGACATCGCGCATGTCTCGGAAGGTCGCGACGCCGGCCAGATCGCCGCCCGGAAAGGGCGGCTTCAGCGGTTTCGAGCCCGTGGCGAGGACGAGTTTGGCGTAAGGCAGGGTGAGCCCGTCGCTGAGCGTGACCGTCTTGTCGGCGCGGTCGATGCTCTCGACCGCGCGACCATAGAGCGTCGAGACGCCGCGCGCCCTCCACCAGGCGGCGGGCTTCAGCTCGATGTCGGGCGCGGCGATCTCGCCCGCCAGCAGCGGCGAGAGCAGCACCCGGTTATAGGCGAGTCGGGGCTCCTCGCCGATCACCGCGATGGAATAGCGGCCGAGCGCGCGCTGGCTGAGCTCATCAACCAGCCGCGTCGCGGCCATGCCCTTCCCCACGATGACCAGCGGCTCGGCCATGGATCAGGCGATCCGCTTGATCTTAAGGGCCTTGAGATAGTCCATCGGCGCCGCCGGATCGAACTTCACACCGTCGAAGAAGGTCTCGACGCCGCGCGAGTCTCCGGTCGGCGCGCCGGCCACGCCCAGCGTCTTTGCGGCCTCGCGCCAGAGGTCGGAGCGGTTGGTCTTGTCGACCAGCGCCTTGATGTCGGTGTTGGCGTCGAATTTGCCCCAGCGGATGTTCTCGGTGACGAACCAGGTGTCGAGGCTCTTCCAGGGATAGGAGGTCGTGCCGCCCTCCCCCCAGAACTTCATCTGGAGGTTCGTGCCCTTCACTTCGCGGCCATTGCCGTAGTTGATGTCGCCGAGGAGACGCTTGTTGATGTCGTTGGTGGGAACGTTAAACCACTGCCGCTTGCCGACGATCTCGGCCAGCTCCTGCCGGTTCTCGCGCTTGTCGGCCCATTGCTGGGCTTCCATCACCGCCATCAGGATGGCTTGCGTCGCCTTTGGGTTGGCGTCGACGAAATCGGCCCGCATGCCGAGGATCTTTTCGGGATGGCGCGACCAGAGCTCACCGGTCGTCAGCGCGGTGTAACCGATATTCTGGTTGACGAGCTGCTCGTTCCACGGCTCGCCGACGCAGAAGCAGTCCATGTTGCCGACCTTCATGTTCGCCACCATCTGGGGCGGCGGCACGACGATGACCTTGATGTCGGTGTCGGGGTCGATGCCGCCGGCGGCGAGCCAGTAGCGGATCCAGAGGTCGTGCGTGCCGCCGGGGAAGGTCATCGCGGCGGTGAGTTCCTTGCCGGCGGCCTTCTTGCGCTCGAAGGCGAGCTTCAGCGGCGAGGCGTCCTTCTGGACGTTGAGGTCCTTGTATTCATTGGAGACCGAGATCGCCTGCCCGTCCTCGTTCAGGTTCAGTAGCGTGTACATCGGCAGCGGCTGGCTGTTCTGCATGACCTTGCCGGTCGAATACAGATGCGCCTTCGGACGCAGGATGTGGCCGCCATCGATGCCGTTCGCCTTGAAGCCGAGCGCCATGTTGTCGCGCGTCGCACCCCAGCTCGCCTGCTTGGCGATGTCCATGTCGGGCAGGCCGTATTTGGCGTAGAGGCCCTTTTCCTTGGCGATGATGAGCGGGGCAGCGTCCGTCAGCGCGATGTAGCCCAGGCGCGTGCCCTTGACCTCGGGGCCGGAGCTTTGCGCGAACGCGCCGGCCGGCAGCGTCATCTTCGCGGCCTGGAACAGGGCCGCCGCGCCCGAAAGCTGAAGCAGCCTGCGGCGGCTCGTGCCGGCTTTCGTGGTCCTGGTCTCGGTGGTCTGCGTCATCGATGCCTCGCTTCGTTGAATTCCGTCTGCCCGCCACCCGCCAACACGAAAAACGCCGCGCGAAACGCGCCCGTGAGGCACCTTTCGACAGCGGCGTTGCTGTGCAATTCGTTTGGATGGGCGCGGGCAGCATTGGCCGCGTTGCACCAAACCCTACAAGGATCGTGCCAACTTGCTCCGCTCGGCGGCCTCCATGAATTACAATAACTTGGATGAGGACGGATCAAGGCGAGCCGTCATGGACGCGCAATGCTGCGGCGCACAAAGCGACCGCATCCGCTCAAAAAATGCGCAGGCCGGAGACGTCAGAGTTCGCCGCCCGGAAACAGGGCGGGTCGAAACACCGCCTGCGCCTGCTCCGTCATATCGGCCGTGCGGACGATCTGACCGGCCTGTTCCATGCCTGCCAGGATCCAGTCGGCATGGGCGGGGTCCGGCCGCAACGCCGCGCGGTCGAAGCGGATGAAGCGGTCCACCTGACGGGCCGGCCGGCCTGCGCCCTGCCTCAGTTCGAAGCGCAGGACGGGTTCGAGAATCTCGACCGGGAGAGCGAGCCGGTCCGGCGCCGAGAGATGCCTGGCGAAGCGCTCCGTGTTGCCGGGATCGCAGGCCCAGTCGCTGGCGGCGAGGATGGCGGCGCTGAGCTTGCGGACGGCCGCCGCGCGGCGTTCGGCGTCGTCGGCGCGCCAGGCCAGCACCTTGTCAGGGCAGTTCCGGCGCAGATCGATGCTGGCATGGACCATCGCGCCGACGCCGGCCGCGACCGCCGCCGCATTCCAGGGCGCGCCGGCGCAGAAGCCATCGACACGGCCGCTGCTCAGCGCCTCGACCGTCTGCGGCGGCGGCACCACCTCGAAGCGGACATCCTCGCCGAGCCTGACCCCGCCCTTGGCCATCCACTCGCAGAGGAGATAGGTGTGGCTGGAAAAGCCGAAGACGGCCGCGAAGGTCAAAGGCGGCAGACCCGACGCCTTTCGGCGGGCCACCATCCTGGCCAGCGCCTGCGCGGAGACCGCCGGATCGGCCATGTCGCCATCGGCCAGGCGCGCCATCTCCTCGAAGCGCCGCAGCGAGACGGTGATCGCCGCGCCGTCGAGATTGAGGGCGATCGGCGCAGCCATCGGGGCCTTGACCCCGCCAAGGCCAAGCGTGGCCGCGACGGCAGCCGGACCCAGCATATGGGCGGCGTCCAAAAGGCGGACATTGAGCTTGTCGCGCAGGTTCGACCAGGAGACCTCGCGCACGAGTTCGAGATCGAGCCCCTGCGCCTCGGCGAAGCCCTCATCCTTCGCCAGCACGACCAGCGCACAATCGACCAGCGGCATGAAGCCGACCCTGAGGTGGAGCGTCATTTCAGCACCTCGGCTGCCGTGATGATCGAACGGGCGATGTCGCCGATCTTGCGTTTCTCGTTCATCGCGGTCCTGCGCATCAGGGCGTAGGCCTCGTCCTCGGAGAGGCCTTTCAGCCTCATGACGATGCCCTTGGCGCGGTCGATCGTCTTGCGGTCCTCGAGCTGGGAGCGGGCCTCGTCGAGTTCGTCGCGCAATTTGCGGAAGGCGTTGAAGCGGCTGATGCAGGTCTGCAGGATCGGCTGCATGCGCTCCTTCTTCAGGCCGTCGACGATATAGGCGGAGACGCCGGCCTCGACGGCAGCTTCGATCGAGGCGGAATCCGACTGATCGACGAACATGGTGATCGGCCGCCTCACATGGCTCGAGACGAGGAACATGTCGGCGAGCGCATCGCGGCTGGGGTCCTCGAGGTCGATCACGACGACGTCCGGGTCATGCCGCTCGATCGCGGCGACGAGCCCGTTGGTCGCGCCGATGCGCACGAGGTCGGTGAAGCCGGCCTCGCGCAGGCCCTCGTCGATGATGGCCGCGCGCACCGGACTGGCGTCGACGATCAGGATTTTCAGGTCCGACCTCATGATCCGCCAACCGTGCGGGGCGACTATCCGGCGAGAATGGCGACGCCGGCGACCACCAACCCACCGCCGATGGCGCGGGTGACGAGCGGAGCAAAGCGCGCAAGCTGCCCAGCCAGACCGAGCCCGGTCGCATGCAGGCCGGCCGTGGCGAGGACGAAGCCGACCGCATAGCCGATCCCGCTCGCGCCTTGCGGCAACTCCGCTCCATGGGCGTGGCCATGGAAGATCGCGAAGATGGCGCATGCGGCCGCGCCCGCCGCCAGCGGCGGCGTGGCCCGAAAGACGATGGCCAGCCCGAGAATGACGATGGAGACCGCGATGCCGGTCTCGACGCCGGGCAGGTTCGCGCCCGTCATGCCCCACCATCCGGCCGCAAGCATCATGGCGACGAAGGCGAACGGATAAGCCAGCCGCGCCCGGCCGCCGGTCAGCCCGGCCCAGAGGCCGACCGCGACCATGGCGAGCAGGTGGTCGAGCCCGGTCAGGGGATGGAGGAGGCCCGCGCCGAAGCCGTGAACCGCGCCTACGCCGGTGTGAGCAAGGGCCGGGCCGGCGAGCAATCCGCCCAGCGCCAGACCTGTCAGCATCGCTTTCGTCGTCATAGCCATCTCCTAGGCCGCAGGGCGCGCGGGCTTCAGCCCGCCCGCCGTCTCGATGAAATCCACCACCACATCGACGCCCTCGCCCTCACGCGTGTTGGTGAAGACGAAGGGCCTTCTGCCGCGCATGAGCTTGGAATCCCGGTCCATGACTGCAAGATCCGCGCCGACATGAGGGGCGAGATCGGTCTTGTTGATGACCAGCAGGTCGGAGCGGGTGATGCCCGGCCCGCCCTTGCGCGGGATCTTTTCGCCCGCCGCGACGTCGATCACATAGATCGTCAGGTCCGCGAGTTCAGGCGAGAAGGTCGCGGCGAGATTGTCGCCGCCGGACTCGATCAGGATCATGTCGAGGTTCGGGAATTTGCCGCGCATCTCCTCGACCGCCGCCAGATTGATCGAGCAGTCCTCGCGGATCGCAGTGTGCGGGCAGCCGCCGGTCTCGACGCCCATGATGCGCTCCTGCGGCAGCGCGCCGGCGACAGTGAGCAGCCGCGCATCCTCCTTGGTGTAGATGTCGTTGGTGATGGCGCAGAGATCGTAGGTCGCGCGCATGCGCTTGCACAGCGCCTCCATCAGCGCGGTCTTGCCGGAGCCGACCGGGCCGCCAATGCCGACGCGGAGCGGGCCATGGGGAGAGCGAGTCATGCGTCAGCGTCCTTGCAGCAGAAGAATGGCGTAGCCCGCAGCGACCTGCAGGCAGAGCGGCGCGTAGAAGCGCCGGTCGTAGGCCGCGAAGGGCTCCTGCGGATGCAGGCGACGCCAGACAGGCAAATAGCCGGCCAGACCGCGCAGCAGGAAAACCAGCAGGATCGCCACGCCGCCCGCGACGATCAGCGGCCGAGACGGCGCGCCCGGCTCCACGCCGACCAGCAGCATGGGCCAGACCGCCGCGACGCCGATCGCGATCGCGACGAGTATGCAGAGCCAGGGCGGCGGCATGCGCCGCGCCTGCGCATGGCCGATGACGGTCGCGACCAGTTCCCGCTCGCTCGCCGCCGGCCAGAGCCCGCCGCCGCCCCAATAGGCGTGAAGGGCCGCGACCACGAGCAGAAGCCAACAGAGCAGGACAGCTATCACGAGGGTCATGAGCGAAACAGCCGCGAATACTGGGTTTCGTGCTGCAGCGCCGCGATGTCGGAGCGAAAGCAGCAGCCTCCGAGATCATCGCACGTGGCTGTTTCCGCCGCTCCGGCGGCCACGTTCAGGGCCGGCACCAGCGCCGCCGTGATGCGCTGTCCGTCGGTCTGGCCGATGATGCCGAGCCTGACCGAGGCGGAGACCAGATTGGCGACGAAGGCGAGCCCATAGGCCTCGAGCGAAGGCCGCAGCGGCAGGCCATGGCCGGCGCTGGCGACGCCGACGGCGAGCGGATAGGCGATGTCGCCGGGCCAGAGCGCACGAAAGCGCTCGGTTGCGTCGCACGGCCAGGCGGCGCGCAGGGCCGCGACGAAGGCATTGCCCTGCGTCACCGTCTCCAGCCGTCGCTCGGACGAGTTCGCCAGCGCCAGGGCGAGTTCGGCGATCTCCGGCAGCCCCTCGCCACCCGCGCCCACCGCGCGATGGGCACAGGCGAACAGGATCAGGTCGTTGCGCAAGGAGCCTTGCTGGACGAGCGCCTCGAGCCAGTCGCGCAGGGTCGCGGCATCGGTCAGGTCGCCGGCCTCGAAGGCCCATTCCAGCCCGTGCGAATAGGCGAAGGCACCGACGGGGAAGGACGGCGACAGCCAGACCATCAAGGGAAGATGAGCCGACATGGCCGGCCTCAGTGATCGTGCGTGTGGCCCTTGTGGCCGTGCGCCGCGCCATGCTTGTGGCCATGGTCGTGCGCGTGGTGATCATGCCCGCAGCCGCAATCGTCGCCATGGGCATGGGCGTGGGTGTGGGCATGAGCCTCGGCATGGCTGTGCGCATGGGCGTGACGATGGCCGGCATGATCATGTCCGTGATGGGCGTGATCGTGATGGGCATTATCGTGATGGGCATTATCGTGATGGGCATGGCTGCCGTGATCATGACTTCCATGATCGTGGCTTGGATGATCGCAATTGGCATGATCGTGGTCGTAAGCCCCACGCTCGGGCTGGAACGGCCGTTCGACCACCGTCATCGCACAGCCCTGCCCACGCACCATCTCGGCGAGGACATGGTCGTTCTCGATGTAGAGCGCGTCGGCCGTGATCTCGGCAGGGGTGTGGCGGTTGCCGATATGCCAGGCGACGCGCATCAGCCGCAACGGGTTGTCGGCGCGGATCTCCAGCAGGCTCTGCGCGGCGGCCCTGATCAGGACGAGCCGGCCATCCTCCAGCTTGACCGCGTCGCCGTCGTTGAGCGCGGTCGGCTTGTCGAGATCGAGCAGGATATCGAGGCCGGCGTCGCCCTTCAGCGCCAGACGCCGGCGGCCGCGATCCTCATGGTCGAGCGTCAGGGTATCGATGATGCGGTCCGCCTTGACTGCGGCTTTGCGAACGACGGAGGTGGCGCGCAGCATGATGGTGCAATCCGAATGTCTGTGATCAGAGGCGATCGACCGATCGCGGCTCAATCACTTCGATCACCGGCGGCTGCGTGACGCAAGCCCCCGCGACCTTCAGGAAGGCGAGAAGATGCGGCTGGCGCATATGCGCATCGACGTGGCTGCGCTGCTCCCAGCTTTCGACGCAGACGAAATGGCCGGGCTGGCTGACGCTCTCGTGCATGTCGTAGGCGAGGCAGCCATGCTCGCGGCGGGTTGCTTCGATACAGATCTGGGCGGCGGTCAGAAAAAGCTCGCGCGAATCCGGGCGCACTTGCGCCCGGGCAATGACGATAACCGGATCGGACATAAGGCAGGCGACTCCAGAACAACCGGGGATTGCGTTTCCCCGACTACAGTCGAAATGCCTGCGCGGATGCGACGCGCCGTGCCGTGGGGTTTACCATTCGTGGACGCAACCGATGAATCCGGCGCTCAGATCCGCTTGCGCAACTGCTCGTAGATCAAGCCGAGGCCGAGGCCAAAAGCGCCTGCGATCAAGGCGCTGACCAGCATGCGCATCGGCACGAAACCGGCGAAGTAAGGGGTACTCCTGATCAGCGGAAGCAGCAGCCAGTTGCCGAGCAGCATCGGCCCGAGCCAGCCGAAGATCATTCCCTTTGACCAGAAGGCGCGCGTCGGCAGATGCGGCCATACGACCGAAAACAGAGCGCCCCAGAGCCCGCCCCAGAACATCTGGTTGAGCAGCGTCGGCACGGCGAGCGGGCCGGTGGGGGCAAGGTTCCACGGCTTGGCCGGCAATAGCCCGGCGAGGTTCAGGATCAGGAACATGCCCTGATGGAAGATGACGACGGCGATCGCTGCGGCGATGAAACCAGCGAGAAGGCTTTTTGGCGAGACGCCGGAATCGACGGAGGCAAGGCTGGCCATGGAGAGCTTTCGGATAGGGGAGCGTCGCGGCGCGAGAGTGGCACGCGCCGTGCGGCGCAGCAATCGCGCGGACTTTGTGCGGCTAAGTCCTGCCGTCACGAGACTTCAGAACAGGAAATAGCGCTGCGCCAGCGGCAGTTCCCTCGCCGGTTCGCAGACCAGAAGCTCCCCATCGGCCACCACAGCGTAGGTCTCGGGATCGATCCGGATGTCGGGCGTGGCGTCGTTATGGATCATGTGCTTCTTCGAGATGCCGCCGCGCACATTCTCGACCGCGACCATCTGCTTGTCGGTGCCGAGCCGCTTCTGCAGCCCGTTGGCGATCGCGGCCTGAGAGACGAAGACCAGCGAGGTCGAGGTCACGGCCTTGCCGAAGGCGCCGAACATCGGCCGGTAATGCACCGGCTGCGGCGTCGGGATCGAGGCGTTGGGGTCGCCCATCGGAGCAGCCGCGATCATGCCGCCCTTGATCACCAGATCGGGTTTCGTCGCGAAGAAGGCGGGCGACCACATGACGAGATCCGCCAGCTTGCCCACTTCGACCGAGCCGATATGGCGCGAGATTCCATGCGAGATCGCCGGGTTGATCGTGTATTTCGCGACATAGCGCTTGGCGCGGAAATTGTCGGCGCCCGTGCCGACATCCTGCGGCAGGGCTCCGCGCTGGACCTTCATCTTGTGCGCGGTCTGCCAGGTCCGGGTGATGACCTCGCCGATCCGGCCCATCGCCTGCGAATCCGACGACATCATCGAGAGCGCGCCGAGATCGTGCAGGATGTCCTCAGCCGCGATCGTCTCCTTGCGGATGCGGCTCTCGGCGAAGGCGAGGTCTTCCGGGATCGAGGGCGAGAGATGATGGCAGACCATCAGCATATCGAGATGCTCGTCGAGCGTGTTGACCGTGAAGGGCCGGGTCGGGTTGGTCGAGGAGGGCAGGACGTTGGGCAGGCCCGCCACCTTCATGATGTCTGGCGCATGGCCGCCGCCCGCGCCTTCGGTGTGGAAGGCGTGGATGGTGCGGTTCTTGAAGGCCTTGATCGTGTCCTCGACGAAGCCGCTCTCATTGAGCGTATCGGTGTGGATCATCACCTGCACGTCGTAATCGTCGGCGACCGAGAGGCAGTTGTCGATCGCGGCCGGGGTCGTGCCCCAGTCCTCGTGCAGCTTCAGCGCGCAGGCCCCGGCCTCGACCATCTCGATCAGCGCGCCGGGCAGCGCCGCATTGCCCTTGCCCGCAAAAGCGAGGTTCATCGGGAAGGCGTCGGCGGCCTTGATCATCTGTCCGAGATGCCAGGGGCCGGGCGTGCAGGTCGTCGCCAGCGTGCCATGCGCCGGGCCGGTGCCGCCGCCGAGCATCGTGGTCAGCCCACTCATCAGGGCGTCCTCGATCTGCTGTGGGCAGATATAGTGGATGTGGCTGTCGAAGCCGCCAGCGGTGACGATCTTGCCCTCGCCGGCGATGACCTCGGTGCCGGGGCCGACGATGATGGTCTCGTCAGGGTCGAAATTGCCGAAGCCGGCCTGGATATCGGGATTGCCGGCCTTGCCGATGGCGCAGATGCGCCCTGCCCTGATGCCGATATCGGCTTTGACGATGCCCCAATGGTCGAGGATCAGCGCATTGGTGATGACGGTATCGACCGCGCCGTCGGCGTTGCGGACCTGGCTCTGGCCCATGCCGTCGCGGATGACTTTTCCGCCGCCGAACTTCACCTCCTCACCATAGGTGGTGAAGTCGCGCTCGACCTTGATCAGGAGTTCGGTGTCGCCCAGCCGCACCGTGTCGCCGGTGGTGGGGCCGAACATCGCTGCATAGGCGTTGCGGGGATAGTTGAAGGGCATGGGCGGGGCCTCAGCTCGGGACGGACAGGCAGAAGTGCCCAGACCTGCCGGGCATGCAAGAAATCGCGCAGATCATGGCTTCACCTCGCCCAGCCGCGTCGCCTGCGAGGCCGCCAGCGCCCAGCTCGCCTGCGTCCGGACATAGACCGCCGTCCAGCGGAACGAATAGGTTTTTCCGTCGGCGAGCGAGCGGATCGGGCTGACGCCCGTCGCGACCGCCGTCCAGTCGCTCGGCGCGCGGATGACGAGGTCCTCGACCGGAGCGTTCTCGATGACGGGGTCGCCGGCCAGCGCGGAGACGATGCGGGCGTCCTTGCCGTCGAGCTTGCCCGAGCCATGGGTGTGGACGAAGGCCGGCGCATACATCTCGCGCAATTTGCCGGCGTCCTTTGCGACGATGGCGGCCGCCAGCGCCTTGCGAAATTCGACGATCTCCTCGGCGACGGCCCGCTCGCCGGCGGGCGAGAGGATGGCGGGCGGATGAGCGTGCGCGGCGGTCATGGGCAGCGCGAGCGCGAGCCCAAGCGCCAAGATCGATCTCTTCCGCATAGGTCCGCCCTCCAATTGCCCAACGTCGCCGTCAGAGCTTGCCCATCACCTCTTGCCTGAACCCATAGACCTCGCGCTTGCCCGCCAGCGCCACCAGCCTGACCTCGCGCGTCTGCCCCGGCTCGAAGCGCACCGCCGTGCCGGCCGGGATGTCGAGCCGGAAGCCGCGCGCCCTGTCGCGCTCGAACGACAAGGCCGGGTTGGCCTCGAAGAAATGATAATGGGAGCCGATCTGGATCGGCCGGTCGCCGGTGTTGGAGACGGTGAGAGACAGGCTCTCGCGGCCCTCGTTCATGATCAGGTCGCCCGGCAGCGTCGTGACCTCGCCGGGCTTCATCGCGTCGGACGCGCCGCGGATCGGCTCGTGGACCGTCACCAGCTTGGTGCCGTCCGGAAAGGTCGCCTCGACCTGGACGTCGTGGATCAGCGCCGCGATGCCGTCCATGACCTGATCGGCCGAAATCACATGCGCGCCGGCCTCCATCAGATCGGCGACGGACCTGCCGTCGCGCGCACCCTCGACGACGAAGTCGGTGATCAGCGCGACGGCTTCCGGGTAGTTCAGCTTGACGCCGCGCTCGAGGCGCCTGCGCGCCACCATGGCGGCCATGGCGATGAGCAGCTTGTCCTTCTCGCGCGGCGTCAGATTCATGCAGTCACCTTCTTCTTGTCCTCGGAGGTCTCGTCTTCCGACACCTCCTCTTCCTCTTCGTCTTCCTCGGCGTCTTCATCCTCGGACCCGTCTTCCTCGTCTTCGTCCTCATCGTCGCCGAGATCGGCATATTCATAGGCGAAGACGATCTCGCCGGTGGCGGGATCGAAGGCGCTGGAAGTGGATTCGTCGAACGCCTCGATCAGCATTTCCGCATCCTCGGGACCATCGACGTCGAAGCGGCGCACCGCCTCCTCGCCGTCGGCCTTGAGCGAAAGCTCGATCGCCCAGCCCCGCGCGCCGGTGTCATAGATGCATTTCAGACCCTGGATCGCCAGCATTGATGCTCTCCTCAGATTGACCAGGTGCGCGGCAGCGCACGGCCGGTCACTTGCCCGACGAGCGTGACGAGGGCGCGACGGAGCGCCTGCGCGTCGGATGAGAGGAGACGGATGACGAGCAGATCGGAGACGATGCCCGCGCCGGCCTCGACGTCGCGGAACGCGTCGCCGGCGATCGTTTCCCGCAATTCCCCGAGCCTCCCGAGGGCTGGCGGACCCGCCGCTATCAGCGTCGCGACGGCGCGGGCGCCGGCTCCAACCGCCTGCCTGGCGAGATGGCTCGCGATCGCGCCCTCCAGCCGCAGATCGTCGGCGAAGACGAGTTTGCCTTGGCGGCGGATGCGCCAGCGGTCGCGCACGCTGCCGCGCAGCAGGCTCTCGCCCATCGCAGCACGACCAAAGAACACGCTTTCGCAGGCGACGAGCGAGGCCGACGGCGCAAGATCGATCGTCAGGCTGCGGGAAAGCCGCGCGCCCGAGAACAGGATGCACTCCTGCGGCAGCCAGTGCAGTGTCGCGCCCTCCCCCACCGAGAGCACCGTCTCGATGCGGGTGTCGTCGCCCTGGCTGCGATAGATCTTTTCCGCCGCCTGGCTGGTGACGATCGCATGGCTGCCGGCGTCGAGCGCGGCCTCGACGCGCATCACGTCGCCGCCAGCCATGCCGCCACCGGTGTTGATCAGCACCGCCTCGCAGGTCTCGTCATAGTTCGTCGGGAAACGGGCGCGGTAACCGCCGGATTCGGCGACCTCCCGGCGGCGTGTCCCGCCGCCGCCTAGGCCGAAGCGCAGCCGCACGCCTCCTGCCGCCCGGACATAGGCCGGCAGGAGCGGATCATGGGCTGCGGGGATGGGCGGCGCGAACATTGAACGTCCAGACTGCGACAGAGACGACAATCTTTCGCGCGGCCTTTTGCCGGGCAAGGGGGCGCGCTGCAAATCGCGCCTCAATTTTAGGCAGAAGGGAGCGCGCGTCGCTGCGCTCAACCATTGGCCGCCAGAAAGCGCTCGATCTCGTCCCGGCGCGGCGCGCCGAGACGCCCGCCGAAGCGGGTGCATTTGATCGCGGCCGCGGCCGAGGCGAAGCGGATCGCGTCACGCTCGCTCTGCCCTTCCGCCAGCGCCAGCGCAAACGCTCCATGCCAGACATCGCCTGCGCCGAGCGTATCGACCGTCTCCACGGCGAAGGCGGGTATCTGGGCGACCGTGCCGTTATCGACGAAGAGCACGCCCTCCTTGCCGAGCGTCACGGCGAGCCAGTTGGATGCGCCGTCGGCGACCTTTGCCAGCCCGGCGCGCGGATCGTCCTCGCCCGAGACCTCGCGCAGTGCCTGCTGGCTGAAGGCGACATGGCTCGCGGTCGCGACGAGATCGGGATGAGGCGGCTTGCGGTCGGCGTCGAGCACGCCGGGTACGCCGGCCTTCCGCGCAAGCCGGAGAGCCGCGAGAGCCCCCTCGCCCCAGCGCGTATCGGCGAGCACGGCGTTCGCGCCTCCGGGCAGATGGCTCGGCAGCCAGCCTGTGTCTTCGGGCATGGTCGGATCGGAATAGGACACCACCATGCGCTCGCCCGCCGCATCGACCAGGATGGCCGAAACCGGAGAGCGTAAACCGGGCGCGCGCAGAGACCCGGATGCATCGACGCCCTCGGCCTGGAGATCGGCGACGATCCCGTCTCCGGTCAGATCGTCGGCCAGCCGTGTCGCAAGCCATGAGCGGCCGCCGAGCCGCGCGATCGCGACCGAGGCGTTGCCGGCGCAGCCGCCGCCGACCACCGCGAGATCGCGCGAGCGGTACTTCTCGCCGCGCGTCGGCAGGGTCTCGACGCTGTAGACATAGTCGAGCGTGGCGATGCCGAGGCAGAAGACGCCGCTCACGCGCCATCGGCTCCGAAGCGGTATTCGCTCACCTGCCGGTAGACCTCGCCCGGCCGCAGCACGGCCGAGGGAAAATGCGGCAGGTTCGGCGAATCCGGGACGTGCTGCGGCTCCAGCGCGATGCCGGCGTTTGGACCGTAGGGCACACCATCGAGACCCGGCACGGGCGTGTTCAGCTTGGCGCCGTCATAGACCTGCAGCGCCGGCTCGGTCGTCCAAAGCTGCAGGCTGAGCCCGCTCCTGCCCGATCGCAGCGTCGCGGCATGCGCCAGATCGAGCCCGACTGCCGCGCTCGGCTCGGAGCGGTCGCGTTGCAGGATGTAGTTGTGATCGTACCAGATGCGCGCGCCGTCTTGTCCCACCATCCGGATCGGGCGGGATTTCCGGAAGTCGAAAGGCGTTCCCCCGACATCGGCGAGCGAGCCGTCGGGGATCAGGTCGGCATCGACCGGCGTCATCAGGTGGCTGCGGACCTCCAGTCCATGGTCGAGGATGTCGGGGCCGCCATCGAGATTGAAATAGGAGTGGTGGGCGAGGTTGACGATGGTCGCGGCGTCCGTCGTCGCGGAGAGCTCGATCCGCAAGGTCGCCTCGCCATGCAGGCTGTAGCGGCACCAGACGCAAAGGGCACCGGGATAGCCGGCGTCGCCATCGGCCGAGACCAGAGCCAGCGTGACGCTGGCCTCGTCATGGTGGAGGATCGTCCAGGGCCGCTTGCCGAAACCCTTGCCGCCGCCATGCAGCGAATGCCGGCCGTTCTGGTTCAGCGGCAACTGATAGGCCTTGCCGTCGAGCGTGAAGCGCCCACCGCCGATGCGGTTGGCGAAGCGGCCGGCGATCGCGCCCATATGCGGCGAGTGGGCGACATAGTCGGCGAGATTGTCGAAACCGAGCACGACGCGCTGGCTGCCGCCATCGGGCCGGGGCACGACAAGGTCGCGCAGCACGGCGCCCCACTCCATGATCGTCGCCTGCGCGCCGGCCGGCGTACGAAGCCTGACCTCGTGGATCGGCGTGCCGTCGGCGAGCGTGCCGAGGAGGGATCTGGTCACGGCCACACGCTCCATATGCCTTCAAGGTCCAAAGCGGACGCCGTCGATGTCGGTATGGACGAAGTCATTGCCCTTGTAGGCCAGCTTGAGACCCGAGGTTTTCGCAGCCGCATAGGCGAAACAGTCGCCCATGTTGAGGCGCGCAGGATGGCCGGTGAGATGATGATAGCGCGAGGCGCAGACATGAGCCGCCCTCATCGCAACCTCACCGAGGTCTATGATATCTCCCCGCACATCATCGATGAATTCGAGAACGGCAGCGAGCGCCTCGCCGAACGTCGCCCCCTGTCGCGTCAGCCTGGCCGACGCCTCAAAGACGGCCACAGGCGAAGACCTTACGCGCGGCGATAGGACGATCGCCTCGAGCGCGGCATCACCCTCAGCCTCCTTCAGCAGAATGGCCAGGATCACCGAGGCGTCCAGAAACATCAGACGTCGCCGTATTCGCGATCGAAGAACTCCTTATGAGACATCCCGTCGTCCTTGAGATTGAACTTCGCGAGACGGGCCCGTGCCTTGTCTGCTGCGTCGAACACGATCTTCCGCCGTTCGGCGCGTCGCTCCAGTTCGAGACGCACGGCCAGACCGATCGCACCCTGAAGCGTCAGGCCGTCTTGAGCAGCGAGCTCGCGCACGTCGCGGTCGATCGCTTCGTCCCTGACGAGTATGCCCATGATGATCTCCTGATATCAGACGATGATATCAACGCGAGATATCATGGGCAAGCTCAGCTTCACCACACCCCTGTATTCGCCATGCTCGCCCATGGCTCGGCGGGCGCCTTCGGCTCGCCCTTCTGCAGCAGCTCGATCGAGATGTTGTCGGGCGAGCGGACGAAGGCCATGTTGCCGTCGCGCGGCGGGCGGTTGATCGTGATCCCGGCGTCCATCAGCTTCTGGCAGGTGGCGTAGATGTCGTCGACCTCATAGGCGAGATGGCCGAAATTGCGGCCGCCGGTATAGGTCTCCGGATCCCAGTTGTAGGTCAGTTCCAGCGTCGGGCGGCCACGGGAGCCCGTGGCCTTGACGGCGTCGAGATCGTCGGGCGCGGCCAGGAAGACCAGCGTGAACCGGCCCTTCTCACTCTCGATCCGGCGGGTCTCGACCAGTCCGAACTTGGTCACGTAGAAATCAAGCGCGGCGTCGAGATCGGTCACGCGGACCATGGTGTGGAGATAGCGCATCGGGGAGAGCCTCTTGCTTTGAAATGTCTGCGGGTTGATCTCGCCTCTAGATCGGGCGACACGCTTCGGGTTCAAGAGCATTGGCCCATTCAGGCGGGTCAGTCCAAGAGAGACGGCGCGAGAGAGCCATGACCGACACGCAAGGCGGACCTTCGCGCCTCGATGCGGCGACGATATCCGGGATCAAGCAGCGCGCCGCCATTCTCTCGGTGATGGCGACGCTGCTGCTCACGCTCGCCAAGGGCGCGGCGGCCGTGCTTTCCGGATCGCTCGCGCTTTTGACCGACGCGCTGCAGGGCCTGATCGACATCGGCTCGACGTTGTTCACCTGGTTTGCAGTGCGCGCCGCCGACAAGCCGGCCGATGACGAGCATCATTACGGCCATGGCAAGGTCGAGGCGCTGGCGGCGCTGGTCGAGACCGCGATCCTGTTTGCGCTCGCCGGCGCGATCCTGTGGGAGGCCGGCTCGCGGCTGTGGACCGGCGCGCTCGGCGCGGTCTCGGTGACGCCGGTGGTGATCGGCGTGATGCTGCTCTCGATGGTGGTTGACGCCGTGCGCTGGCGCTCGCTGACGCAGGTGGCGGCCGAGACCGGCAGCGAGGCGCTGGCGGCGGAGGCGACCCATTTCTCGGCCGATTTCGTCGGTTCGGCGCTGGTGCTGGCGGGGCTCGTCGCCTCATGGCTGGGCTTCGCCAGGGCCGACACGGTCGCCGCCTTCGCCATCGCCGCCTTCATGGCCCTGTCGGCCTTCAAGCTCGGGCGGCGCACCATCGACACGTTGCTCGACGCCGCGCCCGAAGGCGTCACCGAGCGCCTGCGCCATGCGGTCGCCGCCGTGCCCGGCGTCGTCGCGGTCGATGCCATCAAGGTCAGGCCGGCCGGCGGGCGCGTCTTCGGGGAGATCGGCATCCGGGTCTCGCGCACCCTGCCGCTGGACCGGGTCGTCGCGATCAAGCAGGCCCTGCTCGACGCCGTCGAGCGCGAGCAGCCGGGGGCGGAGATGACGATTGCCGCCAATCCGATCCAGGTCGACGACGAGACGGCGCTGGAGCGTGTGCTGCTGATCGCGCTCAAGCTCAGGATTCCGGTCCACCATGTCAGCGTCCATTCGATCGGCGAGCGGCTCTCGGTCAGCCTCGACATGGAGGTCGATGCGAAGCTGCCGCTCGGCGATGCGCATGAGGTGGCGACACGACTGGAAAGCGCCATCCGCGCCGAATTCGGCGGCGAAACCGAGGTCGAAACCCATATCGAGCCGATGGAGACTGGCCTGCCCGCAGGCCACAACGCCGCCTGGGAGACGGTCGAGGACATCGGCAAGGCGCTCGCCGGCGAGGCGGCGAGCCTCGAGGGCCCGGTCCATGACATCCACAGCGTGCGCGTGCGCCAGACCGTCAACGGGCTGGTGGTGAACTACCATTGCCGCGTGGATCCGGCGCTCGACGTCGCCGCAGTCCATGCGGCGGTGGATGCGATCGAACGCGCGGTCAGGCTGGCGCGGCCGCAGGTCTGCCGGCTGGTCAGCCATGCCGAGCCGGCCGTCATCCGGGCGGCGTATGACGATCATCCGACCAGCAACCGCGCCGCGCCGAGATAGAGCGGCAGCCCGACCAGGAGATTGAACGGAAAGGTCACCGCCAGCGCCGCCGTCAGCGCGAGACCTGCATCGGCCTCCGGCAAGGCGCTGCGGATGGCGGCCGGCGCGACGATATAGGAGGCGCTGGCGGCAAGCGTCGCCAGGATCGTCGCCTCGCCGACGGACAACCCGATGACCGAGGCCAGGGCCAGCCCGAGCGCCGCGTTGACCAGCGGGACAGCGACCCCCAGCACGAGGATCATCGGAGCCGCCTGCCGGATCGCCGCGCCCTGCCGCGCCGCCTGGAGGCCGAGATCGAGCAGAAAGAGGCACAGCAGGCCGCGAAACAGATCGACGAAGAGCGGCTTGACAGGCTGCAGACCGGCCGGGCCAACGATCGCGCCGATCGCCAGGCCGCCGGCCAGCAGGACGACGCTCTTGCTCGAAAGCGTCCTGCCGAGCACGCCGCCGGCCGACGCCGCGCCTCCCTCGGCACGGCGCGCGAGCATGATCGCCACGACGATCGCCGGCGCTTCCATCAGCGCCAGCAGCGCGGTGGCGTGCGATCCGTGGGCGATACCGGCGCTGTCGAGAAACGCCGTGGCGGCGATGAAGGTCACGGCCGAGACCGAGCCGTAATGGGCGGCGAAGCCGGCGCAGTCGGCGGCCGTGCGCCCGGTCAGCCGCCTGAGCGCGAGATAGACCCAGAGCGGAATCGCAAGCGTCAACGCAAGGCCAGCGGCGAAGACCGGAAGCGCCGTAGCCATGGGTGCCTGCGCCAGCTCGGCCCCGCCTTTCAGGCCGATCGCCAGCATCAGATAAAGCGAGAGAAAGCGCGCGACCGGTTCGGGCAGCGCCAGATCGCTGCGGATGGCGACCGCCACGACGCCGAGCACGAAGCACAGCGTCATCGGGGAAATCAGGTTCTGAAAGGCGATGTCGAGGCTGGCCACGCGATGCTCCATCGTTGCGATGGGCGGGCACTAGCAGCGCGGGATGATTGACAGAACGCCAGTCCGATAATTGAATTGATTGATCTTTCCAATGAATGGATGAGCGATGCCTTTTCCGCTTCCGCCCTTCGACCTCGAGTTGCTGCGCAGCTTCGCGGCGGTCCTCGACAATGGCGGCTTCACGCGCGCGGCCGAGCGGCTCGGGCGCACCCAATCGACGGTCAGCCTGCAGATCCGCAAGCTGGAGACCGCCCTCGGCCAGCGCGTCTTCGAACGCAGGAGCGGCAGCGCCGGGCGGATCGTGCCGACGCCGGCGGGCGAAGCGCTGCTGGCGCATGCCCGCCCGATCCTGCAACTCGCCGAGCAGGCGCGCACGGCCTTGCTGGCGCCCGACATCGAGGGGCGGCTGCGGCTGGGCACTCCCGAGGATTTCGCCACTTGGCACCTGCCCGACATCCTCGCCCGCTTCGCACGGGCGCATCCGCGGATCGATCTCGAGGTCACCTGCGACTTCTCGGTCAATCTGCTCGCTGGTTTCGGTCGCGGCCTGTTTGACCTGATCCTGTTCAAGCGCGACCCGCAGCCGGCCTTCGGCGGCGGCACCGGCATCTGGAGCGAGCCTCTGGTCTGGGCCGCCTCCTCGCGGTTCCAGCCGCTCGACGACCAGGCGGCGCTTCCGCTCGTGCTCGCGCCGGCGCCCGACATCTACCGCAAGCGCGCGCTGGCGGCGCTCGATATCGCGGGCCGCAACTGGCGGGTCGTCCTGACCAGTCCGAGTCTGGCCGGCCAGCACGCGGCCGTGCGCGCGGGGCTCGGCGTCAGCGTGTTGCCACGCGGCATGATCCCGCCCGATCTGACCGTGCTCGACCGGCTGTCGAACCGGCTGCCGGCCCTCGCCGATGCCGAAATTGTGCTCTATGCCGCGCCGGGCCAACCCAGCCCAGCGGCGGAACGGTTGGCGTCACATATCGTGCAATCGCTCGAAGCGCTGCGCGCCTGACACAAGACCGCACCGTCGCTCCATGACAATGCGGCCGGCGATGCGGGGGCGGTGCATCGCCGGCCGACCGATCGGGACTGGCGGGGAGCCCGCCGCCCGACACGCTCAGAACCTGTAGGTCGCCGAAGACTGAACCCGCGTCTGGCGGCCGCGCGCGTTGTCGCGGTCCTCTCGCAGGCCGTGCTGCACCTCGATGCCGAGATCGAGATCGGCCCAAGGGCTCCAGATCAGGTTCGCCGCGCCATACTGGCTGTGCTTGAAGGTCACGGCGGAGGCGAAGCGCGGCAGATCGGAGCGGACATAGCTATAGACCAGGTTGCTGCGCAGCTCGTTCGTCCACCAGTGCTGGAAGGCGACATAGCCGCCAAAGGTCTTCTGGGTCTCCGCCTGGCCCGTCGCCGGATTGTAGAACACGCTCGGCAGCACGCCCGCCGTCAAGCCCGCCGTCTCCTGGATATAGCGGGTCGCGCCATTGGCGTAGGTGGCCTGGAAGCGGATATTGTCCTTGGGCGCGAGGAACGGCAGGTTGAGCCGGCCATGCAGCGTGCCGGCATAGCCGACCTCGTCTCCCGAGACCCCGTTGGGCGCATTGGTCTGCGTGACCGCGCCGCCGAGCTGGATGTGGCCGAACGCGCCCTGATAGCGGATATTGCCGACGAAATCGGGCGTGGTGTCGCGGCTCGAGACGACGGCTGCGGCCGGGCCGAACTGGACCCTGCCCTCGGGGTTCTCGATCGCACCGGCGATCGAGAAGCCGTTGGCGAAGCGGTGCTGCAGCCTGACCACGCCCTGCCTGATGAAGGTCTGGCCGCCCGCGCCCGCGAAATCGAGCGTCTCGGCGTAGGCGCCCGGATCGTAGAAGGTCGTCCACCACTGGCCGGCCAGCAGCGGCCCGACCTCGACGATGGCGTGGCGGAGCCGAAAGGAATCCGAGTTCGACGCGATCTGGTTGCCGGCCGCGCCGAAAAAGTCGCCTTCCAGCAGGATGCGGGCCGGCCCCAGCGGCGTCTCCTTCTTGGAAAACTCGATGTTGAAGCGCGATTCGCGGCCGTGGATGCGGAAGGCGGAGTCGCCGATACGAGTGCGACGGGTGTCGATGGCGGCGACCGCGAACAGGTCCTCGGCTCCCAGCGACGGGTCGCCGCCGACGCGGCCGATCACATCGGCCTTCACCTTGCCGCCGATCCTGACGTCGATATCGGTGCCCGGCAGACGCCAGCTCCGCGGCAGGCCGCCCTTGAGCACGTAAGGCTCGTCGTCGGCCTTGGCGACGACGCCATCCTTGGTGACGACATTGCGCGCCGCCGGGGTGCGGCGCGCGTTCTGCGTCCTGATGCCGCCAACCTCGCGCCGCAGCGCCTCGATCTGGCGCTGCTGATCGCGGATCAGCTTTTCAAGTCGCGCGGTCTGGTCCTGGGCGCTGACGGTCATCGACGACAGCGCCAAAGCGAGGCCCGAGGCCGCGACACTTGCCGCGACAGAACGTGATCTTGCTAAAAACGACATGTACACTCCCCCAATAAGCGGTTCATTTATTGATTTGTTTTCCTTTGCCGACTGCGGGACGCTGTCATGGGCATTTATCACTCAGAAATCACAAGTTATTGACTTTGGTTTGTTGACAAAAAATCCGATGAATCAAACGTTAATACTGTTTCCATGTTGACAAAATCAATGGAGCGCGCCGGCCATGCTGCGGATTCCGATTCCGACCGGCCATCATTCCGATAATTGACCGGCCGGGATTCC